>CAWCDM010000128.1:0-143850 GCA_963794185.1 uncultured Alphaproteobacteria bacterium | reverse complement strand
CCACCAGCCCGAGCGCGTATCGGCGCCGATCAGGATCGGCTTGCCCTTCAATGCCGGAAAACTGTCGTTGCCCTGCCCCGGATGCGCGATCAACACCGACGGGTCCTTCTGGAAGATCGCCGCGATGGCAACAAAGGGGAGATTCTGCTGCACGAACTCGATCGCCCGACCGCCGCCGAGGTTGAAATCCAGCCTGCCGGCCATCATCAGCTGCATCTGGTTCACCTGCGGTCCGCCCTGGCGGATGGTCACCTTCAGCCCGCGCCTGGCGTAAAGGCCGGTGGCAACGGCCTGGTAGTACCCGCCGTATTCCGCCTCTGCCACCCAATCGAGGCCGAAGCTGACCGCGTCCTCGGCGCGTGCCGCCGTGGCACCGGTGAGCAGGGCAAGCAGGGCTGCGATCCATCGCATGGCGGCCTCGATTCGCGCAGTGGCGCGTCCATCCTGCACAATGGCGAGGCGATCGGGGAAGTGGCATGGCCGAACCTCGGGTGAAGGCGGGATTGTGGGTGAAGATGGCACTGCGCATGGGCGACCTGGACGGTCGGCCCGGCGCGGTCCTGCGCAAGGGCGACCCGAACTCGGGCGGCGTGCTCGTGGTGCTGCGCGGCCGCGACGGGTTTTCCGTCCTGTCCCAGATGCGCACCGCCGATGGCGCGCCGGCGTGGATGCGCGGGACCGGCGCGACGCCCGTCGATCAGGCGGCGGCGGATGCCTATGTCGCGCGCCAGGCGAATTTCGACCCGGACGTTTGGGTGCTGGAGTTCGATGCGCCCGACCTGATCCCGCCTTTCGAGGCGAAGCTGATATAACATAGTGCAAGGAGCACGCCGGTGATTGTCGTCGATCAGAACCACTCGGGACAGTCCATCGACCTGCCGGTCGGTCAGGTGATCGAACTTCGCCTGGCGGAGAATCCGACAACCGGATACCGCTGGGCATTCGTTGCTGATGGTGCGCCAGCCTGTGTCGTGGTGAGCGACAGCTTCGAGCGCCCGGCCGGACCGCCGGGCCAGGGCGGCGAGCACACGTGGCAGATCAAGGGTGCCGTATCGGCGAATGCCACATCGCCATGCAGTATGCCCGCAGCTTCCAGCCGGAAGCGGCGGCCAGATCCTTTGCCCTGCACGTCCGCGTGACGCAATGACGGCACGGACCCGCGGGCATCGTGCCCGCGGGTCCGTGCCTTCGTCAGCCCTGGACCAGGCGGATGGTCCAGAAGTCGCTCGATAGGTTGCGCTCCGTCAGGTAGGCATAGGGCATGGTGAAATAGCCCTTCATGCCCCAATCCGTGCCCCACGAGTTGCGCACGATGAAGCGCTGCTGGGTGTCGTCGTAGCCCACCGCCAGGACCGCGTGACCGCCGAGCACGCTTTCGCCCGAGGCCGGCATCGGCACGATGCCGGTCTGCGCCACCTGCTGGCTTTCGAAGCTTTCATAGACGGTGAAGCCGAACACGAACGGATAGCCGGACGCGAGGCACCCCTTCAGCTGGCTGAGGCTCTGCGTCAGCCTGCTGTAGCTCACCGCTTTGTCCTTCAGCGCGTCGGTGAACGCTTTCGCCGGCGGCTTGTCGGCGAACTTGGTGATGTCGTAAGGCCAGTCCGTCTCCGGCGGGACGCCCTGCTTGGCAACGACCTTGATGCCGTCACGGATCTGCGCGCCGGCGTCGGTGGCGACGGTGCCCTCGATGACCCGTTCGCCATAGTAGATGAACAGGCGGGACGGCACGAAGTCCGGCTTGAGATGCTGCTTCTCCCGATCGAACTGCACCGCGCCGGCGATGGCGTTGCCGGTGCAACTGCCCAACTGCCCCTGGTCATAGGGCGGCGGGCAGTTCGGGCGAAGGTCCATCTTTGGCGGAAGCTTGGCCAGCATCGCCACCGGTGCGGCGTACATATGATCGCGGACATCGGGGAGGTCCGGCACCCAACCGTAGCGCTTGATCGAGTGGACGCGGATGTCCTTCTTGATGACCATTGGTGTTTCCCTTGGTTGTTCGTTGATACGCTCAGTCATCGGGCATGTGAGAGGGCTCCAGGTGCCCCGCTCATGGCAGCAATCTACGGTTAGTCCCGGCTTTTATGGTGTGAATTGCGTCACACGGCTGGGTGACAGACCGTCACCATCCCGAGCCCGGTGCCTCTGGCGTCAGGCGTGGCTTCATTGTCTGATGATGCCGGGCATCGGGAGGCAGATCGTGGCCGGGCTGTATTTCGAGGACTTCCACGAAGGCCAGATCTTCGAGCATGCGCTGAGCCGCACCGTCACCGAAATGGACAACGTGCTGTTCAGCGCTCTGACCCTTAATCCGCAACCGCTGCATCTGGACGAGGAATTCGCCAAGACCACTGAATTCGGTCAGCGCATTGTCAACTCGCTGTTCACGCTGGGCCTGATGATCGGCATGACGGTCGGCGACACGACGCTCGGCACGACCATCGCCAACCTCGGCATGAACAAGGTCGAGTTTCCCAAGCCGGTGTTCCATGGCGACACGATTTACGCCCGCTCGATTGTGCGTTCGTTGCGGGCATCGCGTTCTCGCCGGAGGCCGGCGTGGTTGAATTCGAGCATCAGGCACTTAACCAGCGCGGCGAGATGGTCGCCACCTGCCTGCGCGCCGCGTTCATGAAGCGCCGGCCGCCGGCGGAAGCCTCCGGCGTCTGAAATGAAAAAGGCTCCGGAGGTTGCCCTCCGGAGCCTTCGGCATTGTCTGTGGGCGTCCGTCGCCCGACGAAACCTAGTCCGCGACGAAAGCCTTCGTTGCGGAGATCCAGGTCGCGGCAAACGGCGCCGACATCAAACAATGAGACACTGGATCACCTCCTTTCTGTTGTTGCTGATGGGGAGGCAATATGGCGGAAAGGACGCCGCGCCGCAAGTCAGGATTGCGCCAGCCGCTTGCGGAGGAACAACTTGCTATGCCCGGGTGGATAATCCTCCAGGGTGCCGAACACCTCATAGCCGCGTTTGGCGTAGAATCCGGGGGCCTGGAAGCTGTGGGTCTCCAACGTCGCGCCAACGCAGCCGTGCTCGACGGCAAACGCCTCGGCGGCGTCCATCAGTCGCGTTCCGTGACGCTGAGCGCGAAGCGTTTCCGTTACCCACAGGAAGTTCACGTGCATCCAGCCGGCCCAGGTGTAGCCGGTCAGGCCGCCGAGCCATTCGCCGCGCGCATTCTTCAGGAAGTAGCCGATGGGGTGCCAATCGGTGACGCCGGTTCTGGCGAAATTGAGATCGTTCACGTGGTCGGACAGGAACCGCGTCAAGGTGTCGCTGGGGAACGGCTCGTACACCAGCTGCAAGTCTTCCATCTTGTTGCCTCCCGATCCTATCCTGATCTGGGAACGGGGAGGGGGCAATGTCGGCCACCAGCAGAAGCCGCATCGTCGCGGAAGTCGATTTCGGCAGGAACGGCCGCCAGCACGGCTTCCTGCGGCTGTTCCATTCGGTGCACAGCTCCGCCTACGGGTTCATCCCGATCCCCATCGTGCTACTGAAGAACGGCGACGGTTCCACTGCCCTGCTCGTATCCGGGACGCATGGCGACGAATACGAGGGCCAGGTCGCGCTGTGCAATCTGGCGAAGGCCCTGGATCCGGCGCGTATCCAGGGCCGCGTCATCATCCTGCCTGCCGCCAACTTCCCCGCCGCGGTGGCCGGCCGCCGGACGTCGCCGATCGACGAGGGCAATCTCAACCGGTTGTTCCCTGGTGATCCGGACGGCACGGTTACGCAGCAGATCGCCTATTATATCGAGCACGAATTGGTGCCGCTGGCGGATCTGGTGTGCGATCTGCACTCGGGCGGTTCGTCGCTGATGTACGTTCCGGCGGCTTTGCTGGGCGGTTACGGCCGCGATGCGGACAACGCCAAGGGCATCGCGGCACTGAAGGCGTTCGGCTCGCCGCTTTCGTACGTCGTGGAGGCGAATCAGGGCGGCGACCAGACCTTGTCGGGCGGCGCAATCCGTCACGGCGTGCTCGCGGTGGGCACCGAGCTGGGCGGCTCGGGACACGTGACGCGCGCTGCCGTCCGCATCGCCGAGCGGGGCGTGAACAACGTTCTGGTGCATCTCGGCATATTGCCCGAGAGCGCGCGCATCGCTCCCGACGGGCCGCAGCGTTTTCTGGAGGTCGGCGGCGGTGACTACTATGTCTATGCGCCGGAGAACGGCCTCTACGAGCCGTTGGTCGATCTGGGCGATATGGTGGAGGCCGGTCAGCCCGCTGCGCGCATCCACTTCCCGGAGACGCCATGGGCCGAACCGGCCTCCACGCATTTCGCCCGCGACGGCTTCGTTCTGTGCAAGCGCATTCCCGGACGCACGATGCGAGGCGACTGCCTGTTTCATCTGGGTACGGATATCGCGCTGTAGAATACGTACACCTCGCCCACGAAATGGGAGAGGTCGGAGCGCAACGCGCGACGGGAGAGGGTGCCGGCGGTGCGACCCTCTCCCGCACCCCCTCGCGACCTCTCCCGCACTGCGGGAGAGGTGTACCAGTGCAACTTGCCTGCCGTTACAGCGCCGGGCATCAATGCGCGGACACACTCCCGGAGAATGCGCTGCTGTCCCAGACCCGGAATCTGCTCGACGTCCAGGGCCTGAGCGTCGCGTTCGCCACCGACCAGGGGCCTTCGACCGTTGTCTGCGATCTCGACCTTCACGTGGACCAGGGTGAGACGCTCGCGATCGTCGGAGAGTCCGGGTCCGGCAAGTCGGTGACCGCGCTCTCCGTCACGCGGCTGATCGACCACACCGGCGGGCGCATCACCGCGGGCCGTATCCTGTTCACCGACCGCACCGCGCGCCAGCGCGACCTCGTCGTCGAGCCGGCCGATGCAATGCGGCGCCTGCGCGGCCCCGAGATGGCGATGATCTTCCAGGAGCCGATGAGCAGCCTCAATCCCGTGCTGCGTATCGGCGATCAGATTGCCGAGGCGGTGATGCTCCATCAGGGCCTTGGCCACACCCCCGCGCTGGCCGAGGCGCGACGCCTGCTGGAACACGTGCGCATCCCGGAAGCGGCGCGGCAGTTGCAGCGCTATCCGTTCCAGCTCTCCGGCGGCATGCGCCAGCGCGTGATGATCGCCATGGCGCTGTGCTGTCGGCCGCGCCTGCTGATCGCCGATGAACCGACCACCGCGCTCGATGTCACCGTGCAGGCGCAGGTGCTGCGGCTGCTGCGGTCGCTGCAGCGCGAATACGGCATGGGCCTGATCTTCATCACCCACGACATGGGCGTGGTAGCCGAGATGGCGGATCGCGTGCTGGTGATGCATGACGGCCTCAAGGTCGAGGAGGGCGATGCGCTGCGCGTGTTCGATGCGCCGCAGCACCCGTATACGCGCATGCTGCTGAAGGCTGTGCCGGTGCTGGGCAGTCTGGCCGGCCAGGCGCTGCCCGCGCCGTTTCCCGAGGATGGCAAGGCAGCCGAGTTGCAGGCGACGGTGCGCTTCGACAAACCGCCGGTGCTTGACATCAAGGGTCTCACCACACGCTTTGACATTCAGCGTTGGTTTCGCGTTATCGGTCGCGTCCATGCCGTCGAGCAGGTGAGCCTGGTCGTGCGGCAAGGCGAGACATTGGCACTCGTGGGCGAATCCGGGTGCGGGAAGTCCACCACCGGGCGCAGCATCATCCGCCTCGAACAGCCGCAGGCCGGCGAAATTCGTTTGAATGCCGAGGATGTCACGCGGCTCGATCGTGCGCGTGAGGCGAGGCTCGGCGCGGGGTGCAGTATGTGTTCCAGGACCCTTTCGCCTCGCTCGACCCGCGCCTGACCATCGGCTTTTCGATTGCCGAACCAATCCGCACGCATCGGCTGTTGAACGGTGCTGCTGTCGAGCATCGCGTGCATGAACTGCTGCGGCAGGTCGGTCTGACACCGGACTACGCCAGCCGATATCCTCACGAGATGTCCGGCGGGCAGCGGCAACGCGCCTGCATCGCCCGCGCGCTCGCCTCGGAGCCAAGCCTGATCATCGCCGACGAGGCGGTGGCGGCGCTGGACGTGTCGATCCGCGCGCAGGTGGTGAACCTGCTGATGGAATTGCAGGCGCGGCTCGGCGTGGCGTATCTGTTCATCTCGCACGACATGGCGGTGGTGGAGCGGATCAGTCACCGCGTGGCGGTGATGTATCTCGGACAGATCGTCGAGATCGGCCCGCGCCAGTCGGTGTTCGGCGATCCGCAGCACGCCTATACGCGGCGGTTGCTCGCGGCGGTGCCGATCCCCGATCCGCGCCGGCGCGACCGCTCGATCGAGCTGGACGACAGCGAGGTGCCGAGCCCATTGCGTCGGCCCGACGATCCCCCCATCGTGGCGCCGCTGGTCCAGGTGGGCGAGGATCATTACGTCGCGCGCCACCGCGTCGGCGGTCTGTACTGATCGAGGAGGATTTTCCGGTGACTCTCATTCTTTCCCGCGTGCTGCTGGCTGCCTCGCTTGCGCTTGGCGCGGCAGGCGCGGCGCATGCCGCCAAGGACCTTGTGGTCGGCGTGCCCGACAACCTGACCGGACTCGATCCCGCCGACCTCAACGACAACCTGTCGCAATCGGCGGCGCGGCTGATGTTCGAGGGCCTCTACATGCTCGACGAACATATGAAGCTGCAGCCGCAGCTCGCCGAGAGCTACGAGGCGAACGAGGACGCCAAGGAGTTCGTCTTCCACCTGCGCAAGGGCGTGACGTTCCACGACGGCACGCCGTTCAACGCGGCGGCGGTGAAGTCCAGCTTCGATCGCGCCGGCAATCCGGAGAACCACCTGAAGCGGCAGAGCCTGTTCGTGATGATCGACCACACGGATGTGGTGGACGACCACACGGTGAAGGTGGTGCTGAAATATCCGTTCGGCGCCTTCGTCAACGACATCGCGCATCCCGGCGCGCTGATCGTCAGCCCGAAATCGGTGCAGGAGTTCGGCAAGGAGTTGACGCGGCATCCGTCCGGCACCGGCCCCTATCAGTTCGTCAGCTGGACCGCCGATACGCTGAAGATGAAGAAGAACGAACACTACTGGAAGCCGGGCCTGCCGAAGATCGACACCATCACCTATCGCGGCGTGCCCGAGAACGGCGCACGCATCGCGATGCTGCAGACCGGCGAGGCGCAGTTCATCTATCCGGTGCCGCCCGAAATGATCAAATCGCTGGAGAACAGCCCGACGATCACGGTGTTCGACGAGCCTTCCATCCTGTCCCGCTATGTGGCGCTGAACAACATGCGCAAGCCGTTCAACGATCCGCGCGTGCGTCAGGCGCTGAACTATGCGGTGGACAAGCAGGCGTTCATCAAGGTGGTGTTCAGCGGCCATGCCGATCCGATGGATTCGACGATGCCGCCGCTGCTCGGCATTCTACGCGAAGCAGGGCGCCTGGCCCTACGATCCGGCGAAGGCGAAGGCGCTGCTCGCCGAGGCCGGCTATCCGAACGGCTTCGAGACCACGCTGACCGGCGGCTCCAATACGCTGGTTCAACGCGGCATGCAGTTCGTCCAGCAGCAGCTTGCCGCGGTTGGCGTGACGGTGAAAGTGGAACCGCTGGAAGCCGGCGTGCTGACGGCGAAGATGTTCAATGTGCAGAAGCCCGAGGATGCCTCCATCGTCACGCTGTACACGGCGCTGGTCGTCTTCGACCGGCGACGCGGACTGGGGAACGCGGCCGATGCTCTACACCAAATCGTTCCCGCCCGTGCTGGCCAACCTCGCTTGGTACAGCAATCCGGTGACAGATGCGGCGATCGAGGATGGACTGAGCACGGTTGATCCGACGAAGCGCGGCGCGGCCTATGCCAAGGCGCAGGCGCAGGCATGGCAGGACACGCCGTGGATCTACCTCGCCGTGGAGCACAATCTGGCGGCGTATTCGAAGAAGCTGCACGGCGCGTTCATACGGCCGGACCAGCAGTTCCACCTGACCGCGGACGCGGCGCTCGATTGATTGGCGGCACCCTCACCCTACCCTCTCCCGCAAGCGGGAGAGGAGTTTTGATGGCGATGACATGGCGCGTCTTCTCCTGGTTTTGATGGCGTGGCGTGTCTTCTCCTCTCCCGCTGGCGGGAGAGGGTAGGGAGAGGGCGCCAGCGTGCTCGACTACCTGATCCGCCGGCTGACCGGCACCATACCCGTCCTGCTGGCAGTCAGCATCTTCGTCTTCCTGTTCGTCCATCTCCTGCCAGGCGATCCCGCGCGTCTGGTCGCAGGGCCCGATGCATCACCGCAGGACATCGCCGCGGTGCGCGCGGACATGGGTCTCGATCGGCCGCTGGTCATCCAGTACCTGCGCTACCTCGGCGAAACCGTGCAACTGCGCCTCGGCCGCTCGATCAAGACGCACCAGCCGGTGGCCGAACTGATCGGCGAACGCTTCATGCCGACGCTGCTGCTCACCGTCGTTGCCATGCTGTGGTCGGTGACGGTCGGCGTGGGCATCGGCGTGCTGTCCGGCGTGCGGCGCGGACGCTGGCAGGATCAGGCGTCGATGGTGCTGGCGATCTCCGGCATCTCGTTTCCGGGCTTTTGGCTCGGGCTGCTGCTGATCGATCTGTTCTCGGTGCGGCTGGGCTGGCTGCCCACCGGCGGCTACGGCGCCTGGCAGAACTTTGTGCTGCCTGCATTCACGCTCGGCCTCGCGGTCGCCGCGGTGATGGCGCGCTTCACCCGCTCGGCATTTGTCGAGATCGCCGCCGAGGACTATGTGCGCACCGCGCGCGCCAAGGGCGTGCCGGAACGCGGCGTGGTGTGGAAGCATACGCTGCGCAACGCACTCATCCCGGTGATCACGCTGACCGGGCTGCAGTTCGGCTTCCTGCTCGGCGGCGCAATCGTGGTGGAAACCGTGTTCGCCTGGCCGGGTCTCGGTCGGCTGCTGGTCGATAGCGTCGCCTACCGGGACTATCCGGTGATCCAGGCGGAGATCCTGCTGTTCTCCCTGGAGTTCGTGCTGATCAATCTGGTCGTCGATCTGCTCTACGCGCTGGTCAATCCGGAGATCCGCCTGCGATGAGCGACTTGGCACTCACCGCCACTGCGTTGCGTTCGCCATCGGCCGAGTTCTGGCGCCGCTTCCGTCGCAAGCGCGTGGCGCTGGTGTCGGGCTGCGTGATCATGCTGCTGATCCTGGCGGCGCTCGGCGCGCCGTGGATCGCACCGTACGGCCCGGCGACGCCCGATTACGACAACGTGCTGGCGGGTCCGTCCTGGCAGCATCTCTGCGGCACCGACACGTTCGGCCGCGACATCTGGAGCCGTATCTTGTGGGGTGGCCGCATCTCGCTTACCGTCGGATTTGTGTCGGTGGCGCTCGGCGGCGTGGTGGGCGTGGCGCTCGGCCTGGTCAGCGGCTTCTTCGGCGGCATCGTCGACGCCCTGATCATGCGCGTGATGGACGTGCTGCTTGCCTTCCCCGGCATCCTGCTGGCGATCGGCGTCGTGGCGCTGCTCGGCCCGGGCATCGACAACGTGATCTACGCCATCGCGGTGTTCAGCGTGCCGGTGTTTGCCCGTCTCGTGCGCGGCAGCACGCTGGCGTTGAAGCAGACGCTCTATGTGCAGGCGTCGCGCAGCATCGGTGTGCGCGCGCCATTGCTGATGCTGCGGCATATCCTGCCGGGCACGCTGCCCAGTGTGATCGTTTACTGTTCGTTGCGCGTCGGCACCTCGATCCTGACGGCGGCGGCGCTGAGCTTCATCGGATTGGGCGCACCGCCGCCGAGCCCAGAGTGGGGCGCGATGCTGGCGGAAGGCCGCAGCTATCTCGGCGTGGCGGATCAGATCACGCTGTTCCCTGGCATCGCCATCTTCGTCACGGTGCTGGCATTCAACCTGCTTGGCGATGGCCTGCGCGACGCGCTCGATCAAAAGCTGCGCTAGACTGGCTTTGGAAACCAAAGGGGAAGTTGAGGCAGCGTGACCACCGCCAACCATCCAGTGCTCGTCATCGGCGCCGGCGTCGTTGGCCTCTCGACCGCGCTCTACCTGCAACGAGCAGGCTTGCAGGTGGCGGTGCTCGATCCGTTGGGCCCCGCGGGAGGCGCGTCATTCGGCAATGCCGGTATGCTCAGCCCGGATACCGCGACGCCGATCGCCATGCCCGGCATGCTGCGCAAGGTGCCGGGCTGGTTGCGCGATCCGCTGGGACCGCTGGCGGTGCGGCCGTCCTACCTCCCCCGCGCTCTGCCATGGCTGCTGCAATGGGCAATGGCGGGAAAGCTCGACCGCGTGCTGGCGGTGTCCGACGCGATGCGCGCGCTGCATCGCGAAACGCTGGACTGCTGGCGCGAACTGCTCGGCGACGCGCTGTACCACGACCTGATCCGTCCGTCCGGGCAGGTGCATGTGTGGGAGGGCGACGATGCAAGCCCCACCGAAGCCATCGAGCAGCAGATCCGCGATCGTCACGGCATCCGGTCGCAGCCTCTCGACGCGGACGATCTGCGGCAGATGTTCCCGGGTATCGCACGCGACATCACACGCGGCCTGCACCTGCCAGGCAACGGTCACACGGTAAGCCCGCAACGCATCGTGCAATCGCTCGGCGAATTGTTCCGCTCGGGCGGGGGCGACATCATCGCCGAACGTGCGATGAAGCTGATCCCGCGCGACGGCGGCGGCTTTATGGTGATGACCAACTTCGCCAACCGTGGCGCGGAATGCGTGGTGGTCGCCGCCGGTGCGTGGTCCGCCCAGCTTCTGTCCCCGCTCGGCATTCGCGTGCCGCTGGAGACCGAGCGCGGCTATCACGCCATGCTGTTCTCACCCAGTCTGCAGCCGCGGATTCCGATCAGCAGCAAGACGCGCGCCTTCTTCATGACGCCGATGGAGGACGGGCTGCGCATTGCCGGCACGGTGGAGATCGCCGGTCTCGACGCGCCCCCCGATGAACGGCGCGCGAAGATCCTGGTGGACCACGCGCGCCGTCTGTTCCCCGCGTTGGAGGCGGGCGACGTGCGCTACTGGATGGGCTTTCGTCCATCGACTCCCGACAGCCTGCCTATTCTGGGGCCGGTGGCGGGTCACCCAGGCCTGCATCTCGCATTCGGCCACGGCCATTTCGGCATGAGCGGCGGACCGCCGAGCGGGCGGCTGCTCGCGCGCCTGATAACCGGCCAGCCGCCGGGCATCGATCCCGCACCGTATGGCGCGCGGCGTTTCGCGCGCTGAAGGGAACCGCGCCGGCAAGGAAATATTAACCGATTCCACCTACGTCCGTGTGCGATGAGCACTCACACGGTCCGAGGCTACCAGTCGGCGGTTGCGACTGCCTTCCACGCGGCGATGCCGTGGTTTCGACGCCAGGCGCGGCGTGCCGTGCTGCTCGTCTGGTGGACGCTCACGCTGCAATTGCCGACGCAAATAGGCTTCTGGCTGCGCGCCAGGCGCCTGCGCCGTCGGCCGCCCATATATTTGGAGATACCGGCGCATCCGGCGCTGTCGGTCGATCCCCGGCAGATCGTGCTGCCATGTGCGGCGCACCCCGTTGTGTCGATCATCATTCCGGCCTGCAGCAAGGTCAAATTCACCTTGGATTGTCTCGCCTCGATCGCCGCGCATCCGCCCAATGCCGAAATCGAAGTGATCGTCGTCGATGACGCGACACCTGACCTGTCCACCGCCTGCCTCGCGGACATCCACGGCATCAGGCTGATCGTCAATCCGCGCAACATCGGGTTTCTGCGTTCGTGCAACAACGCAGCACATGCAGCCAACGGCGAGTTCCTGCTGTTCCTGAACAACGACACGCTGGTTCAGCCTGGCTGGCTCGACGCCATGCTGGCTCCCTTCCGGGCACGCAGCAACGTCGGTGCGGTCGGCTCGAAACTGCTCTACCCGAATGGCAGGCTGCAGGAGGCCGGCGCGATCATCTGGAACGATGCGTCCGGCTGGAACTATGGCCGGCTCGATGATCCGAACAAACCCGTCTACAATTACCTCCGCGAGGTCGACTACTGCTCGGGCGCTTCGCTCATGGTGCCTCGGCTGCTGTTCGCGCGGCTCGGCGGGTTCGATGATCGCTAGGCGCCGGCGTATTGCGAGGACAGCGATCTTGCCTTCAGGCTGCGCGAGCACGGATATCAGGTGCTCTATCAGCCGCGCTCGCGTGTCGTGCATTTCGAGGGCACCAGCTACGGCAGGCACTTCACCGGGGCATCACTCCTTTCATGCCTCAACCGGAAGCGATTCCGCGAACGCTGGCACAAGGTCCTGACGACGGAGCATTTGCCGAACGGCGAGCATGTCATGCGGGCACGCGACCGCGCGCACGATCGGCCGGTGATCCTTGTGGTCGACCACTATGTGCCCCAGCCCGATCGGGATGCCGGCTCACGCACCATCATGTGCTGCATCCAGGCGCTGCAGGCGGCCGGCATGATCGTCAAGTTCTGGCCGCACAATCTGCACTACAGTCCAGGCTATACGGACGCCTTGCAGGATATGGGCGTGGAGGTCGCGTATGGCGGTGACGGCGACTCGTTCGGCCTATGGTTTGCCGAGAACGGCGCCGATGTCGACTATGTGCTGCTGAGCAGGCCGGAGGTCGCGGCAGCCTTCCTTCCGGAGCTCAAACGCACTGGCGGCAGCCGGCTGATCTACTACGGCCACGACCTGCATTTTCGCCGGATGCGACAGCAGGCGGACGTCCTTTGCGACACATCGCTTGCCCGCGCCGCGGACCGCATGGAGCAGCTGGAGCGATCGGTCTGGCGTGATGTAGACGTCGTGCTCTACCCGTCGGACGAAGAGGCGGCGATTGTGACGGACATGGAGCCCGACGTGACCGCGCGCGCTATTCTCCCGTATTGCTTTGCCGAATTTGCCGCACCCAGGGAGGCAGCGCCCGATCCAGTCATCCTGTTCGTCGGGGGCTTCGCGCATGGACCCAACCAGGAGGCAGTGCTGTGGTTCGCGGATCACGTGCTGCCGCTGATCCGGCAGCGCGTCCCCTCGGTGAAAATGGCTGTTGTCGGCTCCAACCCCTCGCGGGAGGTGCTGGGACTGGCGGGCGATACCATCAGCGTGGCAGCGAATGTCAGTGACGCCGAACTTCGAGAATTCTACCGCACGTCGCGGGTGGCCGTCGTGCCGTTGCGCTACGGTGCGGGCGTGAAGCTGAAGGTCGTCGAGGCGTTGCGCGAAGGGCTGCCGCTGGTGACCACGCCGATTGGCGCACAGGGACTGCCTGGCCTCGATCGGGTCGCATCGATCTGCGATGGCCCGCAGAACTTTGCCGATACAGTCTGCGAACTGCTGGAAGATGACGGGCTCTGGGCGAGCCAATGCGCGGCGCAGATCACGTATGCAGCTGAGCGCTACAGCGAAGCGGCGTTCCGCACCAGGCTGCTCGACGCAGCGGGGATCGCGCAGTCATGCGATTACGCCTCTCCCGCAAGCGTGCGAGATGTACGCCTTCTCCGGTCGGCCTGAGCTTAGGGGCTCGCCGCGAATTGGCTGCATCGGTTACGGCCAGCCTTCCGATTTTGTCGTCATCCCCGCGAAAGCGCCGATGACAACTAGAGGGACCATTCCTGCGACACTTGATTAGATATTCGTGGCGAGTCCTCGCCGATATTCAATCGCCCAGGCGCTGCGCTTCCAGGTGCACTTCGTAGTCCGAGCGTGCCGCCTGCACTTCTGTCCGTGTGGAAACTTCGGGAACACCGACGTCCCACCAATGACCTCCCGCGGCGGTCGCGATGCGCGGATCGGTGCGGATCACGATCACGCTGGTGCGCTCTGCGACGTGGGCGCGGCGCAGCGCGGCTTCCAGTTCCGTCAGGCTCTCCACCTGCTCGGCCAGTGCGCCGAGGCTGGCGGCATGCGCACGGAAGTCGATCGCCGGCGCGGTGCCGCAGTCGGCGAGCAGGTTGTTGAAGGCCGCGCCGCCGGTGGCGCGCTGCAGGCGGTCGATGCAGCCGAAGCCGCCGTTGTCCAGCAGCACGATCGTCAGCTTCAGTCCCAGCATCACCGACGTGGCGATCTCCGAGTTCAGCATCAGGTAGCTGCCGTCGCCGACCAGCACGATCACCTCACGATCCGGCCGTGCCAGTTTGACGCCAAGCCCGCCGGCGATCTCGTAGCCCATGCAGGAATAGCCGTATTCCAGGTGATATGTGCCCACCTGTTGCGCCTGCCACAGCTTGTGCAATTCGCCCGGCAGACCGCCGGCGGCGCAGACGACGATCGCATCGGCAGGCGTGGCGCGCTGCACCGCTCCGATCACCTGCGCGTCGGAGGGCAATGGTGCATTCGATGGCGCAGTGGCCGCGGCGACCGCCTGCCGCCATTCGGCCATGGCACTGGCCGCGGCGGTGCGCCATGCCGAGGGCGCGCGATATCCGGCAAGCAGGCTGCCGAGAGCCGTCAGACCCACGCGCGCATCGGCAACCAGCGGCAGCATTTGGTGCTTCGCCGCATCGAACGACTGGACGTTGAGTCCGATCAGTCGGCGACCCGGGTGGCGGAACAGCGACCACGATCCGGTGGTGAAATCCTGCATCCGTGTGCCGACGGCCAGGACGACATCGGCCGAGCGCGCCGCCTCGTTTGCGGCGGATGTGCCGGTGACGCCGATCGCCCCGAGGTTGAGCGGATGATCATGCGACAACGCGCTCTTGCCGGCCTGGGTCTCCGCGACCGGTATGTCGTGCGCGGTGGCGAAGCGATCCAGCGCGGCCGACGCTTCCGAATAGTGCACGCCACCGCCCGCGATGATCAGCGGTGCCCGGGCTCCACGCAGCACGCGCGCGGCCTCGGCCAGTTCCGTCTCATCGGGCCGAGGCCGCCGGACATGCCAAACCCGAGCAGCAAAGAAGCTCTCGGGATAGTCGAATGCCTCCGCCTGCACATCCTGACACAGCGCGAGCGTGACAGGTCCGCACGCGGCCGGATCGGTCAGCAGCGATATGGCACGCGGCAGTGCGGCAATGATCTGCTCCGGCCGGGTGATCCGGTCGAAGTAACGCGATACCGGGCGGAAGCAGTCATTTGCGGATACCGTGCCGTCGCCGAAGTTTTCTACCTGTTGCAGCACCGGGTCGGGCCGGCGCGATGCGAACACGTCGCCGGGCAACAGCAATACCGGCAGCCGGTCGACATGCGCCACCGCGGCCGCCGTTACCATGTTGGTGGCACCCGGTCCGATCGATGTGGTGCAGGCCATGATCCGGCGCCGGTGCATCGCCTTGGCATAGCCGATCGCGGCCAGCGCCATCGCCTGCTCATTGTGCGCACGGTATGTCGGAAAATCGGCGCGATGCGCCTGCAATGCCTCGCCTAGCCCGGCGACATTGCCGTGGCCGAAGATCGCCCAGACACCGGCGAACAGCGTCACGCGCTGGCCGTCGAGTTCGGTCTGCTGCGCAGCCAGATAGCGCACCAGTGCCTGCGCCATGGTCAGACGGATCGTGCCCATTGTCGCGTTTCCCCTCATGCCAGGTGGCGGCTCCGTTGCTATTGTTCCACGCGGCAGGCGGGAAGAGGAGGGCGCGTGATGCTGAGCATCGCAGTGATCGGCGCGGGTCGCATCGGCAACATCCATGCACGCAACATCGCGGCGCACCCCGAAGCGCGCCTGGCGGGTGTGGCGGATGTCGACATTGGTGCGGCAGAGCGTCTGGCCACGGCATGCGGCGCGCAGGCGCTGTCGCTGGATGCGGCGTTCGCGGCCGACGCCGTGCTGATCGGCTCGCCGACGCCGACGCATGCCGACTATATCGAGCGCGCCGCCGCCGCCGGGCGGGCGATCTTTTGCGAGAAGCCGATCGATCTGTCGGCGCCGCGGGTGCGCGCGTGCCTGGATGCGGTCAGGCGCGCCGGCGTCGCGCTGATGGTGGGCTTCAACCGCCGCTTCGATCCGCATTTTTCCGCCCTGAAGCGCCGGCTGGACGGCGGCGAGGTCGGCGCACTGGAGCTGCTGACCATCATCAGCCGCGATCCGGCGCCGCCGCCGCTGTCCTATGTCGCAACGTCGGGCGGGCTGTTCCGCGACATGATGATCCACGACCTGGACATGGCGCGTTTCCTGCTGGGCGAGGAACCGGTCGAGGTGCATGCCGCCGCGTCCTGCCTGGTGGACCCTGCCATCGCGGCGGCCGGCGATGTGGATACGGCCGTGGTGACATTGCGTACGGCGCGGGGAAAGATCTGCCAGATCTCCAATTCGCGCCGTGCCACCTATGGCTACGATCAGCGCATCGAGGCGCATGGCGCGAAGGGCCTGCTGCGCGCCGGCAATGTGACGCCGACCACCGTGGAACTGGCAACCGGCGCGGGCTTCACCACCGATCCGGTGTTGCCGTTCTTCCTGGAGCGCTATGCGGCGGCATATCGGGCGGAACTGGATACATTCATCGCGGCCGTGGAAGGGCGCCAGTCGCCGAAGCCCGACGGCGAAGATGGCCTGAAGGCCCTGTTGCTCGCGGACGCCGCCACGGAGTTGGCGTCGAGCGGGCAGACGGTGACGGTCAACTGAAAGGCGGGAGAGCGGGCATGCGCATCGGCATGGTGACCGACAGTTTGAGCCATCTGCCGTTCGATGAACTGCTGCGCACGGCGGCCGAACTTGGCGTCGAAATGCTGGAGTTTCCCTGCGGCAACTGGTCGAGCGCGCCGCATCTGAACCTCGACACAATGTTGGACAGTGCGACCACGCGCGACGAATTCATGGCGAAACTGAGCGATCACGGGCTCGCCCTCAGCGCGCTGAACTGTTCGGGCAATCCGCTGCATCCGGGTGAGGTCGGCCGCCGGCACCAGGCGGTTACCTCGAAGACGATCCGTCTGGCCGGATTGCTGGGTGTGGATCGTGTCGTGATGATGTCGGGCTGCCCGGGAGGTCCGGGTGATGCCAATGCGAACTGGATCACCACGGCGTGGCCACCGGAGGCTGCGCGCGTGCTGGCCTGGCAATGGGACGAGGTACTGATCCCATATTGGCGGGGATTGGTGGCGGAGGCGAAATCCGCTGGCGTGGGCAGACTGTGTTTGGAACTGCATGGCCAGCAAAACGTATACAACGTGGAGACGCTGTTCCGGCTGCGCGATACCGTCGGTCCCGTGGTGGGTGCGAATTTCGATCCGAGCCACCTGTTCTGGATGGGCGCCGATCCGCTCGCCGCCACGCGCCAGCTCGCGCCGGCGATCTATCATGTGCATGCCAAGGACACGCGGATCGATCCTGTCAATGCGTCGATCAACAGCCTTATCGACACCAAGCCGGTGGAACGGCTGCTCGAGCGCTCCTGGAGCTATGTCACGCTCGGCTACGGGCATGATCTCCTGTGGTGGCGACAGTTCTGCTCGCTGCTGCGGCTGGTTGGCTATGACGATGTGCTGTCGATCGAGCATGAGGACATGCTGCTGCCGCCGCTGGACGGGGTTCGCCGATCCGTTGAGCTCTTGCGTCAGGCGATTTGAAGGTCTTCCGCAAGGCGGTCGTACCAGTCGGTCTGCTCAATACGAGTGAAATGCGCATTGGCAGCACTGGGGTTTGGCACGACAAACAGTCGTGTTCCACCCAGCGCCAGGCGCTGGCGCCCAAGCGGCAGACTGAGTTTGTCCAAGGAAAGTCCTACGGCGCGACAGAATGGGCGATAACCCGTCACGCCGTGGAAACATGCAAAGCGAGGCCGAAAGCGATCCAGCTTGGCGCGCAGGCGTTTCGCACCGTCCGTGAGCTCGTCGGGCCCAAGCCCCGCGACATTCGAGGTGGGGCGTTTCGCCACGTCGGTGAAGCCAATGCCGTAGTCCGGCAGGCAATGATCGTGCACGGGTTGGAGTTGCTGTACCCCGAGCCCTTGCCTCGCTCGGCAGCTCAATTTAGAATCCGAAAAGCAGGGCCAGAACCGATTGCCCGGCCGAGCGAAGTAGTGGCCGATCGTTGCTGAATACACGGACGGATTGATCCCGACAAACACGACGTCGAGTCCGTCACGCAGCAGATCGGGTAATGTTCCTGGCTCGCTCATAACAGAACACAGTGCACCGGCTCAAACGAGATCATCACCGCACTGCCTTCATCGAACAGTTCGGTGGGCGGCCGACGCACGATCAGCTGGCCCGCCGGCCAGTCCACCACGTACTGAATGAAATCGCCGTGGAACATGCGGCGATGGATGCTGCCTGTCACCGCGTTCCGTGATCCTGGCGCGTTCCCAAGGTGGATATAGGAAGGCCGCAGCGCCACCGTGTTCCCTCCATCGCGCGACGCGTCCGCCGCGACGACCTCCAGCTGCATGCCGCCTTCCGCCTCGAAGATCAGCGTATCGTTCGATTGCGAGGGGCCACGAACCTGACCCTGAATGAGATTCGCCGAACCGACGAAATCGGCGACGAAGCGGCTGCGCGGCCGGTTGTAGATTTCCTCCGGCGTGCCGATCTGCTCGATCCTGCCGCCATTCATCACGATCACCCGGTCGGAGATCGCCAGCGCCTCCTCCTGGTCGTGCGTCACATAGAGCGACGTGATGTCCAGCCGCCGCTGCAACTCGCGCAGCTCGACGCGCATCTCGGCGCGCAGCTTCGCATCCAGGTTGGACAGCGGTTCATCGAACAGCAGCACATTCGGCGAGAACGCGATCGCCCGCGCCACCGCCACGCGCTGCTGCTGCCCGCCCGACAACTTCGAAGCGGGACGCTCGGAAAAATCCTGCATCTGCACAAGCCCAAGCACGCGCTGCACGTTCTGTCGCACTTCGGCCGGCAGCAGCTTGCGCACGCGCAGGCCGTACGCAACGTTGTCGAACACCGTCATGTGCGGCCAGATCGCATAGGACTGGAACACCATCGAGACGCCACGCTTCTCGGTCGGCACGTTGCGTCGCTCCGCCGCGGAATAGACTGTTTCGTCGTTCAACCGGATGCTGCCGGAGCTCGGCGTTTCCAGACCGGCGACCGCGCGCAAGGTCGTGGTCTTGCCGCAGCCGGACGGGCCAAGCAGCGTCACCAGTTCGCCGGGCGCAATGTCGAAGCCGATACCGTCGACGGCGGTCGCGTCGCCATAGCGCACGACCAGGTCGGCAACCTCGATGCGCGGGCGCGTCATTGCGTCACGCCGGTGACGCGGCGGGCCAGGCTGAACATGATGGCGACCGCGGCGAAGACGGTCGTGGTCTGGATCAGCGCCATCGCGGCGGACAGTTCCGAACTCGAGCTGAGCCAGGAATTGACGATCGCCGGTGCGATCACCTTTGAATTCGGACCCATCAGGAAGATCGAAACCCCCAGTTCGCGAACCGATGCGATGAAGATCAGCAGCCATGCCGCCACCATGCCCGGCCGCAGCAGCGGCAATGTCACCGTGCGCATCTGATAGATCCATGGCGCGCCGCAGACCCGCGCGCACTCCTCCAGGCTCGGGTCCACCTGCAGCACCACGCTGGCGATGGTGCGCAGGCCGAGCGGCAGGAACACGGTGAAATACGCCAGACCCAGCAGCCACAACGTGCCGTAGATCGGGATCGGCAGATTGATCCAGGCCCACAGCAGTCCAAGGCCGAACACCAGACGCGGCACCGCCTGCGGAAACATGATCACGTATTCCGCCGCGCCTCGACCCGGCATGCGCGAGCGGTAGATGATCCAGGCCAGCACGCCCATCACCGGCACGCCGATCGTCGCGACCGAAATGCCGAGGGTCAGGCTGTTGACGAAGGCCGGCCCGACGGAGCCCATCTGCAATGCGGTTTCATAGTTGGCCAAAGTGAACTGCATCTGCGGCAGGATCACGGTGGCGAATCGCTCGAACGAGGTGAGCAACAGCGCGCCGAGGGGAAGAATCACCGCGACGATGATGTAGCCCCAGGCGATGCCCAGCAGTGGCCAGCGCATGCGTCCGACATCCATCTCGCGTGGGCGGAACGCCTTGCCGGTGATGGTAGCGTAGCTGCCATGGCGCAGCACGACCCGGGCAACCGTCAGCGTGATCAGCATGACGCCGAACAGCGACAGCCCCATCGCCGCCGCGCGGCCGTAGTCGGGCGGAAAGGACAGCGTCGCCTGCCAGATCGCCGTGGTGACGACATAGAACCGGCCGGGAATTCCCAGCACGAACGCCGCGGCGAACGAGCCGAGCATCTCGGCGAACACGAAGATCGTGGCACTCAGCACGCCCGGCGCGACCAGCGGCAAAGTGATGCGCAGCGCCGTGCGCAGCTTGCCCGCGCCGAGCACGCGCGAGCTTTCCTCGAGCGAGGGGTCCATCGACTTCATCGCCGCGGAGATCATGACGAACGCCACGGTGCCCTCGAACAGCGCCATCACCCAGGCGATGCCATAGGGTGAGTAGATGTTGAACAGATCGCCCGGTGAACCGAGCGAGCGCCACACCTGATTGACCAGTCCGGTCTTCGGCCCCAGCAGCACGCCCCATGCCAGCGCGCCGATCAGCGGCGTCATGTAGTAGGGGAGCTCCATCAGCCGCTCGAGCCGCTGGCGGCCGGGGATGTTGGTGCGCGTCAGGATCCAGGCCTGCAGGAAGCCGAACAACACCGCGAGCACGGTGGCGATGCAGGCCACCAGCGCGGTGTTTGCCAGGATGTGATAGTCGTCGATCAGGTTCGTGAAGTTGTCGAACCCGTATTCCTCAGGCGGGAAAGTGGACGGATCGCCGACGTTGAGCAATTCGTTGATCAGGAAGCCGATCGGGTACAGCACCAGCGCGCCGCACAGCAGCACGACGAGCGGCATCACGATCTGTCGCAGGCTCAGTCCGCGTACAATCACGGTCGATCCTGTTCAGCGCAGGCCGGTGATCTTGTCCCACTCGCGTACGAACTGCGTGTGGGTCTTCTCGAAAGCCTGCCAGTCGTTCGGGATCAGCAGCTTGAACTCGTTCACGCCGGCGCCTCCGGGCGGAGGCGGCACATCCGGGCGCGGCGAGTAGGTGAACAGCTCCGCCACGTTCCCCGATTGCCCGGGCACACCCAGGAACCAGTCCATGAACAGCTGCGCGGACGCGGGATGCGGCGCTTCCTTTACAATGCCCCAAGGCTGCGGCGCAGCTACGACGCCATCCGGCGGATAGACGAAAACCACCGGCGCGCCTTTCGCCTTCATGGTCAGATAGCCCGAATACTGTGCGGTGAGAGCCACCTTGTCCTGGCCGCTCACCAGCCGGTCGAATTGCTGCACATAGGAGTCAAAGGCGTGCGGCCTCAGCGGCGCCAGCTTCGCCCAGAAGTCATTGCCGTAGAGTTGCCGCAGCACATACCACGTCACATGCTGCAATCCGGAGATCGACACCTTCACGGAAATGGCGTCCGTCCATTTCGGATCCATCGCATCCTGCCAGGCTCTGGGCGCCTCTTCCGCCGACACGAGCGTCGGATTGTAGGCAATCGCCGCGACCACCAGCGCGCCCCAGGTCCAATAGCCCTCCGGCGAGCTTTTGTACTCCGTCTGGTATGCCGCCATTTCCGGCGAGATGTATTGCATGTATCCGCCGCGCTTCTGGAAATCGAGTGCGAAGCTCATGTCGGAGAGCTGTGCGACATCGGCGAGGTAGGCATTGCCCTGACGCTCGGCCAACAGCCTTGCGTAGAGTCCGCCGGCCTGGATCCGCAGGTAGCTAATCCTGATCTTGGAAAACATCGCATGAAACTTCGCGAGTTCCGCCTCGGCCGCGGCTTCGGGGTCGGTGGAGTAGACCACAAGTGCGCCTTCCTGCTCTGCCTTGGCGACATCGGCGCAGGTTTTGAATCCGTCCATCTGCCGAGGGTTGTCGCACGCAGTTGCCGCCGGCGCACCGAGCAGGCTCGCAAGCATGGCAGACACAGCGGGCAAAGACGGGCGGACCATCGCTCCCCCATTTTCCTTGGGTTCGACTAGAGCACATGAGGCAGCAGCGGCAAACCAAGGGCTATTGTTTTTGCACCAGCTTGCGAACGCGGTGATTTTCGGAGTCGCCGATATAGACCGCGCCGTCCGGCCCTACGACGGCGCCATGCGGCCGCGCGAGCGATGCCAGCTGCGCGGGCCCGCCATCACCGCCCGGACCGGCCCGTCCGTTGCCGGCGATCGTGGTGACGATCCAGGTCCGCGCATCGATCAGGCGGATCGCATGGTTTTCGGTATCCACGATGAAAATGTTGCCGCCCGGTTCGACCGCCATCTCCTTCGGAGCATTGAACACCGCGTGGCGCGCGTCGTGTTCGTCGCCGCCGTAACCACGCGCACCGGTTCCGGCCACGGTTTCGATGATGCCGCTGCGCACCCGGCGCAGGCTGCTGCCCTGGCGCTCCAGGACATAGAGCGAATCGTCCGGCGCCAGCGCCACCGCACGCGCGCCGAAGATGTCGGCCATCGCGGCAGGACCGCCATCGCCGGCGTGCGCGCCATTGCCGGTGCCGGCGAACGTGGTGATGACGCCAGAGGCAAGATCGATCGCGCGCACCCGATGGTCCGCGACATCGGCGATGAACAGGCGGCGATGGTCGCGATCGAGCGCCAGCCCGTTCGGTTCGCCCAGTCCGGCACGATCCGACTGACCGCCATCGCCGCTGTACTTGCCAGAGCCGTCGCCGGCCACGGTTGTGATGATGCCCGAACCGCAGTCGATCCGCCGCACCCGACGGTTCATCCGGTCGGCGACATAGATGTTGCCCGATCGGTCGATGACGATGCCATAGGGCTCATTCATCTGCGCCCGTGCGGCCGGTCCGCCATCACCGGAAAAACCTCGCTCACCGGTGCCGGCGATGGTGGTGATGACGCCGGTGCGCGCATCGATGCGGCGGATGCAATGATTGAACGTATCGGAAAAGCACAGATTGCCACCCGGGTCGAACGCAAGATCGAACGGATTGTTCAGCAACGCCTGCGTCGCCGCGCCGCCATCGCCTGTATAGCCCTTTTCACCCGTTCCGGCGACGGTGCTGATAATCCATTGCATGTCTGCCATCGTCGTGACCCTCCCGCTGATGCCACCATGGTTGTCGGAACCGACCTGTCAAGCGTAGGATAAGTCCAGGATTTGCCAGAGGAAGCCGAGATGGACATGCAGACGGACCGCGACGCAACGACCCTTTACGCCAGGCTGGAAGACCGGGTCATGGCGCGTGACCAGGTTGGTGCAAGCCAGGTCTATTACGACCTCGTGCGTGCCGGCCGTCCGCTGAACGAGATCATCGCCGAGGGCGTGCGCATCCATGCACCGTACACGCATGTGCCATACCATGAGCGCATCGACGACGGATATCCGAACTTCGTCAACAACGACCATTGCCTGCTGAGCGCGCGGGCCACGATCAATCTGGCGAAGATGCTGCCCGGGAAGCTGTCGATGCTGCCGATGGCGCAGACCATCTGGTACATCCCGAGCGGCCTCGATATCTGGAACCAGAAGATCGACAAGGCGCCCGGGCATTACACGCGCGCCCGCGGCAATCTCGGTGCGGTGGAAGCGCCGCCGGCGCCGGTGGTCTACTGGCCGGACCAGGAACCGCTGCGTCAGGAAGGCCCGCTGAAGGAGCGGCTCAACAACTGGATGACCCTGGTGCATCGCGGCCAGGTGATCGACGCCTACCGCACCTTCCTCGGCCTGATGGAAGACAAACCCAACCGCCGCGAGGTGTTGGCCGAACTCGTGTTTGCCGGGCTGATCGACATGCAGGACCGCATGCTGTTCAACCGCTCCTATACGACCGGCCACAAGGCGTATCGTGCGCGCTCCACGGTTGAGATCGGCAATGCGATCGGCTGGGACAACCCGCAGGTGCATCATGTGCTGTATGCCGGCGCGCTGGATATCGCGGTTGGGCCGCGCTGGTATTCGACCTACGAGATGGCCTGCAACCTGGTGAAGATGAACATCGAGGGCGAGGCGCTGCATGCCGTTCCGTATGGCGGCGTGAGCGACGCCGAGGTGGCGGTGCTGCGCAACAACAAGGAGCCGCTGAACCAGGAGGAGGCCGCCGGGCTCATCGAGGCGATCATCCGGGGGCAGGAGCCTGACAACCTGCATCACGTCACCAGGCTGCTGCAGGCCGGCAAGGACCCGCGGCGCATTCTCGATGTCATGCAGATCGCCTGTGCGCAGGTCGTGATCGAGACGCAGGGACCGAACAACTTCTCGATGCCGCATCACTGCTACGAATACTGCAACACGCTCGCCTGGTTCTTCGACAACTTCGACCACCCGCGGCGGCTGCGGCTGATCTATCTGCTGGCGTCGTTCCTGAACCGCGTTGCCTGGCACCAGAAGGGTATCGGCGATTCCAATCCGGTTGCGGTGCAGACACCAAGCGGCGCCGACAAGCTGACCGCGGGACAGTTGCTGGATCGCGTCGATACCGCGGTGTGCGCGCTGAATGGCGAGGAGAGCCTGGCTTGGACGCAGGCCTATCTGCGACAACATCGGCGACCGTGCGCCGCTGGTGGAGCGCATCGCGCTGGCCGCGGCGAAGCTGGGCAACGATCCGCACAACCAGGAGATCGCCCAGTGCATGCTGATGGATTTCGGCACCAACCGGCATCCGGAGCGTGACAAGCTGCTGCTGGCCGCGGCGTATCACACGGCGATGCACCGGAAGTACGGCGATCCGCTGGAGCCGGCGCGGCGCTTTGGCGAGGCGATGGGACTGCAGCTGCAATAAGAAGATCCACCACAAAGACACGAAGGCACAAAGAATGCCACAGACCTCGTGTCTCTGTGCCTTGGCGGTGAACCTTGCTTGAGGTTGGTCATGACGTTGTCAATTCGCCCAATCGATCCCCTATCCCGCCCGTTCTTCGCCGGCGAAGTATCGGGCATCGACATCACCCAGCCAGTCTCCCACGCCGATGCCGCGGCGATCTCCGCCGGCATGGACCAGTACGGCGTGCTGGTTTTTCACGACCAGCCCTTCACCGATGCGACGCAACTTGCGTTCAGCCGCAACTTCGGCGCGCTGGAGCAGGCGACCGGCGACATCGCGCAAGGTTCGGAGCGCCGGCTGTCGATGGACGTCAACGACATCTCCAATCTCGACAAGGACAACCGGTTGCTGGCGCGCGATGACAGGCGTCGGCTGTTCGGTCTTGGCAACCGGTTGTGGCACTCCGACAGCTCGTTCAAGGCGGTGCCGGCGAAGTATTCGCTGCTGTCGGCGCGGCACATTCCATCGGCTGGCGGCAACACCGAATTTGCTGACATGCGTGCTGCCTATGATGCGCTCGACGACGAGACCAAGGCGGAGTGCGAGAACCTGATCTGCGAGCACAGCCAGCTCTTTTCCCGCAGCACCCTCGGCTTTACCGACTTCACTGACGACGAGCGCCGCAAATTCGCGCCGGTGAAGCAGCGGCTGGTTCGCCAGCATCCGGTGACCGGGCGCAAATCGCTGTTCCTCGCGTCACACGCCGGCGCGATCCTCGGCTGGCCGGTGCCGGAAGCGCGCGCGTTCCTGCGCGATCTGACCGAGCACGCGACCCAACGCCGGTTCGTCTACGCGCATGTCTGGCGGCAGTGGGACCTTGTGATGTGGGACAACCGCGTCACGATGCATCGTGCGCGCCCATTCAACAACGCCGAGGTGCGCGACATGCACCGCACCACGGTGGCGTGCGAGCTGTCCACGATGGATCAGGCGGCATGATCAAGGTTGTCGGCCTGCTGACCCGCAAGCCCGGGCTGACCCACGAGCAGTTCGTCAAGCACTGGCTGGAAATCCACGGTCCGCTCGCCCATGCCGTGCCAGGCATCCGGCGCTACGTGCAGTCGCATATTGTCGGCACCCGCACCCGGCCCGATATACCGGAGACCGACGTCGAGGTCGATGGGATCGCCGAGCTTTGGTACGACGATCAGGCTGCCCTGGCGCGTGCCGCCGCCTCACCCGAGATGAAGCGGCTGACCGACGACGGCGCGCTGTTCATCGGCAGAATCAAGTCCTACATCATCGACGAGAAGCAGATCATTCCGCCGCCCTGATGCCGCCCGCCTGTCATTGCGAGCGCAGCGAAGCAATCTCGGGGCCGGCGCATACTCCGGTCGAGCTTGCTTCGTCGCTGCGCTCTTCGCAATGACAGGGGGTACGGCTACTCCGCAGCGGTCGTGAGCGTATCCACCGCCTCGTACGGGAAGCGCTTCACGCGGTCCATGTTCATGCCCTCGATGCGCAGCAGCCGCGTCGAGCCCTCGCGCCGCGGCGAGTGCAGCACGCCCGTATCGTACAGATACGCATCGCCCGGCTTCATCGTGTAGTCGCGGACGTGGCGTGCCTTGCCGGGTGTGGTCTCGGTCGGGCGCGCCAGGCAGTCCCAGTCCGTCATGATCGTCTCGCCGGCGGCCTGGCCGTAGATCGCCCAGGACGGACCGTGGTCGTGCGGCTTGCTGCCCTTCGCCCCGACATAGCCATGGGCCAGGATGGTGAAGCCCAGTTCTGGATCTTCGTACAGCAGCTTCCGCTCCGGTGTGCCCTCCGGGATGTATTTGGCGGTGAAATCGCCGTCCTTCAGCACGTCCTTCACCAGCGCGCAGACTGCCTTGCGCCCATCGGTGCCCGGCTCGCTCTTCAACGCGTCATGACACTTGGCGGCGAACTGTTCCAGCGTATAGCCCATGGCGTTCATCTCCTGGTGTGAGGTCATTCCCGACGATACGGATAACAATGCGCCCGATCGAGCGGGATGTCGAAATGCTCAGCCAGCGCCTTGATCGCATCGGCATGCTGCTTGTAGGGATCGCTGTTCGCGGGACCCACGATGATGCAGCCGAACGAGCGGTCGCGACGCCCGCCGGGCGGCAGCATGGCCGTCACCAGCGGCGTCCCCTCATCGTCGCGCAGGGTGAGAAACAGCGGCATCTCCCGCTGGATGTGCCCCGCCTTGCCGATGTCCTGCTCGATGAAGACCGTGGTGAGCGGACGGAAGCTTTCCGCGGCCTTCGCCCATTCACGGCGGAAATACTTCTCCACGGCATGACGCATGACCTCGGATTCAAGCGTCGCCTCGCCTTCGCTCACCAGCCGGAACCATGTTCTGTCACCAGGAGCGTCGCAGATATACTCCATGTTGTTCCTCCCGCCTGGCTTGGACTGCCAACAGGGCGCAGCTTAGGATGGACGCGGCGGACAATCAAACCGCCATGGGACGCCGAGGGGGGCGCATGGCGACGCAAGAGGGCGCGAGCGCGGGCGATGCTTTCGACTACGTCATCGTCGGCAGCGGCGCCGCGGGGTCCGTGCTGGCCAACCGGCTGACCGAGGATCCCGGCGCCACCGTCTGCGTGCTGGAAGCCGGGCCGCCCGACCGCCATCCCTACATCCACGTGCCGGCCGGCTTCATCAAGATGCTGTTCAACCCGGACTTCACCTGGCAGTTCAAGACCGAACCATCGGAGGGCAGCGGCGGTCGGCCGATCCCCACCACGCAGGGGCGCACGCTGGGCGGGTCCAGCTCGATCAACGGCATGATCTACAACCGTGGCCAGCGCGCCGATCTCGACAGTTGGGCGCAGCGCGGCAATCGCGGCTGGGGCTATGTCGACATGCTACCCTATTACAAACGGACCGAACGGCGGATCGGCATCGGCGACGACCGGATCCATGGTCGCGAGGGCAACCTGCCGGTCACCGACATCGACTGGATCCACCCGATCTGCGACGCGTTCATCGGCGGCGCCGTGGCGGCGGGGATTCCGCGCTGCAACGACTACAACAGCGGCGATGACCAGGCGGGTGTCGGCTATTTCCAGCGCGCGATTCATCGTGGCTGGCGGCATTCGGCCGCGCGTGTGTTCCTGCATCCGGCGAAGGCGACCGGGCGGCTGGCGATACGCACCGATGCGCGCGCATCGGCCGTGCTGTTCGACGGAAAGCGGGCGATCGGCGTGCGTTACCTGGACGACCGCGACCGCAGCACGCAGCGTGTCGTGCACGCGCGGCGCGAGGTTATACTGTCCTGCGGTACGGCCAACACGGCGAAGCTGTTGCAGATTTCCGGCGTCGGGTCGGCGGACCTGCTCGGGTCGATCGGCGTTCCGGTGGTGCACGAACTGCGCGGCGTCGGCGAGAACTTTCGCGATCACTACTCGGCGCGTCTGGTCGCTCGGGTGAAGAACAGCACGACGATCAACGAACTGGCGCGCGGCCTGGGACTGGCAGGCCAGATCGCGCGCTGGGCGGTAGGAAAACCCAGCATTCTCGCGCTGAGCCCGTCGCTGGTGCACTGGTTCTGGAAATCGGATGACAGCATGGACCAGCCCGACCTGCAGGGTGTGTTCAGTCCCGCCAGCTACAAACAGGGCTTTGTCGGACTGTTGGACGATTATCCCGGGATGACCTGCGGCGTGTGGCAGCACCGGCCGGAGAGCACGGGCTACGTCAGGGCGCGCTCCGCCGATCCGTTCGACGACCCGATCATCCAGCCGAACTACCTGGCGGATCCCATGGACCGGCGGGTGCTGATCAGCGGCATGAAGCTGGCGCGCCGCCTGCTGCATACGCCGGAGCTTGCGCCGTATTTCGACGGCGACATGCTGCCAGGGCCGCAGGTGCTGAGCGACGACGAATTCCTTGACTATGCGCGGCAGTATGGCTCCACATCCTACCACCTGATCGGCACGGCGCGGATGGGACCGGCGACCGATCCGAGCGCCGTGGTGGACGACCAGTTGCGCGTGCACGGCATGCAGGGCTTGCGCGTCGCGGACGCATCGATCATGCCGAGCATGCCATCGGCCAACACCTACGCGACCACGATGATGATCGCGGAGAAGGCCGCCGATCTGATTCGCGGCCGGCCGCCGCTCGCGCCGGTGGCGGGGATCGCGGCCTGAGCAGCTTGCCGACGTACGGCGATCGGCCGACTATTGTGGAATGCAGTGCCAAGGGGATCCGGTGTGAGTGCCTTCAGAAGTACCGAACGCTACATCGCCACGCGCGATTTGGAAGTCGCGGTCAACGCCGCGGTGACCTTGCAACGACCGCTGCTGGTGAAGGGCGAGCCCGGAACCGGCAAGACCGTGCTCGCCCATGAGGTGGCGGAGGCGCTTGGTCTCGAATTGATCGAGTGGCACATCAAGTCGACCACCAAGGCGCAGCAGGGCCTTTACGAGTACGACGCGGTATCGCGGCTGCGTGACGGGCAGCTGGGCGATCCGCGGGTGCACGACATCGCCAACTACATCGTGCGCGGCAAGCTGTGGGACGCATTCGAGACCGACGAACCCGTGGTCGTGCTGATCGACGAGATCGACAAGGCGGATATCGAATTCCCCAACGACCTGCTGCTGGAACTCGACCGCATGCGCTTCTTCGTCTACGAGACGCGCAAGACGGTGATTGCGAGGCACCGGCCGATCGTGATCATCACGTCGAACAACGAGAAGGAGCTGCCGGACGCCTTCCTGCGCCGCTGTTTCTTCCATTATATCCGCTTCCCGGATCGCCAAACGATGGAGCGGATCGTGCAGACGCACTACCCCGACATCAGGCATGATCTGGCGCGCGACGCGCTGAACGTGTTCTTCCAGATCCGTGAAGTACCGGGCCTGAAGAAGAAGCCCACGACGGCCGAGCTGCTGGACTGGCTGAAGCTGCTGATGGTCGAGGACCTGCCGGCCGATGCGCTGCGCACCAACGAGAAGCATCTGGTGATCCCGCCGCTCCACGGCGCGCTGCTGAAGAACGAGCAGGACGTGCATCTGTTCGAGCGCCTGGCGTTCCTGGCGCGGCGCGGCAGCGCCTGAGGCTGCGATGTTCGCGCATCTTATTGCGGGCTTGCGGCAGGCGGGGTTGCCGACATCGATCACCGAATACCTCACGCTGCTCGGCGCGATGAAGGCCGGTGTGGCGGAATGGAGCGTGGATGATTTCTATTACCTCAGCCGCGCGACACTTGTGAAAGATGAGCGGCATCTCGACCGGTTCGACCGCGTGTTCGCGCAATGCTTCAAGGGGCTGGAGCCATCCGAGGGCGTGCTGCCGCGCGAGTTGCCCGAAGAGTGGCTGCGCAAGCTTGCCGAAAAGCTGCTGACGCCGGAGGAGATGGCAAAGATCGAGGCGTTGGGCGGCTTCGAGGCGATCATGCAGCGGCTGGCCGAGCTGCTGGCGGAACAGAAGGGCAGGCACCAGGGTGGATCGAAATGGATCGGCACCGCGGGGACCTCGCCGTTCGGGGCGTTCGGCTACAACCCCGAGGGGGTGCGCATCGGCCAGCATGAATCGCGCCATCGACGTGCGGTGAAGGTGTGGGACAAGCGCGAGTTCCGCGATCTGGACGACACGGTGGAGCTCGGCACGCGCAATCTGAAGCTGGCGCTGCGCCGGCTGCGCCGGTTCGCGCGGCAGGGCGCGGAGACCGAGCTCGATCTGCCGAATACGATACGCTCAACGGCGAACAACGCCGGGACGCTGGATTTGAAGATGGTGCCGGAGCGGCACAACACGGTGAAGGTGCTGCTGTTCCTCGATATCGGCGGATCGATGGATGACTTCGTGAAGCTGTCGGAGGAGCTGTTCTCGGCGGCGCGATCGGAGTTCAAGCACCTGGAGTATTTCTATTTTCATAACTTTCCGTATGAGCGGGTATGGAAAAACAACCGTCGCCGCCACGACGAGAGGATTTCCACTTTCGACGTACTGCGCACCTATGGGCCGGATTACAAGCTGATCTTTGTCGGCGACGCGGCGATGAGCCCGTACGAGATCACCATGCCCGGCGGCAGCGTCGAGCACATGAACGATGAGCCGGGCAAGGTCTGGCTGGAGCGGCTGACGTCGCATTATCGGCGGGCGGCGTGGCTCAATCCGACGCCGCAGGGAAGCTGGCAGCATGTGCGTTCGATCGGAATCACCAGCGAACTGATGGCGCGGCGGATGTATCCGCTGACGGTGAACGGCATCGACGAGATGACAAGGGAGCTGAGCCACTGAGGGGTTATAGTACCCCTCTCCCGCTTTGCGGGAGAGGGAGCCGAGCGTAGCGAAGCGGGATAGGGTGCCACCGGCGGGACCCTCTCCCGGAGCGCTCTGCGCTCCGACCTCCCCCGCAAGCGGGGGAGGTGTACAGAAAACGGGGAGGCGCTGCATGAGCAGATTGGCCGGCAAGGTTGCCTTCATCACCGGCGCAGGAACCGGCATCGGCCGCGCCACGGCCATCCTGTTCGCACGCGAGGGTGCGCGCGTGGCGATCGCCGAGATCGATGCCGCTTCCGGCGAGGAAACCGCGCATCTGGCCGGCAACGGTGCGATCGCCATCCGCACGGACGTGACCGACGAACCAAGCATGCAGGTTGCGGTCCGCGCCACCGTGCAGCAATTCGGCGCGCTGCACATCCTGCACAACAACGCCGGCGGCTCGACTCCACAGGACAACACAGTTGTGGCAGCGCCGATCGAGGAATTCTGGCGCGTCATCCGTTTGGACCTGTTCGGCACCTTCCTTGGCTGCCGCGTCGCCATTCCGGAGATCATCCGCTCGGGCGGTGGATCGGTGATCAACATGTCCTCAAACGTTGCACTGATGGGCATCGCCGGGCGCGACTGCTACACCGCGGCGAAGGGCGGCGTCGCTGCGATCACCCGTTCCATGGCGGTGGAATTCGCCGCGCAGCGCGTGCGCGTGAACGCCATAGCGCCATCGGCCACGATGACCGATCGTGTGCGCAGGCTGATGGCGGGCAACGCCGCACTCGACAAATTGGCGAACTCGCATCTGCTCGGGCTGATCGAGCCGCCGGACATCGCTAACATGGCGCTGTTCCTCGCGTCCGACGAATCCCGCATGGTCACCGGGCAGGTCTATCCGGTGGACAGCGGGGTGACGATTTCCTAAGGAGGCAACGATGAAGATCAAGCGGGTGGAGCATATCGCGATCGCGGTGAATTCGCTCAGACAGTCGATGGACATGCTGCAGAACACGTTCGGCATTCCGCTGGAATACGAGGAGCAGATCGGCGCGACGCGGCTCGCCATGCTGCCGGTGGGCGAGACCTATATCGAGCTGCTCGAGAGCAAGGCGCCGAACTCCGGCATCAACCAGTGGATCTCCCAAAAGGGCGAGGGCCTGTTCCATATCTGCTTCGAGGTGGAAGACATCGACGGTGCGCTGGCCGAACTGAAGGCGAAAGGCGTCAGGCTGCGCGACGAAACACCCCGCATCGGTCATGGCGGCGCGCGCATCGCGTTCATCGATCCCGCGTCCACCGGCAACGTGCTGATCGAACTGGCCGAACTGCCGGCAGGACATGGAGCGCAAACATGAGCGGTTATGCCCATCCCGAGTACCTGGTCGAGACCGAATGGCTCGCCCACCATCTCGCTGACCCGGCAGTGCTGGTGCTGGACTGCACGACGCATTTGATCCCCGACCCGAAGATCACCTATCAGGTGAAGCCGGGCCGCGAGGATTTCGAGCAGGGTCACATTCCCGGCGCGCAATTCGTCGACATGCTGCGCGACGTGTCCGATACCTCGCAGCGCCTGCGCTTCATGCGTCAGTCGCCGGAAGACTTTGCGTCGGCGATGCGCCGCTTCGGCGTGAGCAACACCACGCACGTGATAGCCTACAGCTCCGCGAATGTCTGGTGGGCAACGCGCATGTGGTGGCTGCTGCACGAATTCGGCCATGACAATGCCGCGGTCCTGGACGGCGGCTGGCAGAAATGGAGTCGTGAAAGTCGCCCGGTGGAAACCGGCCCTGCCAAGCCGCGCAAGCCGGGCGATTTCACCGTGCGCGAGGTCCGTAACCTGATGGTGGGCAAGGACGAGGTGCTGCGCGCGATCGGCGACGGCGCGATCTGCACGCTCAATGCATTGCAGCCGCAGCAGCACACGGGCAGCGGCGGCAACAGCTACGGCAGACCGGGGCGTATTGCCGGCAGTGTCAACCTGCCCGCCGCGCATCTGCTGAACCCCGAGACCAACGAGTTCCTGCCGGCCGATGAGCTCCGCAAGCGCTTCACGGCCGTGGGCGCCATGGACAAGCAGGTGATCAACTACTGCGGCGGCGGCATCGCGGCGAGCGCCGATGCGCTGGCGCTGATCATGCTCGGCCACAAAGATGTAAAGCTTTACGACGGATCGCTGTCGGAATGGGCGAGCGATCCCAGCCTGCCGATGGAAACCGGCTGACAGACGGGAGGAATTGCTATGCTGCTGCCACTGGACGGACGCAATATCGCCTACGACCTGGTAGGGTCCGAGAACGGTCCGGTCGTCTGCATGACCCACTCGCTCGCTTCGGATGGCGGCATGTGGACGGAGCAGGTGCCGCCTCTGCTTGCCGCCGGCTTCCGCGTGCTGCGCATCGACATGCGCGGCCACGGCGGCAGCGGTCCTGTTGCGGGCGACTATACGATGAGTGCGCTGGCTTCGGATGTCGCCGCTGTGCTGGATGCACTCGCCATTGCGCGTGTGCACTTCATCGGGCTTTCGATCGGCGGGATGCTCGGCCAGGCCTTCGCGCTTGAACATGGCGGCAGGCTCGCGTCCGCGATGTGGTGCGACACTTTGCCAAGCACACCCGCGGGCGCGCCCGAGGTCTGGCAGCAACGCGTGGATACGGTGCGGAACGCGAATTCGCTGGCGCCACTTGCCGATCCGACGATCGAGCGGTGGCTCACCGGCGCTGTAAAGCAGCGCAATCCCGGACGCTGGAGGCAGATCCGCGACACGATCATCGGCACCACACCCGCCGGCTACCTTGGCTGCGTCGCCGCAATCCGCAACTTCGATTTCGTCGCGCGTCTGCCATCCGTGAAATTGCCAGTGCTGGTGGTGTGCGGCTCCGATGATGCCGGCACACCTGCGGCCGACAATCGCAGACTGGCGGGGTTGGTGCCGGGTGGACGCTACGAGGAGATCGCCAATGCGCTGCATTTCCCCAACGTCGAGCATCCCGACACGTTCAATCGGATCATGCTGGGTTGGCTGAACGCACAGCGTTGACAGGAGATGGCCATGCGGCTCGCAAACAAAGTGGGAATCGTCACCGCTGCGGCGTCGGGCATGGGTCGCGCGGGCGCTGTTCGCTTCGCACAGGAGGGCGCGGCGGTCGGCGTGGCAGACCTCGACGAGGCGGGCGCGAATGCGGTGGCGAAGCAGATTACGGACGCCGGCGGGAAGGCGATCGCGCTCGCCGGTGATTTGCGGCAGGACTCGTTCGCTCGCGACATCGTCCGCCGTACGGCCAATGAATTCGGCGGACTTGATTTCGTCTGGAACCATGTCGGCCATCCCGGTCCCGCCGCGATCGAGGGCCTGGACTGGAAGGACTTCGAGCTGGCGATGGATTTGAATGTCCGCACGGTATTGGTCACCACCGAGGCCGCACTTCCGGAACTGCGCGCGCGTGGCGGCGGGGCATTGCTTTACACGGCATCCACCTCGGGCCTGACCGGATCGCAGTTCAGCCCGGTCTACAACATCGCCAAGTTCGGCGTAGTCGGTCTGGTGCACGGTCTGGCGAAGCGCTATGCGCGCGAGAAGATCAGGGTGAACGCGGTATGTCCCGGGCCCACCGACACGCCGATGCTGCGCGTGTTCGTGGCACGTCCCGACAGCCAGTTGCCGCCCGGGGAGACGCCGGAGACTCTGGTGGTCAAGCGCGGCGGTCAGGTGCCAATGGGCAGGCCGGCGCATCCCGAGGAAATCGCCAATGCCGCGCTGTTCCTGATCTCGGACGAGGCGTCATACATCACGGGAGTCGCGCTGCCGGTGGACGGCGGGGCTACGGCCTGACCGATCATTCGCGGCAAGCTCCAGCGCCTTGGCCGACACGGCGCTGATGCGTCGCGGCGCAATCACACGTCGGGGCGGCCGCGGCCCGATGAGGGCGCCGGCAGCGATGGCGCCTCGCCGGGTCGCACCCTCGGGAGTTAGTATTCTTCACCTTGCCATACAGAAACCGCGTCGCCGCAAGCGGAACTTTTAGATAGTCGCGAGCTTACGATACAGCAGGGCTGCTCCCGCTCAGCCGGGATTCTCTTCCGTAAAGAACTTCTGCCCCTCGGCGAAGTGGTTCGGACTCATGAACACGCCGAGCAGCAGCGCACCGTTCGGCGCGTGTGCCACGTGGGTGTTGCCGGCCGGGCGCCAGACGAAATTGCCGGTGGTGCAGACGCCTTCGTCGTCCATCAGGCTGCCCTCCAGCACATAGGTCAACTCCACGCCGGTGTGCTCGTGCAGCGGCACCACCGCGCCCGGCGCCAGACGGAACAGCAGCGTTGCCATGCCGGTGTTGGGGTCGCTGTACAGCACCTTGTGCTCGATTCCGGGAAACTTTGAGGTTTCCCATGGCGCATTCACCACGTCGATGTAGTGCGAAGGCGGTGACGGTTCATCGGCCAGCAGACGCTTGCGGGTCTTGATCATTCCTTCGGGCATGGCCGGGTTCCTCCTGGGTACTGCCTGATGGTGCCATCGCGCCCGATCCGGGGCTAGGCTGTCAAGCTGGATCGCAAGAGGGCCTGGCCATGACGACGCATCCGATGCTCGCCACGCTCCGCGCCGCGCGCGTCGTGCCGGTTGTTCGCACGCATGAAGCGCGGCACGCCGCCACCGCGGTGCAATGGCTGCGCGATGCCGGCCTGCGCATCTTCGAGATCACGATGACGATCCCCGATGCTCCCACGCTGATCCGCGAACTGGCGAGCGATCCCGCACTGCTGATCGGCGCCGGCACGGTCCCGGACCGCACGACGGCAGAGGCCTGCCTCGCTGCGGGCGCGCGCTTCATCGTGGCGCCCTGGGTCGATGCCTCACTCGCCACGCCGTGCCGGAGCGCCAAGGCATTGCTGATGCTGGGCGCGCTGACGCCAACCGAGGTACGCGTCGCGCTGGCAGCCGGCGCGGATGTGGTGAAGATATTCCCGGCTTCGTCGACGGGTGGGCCGGGACACATCCGCGCCCTGCGCAGCGTGTTTCCCGAGATCGCATTCTGTCCCACCGGTGGCGTCGAACCCGGCAATGTCGGGGCGTATCTGGCGGCGGGCGCGGCCTTCGTCGGCATGGGCGGCGCGCTGGTCGATGAGAAGCGGATTGCAGCCGGCGACCGTGCCGCCATCGAAGCCGCGGCACGGCAGGTGATGGGCGCGGCCTGATGGTCGACCTGCTGTGCATGGGCGAACCGATGCTGGAGTTCAACCAGCTCCCGCCGCAACCCGACGGCTCGCGGCATTATCTCGAGGGTCATGGCGGCGACACTTCCAACGCCGCGATCGCCGCCGCGCGACAGGGGGCGCGCGTCGGCTACATCACTGCGGTGGGCCAGGACATGCCGGGCGACAGTTTCATGGCGCTGTGGGCGCGCGAGGGCGTCGATGCCTCCACGGTAATCCGGACCGATCGCTGGTTGACCGGCGTGTATTTCGTCACCCACGACGCTCAGGATCATCACTTCCTCCACTACCGCGCCAACTCGGCTGCCGCGATGTATACGTCAGCGGACCTGCCCGAGCCGGCGATCGCCGCGGCGCGCATGTTCTATGTCTCCGGCATCAGCCAGGGGATTTCCAATTCGGCGACCGATGCGGTGTTCGCCGCAATCGACATTGCGCGGCGAAACGGGGTGAAGGTTGCATACGATACCAATTACCGCCCTCGTCTGTGGCCCCCGGCGCGCGCCGCCGCGGTGATGCATGCCGCGATGGCGCAGACCGATTATGCATTGCCGGGAATTGAGGACGTGCGGATCCTGACGGGCCTCATCGATCCGGACGCGATGCTGGATTTCTACCTGCGGCTCGGGCCGAAAGTGGTGGTGTTGAAGATGGGCGAGTCCGGCGCCTATGTAGCGACGCCGGAATATCGCGTGCGGATGCCGAAGCACGACGTGAACGTCGTCGATGCCACCGGCGCAGGCGACACGTTCTGCGGCAGCTTCCTGGCGCGAATTCTGGCCGGCGACGCGCCGGAAGCTGCTGCGCGCTATGCCGGCGTGGCGGCGGCATTGAAATGCACCGGCTACGGTGCCGTCGCGCCGATACCGCGCGCCGCAGAAGTGCTGGCGGCACTCCACGCGGTCGAGGGAGAAAGCCATGTGTAGCCGTTGCAATGTTCGCGGTTGGCCAGGACTTTCGCGCCAACGTCTATGACATTGCAAGCGGGTCGGTGAGCCTGGTCTGATACGCAAAACAGTAAGTAAATTCACCACAAAGACACAGAGACACGGAGAAGGCTGAAATTGCGCTTCGCGCGAAGCGCAACATTTTCCTTCCTTCGTGTCTCTGTGTCTTTGTGGTGAATCTACCTTCTTCCTTCACCCAGCACGTGGCCGCCGTCTCACGTTCGCCCGCACATAGCGAAAATTCAGGATCGCCGGATCCGCCACCACCGGCCCCGGGGCAATCCCGACGATGATCCTCCCCGCGATAGGCCCGAAATCGGCACGGAAATGCACCGAGGATTTCAACACCAGTATCGGACACTCGCTCGGCTCGATGCCGACATGCCGCAGGATCGCCTGATCGAGTGCCTGCATCTTGTGCGACACCACCATCACGCGCACGCCGTCGATGTCGATCAGCGCGCACGGCCCGAGATTCCCGGGATTGCCGGCGCCCATCGGCCCGGTCAACGTGAAGCGCCCATCGGTGAGTTTCAGCACGCGCGCCGTGCAATCAAACGGCAGACCATCCGACTTGCCGCCAAGCGAGAGCGCGACCGACCCACCCTCGCCTGCCGCATGGCACGCCGCAACGCTCGCCGCATCATTGATCAGGCAGAGCACCGCTCCTTCCGCCTTCTGGTGCACCAGCTCGCCAAGCAGGCCGGTCGTGTCGCCGTGTCCGCCGCCGCCGGGATTGTCCTGCGTGTCGGCGATCACGATCGGTTTCGACGCGCCCAGCGCAGCGCGCTTCGCCTCCGCAACAGCCTCGGCCGCCGGCAGCGTGTCCTGCACGAATTGGCTCTCGCGTGCGGCGACATGGGCGGCGAAGGCATCCGCTGCCGCATCGGCCTTCGCCTGCGTATCGGCATAGGCCGCAAGTGCAGCACCGCAATCGGCGAAATCGGCGTAGGGAAAGCCGAAGCAGAAAGCGAGTTCCGTCACGTCGAGGCGTTCGGCGAGCGAGGCGCGTTCCTCCATCACCTCCTTCATCGGCTGCAGCAGCGTGCACTGGCTGCCGATCGGAATCCAGAAATCGAACTGGCGGAAGGCGCGCGCCCATGGCGCGCCGCGGCCGATGCGCTGCAGCAGAAGCCGCATCGCCTGGGCGCCGGCCTCCTTCATGTCGACATGAGGGTAGGTGCGGAACGGCACGACGGCGTCCGCCAGCGTGACCATCTGCGACGTCAGGTTGGCATGCGGATCGAGGCTGATGGTCATCGGCGTGTCGCCGACGATGGCGCGGGCGCGGCGCAGCAGTTCGCCTTCGGCGTCGGGAAAGCTCTCGACCACCGCGGCACCGTGGAGATCGAGGTAAACGCCATCGAGCGGCGCTTCATCCAACGCGCGTGACAGTTCAGCACAGATCAATGCCGCAATCCGCTCGAAAGCTTCGTCCTGCACCGGGCCGGCAGGATTGGCGAAGCACCAGGCCAGCGGGATCACTGTGACGCCGGCTGCCTCGGCGACGGCCAGCGCCCCGGCAATGGGCACCGATGTGCCGCGTACCGCATCGAGCACCGCCGCGCCCTCGGTCAGCGGCGGAAAACCGGCCGGACGCACGAAATCGGCGTAGGTGGTCGGCAGCGGCGCAAACGAGTGGCTCTCGTGCAGGAAGCCGCCGATGGCGATGCGTTGGGTCATTGTCGGGCACCCCTAAGTTTAAGATCTCGCAGCCACTGTGTCTGGCTGGAATGGGAACTTTCCTCCCGTCCGCGCTTTATGATGAGGCGCTAGCGCAGCGGTACATTGAAGAAGCCATCGACAGCAGACATCCATCACCTTGTCCCGTCATTTACTTGCAGGCCTTGTCGACGGCGGGCCGCCAATACCAAAGATCGAGATGAACACGATGTATTTTTTTCTTCGCTGCTACTTCGCTTGCTTTATCCTGCCAGCAAGCGTTTGCCTTAGATGTTAATCGAGTTATGGTGTCCCACGTTGGCGGTGGGTCGAGATGATACTTCTTGGCGTTGCACCTAGCCCGCATTATGCAGCGCATCTGAAGGGTCTGGTACAACCTATTGATCCGATGTAGGAATTGGTGTCGAACCGATTCCCATCGGAAAGCTGAAACACCATGCCCGCCAAAGTTGCATCTACCGCGTCGCTGCCGGGATTGTCGCCGGTTGCTGGCAAGCCGATCGTTGCTCGTTTTGACGGCGGCCTGCTGTCCTCCGACGGCGGTCTTCTGGCGCTGCGGGAGATCGAACAGCGGCTTGGCATCGCCGCTCGCGTGGCGGGCTGCATCGCCGACCCGCGTGTGCCGGAGCAGGTCACCCACCAACTCGACGAGATCGTCCGCTTCCGCATGCTGATGATCGCCGCGGGCTACGAAGACGGCAATGATGCTGATGCGCTGCGGCATGATCCGATGTTCAAGCTGGCGATGGGACGCCTGCCGGAAGACGGCGCACTGTGCTCGCAGCCGACGATCTCGCGACTGGAGAACCTGCCGGACAAGCGCACCCTGCTGCGCATGGGCTACGCCATGGTCGATTTCTACTGCGACAGCTTCCGCCACGTGCCGCGCCGGATCGTGCTCGACGTTGACGATACCTTCGATGCCGCCCATGGCGGCCAGCAGTTGCGGCTGTTCAACGCCTATTACGACGAATACGGCTTCCAGCCGATCGTGGTGTTCGATGGCGACGGTCGCCTGGTGGGTGCCGTGCTGCGCCCGGCGCGACGTCCGGACGGGCGCGAGATCGTGACGCTGCTGCGTCGGCTGATCGCGCGCATTCGCAGCCATTGGCCTCGGGTCGAGATCCTGCTGCGCGGCGACAGCCATTATTGCACGCCCGAAGTGCTCCGCTTCTGCCGCGCCAACCGCGTCGATTATGCCCTCGGCGTCGCCACGACGACCACGTTGCGCCGCCATATCGACACACTGGAGCAGAGCACGGCGGCGCGCTTCGCCGCCGCGGGTGGTCCCGACAAGCTCCGGCGCTTCAAGGAATTCTACGACGGCGCCGCGAGCTGGGATCGCGTCGAACGCATCATCGCCCGCATCGAAGCTGGACCCGACGGTGTGGACACGCGCTTCATCGCCACCAACCTCGATGCCGGTTCGCCTCGCACCATCTACGAAAAGGTCTATTGCCAGCGCGGCCAGGCGGAGAACCATATCAAGTCGTTCAAGACCCACCTGGCGGCAGACCGCACCTCTTGCCACACGTCGAGCGCCAACCAGCTGCGGCTGTTCCTGCATGCCGGCGCCTATTGGATGATGTGGCACCTTCGCGTGCTGATGCCGCGACGCTCGTCGTGGCGCGTCATGCAGTTCGATACCCTGCGCCTGCGACTGGTCAAGCTCGCCGTTCGCGTGGTGGACCTGAAGCGGCAGATCAAGCTGCACCTGCCGACCAGCACGCCGGATCAGGCAATCTTCACACTGATGCTGGGACGTTTGCCGCGCCTGACCGTCTGAACCGCGGGGCTGCCGCCCCGCCCGTCGCCCGTTCCGTCAACCTCCAACCGAGACCCAAGCCTCTCCAACGGCCACCGCAAAGTGGCCGCGCGACGACATGTCCACACAACCGGAGGTGGAACGACTTTCGTGGCCGCGGAGCGTCAATGGGCGGCTACGAATAATGCGGGCTAATTCCCCTTGCCGCATGTGAATCTAACGGAAGCTCTCGTACTCGACTCGATCGAGCCAAGTTTGTATCGACACCGCAAGTAGTGGTCGTAGAGCGCCTTTCTAAGGAAAATATTCAGACACTTCCTTGCGTGACCCCATGATGCCCTGCGGCAGCCGTCCATCGACACAGGAAGCTTTTTCTTCAGAGCCACAGTTTTATCATCCAGTAGGGTCGCGAAAGAAGTGCAATGTGCAAACTCAGCAAGGTCAATGTTGTATAGGAACTCCTGCGCCGCCTTCACTGTTCCCGCAGGCTGCCCTCTCAATACAGAGGAATCAATACCTGAGTTCACAATGTATCGCTGCAAATTGGCGTAAAATTCAGTGTTCATGCCGACCTCTCTCGTTGCACCGTTTCCAGACGGTGGCAGGATTGAGCGCCTCATCTAATAAAATCTAAATGCGGGTAGGTGCGGAACGGCACGACGGCGTCCGCCAGCGTGACCGTCTGCGACGTCAGGTTGGCATGCGGATCGAGACTGATGGTGATCGGCGTGTCGCCGACAATGGCGCGGACGCGGCGCAGCAACTCGCCCTCGGCGTCGGGAAAGCTCTCCACCACCGCGGCACCGTGCAGATCGAGGTAAACGCCATCCAGCGGGTCTTCATCCAGTGCGCGTGAGAGTTCAGCACAGATCAATGCCGCGATGCGCTCGAACGCCTCGTCCTGCACCGGGCCAGCAGGATTGGCGACGCACCACGCCAGAGGGATCACCGTGACGCCGGCTGCTTCGGCGACGGCAAGCGCTCCGGCAGCGGGAACCGAGGTGCCGCGCACCCTATCCAGCACCGCCGCGCCGACGGCCAGTGGCGGGAAACCGCCTGGGCGCACAAAATTGGCGTAGGTGGTCGGCTGCGGCGCAAACGAGTGGCTCTCGTGCAGGAAGCCGCCGATGGCGATGCGCTGGGTCATGATCGGGCTCCGAAAGAAACGAATTACCGTGTTGCGGACCTTTTCTTCCAAAGCCTGTGTCGGCACAATCCTTGTCGGCCAAAGCCCCCGGAGTACGTCATATGAAGTTCATGTGGTTCCACCTGATGCCATACACCGAACTGCCCGCGGATTTCCGCGAGAAGCATCCCTCGGTGTGGGTCGACATCCATTCCTCGCTGTTCGATCCGAAGCGCGCGCACCACATGTACAACGATTTCATGGACGAACTGGAATACGCCGCCGCCTGCGGGTTCGATGCGATCTGCGTCAACGAGCATCATTCCAACGGCTACGGACTGATGCCGTCGCCCAACCTGATCGCATCCTCGCTCGCCCGCCGCACCACAGACACCACGATCTGCGTCATGGGCAATTCGCTGGCACTGTATAATCCGCCGACGCGCGTTGCTGAAGAATTCGCGATGATCGACTGCATCTCCGGCGGGCGGCTGATCGCGGGATTTCCGGTGGGCACGCCGATGGATACCTGCTTCGCCTACGGCCAGAACCCGTCGCAGCTTCGCGACCGGTACTACGAGGCGCACGACCTCATCATGCGTGCGTGGACCGAGCGCGACACGTTCGCGTTCAACGGCCGCTTCAACCAGCAGCGCTACGTCAACATCTGGCCGCGGCCGATTCAGCGCCCGCACCCGCCGATCTGGATTCCCGGCGGTGGCTCGATCGAGACCTGGCAGTGGTGCGCCGAGATGGACTACGTCTACTCGTATCTGTCGTATTACGGCCACAAGATCGGCAAGGCGACGATGGACGGGTTCTGGGCGGAGATGGACCGGCTGGGCAAGGACCGCAATCCGTACCGTGCCGGTTTCGCGCAGACCGTGGCGGTGGCGGAAACCCGTCAGCAGGCGCTCGACCTCTACACGGAAGCGGCAGAGTACTTCTTCGGCCGCTGCCTGCACATCGATCCGCGCTTTGCCGCGCCGCCAGGCTACACCACCGAACCCACGCAGCGCCTGGGCATGCTGAGCCAGGTCAGCGCAGCCGCCGCCAAATCGAAGGCACGGCCCGGCGATATGAAGGAGCTGGTGGACAGCGGCTATCTCGTGATCGGCACGCCGGACGAAGTCGCCGAACAGATCGACGAACTTTCGTCCAACCTGCATGTCGGCAACCTCATGCTGCTGGTGCAGTTCGGCAACATGAGCAAGACGCTGACCAAGTACAACACGCGCCTGTTCGCCGAGCAGGTGATGCCGAAGCTCGCCTCGAAGTTCTCCGAATACGAGCATCGCTGGTGGCCACAGCCGATGGACACTGCGCAGCGCGCCGCGGTGCCCGCCTACACGCCGCGCGTGCACGCGGCCGAATAGCGCATGCCCGACATCACGACCCGCTGCTGCATCGCCGGAGGCGGCCCTGCCGGCATGATGCTGGGCCTGCTGCTCGCACGCGCCGGCACCGATGTCGTCGTGCTGGAGAAGCACGGGGATTTCCTGCGGGACTTTCGCGGCGACACGGTGCATCCCTCCACCATGCAGGTGATGCACGAGCTTGGCCTGCTGGACGCGTTCCTCGCGCTGCCGCACACCGAGGTTCGCTCGCTCGGCGTGCAGATCGGCGCCGAATTCTTCGAGATCGCCGACTTCACCCACATGCCGACGCGCTGCAAGTTCGTCGCCTTCATGCCGCAATGGGACTTTCTTGATTTTCTCGCAGCCGAGGCCAGGCGCTATCCGACGTTCCGGCTGCAAATGCACACGGAGGCGACCGGTCTCATCCGCGAAGGCGACCGGATGGTCGGCGTGTCCGCGCAGGGACCCGACGGTGCGCTGGACATTCGGGCCGAGCTGGTCATCGGCGCCGACGGCCGCCACTCGACGCTGCGCGACACAGCCGGCTTCGAGGTTGTCGATCGCGGCGCGCCGATGGACGTGCTGTGGCTGCGCCTGTCGAAGCGGGCGGGCGATCCAGGGCAGACGCTCGGCCGCGTGGATGCCGGGCGCTTCTTCATCATGCTGGATCGCAACGACTACTGGCAGTGCGCGTTCGTCATTCCCAAGGGCGGCATCGACGCGGTGCATGCGCGCGGGCTCGACGCGTTCTACGCAGAGATCGTGCAGCTTGCGCCATTTCTCCGCGACCGGGTGCACGAGCTCGCGACATGGGACGATGTGAAGCTCCTGACGGTGGCGGTGAACCGGCTGGACACCTGGTATCGCCCCGGCCTGCTGTTCATCGGCGATGCTGCGCATGCCATGTCGCCGGTGGGCGGGGTGGGGATCAACCTGGCGATCCAGGACGCCGTCGCCGCGGCTAACGTCCTGGTGCCGCGCATGCGCAACGGCGCCGCCACGCAGGAGGATCTCCGCGCCGTGCAGCGCCGCCGCGAGCTGCCGACGCGCGTGACGCAGCGCGTGCAGATCCTGATCCAGGACCGGGTCATCAGCAGTGTCCTGCGCGGCACGACGACTCCCAAGCCGGCCTGGGCGGTGCGCATGATCGGCCGCTACCCCGCGCTGCGGCGGCTGCCTGCGCGAGCTGTCGGCATGGGCTTCCGGCCGGAACATATACGGCACTGAGGGAAAGGCGACTGCGGCTGTGGGCGGGCTCACAGCGTCGCCGTGTCGCGCATGGTAGGTGATCAGCGGAGCCGCAAGGTTCCACGTATTGCCAGCTCGAACATCGCAACAAGGCACGCGGCGGGAGAAACCGATGAAGAGCGCCCGTTGGACCGAAGAGAGCGGCTGGGTTGTCGAAGACATCCAGCACGACTTCTGGGAACCTGCAGCACACAAGGCGCGGGTTTTCACAACGGCGATGTGGATGCTCATGCTCGTGGGCGCGCTGCTCGTCTCGTGGTCCGCTCTGGCGCACGACACAAAGCATCCCGAGTGGAACGCGTGGCTCATGAGCCAGCACAATCAGCACGACGGCATGTGCTGCGACGGCGAGGACACGCTTGTCCTCGGCGACAACGAGTGGCGAACCGTCGGCGGCCACTACGAGGTCCTCCGCCAGGGTGGATGGACCGAGGTTCCCGACTGGGCGCTCACCAAGACCCGCGACAACCCCACGGGCGGCGCGCTGCTGTGGGTGTGGAACGGCCGCGTGCAGTGCTTCAAGCCGGGCACGTTCTACTGAGATCGCTGCCGCTATTCCCGCGGCCGCCGGTCGATCACGCGCCGCGCCTTCCCCACCGAGCGTTCGATCGCGCCCGGCGGTTCCACGACGACGCGCGTTGTCAGCCCGATCGTGTCCTTGATCCGCGCCACGACCACCTTCGCCTCTGCCGCCATCAGCACCGGATCGAAGTATTCGGGCCGCGCCTCCACATGCACCGCGACGTCGTCCATGCGGCCTTCGCGCGTCAGCACAATCTGGTAGTGGCCGGTCAGCACATCGCTTTTCAGCAACTGCTCCTCGATCTGCGTGGGGAACATGTTGACCCCGCGCACGATCACCATGTCGTCCGACCGGCCGGTGACCTTCTCCATCCGCCGCATGGTGCGCGCGGTGCCCGGCAGCAGGCGCGTCAGGTCGCGCGTGCGGTAGCGCACCACCGGCATGCCCTCCTTGGTGAGCGAGGTGAACACCAGTTCGCCACGCTCGCCCTCCGGCAGCACGGCGCCGGTCTCGGGGTCGATCACCTCGGGATAGAAATGATCCTCCCAGATGTGCAGGCCGTCCTTCGTCTCGATGCACTCGTTCGCCACGCCGGGACCCATCACCTCCGAGAGTCCGTAGATGTCCACGGCATCCATCGCAAAGCCGTCCTCGATCTCCCGGCGCATCGCATTGGTCCAGGGCTCGGCGCCGAAGATGCCGATCTTCAGCGAACAGTCGCGCGGATCGAGCCCCTGGCGGCGGAACTCGTCGAGGATCGCCAGCATATAGCTCGGCGTCACCATGATCACGTCGGGACGGAAGTCGGCGATCAGCTGGACCTGCCGCTCGGTCATGCCGCCGGACACCGGCACCACGGTGCAGCCGAGCCGCTCCGCGCCGTAATGCGCGCCGAGCCCGCCGGTGAACAGTCCGTAGCCATACGCGACATGCACGATCATCCCCGGCCGCCCGCCCGCGGCATGGATCGAGCGCGCCACGACATGCGCCCAGGTCTCGATGTCCTGCTGCGTGTAGCCGACGACGGTCGGCTTGCCGGTGGTGCCGGACGATGCATGCACGCGCACCAGTTTCTCGCGCGGCACGGCGAACATCCCGAACGGGTAGTTCGCACGCAGGTCCTGCTTGCCGGTGAACGGGAATTTCCCGATATCCTCGAGCTGGCGGAAATCGTCCGGATGCACGCCGGTGCGATCGAACGCCGCACGGTAGTGCGGCACGTTCGTATAGGCATGACGCAGCGTCCAGGCCAGCCGCTCGCGCTGCAGCGCGGCGATCTCATCGCGCGACGCGGTTTCGATCGCATCGAGGCCTGCCATCTATCCCTCCGATCTGCTCCGGATCGTCCGTGTATGGCCACGGAACTCGGCAACCAACTCGCCGCCCGCAGTGCAGACGCGCACATCGTACATGCCCGACCGGCCGGCGTGCATGCGTTCCACACTTTCCGCGACAAGCACCTCGCCGACGCGCCCCGGACGGATGAAGGTGATCGCGGCGTGTTGCGCCACCGCGGGCTCGCCACGCGGGTTCGCCGCAAACGCCATCGCCGAATCCGCCAGCGCGAAGATGAAGCCGCCGTGACAGATGCCGTGGCCGTTCGTCATCGCCTCGGTGATCGTCATCGACAGCCGCGCACGACCCGGCGCGACCTCCTCCAGCCGCATCCCCAGACCGGCGGTGGCACGATCCGCCGCCCACATCGCCTCGGCGCGGGCACGGGCCAGCGCGGCGGGATTGTTCACCCACGCCCCCGGAACACCGGCGCACGCTTCTCCAGGAATGCCCGCACGCCCTCGGCATAGTCGGCACTCCGCCCCGCCTCGCCCTGCAGGTCGCGCTCGAGATCGAGCTGCGCGTCCAGCGTGCTGGCAGCGCTCGCGGCGAACATGCGCTTCATAGCGGCGAGCGCCTCGGTCGGCTGCCTCGCCAGATGCGCGGTCAGCGCCTCCGCGTCCTGCTGCAATGCGGCATCATCGACCGCCTTCCAGATCATTCCCCACGCCTGCGCCTGCGCGGCATCCACCGGCTCGCCGAGCATGGCCAGGGCACGCGCGCGCGCCTCGCCGATCAGGCGCGGCAAGAAGAAGCTGGCGCCGGAATCCGGCACCAGACCGATCTTCACGAAAGCCTGGATGAATTTCGCGCCGCGCCCCGCCAGCACGATGTCGCACGCCAGCGCGTAGCTCGCCCCTGCCCCGGCCGCCACGCCGTTCACCGCGCAGACCACCGGCAGCGGCACCGCACGCAGCCGCCGCACGAACCGGTGATGCAGGTCCGCCAACCTGCCGAGATCGGGCGGGCCATCAGCGCCGGGCATCATTTCCGCCCCCAGCTCCTGCCCGGCGCAGAAGCCGCGTCCCTCACCGGTCAGCAGCAGGGCGCGGCACGTCAAATCCGCCTCCGCCCCGTCGAGTGCCGCAAGCAGCGCCGTCAGCATTGCCGCGTTTGCGGCGTTCAGCTTCTCGGGCCGGTTCAGCACCAGCTTCCGCCACCCGTCGTGCATCTCCACGCGTACCTACGTCGCTCATGACTGCCTCCGCCACTCCGACCACGCGACGCGCCCCAGCTCCGGCCGCGGCGCTTCATCCAGCATGCAGATGAACTCCAGCGAGTGCCCGTCCGGATCGTCGAAATAGACGCTCGCCGCCGGCATCCAGCAAAGCACCTGCGGCTCCTCGATCGGCCGTCCGCCGCCCTGATCGAGCGGCGTCAGGCCGGCGGCCAGCAGGGCGCGCACCGAGGCGAACACCTGCGGCAGCTCGACCTGAAAGGCGATGTGCAGCCGCATCCGCAGCGGCGATGTGCCGATCGACCACAGCCCCAGCATGCCCTTCTCGGGTGTCGGCACCCAGAAGAAAGCCACCTGACGTTCCGGAATCCGGGTGGCAAGGGTCAGTCCCAGCACGTCTCGATAGAACCCGATGGAGCGGTCGAGATCGCTCACGGTCAGGTGTGCCTCGAACAGTCCGCGTATCGGCACGATCGTCATGGCGACCTCCGTTGTCACAAAACTATCGCCCCGCCGCGCTCTCGCGCACAACTGATGCGTTGCGTACAGCCTCCCTGGCGGCGTGCGGGCGGCGATCACATGTATGCAGCCAAAGCGGGGAACGGCAGTATGCCGCCCGCTCTGTGGAGAGATGACCCAAGATGGATATCGGTCTCGGCCCTGCCACCACCGCGCCCATCGACACCACGCCCACTGAAGCCCCGTCCACTGGCACCACGCCCCCTGGCACCACGCTGGAAAGCCGCTTCGTCGATCTCGACAGGCCGGTGCTGCTGACCGGCATCCAGGCTCTCGTGCGCGTGCTGCTGGAACAGGCACGGCTCGATCGTGCCGCCGGGCTGAACACCGGCGCGCTGGTGTCCGGCTATCGTGGCTCGCCGCTGGGCGGGCTCGATCAGGAACTGTGGCGCCGTCAGACGATGCTGGAAGCCCAGAACATCCGCTTCCAGCCGGGTGTCAACGAGGACCTTGCGGCGACCATGCTGTACGGCACGCAGCAGCTCGACGCGTTCCCCGGCAAGCGCGTCGATGGCGTGTTCGGCATGTGGTACGGCAAGGGTCCCGGCGTCGATCGCGCCGGCGATGCGCTGCACTGCGGCAATTTCATCGGCACCTCGGCGCATGGCGGCGTGCTGGCAGTGGCCGGCGACGACCATGGCGCGCACTCGTCGACCTATCCGCATCAGACCGAGCACGTCTTCGAGGGCGTGTTTATTCCCGTTCTGAATCCGGCCTCTGCCCAGGACATCGTCGACCTCGGTCTTGCGGGCATTGCGTTGTCGCGCTTCTCCGGTCTCTGGGTCGCTTTGAAGACCACTGCCGAGACGGCCGAACAGGCGGCCACGCTGGTGATCCCATCGGCTCGCAATTTCGTCACGCCGGATTTCCCCATCCCGCCGCATGGGCTGAATTTCGATCCGAACCTGCGCTTCCCCGCCGACCGCATCGAGCTCGAACGCCGTGTGGTGCAGGAGCGACTTCCCGCCGTGTTGGCCTGGGCACGCGCCAACCGCCTCGACCGCCGCATCTTCGGTGCCGACGATGCGCCGATCGGCATCGTCACCGTCGGCCGCGCGCACGAGGACACGATGCACGCGTTGCGCATGCTGGGCCTCGAGGGCCACAGCCAGATCGCACTCTACAAGGTGGCGATGACCTGGCCGCTCGAGACTATCGGTCTGCGCGAGTTCGCCCGCGGCAAGCGCGCTCTGCTGGTGGTCGAGGAAAAGCGCAGCTTCGTCGAATCGCAGATCCGCGACGCGCTCTACAATCTGCCCGCCGGCGAGCGGCCGGAGATCAGCGGCAAGACCACCCATTCGGGGGCGCCGCTTTTGACGCCGCTGATGGAGCTGTCGCCAGAGATCGTTGCCGCCGGGCTTGCCGGCTTCCTCCGTTCGACGGGCCTGAACGTCGCCGATCCGCCGGCGTCGCGCATGCCGGAACGCCCGCCCGGACTGCTGCGCCGCATTCCCGCGTTCTGCGCCGGCTGTCCGCACGGCACCTCGACGCGCCTCCCGGAGGGCAGCTTCGCCACCGCCGGCATCGGCTGCCACTTCATGGCGCTGGACGACGGCGACCAGACCCGCACCTTCACGCACATGGGCGGCGAGGGCGCGCCGTTCGTCGGCATGGCGCCGTTCACCGACACCGCGCACATGTTCGCCAATATCGGCGACGGCACCTACACGCATTCCGGCATCATGGCGATCCGCCAGGCGGTCGCCGCGAAGGCGCGCATCACCTACAAGATCCTGTTCAACGACGCGGTGGCGATGACCGGCGGCCAGCCGGCCGAGGGCGGCTTTCCGGTGACAGCGATCGCCGCGCAGGTTGCCGCGGAGGGAATATCCCGGATTGCCCTGGTCGTGGACGAGAAGGACCGCCTGCCGCCCGCATCGGCGCTCCCCGCTGGCACGACGCGCCACACGCGTGCGGAACTCGACGCGGTGCAGCGCGAGCTGCGGGAATACCAGGGCGTATCCGTGCTGATCTACGACCAGGTCTGCGCCACCGAAAAGCGCCGCCGCCGCAAGCGGGGAAAAATGCCGCAGGCGACGCAGAGCGTCGTGATCAACGAGCAGGTGTGCGAAAACTGCGGCGACTGCTCCACGCAATCCGGCTGCATCGCGATCGAGCCGGTGGAGACATCGCTAGGGCGCAAGCGGCGCATCAATCCGACAAGCTGCAACGTCGATCTGTCGTGCCTGAAGGGGTTCTGCCCGAGCTTCGTAACGATCGCCGGTCCGCCGAGCGCGCCGGACGCCGACCCGCACTGGCAGGCACGCGAGGATGAACTTGGCGCCGGATTGCCGGTTCCGAAGTTGCCGGCAACGGAAACGGCGTGGCGTGCGCTGTTCGCCGGCATCGGCGGCGGCGGCATCATCACGTCGGGCGCAATTCTCGCGATGGCCGCGCATCTGGAAGGCAAGAAGGTGCGCACGCTCGATTTCACCGGCCTGGCGCAGAAGAACGGCACGGTGGTGGCGCACGTGCAGATCGCCGATGCGGAGTTGGCGCTCGATGTCGTGCGCGTCCCGCTTGGCGCCGCCGATGTGATGATTGCCGCCGACCTTGCCGTCGCGGCCGGACCGGGCGTGCTGGAGCGCAACGCGAAATCCGCCGCGGTGATCGGCAATCTCGATCTCGCCGCCACCGCCGCATTCAAGCACGACGCCAACCTGCAGATCGACGCGGTGCTGCACCGGCGCACTATCGAGCGCGCGACCGATGCCGCGGCCTCGGTTTATCTGCACGCGGTGCGGCTGGCCGAGCGGTTGTTCGGCAACGCGCAGGCGATGAACACGCTGCTGCTGGGGCTGGCGTGGCAGCGCGGTCTGGTGCCGGTCGGGCAGGCGGCGATCCTGCGCGCCATCGAGCTGAACGGTGCGGCGCCCGCGATGAACCGTCGCGCCTTCGTATGGGGCCGCATCCTCGCGGAACACCCGGACCTCGCGGACGAGATTCTGGTGCACATGCTCGAGGCGCCGCCCGCCACGCTGGATGCCCTGATCGAGGCGCGGGCCGCCGCGCTGATCGAGTATCAGAACGCGGCGCTGGCGGCGCGCTATCGGTCGCTGGTGAGCGAGGTTGTCGCACGCGAGACGCAGGTGTTCGGCAGTGCCGGGCGATTGTCGCGCGCCGCGGCCGAGGGCCTGTATCGCCTCATGGCATACAAGGATGAATACGAGGTCGCGCGGCTGCATGCCGCCGCGACGCTACGGCGCGAAGCCGGTGTTCCACCTGTCACCGCCGCTGATCACCGGCATCGATCCCGCGACGGGTCGGCCGCGCAAGATCGCGCTGCCCGGCTGGCTTGCGCTGCCGCTGTTCCGCGTGCTGCGCCACGGCAGACATCTGCGGGGCACCGCGTTTGATCTGTTCGGCCGCCAACGGGAGCGGCGGATGGAGCGGGCGCTGATCGAGCAGTATATCGGCGACCTTCGTGCGGCTCTGGGCGCCCTGCGGCCCGATACGCTGGATGCCGCGGTGGCGATCGCGCAGCTGCCAGACATGATGCGTGGCTTCGGGCCGGTGAAGGACGCCAACCGGATGAAGGCGGAGGAGCAGCGCCGCGCCCTGCTGCCGCGCCTCGCCACCGCCCCGGTGCCGGTGGCGGCGGAATAGCGCCGCCCGCACTGTGCTGATTGGGCGATCAGTTGGTCACTCTCAGGGGCGCCGGCATAGGGACTCGCCGCGAATTTACTGCGTCAATGTGCAGACGACCTTCCGTTCTCGTCGTCATCCCCGCGCAAGCGGGGACCCAGGCTGACAACTGGGTCCCCGCTTGCGCGGGGATGACGACGAGAGGTGCCGTCCCGCAGCATCTGATTCGATTGATGCGCGGCGAGTCCTAAGCCCGAAGCGGCAACGGCTGTTCGCCGAGCATGTCTGTCAGGATGACGCTCCGCGCTTCGTCGAGATCGAGATGATGCGCCTCGATCATCGGAGCCGCCTCGGCCAGGATCGCATCGACGTCCTGCATCAGCTTGAGCCGCTTGAACAGATCCGGCCGGGCAAGACCCATGCTCTCACCGACAAGTTCCAGGAAATTGACGACCTCGAACGGCCAGTCGCGCTCGTGCGAACAGAGCTCGCGGTGGCACGCGTGGTAGATGCCGGCCAAAGTCGTGACGCCGGCATCCGCCGCGGCCTGGAGCTGGTTCTGATGCACCTGCCGCTTGTATGCGGGCAGCGGGTTCAGCGTATTGCACATCCAGCCGATCCGCGGCTGCTCGAGATCGACGAAGTCGAGGCCCGGGATCGCCTGCAGGATGGCACGGGCGGCATCGCTCACGCCCTGCACGCCGGGGTGTTCATGCAGCCCGACGCGCCGGTTCACCGCGTTCTTCAGTAGCGGACGCAGTTCGTCGAGGCGCGAGGCGAGGAACAGCAGGAACGGCTCCAGTTCCAGCTTCGTGTCGGTCCTGCCCGGAACGACGATCTCGCCGAGCTGCACCTGGCAGGTCGGGCACCATGACAGCACACGATTGCCGGCGCTCGCCAGACGATCGACCGTGCGGTAGGCAATGCGGCCCGACGTCGCCAGATCGCCGGCACGGAACTGCAGCACGCCACAGCAATGCGACGGTCCGCCCATCACGCGATAGCGGACGCCCAGCGCGTCCATGATGTCGAAGCAGAGCAGTGCGATGTGTGGCGTCTTCAGCAGATTGCAGCCGGTGTAGAACACCACGTCCGGTGCTTCGTCCGCGTCGTCCTCGGGTCGGAAGCGCGCAAGCAGATCAGGCGGCAGTTGCAGTCGTGAGAGCACGCGCACGCCGGTCGTCATGCCGGTGAAGCGGGTGAAGCCGGTACGCCGGCGATCGGCCGGCCCCTTCTGCCGCTCGGTTGCGAGGCGTGCCATCGCCAGCATGAAGCGCGGGTTCACGCCGTACTGACAGGCCGGTATGCAATGCCCGCTGCCGGTGCACACCGCGGCCCAGCTGGCGGACGCCTCCGGATGGTCCTCGCCGCGCAGGATCGCCAGCACGCCCGACGCCAGCGCGGATGGATCGCTTGCATCGATACCGGCCGGGCCCGGCATCGGACAGACATCGACGCAGGCCCCGCACGAAGTGCATCGGTCCAGGATTTCGGTCACGCGTGCGTCGAGCGCCTGGTCGAGCGGTGTGGCGGCCATTGTGTGCTCCTGCTTCAAAGCCGCCGCAGAACAGCCGGCTGTTCCGACCGGCCGGGCGAATGTTCGACCCGGCCGATCAGCGCACCCGGCCAGATCCAGGTGGGCGTCTCGAACAGGCGTCGCATGGCGTCGAGGTCGCAATGGAAAGGCGGCCCGTCCGTCCTGTCGGTCTGCATGAACAGCACGAAAAGCGATCCGCCCGGTCGCAGCCAGCGATGCAGACGGCGCGCGTAGTTGGGCCACAGGGCCGTCGGCAGCGCGCAGAGGCAGGTCTGATCGTAGATCGCATCGAACTGGCGGTCCGGGTCCCAGGCGAACAGATCCGCCTGCTCGACCCGCGCCTGGACCTTGATGCGATCGAGGCGCGCCTGCTGCGTCGCGACCGCGCTGGGAGCCGCGTCCACCACCGTGACATCGAACCCCGCCTCGGCGAGAGCCAGCGGTTCCAGGCTGCGGCCACCGCCGGGGACCAGGATGCGGCATGGGGCCAGCTCCCCCGACTCCCGCCAGGCGAGGAAGGCAGGGTTCAGGCCGTGGCGTTCCCAACCGGTTGCGCCACCCCTGTAACGGCCTTCCCAGTCGACAGATTGAGTCTCGCTCATGGTTCGTCGCTCAGCAGTTCGTCGAGCGTCCAGGGGCAGGCGTCGGGTAGTGGCTGCGGCGAACGGCCGTCGACCTGCTTCGGAACCCGTTGCAGCGCACGGCGATAGATGCGCGCCAGGTCGATCCGCTGCCGCATGGCCGGGGTGTACCGGTCAAATGCATCCTGGCGGAAATGCAGTTCTTCATCCTGCCACCCGGCGACGGCGGAGGACTGCGGCCATGCGATCACTTTGAGCCGGTGAATGATGGCCTGTCGGAGCAGCGACTCGACCGCGTGCAACTGCTCGCGTCCCACACTCTCGATCTCCTCGGCAACATTGGGCCAATCGAGCTCGGCGTCGTTCACCAGTTCGCCGGCAGCACGGCGGCGTAGCAGCTCGCCCTGGCGTTCGCTCCATAGCAGGATGTCGGTGTCATAGTCGCTCATTGGCCCACGGTCTCCGGGAGAACCATCCAGGCGGGTATCCGAGGGGTCAGCGTTGCTCCGCCACAGGTCAGCGTCGCGTGCAGCGCATCGATCCGCAACACCGCCAGGCCCGAGCTGTCGCGACCGGAGCGCATTGTCCCCACTTCCACGGCGTTCCGCAGCACCGGCGTGCCGGGTGGGGGCAAGCTGCCAGCCACCGACACGGGAACCAGGCGACGCTTGACCAGGCCACGGTATTTGGTGCGTGCGGTCAGTTCCTGGCCCATGTAGCAGCCCTTCGTCCACGACACGCCGTTCAGCTCGTCGAAGCCTGCTTCCAGCAACACGGTCTTCTCCGCTTCCAGGTCGCGCGATCCGTCGGGCAGGCCCAGCGGCAGGCGATGGCGGTCCCAGTCCGCCTCGAATGCGGTGGCGGGCAGTGGCGTTGCCGACAGCAGGCGCCAGCCGGCTTCGGGCAGCCTAGGGTCGGGCGCGATGACTGCCTGCCGAGTGGCCGTCGGGCTCGGCGCGCCGCCCCAGGCAGCGTAAACCGAAAACTCCTCGACGGCGCGCAGCGTCACCTTGGACCGCAGTCGAAAGCGCGACAGGCGTTGCAGCAGCAGGGGCACCTGCGCGCGCTCGCAGTCCAGGAGCAGGCGGTCGCCGTCCGCCAGCATGAAGAAGTCGGCCAGCCACTTGCCCTGCGGAGTCAGCAATGCAGCCCACACAGCATGGCCAGGTACCGCCTGGGCTACGTCGTTCGACACCAGTCCCTGGAGGAAGCTCACCCGATCTTCCCCGCCGACCTCGATCACGCCCCGTTCGGGCAGCGCTGCCAGTCGTGTCATGGTGGCAAACTTGGCCCCTCGCGCGGTGGCTCGCAAGAAGTGATAGAGACCCGGCCACAATGAGGATCGCACAGGTGATGGCCGGTTCGCCCGCCGGCGGGGCGGAGCTGTTCTTCGAGCGGCTGACCATCGCACTGGCTGCGGCCGGCGAAACGGTTCTCCCGGTGATCCGCCGCAATGCGGCACGGGCGGAGCGACTTTCGTCCGCGGGTCTTGCCGCGGTGCAGCTCGGTTTCGGGGGGCCGTTCGATCTGCTGACCGGCCGCCGGCTGCGCGCCGTGCTGCACCATTTCGCCCCGCGCGTCGCGGTGGCCTGGATGAACCGAGCGGCACGTTTCACACCGTGCGGCGACTGGGTGCTCGCCGGGCGGCTCGGCGGCTATTACGACCTGGCCTACTACCAGCGCTGCGACCACCTGATCGGCAACACACGGGGCATTGTTGACTGGATCGCGCGTCAGGGATGGCCCGCCGCGAGGGCGCATTATTTGCCCAATTTCTCGCCTGACATGGCGAATGCTGCTCCGGCGTCGCTCGATCTGCCCAACGGCGCTCGGATCGTCCTCGCTTTGGGCCGGCTGCATCCGAACAAGGGCTTCGACGTGCTGGTTCGCGCCCTGCCGGCCCTGCCGGGCGTGCATGCCGTGATTGCCGGCGAGGGCCCGGAGCGCGCCGCACTGCTGGAGCGTGCCGGACGCGAAGGGGTCGCCGATCGTCTGCACCTGCCCGGCTGGCGCAGCGACACCGCCGAGCTTCTCGCTGCGGCAGACCTGCTGGTCTGCCCGTCCCGCCACGAGCCGCTGGGCAATGTGGTGATCGAAGCCTGGTCCGCTCGCCGCCCCGTGGTGGCCGCCACGGCGGACGGCCCGCGCGCGCTGATCACGCCTGGGAGCGACGGAATGCTGGTGCCGCCGGAGGACCCGAGGGCGCTTGCCGGCGCCATCGGCAGTCTGCTGGATAATCCTGTGCGTGCAGCGGCCTTGGCCGAAGCGGGTCGCCTCCGCTACGAAGCGGACTATGCCGAGGCGCCCGTTGTGGCGCGCTGGCGGCAGTTCCTCGCGACTGTGGAGAAGCCCTGATGTGCGGCATCGCCGGCCTTATCCTCGCCTCCGGAGCGCCGCCTCCCGACCCGGCCACGCTGTCGCGGCTGATCGATTCCCTGGCGCACCGCGGACCGGACGGCACCGGTCACGCGGTCGTCGGTCGCGTCGCGCTCGTGCACAACCGTCTGTCGATCATCGATCTGGTTACCGGCGACCAGCCGCTGTTCGCCGGCCCCGCCACGCTGGTGTGCAACGGCGAGATCTACAACTACCGCGAATTGCGCGTGGCGATGCCGGAGGTGAATTTCGCGACCAACAGCGACTGCGAGCCGGCCCTGCACCTGTGGCTGCGAGAAGGCGCGGACTATGTGCAGCATCTGCGCGGCATGTATGCGATCGCCATCCACGAGCGGGTGAAGCGCACGGTGACGCTGACGCGCGATCCGTTCGGCATCAAGCCGCTGTATATCGCACAGATCAGCGGCGGGCTGGCGTTCGCGTCCGAACCGCAGGCGCTGCTGGAGGCGGGGCTGGTCGCGCGCACGGTGCGGCCGGCGGCGCGCGAGGAGCTGCTGCAGCTGCAGTTCACCACCGGCACCGATACGATATTCGAGGGCATTCAGCGCCTGCTGCCTGGCGAGACGCTGACCTGCGCCGACGGCCATGTGCTGGACCGGCGGCGTGTGTCGCACATACCCGAGGGCGGCCCGGAGAACATCGACGAGGACGCGGCGCTGGCGCGGCTCGATCGGGCGCTGGAGGAGAGCGTCGATCTGCACCAGCGGAGCGACGTGCCGTATGGCATGTTCCTGTCGGGCGGCATCGACAGTTCCACTCTGCTTGCGCTGATGGCGCGGTTGAACAGCCGGCCGGTGCTGGCTTTCACCGCCGGCTTCGACGCGCCGGGCGTGGCGGACGAGCGCGAGCATGCCGCGGCGGTGGCGAAGGCACTCGGGGCGCAGCACGAGACGATCGAGATCACCGAGCAGATGGTGTGGCGGCACCTGCCGGAGATCGTCGCCTGCATGGACGACCCCGCGGCGGACTATGCGATTATTCCGACGTGGTTCCTGGCACGGCGTGCGCGGCAGGACGTGAAGGTGGTGCTCTCAGGCGAGGGTGGCGATGAGATCTTCGCCGGCTACGGCCGCTACCGCAGTGCGATGAAGCCATGGTGGCTGGGTGGGCGCACGATGTGGGCGCGCGGCAGCTTCGACCGGGTTGATGTGCTGCGGGCGCGTCCTTCGGTATGGCGTGACGGCATTGCTGCCGCGGAGGCCGAAGCGGCGGAGGGCGGCCGTTCGCGTCTGGCCGCGGCGCAGGCGACCGACATGACCGACTGGCTGCCGCATGATCTGCTGCTGAAGCTGGATCGCTGCCTGATGGCGCACGCGGTGGAGGGGCGCACACCGTTCCTCGACCCGGGCGTCGCGAATGCGGCGTTCCGCCTGCCCGACGCGATGAAGCTGCGCGACGGGCTGGGCAAGTGGATTCTGCGCAAGTGGCTGGAGAAGCATCTGCCGGTGGCGCGGCCGTTCGCGCCGAAGCAGGGCTTCACGGTGCCGGTCGGCGAATGGGTCAAGGGCCAGGGATCTCGGCTGGGGCCGTTGGTGGCAGCGCAGCCAGGCGTCGCCGAGATCGCCGATCCGGCAAAGGTGCGTGCACTGTTCGGCGATATCCGCCGCCGGCGCCATGGGTTCGCCTGCTGGAAGCTGCTGTTCTACGCGTTGTGGCACCGCCGGCACATTCTCGGGCTGCCGCCGGTTGGGGACGTGTTCGAGACGCTGGCCGCGCAGTGAGCGATCGCAAGGTCCTGGTGCGGGACATCGGCGTGAATGCGGGCCTGCCCTTCGCCACCTACCTGATCCTGAGCTATCAAGGTGTGCCGACGGTGCAGGCACTGGCGGCCGGCGTGGTATTTCCCGTTGCCGCGATCATCCTTGGCGTCGTCCGCGAGCGGCGGGTGCAGGCGCTTGGCGTAATCGTGCTCGCGGCGACCGCCGCGTCGGTGTTCGCCGGACTTTACTTCACCAGCCCCTTCCTGGCGCTTGCCAAGGGCTCGCTGGTCACCGGTTCGGTCGGCGTGCTGTTCCTGGCGTCGCTGTTCGCCCGCCGCCCGTTGGTGTTCCATCTGGCCGGTACGGGCGGCGACCCGGTGCACCGACTGCGCTTCGAGACCCTCTGGGAGACGGTGCCGCAGTTCCGGTGCCTCATGCGCCGGATGACCGCGGCCTGGGGTGTCGTTCTGCTCGTCGAGGCCTCGCTGCGTCTGATCCTCATCCCGCTGGTGCCGGTCGCGCTGTTCCTGCCGCTCAGCGAGGCGATGTGATCGCCTGCTTCGCCCTGATGACCGGGTGGAGTTGGCACCACGGCGCCAGGCAGATGGGCAAGATCAAGGGAAGCTGACGACGCGTTGATCCAGCTCAATGCGGATAGCGGCTCGGCCGCCTAGTCTGACGCAGTAGTGCTTCAGGAGGCGGCCATATGGTGGAGCTACCCGCACCCGATGCCTTGGTTCGGCATGTTCTTCGGGCCGATCATGATGATCGGGTTCATCTTGATGTGCGTGATGATAGTGATGTTTGTCATGCGCGGCCGGGGCATGGGCATGCCCTGGGTCAGGAGCGGAACCTCGGATCCCTTTGAAATCCTCCGGGAGCGCTTCGCCCGTGGCGAGATCGACAGGGCGGAATGCGAGGAGCGCAAGCGCGTACCGTCCCAGATGTGATGGGCCGGCTTCCGTCAGGAGGCCGCGGCTGAACCAAAGCCGGCGGAGGCGAAAGATGGCCTCGCGCCGGATGGGGTGCTAACTCGGTGCCAAAGGCCACGGACGAGAGGCAACCGCCATGCCTGCGCATTTCGACCTGCTTATTCGCAATGGCACCTGCGTTCTGCCCTGGGGCGTCGAGGCCACGAATGTCGGCGTGCGCAACGGCAGGATCGCCGCGCTCGGAGTTGCTGCGGACGCGGACGCGGAGCAGACCATCGACGCGGCAGGTCTGCACGTACTTCCGGGCCTGATCGATCCGCACGTGCATCTGCGCGACCCCGGCGACAGCGCGGTCGAGACCATCCCCACCGGCACGCGGGCTGCCGTGCTCGGCGGGCTCGCGGCGGTGTTCGACATGCCGAACACCGCACCCTCGATCACCGATGCGGACCGCCTTGCCTGGAAACAGGCGTATGTCGAACGCGAATCATGGTGCGACATCGGCCTCTACGTCGGAGGCACCAAACGGAACATTCCCGAGCTCGCGGAACTCGAACTCGGCCGCGGCGTGTGTGGCATCAAGATCTTCGCCGGCAGCTCGACCGGCGATCTGCTAGTGGAGGACGACGAACATCTGGAGCGCGTGATGCGCTCAGGCCGTCGGCGCATCGCCTATCACTCCGAGGATGAATACCGGCTGCAGGAACGCAGACACCTGTTCAAATCCGGCGATCCCTATTCGAAGCACATGGAATGGCGCGACGAGGAGACAGCGTTCCTCGGCACGCGCCGTCTGATGGCGCTGGCGCGTGCGACCGGGCGGCCGGCGCATATCCTGCACGTCTCTACCGCGGAGGAACTTGATTACCTGAAGGATTTTCGCGACGTTGCAACCTGCGAGGTGCTGGTGAACCACCTGACGCAGGTGGCGCCGGACTGCTACGACCGGCTTGCCGGTTTCGGCGTGATGAACCCGCCGATCCGCGGGCCGCGTCACCTCGAGGCAGGCTGGCGCGCGATCAACGACGGCACGGTGGACACGATCGGCTCCGACCACGCGCCGCACGCACGCGACAAGAAGCTGCTTCCCTGGCCTGACTGTCCCGCCGGCCTGACGGGCGTGCAGACGCTGGTGCCGGTGATGCTGAACCACGTGAATGCCGGCCGGCTGTCGCTTGCCCGCATGGTCGATCTGATGTGCGCAGGACCGGCGCGGGTCTACGGCGTAGTCGGCAAGGGCCGCCTCGCCGCGGGCTACGACGCGGACTTCACCCTGGTGGACCTCCAGCGCCGCCGCCGTATCGAGGAATCCTGGATCGTTTCGCCCTGCGGCTGGACGCCGTTCGCCGGCATGGACATCACCGGCTGGCCGGTCGCCACGATCGTGCGCGGCCAGATGGTGATGCGCGACGACGAGGTGCTGGGGACGCCGATCGGGCGGCTGGTGCGCTACGGGTAGACCCGCAGCTTTCTGTCGTTCAGGACGTCACAGCCCTCGTCACAGCCCCCTGCTCCATGTCAGCGATGATGCGCCGCGCCGCCGCCGCGGGATCGTCGGATCTGGTGATCGGCCGCCCCACCACCAGGTAGTCCGCGCCGCGCGCGATCGCCTGCGCCGGTGTGGCGTGCCGCCTGTGGTCGTCCACCGCCTCGCCGGGCTCGCGAATTCCCGGCGTGGCGACCAGCAGGCTGTCGGCGCCGGCCAGCCGTCGTATCTCGTGGGGGTTGTCGTCAGCCGATGCGATGATGCCGTCGCAACCGCATTCCACCGCCTGCCTGACCCGGAGCCGTATCAGATCGCGCACGGACAGCGCATAGCCCATCTCGCGCAGCGCCGTGTCGTCGAGGCTGGTCAGCGCGCTGATCGCGAAAACCTTGGTGCGCGCGGAACCCGCCTTGCCCGCGACCGCGGCCCGCATGATCTCCGGGTCGCCGTGTACCGTGACGAACGACACGCCGCGCTCGACGGCCCGTGCAACGCCCTGCCGCACCGTTTCGCCGATGTCGAACATCTTCGCGTCGAGGAACACTCGACGGCCCTGCCCGATCAGGCTGTCGATGAACCGCTCGGCGCCCGGTGCGTACAGCAGCCAGAGCCCGACCTTGTAGAACGACACGATGCCGTCGAGTTGCCGGGCGAGGCCTTCCGCCGCGGCGATGGTCGGCACGTCGAGCGCCACGATCAGACGTTCCGACATCGAATGCGGAATGTCGCGAGTTGGCGCAGATGGCAGATTGTCCGGCATCGTGTTCTCCTGGCACCCCACGGAATTGATCACGGCATTTGCATCCCCAGTGGCTCGCGTGTCGTTCCATGGCAAGCGAAAGCTTGAACCGGTCTCCCAACGGCGACATGAGTAAGGCACACGACACCTTACTGGATAGCGCCCTGGCCCTCGAACTGACCGTCACCGCCAAGGGGCAGGTGACATTGCGGCAAGCCGTACTCGACCACCTCGGCGTGAAGCCAGGCGACAGGGTCGGCGTGTCGCTGCTTCCCGACGGACGAGTAGAACTTGCTCCGACATCCACCGGCCACGACCTGAGCCGCGTTCGGGGAGCGCTGCAGCGTAAAGGGCAGCGGCGCATGTCGTTGCGGCAGATGCAGGACGCGATCGAGGCCGGCCGCCAGCGGTGAGCAGCGCCGTCGATAGCAATATCCTCGTTCGCTACCTCACGTGGGATGATGCGGCACAGGCGGAAGCGGCTGCCTTGGCCATCGAGCATGCCGATGCCGTTGTCATATCAACGATCGTGCTGTGCGAGCTGGCCTGGGTGCTCGAGCGTGCCTACCGCTACGCGCGCGAGGAGATCGCGGACGCAATTCAGCGCATCATCGAGAGCGGCAATATGCAGGTCGATCGGCCGGCTGCCGAGGCCGGGCTTCGCATGCTCCGGCGCGGTGGCGATTTCGCAGACGGCATCGTCGAATTGGACGCAAGACGAGCACGATGCCGTACCATCGTCACGTTCGACCAGGACTTTGTCCGCCTGCTCGGTCCCGGTCGCGATGTTCTGCTGGGATCCGAGCCCACCGATTGACGCCCTGCCGCCCGTCGACGCGCGTGTTGCGCCCACCCCCGATCCGTGCTTTACGCCGCGCCTTCCCTGCCGGGCGGCGACGGCATCGTCCCCGGCTATGCCCGGCACCCCATGGCGGGGTGAGGCCATCCCGGCCGCGGGCCACCAGCCAGAGGGAGTACATCCATGCCGCTGTACGAAACCGTGCTCATCGCACGCAACGACGTCACGCAGCAGCAGGTCGAGGGCGTCGCCGACAACATCGCCAGCCAGCTCGAAACCGAGGGCGGCGCGGTGAAGAAGCGCGAATACTGGGGCCTGCGGGGCCTGGCCTACCGGATCAAGAAGAACCGCAAGGGCCACTACATGCTGCTCGGCCTCGACGCCAAGCCGGCCTTCGTCACCGAGATGGAGCGCCAGCTCGGCCTGAACGAGGACATCCTCCGCTTCATGACCATCCGCGTCGAGGAGATCGAGGAAGCCCCCTCGGCCATCCTGTCGCGCAAGTCCGACGACCGCGAGCGCGGCTTCCGTGGGCCGAAGCCCGCCGGCCGGTTCGAGAGCGGCCGCCGCCGCGGCTTCGACGACCGCGAGGAATTCCGCGCCCGCGACGAATTCCGCGACGAACTGCGCGTGGACGTCGAGGAGTAAGCCGCCATGTCGGACACCGTCGAAGTCAATCCCGCCGCCCGCCGCGCCGCCGTCGGCGCCCGCCGGCCGTTCTATCGCCGCCGCAAGTCCTGCCCGTTCTCCGGCCCGAACGCGCCGAAGATCGACTACAAGGACGTGCGCCTGCTGTCGCGCTTCCTGTCGGAGCGCGGCAAGATCGTGCCCAGCCGCATCACCGCGGTCTCGGCCAAGAAGCAGCGCGAGCTGGCGACTGCCATCAAGCGCGCCCGCTTCCTTGCCCTGCTGCCCTACATCGTAAGCTGAGGGAGCGCGCCATGGCCGATGTGGAACTGATCCTGCTCCAGCGCGTGGAAAAGCTTGGGCAGATGGGCGAGTTGGTGAAGGTGAAGCCCGGCTTCGCCCGCAACTTACCTGCTGCCGCAGAAGAAGGCATTGCGCGCCAGCAAGGACAATCTCGCCCGGTTCGAGGAGCAGCGTGTCCAGCTCGAAGCGCAGAACCTAAAGCGCCGGGAGGAGGCGGAGCGGGTCGCCGAACGGGTCAGCGGGCTGTCCGTTGTGATCATCCGCCAGGCAGGCGAGTCGGGCAGCCTGTATGGATCGGTGTCTGCCCGCGATATCGCCGAGGGTACAACTGAGGCGGGACTGAGCGTGATGCGATCGCAAGTCATGCTGGAGCATCCGATCAAGACGCTTGGCCTGGCTCGGGTGCGCGTTGAGCTGCACCCCGAGGTGTCGATCCCGATCATCGTCAACGTCGCGCGAAGCCAGGAGGAGGCTGAAAGGCAGGCACGCGGCGAACGGGTCGGCGCCGAGGCGGAGGCCGAGGAAGAGGCCGCCCTGGATGCCGCCGCCATGTTCGACGCCGGCACGCCCCCGGAGGACCAGCCGCAGCCCTGACTACCGGGCATGAATGTTCCGAGACGAGATAGGCGTGACGCCGGAGAAAAGTCCTCCCCCTCCCCTTGCGGGAGGGGGTTGGGGGGAGGGGAAGTCGCTTCGCGGTCCACCTCGCTATCGATGACAACACCGTGCCGTGTTGGTGACACCCCTCCCCCCAACCCCCTCCCGCAAGGGGAGGGGGAGAATTTGGGTGCGGCCAGACGGCTGCTGGAAGGCCCACTGCATGAGTGCCGCCCTCGCCTCGATGACTGGATTCGCCCGGGCCGAAGGAAGTGCCGCCGGCCTGTCCTGGGTGTGGGAACTGCGCAGCGTCAACGGCAGGGGGCTCGATCTGCGCCTGCGTCTGCCGCCTGGCTGGGACCTGCTGGAGCCCGCCCTGCGCGAGGCGGCCGGCAAGCTGGTGAAGCGCGGCAACATCACGGCCAACCTGACCATCAAGCGCGAGAACGAGCCGCGACTGGTTGCCGATTTCGGCGGCGCTGGAACAGGCGCTTGCACTCGCGCTCGACCTGCACGCGCGCATCCCGGGCAGTCCGGTGCCACGCGCCGAGGCGCTGCTCGGCCTTCCCGGCGTGTTGCGGCCAGCACAGGCCGATGAAGCGGACGGTCGGCCAGAGGCGACAACCCAGGTGCAGGCAGGTTTCGCCCAGGGCCTCGCGGCGCTGGTCGCAGCCCGGCAGGCCGAGGGCGCACGACTTGCCCCGACATTTGCCGGTCTGCTGCAGGAAATCACCGTACTCCACGATAAGGCAGGAGTGGAAGCGGCCGATCAGCCTGCGGCGCAGCGCGCCCGGGTGATGGAGAACCTGCAGGCATTGCTGCGCGAGGCACCGTCGCTGCCGGAGGAGCGCATCGCCCAGGAGGTCGCACTGCTCGCCGCCCGCTCCGATGTGCGCGAGGAACTCGACCGGCTGGCGAGCCATATCCAGGCGGCGCACGCCCTGCTGGATGAAGCAACGAATATCGGCCGCCGCTTCGACTTCCTGGTGCAGGAATTCAACCGCGAGGCCAACACGCTGTGCAGCAAGTCGGCGTCAGTGGCACTGACCGCCACCGGGCTGAAGCTGAAGGCAACGATTGAGCAATTGCGCGAGCAGGTGCAGAACATCGAATGAGTGTCGTCGCGCGGCGCGGTGTCTGCCTGGTGCTGGCGGCGCCCTCGGGCGCCGGCAAGACGGCGATCGCGGATGCGCTGCTGGCGACCGAGCCCGATCTGCGGAAGTCGGTCAGCGTCACGACACGCCCGCCGCGCCAGGGGGAAATCGATGGCGTTCACTATCGCTTCTGCGACCAGGGCGCGTTCGACCGGATGGTCGCGGCGGGCGAACTGCTCGAATGGGCCCGCGTGCTCAACCGCCACTGCTACGGCACGCCGCGCGCACCGGTGGAGCAGGCGCTCGGCGCCGGCCACGACACGGTCTTCGATATCGACTGGCAGGGACACCGCCAGCTGCGCGCCGCACTGCCGGGCGACGTGATAGGCGTCTTCATCCTGCCGCCCACAATGGCTGCGCTGGAAAGGCGCCTGCGCGGCCGCTCAGCCGAAGACCCCGCAGAGATTGCCAGGCGCATGCAGCTGGCGCGCAACGAGATCAGCCATTGGCCGGAATTCGACCACGTGGTGGTCAACGATGAATTCGATCGGGCTGTGGCCTCGGTGCGCGCGGTGCTGCACGCCGCGCGGCTCGTCACCACACGGCAGGCCGGATTGAAGGATTTCGTCAGGGGACTGTAGCCATATGTGGACGGCCCCCTCCTTGCAAGGTGTTTTTGCAGTGCTTTGATCAGATCGCTTGCGTCCATATGTCCGGCCTGTTTGTGCGCTCGCGCCTGAACGCTGGCCAAGATGGTTTCCGCGACGAGAGTTCCAAACAGTAAAGCGGCCTCATAGAGAGCCACTGGCTACATCGGAGTGTCCCGCGTCGTGGATCGATTGATCGCACCATCTGCTCATTATCTTGCATGTTCTGGCATCGGCTCAGCACGGTTGCAGTTGATTTGCTCCCCGTGTCTGGCTGATCTCTGAACTGCGCCCGCTGAGGTTGGCAGGCGCAATTTCGTAAGTCCGCTGTTTGCCGGAGGTTGAAGGTCGCGGGCCGGGTAGCGAATCTGCATAGCGTTACGTCACGAAATACAATGGAAGCCGCCCCCGTTCCAATGACCGCAGGTCAGGCGTGGCTGGCTGCGCCTGCCGAGCTACCGGCCACAGATTTCGCGGTGTAAGTCTCCCCAGTTACCATCATCTTCCACGCGATGCGTGCTGTCTTGTTGGCCAGCGCTACAGCAGCCAACTTTGGCGACTTGCGCTTGAGAAGCTCGGCAAGCCAGTGCGGCGCTCTTCCACCACGTCGAACATGCTGGATCACGGCGGTAGCCCCGACCACCATCACGCTGCGCAATGCCTCGTCGCCGGCTCGCGTGATAACGCCAAGGCGGACCTTGCCTGCGGTCGAATGATCTTTCGGCGTCAAGCCGATCCAGGCCGCGAACTGACGGCCCGATCGGAACAGCTCGGGTTCCGGGGTCTTCATTCTCAGCAGTGCCGCGCCGATGGGGCCGACGCCAGGGATCTTGACGAGACGCTGGCTGCATTCATCGGCCCGATGCCAAGCCATAAGCTTGGTGCCGATCTCGTCGATTTGCGTCTGTAGCTGCGTATATTCCTTGGCCTGGATGGCAAAGAGCTCTCGAGCCAGCGCTGGCAGACTTTCATCGGCCTCAATGCGATCGAGCAGCGGAACCAGGTGAGCCATTCCCTTGGCGGCGGTCAGGCCGAACTCGGCGGCATGGCCACGGATGGCGTTGGCCAGCTGCGTGCGATTGCGGATCAGCCGGTCGCGCACCCCGACCATCATCAAGCCCGCTTGCTGCTCAGCCGTCTTCACAGGAACGAAGCGCATGGTTGGCCGGCTCACTGCCTCGCAAAGCGCTTCCGCATCGGCCGCATCGTTCTTGCCGCGCTTGACATACGGCTTGACCAGCTGAGGCGCGATCAACTTCACCGAATGCCCGAGCGATTGCAGCAGGCGTGCCCAATGATGGCTCGCGCCACAGGCTTCGATCGCGATCACCGTCGGTGCGAGCTTCGCGAAGAACGTCACCATATCCTTGCGCCGGAGTTTCTTACGCAGAACCGGCACTTCGTCAGCACTCACCCCGTGCAGCTGGAAAATGTGCTTCGACGTATCCATCCCAATTCGGCTAACCTGGTCCACGGACGGTCTCCCTTGTCTGAGATCATTCACACGACCTCATTCTGGCACATCGATGCCGTCGGGGCCGTCCACCCCAACAGTATAAGAGCAAGTTCAAACCGACCGGATGCCACGAACCTGCTCCAAGCCTGCCCTACCATCCGATCGCCGCCCTGACACCCGCCAGCGCCTCCAGGTGCCGCTCGTGGTCGCCGGCGAAGCGCAGCACGAGATGGCTCGCCCCGGCCCGCGCGTACCCTTCCAGCCACGGCGCGACCCCGGATGCCAAACCGGCGTAATGCGCCTGGCGGCGGCGCAGCATCGGCGCAGGCTGGCCGTAATACTGCTCCAGGAATCCATCCAGCCGTGCCTCTGCCCGCCCTGCGTCCTCGTCCACCGAGACCGTCAGATACATCGCACCCGACAGCGCAGCAGGATCGCGCCCGGCGGCGGCAGCGATGTCCTTCACCTCCGCCCATTGCCGGCCAAACGTCGCCGCGTCGGGGGCGATGGGGAACCAGCCGTCGAACCGCTTTCCGGCCCGCTCCAGGCTGGCCGGCAGATTGCCGCCGATCCAGAGCGGCGGACCACCGGGCCGGTACGGGGTCGGTGCGAGGTACGCCGTCCGTCACCTGCCACCGTCCCTCCCATGTGACCTTCTGGCCGGTCCACAGGGCCCGGCACAGTCGCAGACCCTCCATCATGCGCCCAATGCGCCGGTCGAACGGCACGCCGGCGGCTGCGAACTCGGCCCTGATGTTCGGCACATCCGCGGCGAAACCTACGCCGAGGATCAGCCGGCCCTGCGATATCTGGTCGAGCGTTGCGACCTGATGCGCCAGCAGCACGGGATTGCGCAGCGCCGGCAGCAACACGGCGGTGCCGAGTTCGACCCGCCTGACCCGGCCGGCCACACCGGCCAGCAGAGTCAGCGGCTCATGGCGCGGCCGCGCCAAGAGCGAGTCGCCGACCCAGATCGAAATCGTAGCCCAGCGATTCCGCGCGCGCCGCCAGGTCGAGCAGGGGCGCGGCGTCGGGCCGCCCCTCCATGATCTGCTCGCGGGTCGGCAGCAGGTATCCGATCCTGGGAGCCATGTCTCGTCTCCTTGCGGTTGCCACTGTCCCCATGCGGGGCTTTGCGCCGGAAAAGCCCCCATTCGCGCCACCTCGGCGTTGAAGCGACGCTGAAACGTGCAGTCCTTTGGGCGTAATCCTACAAAGCTGGCCTCGACGTCCAGGCGGCGACCTCGGGCTGCTCCATTGACGCAGCCTATCACCAGATCACGCCACAGCATCGGTATCGCGCAGCCCCCGATCTGACGCCTGTGGGTTTCATGCGGACTTCGATTCGATGCGGGCGAGGTTGTGCCACAGAAACAATGCGCGCCAGTTCGGCAAGTCATTGGGGCAATTCAAGTGGAGCGTACCATCACGGCAACAGCACGACCCAATTCCGCGCGATCCCCTGCACTGCCCGATACGCCTCCATCGCCCGTTCCAGTGGATAAAGTGCGTGTTCCGCCACCGGGAACGCCCTGAGCGCGCCGCTGGCGAACCCGGGCAGCAGTTCGCGCAGAAGGGCCGCCGACGCGCACGCATCGAGCGCCAGCAAGTCGATGCCGACGAAGGTGTGCCGCCCGCGGTAGAACGCGAAGATGTCGAACGGCACCGGCCGCGCGACCGTCGAGATCAGGATCTGTCGCCCGCCATGGGCCATCGCCTGATTCGCCGCGGCGAAATAGGGGCTGCCCACCGTGTTGTAGACGATGTCCGCACCGTGGCCGGCGGTTTCCTCCCGCACTGTCGCGGCCACGTCCGTGCTCGATGCGTCGATCATCCGCACCGCGCATCCCACGTGCGCGAACGCCTCGGCACGCCTCGTCACGCCGAACACACGCGCACCCTGCATCTCGGCAATCTGCACCGCGGCCTGCCCGACCATGCCGTTGGCTGCCAGTACCAGGACCACGTCGCCAGGCCCCGGCATGCCGGAACGATGAAAGCCTTCCAGCGCCGTGACGAACGGCACGCCGACCGCGCCCGCCTCCGCCAATGTCATGGCGGCAGGCTTCGCCACCACAGCATTGAGATGGACCACCAGGTGGCTGGCATGGGTGCCGTCGCGGCTGATGCCGAGGTCGCCGCCAGCGCCGAACACCTCCTGGTCGATCAGCGCGTTCGGCCCCTCGACCACCACGCCCGCCCAGTCGCGCCCCGGCGTCCGCGGCCAGGCGGCCTGCGGCATCCGCCCAAGTGCCGCCGCCACGTCGCTGCGGTTCACCCCCGCGGCGTGCACCGCGACCAGCAGATCGTCGGGGCCACGTGACGGTGCGTCGAACGCCTCGATCCGCAGATCAAGTGCGTCCAGCGTGTCGGCCTTCCGCAGGATGCGCAGGCGTCGCATGGCAAGGTTCCCCGGTCGCCATTCGTGCGAGGATTGTCCTATCCTGGCGGCCTCTCCCCTGGAGGCTCCGGATGAACACACCGCTGGCAGGCATCACTGTGCTCGATTTCGGCCAGATCTTCCAAGGCCCCTATGCCACGCTGCTGATGGCCAAGGCCGGCGCCAACGTGATCAAGATCGAGCCGCTGCACGGCGAGCCAGGGCGTCGCCGTGCCGCGCCCGGACACAGCGCCACCTTGCCGGTCGCGATGCTGAATTCCAACAAGCGGGGCATCACGCTCAACCTGAAGTCCGAACGTGGCCGCGCGCTGCTGCGCCAGATGGTGGAGCGCGCCGACGTGCTGCTGGAGAATTTCTCGCCCGGCACGATGGACGACCTTGGCGTCGGCTACAGCGTTTTGAGGGAAGTCAATCCGCGGCTGGTCTATGCCACCGGATCCGGCTTCGGGATCACCGGGCCGGACCGCGACAACCTGGCGATGGATTTCACCATCCAGGCGCAATCCGGGATCATGAGCGTCACAGGCTTTCCCGACGGCCCACCGGTGAAGGCCGGCCCCACGCTGGTCGATTTTATGGGCGGCATCCATCTCTATGCCGCCGTCGTCACGGCACTGTTCCAGCGCGAGCGGACCGGCATCGGGCAGCTTGTGGAGGTCGCCATGCAGGAGACGGTTTACTCCTCGCTCGCCTCCAGCATGGAATACCATGTGCGCACCGGCGAGATCCCGCCGCGCACCGGCAACCGCCAGTCCGCTCTTGCCAGCGCGCCGTACAATGCTTTCCCCACATCGGACGGGTGGGTTGCTGTCCATGTGGTCACCGAGGCCCACTGGCAGAACCTGCTGAAGGCGATGGGTCGCGAGGACCTGGCCGCAGATCCACGTTTTGCCACCAATGCCGCGCGCGTGGCGAATCTCGCAGCGACCGACGAGATCGTCGCTGCCTGGACGCGGACCCTGGGCAAAATGGAGGTGTTCGCTGCTGCCAGGCACTATCGCATTCCGTGCGCGCCGGTGCGCACCGTGCCGGAGGTGATGAACGATCCGCACATGCACGGCCGCGGCATGCTGGAGCGCATCGACCACCCGGACCTCGGCAGCATCGTGGTGCCGACGACGCCGCTGCGCCTGCACGGTGCGGAGCGCGTGCCGACCGTGCCGAGCCCCGCGGTGGGCCAGCACAACGCCGAGGTCTATGGCGGCTGGCTTGGTCTGTCGACCGATGAGATAGCGCGCCTGAAGCAGCAGGGCATCATCTGACGACCGCTGGCCGTCGATATCGGTGGCGCCGTTCGCCTGAAACGGACGGATGTGACTGCATCTGAGTGTACGGTATCTGAGTGTATGGTGGTAATGATATCGTCATCATCCTTTCGACGGCGCGCAACCTAGGGTGGAATCAAGATATCAGTGGCCGGTTCGCGACGTATTCTAATCGGCAAAGAAGAAGCAAACTCGATGGGCGCCGGTGATGCAGAAACCATTGAGTATTGAAAGACCGAGCGAACGGGACCCGACGGTCCCGTTCGGTTTATCCAAATGCCATATTTGTCAAATGCCATATTTGTCGTCAACTCCGTGCTCATTGGCATCGTTTTGGCTATTGCCACATATGTAAATCACCATGCTGTGAGATGAACAAAGTTCGATTCTCCTGCGAGGGCCGATAGATTAGGGTTAATCCGTCGTCACAAGACCTGACGGACTAGAGCCGATTCAGGGTGACTGGAACCTCGATTGTCGCGGCTGGCGTCATCGCCGGGTCTGTCCCGGCCATCACCGCGACATCGGTTGCGCGACGGATGCCGGGACAGGCCCGGCCATGACTGGTACAGCGCGACTTCAGTCACCGTGAACACGCTCTGGAGCTAGCCCGTACTCACAAAGAGGGGAACGAAACAATGCTGAAAGTGATTGGCGCCGCGGCCATGGTTATGGCTGCCCACGCCGCATACGCCCAGATTCCCAAGCCCGATGAGGTGCGGTTCGATCTGGTGGTGCCGAATCCGGCCATTGTCAAATGTCTGTCGCCCGGCGTTCCGTCGGCGCATGTGACTGTGAAGCGCGGCGAACTCAACGATACTTTGATTTTGCGGGCACATGGTTTGCGTCCTAATCTGAAGTTTGACCTGTTCACGGTACAGCGGTCATCGCTCGATGCCGACGGCAACCCGGTCACGGGATTCAAGGGCTTTGGCTTGGCGTGGTACCAGACCGATGTGAACGCCGATGACGATGGCAACGCCAAGGTTCTGATCAGGACGATCTTGCTGGATCAGATCTTCGGTTTCGATGCCGATCCAGTGGCGACTCCCATGGCCTCCGCCGGAACAACAGGTCCGACCACGGTGCTGAAGCCCACCAACACGTTCCACGTTGGCTTCTGGTTCAACGATCCGAACGATGCCGCGATGTGTGGCTTCGATGTCTCCAAACCGACCCCATTCAACGGCGAACACAAGGCCGGTCCGCTGGCCATGATTTCACTGCCTGTTCCGCCGGCCAATCTGGGTCCGCTCTGTACATCGCCCACTGGTGACGCCGCGGCCGCCGATAGCGGCGCCGAGCCGGACAATTCCACCAAGCTGGCCTGCAATCCCTGATGCCACGAGGGCGGGGGCATCCCCGCCCTCACCCCATGCCGGCCACTTCCATCTCCGACGGCGCCGGGCTGTCGCCTCCTCTGTTGGCCGCGATGATCGTCGCATCGCTGCCCGATCGGCAGGAGCATGAATCGCGTTGCCGTCCGGCTTCTCGACAAACGCCTTGTCGCCATGGACGATGCGCTGGCCGTGGTTCGCGTGGGTCTCGGAGTTGTATCGAACCCGGCCATAACGTATGGGGAGTGGACTGACATGACCAAGGTTGCGGTGCTCGACGACTGGCAGGGCGTGGCGCGGACCAGCGCGGACTGGTCGCCGCTGCAGGCGCGCGCCGACGTGGTGTTCTTCCCCAGGGCATTCGAGAACGAGGACGACGCGGCGCGCCAGCTCGCCGACTTCGACATCGTGCTGTCGATGCGCGAGCGCACCCCGCTGCCGGCATCGCTGATCGACCGCCTGCCGAAGCTGCGCATGCTGGGGATGACCGGCGCACGCAACGCCTCGCTCGACGCCGCCGCGTGCACCGCCCGCGGCGTCGTGGTGTGCAGCACGACCGGCGGCGGCAACAGCGAGGCGGCCACGGCGGAGCTGGCGCTCGGCCTGCTGATCGCCGCGGCGCGCGCCATCCCCGCCGGCGATGCCAATATCCGTGCGGGGAAATTCCAGGAGGGCGTGCCGGTCGGCCACGCGCTCGCCGGCAAGACGATGGGCGTGATCGGGCTCGGCCGGCTCGGTTCGCACATGGCGCGCTACTGCCGCGCGCTGAATATGAACCTGCTGGCCTGGAGCCAGAACATGACGCCGGAGAAGGCGCAGGCGGCGGGTGCGACAATGGTGCCCAAGGAGGAGCTGCTGTCGCGCTCCGATGCGGTCAGCATCCATCTCGTGCTGTCGGACCGCACCCGTGGCCTGATCGGCGCCGCGGACATCGCGCGCATGAAGCCGGGCGCAATCCTGGTGAATACGTCGCGCGGCCCCATCGTGGATGAGAAGGCGCTGATCGAGGCGGTGCAGGCGCGCCGCATCGTCGCCGCGCTCGACGTGTTCGACCGCGAACCTCTGCCGGCGAACCATCTGCTGCGCACCGCGCCCAACGTGGTGATGACGCCGCATCTGGGCTACGGCGTGCAGGAGACCTGGCAGGGGTTCTATCCGCAGAGCCTGGAGAACGCGCTGGCGTTCCTGGACGGCAAGCCGGTGCGCGTTACCAACCCGGAGGCGCTGGCGAAAGCGGGCTAGGCTGCCGCGTCGAACAGCCGCCGATCCCACCAGACAGGCTGGTGCAGGCTGTGCGTAATGCGCGGGAACTCGGGATGGTCGGGGTTGATCAGCACGTTCAGTTCCATGCGCGCGACGACGCTCGGCACCAGCAGCACGAGCGATCGGCGCGCGGTCTGCCAGGCTTCGCCATACGCCTGACTGGGAATTCGGGCGACGTCGTCCCAGCCTGGCAGTTGCGCCGGGTTGAGGAACTCATATGCGACGCCGTTGGGGATCGTGATCTCGATGAAATGCTGATTTGGCGGCAACTCGCTGCTGCCACGAACGAGTTGTTCGAGCATGGCGGTCGAATAGTACTGCGAGGCATAGATCACCGGGCTCGCGGAGGTGTTCCACCGCCCCGGAGAGAGCTTCGAGCCCGTCGCATCGAAGATCGGGTAGGCGCCCCGCGGATCGCCAATGCGAAACGCCGTCAGAATGCGATCGAGGCGCTGAGCCGTCACACGGCAGTACCATATTTCAGGCCACCAAGTATGCTCTCGACCAGAGGTCGTCCCAGTTCGCTCGCCAGTACCACATCGATCGGACGACGCATGTCCAGCAGCATGTGTGGTCGAAACAGGAAGTCGCGTGCTGCCTCGTCACTGCCCCAGACATCCGTGGCAAAGGCCCACACCGTAGCAAGTCGTGCGACGCGGGCACTTTCGTCGGGGGTTAGACGCGCCGATGGCTGAGTGCGGCGCCGGGCCAGGGTGGCGCGCGGGACCAGACGGTACGCGAAGCTGTTGTCGCCAGGCGTCACGGCATGGACGATGCGGTCCAGCGCGGACAAGGGAAGACCCTTCTCAACCTCTCCCATCAGACCCAGCGGCGAACCTGGGCGCGACGGGTGCCTGCGGAGTCCCAGAAGCTCGGGCACCGAAGCGGCACTTGTAGGCATCCGACCCTCCTGGATCAATTGGGACTGTATCTAGTCTCAATTGGCCGCCGGTTCAACCAATCCCCTTGACCCCACCCCGCCGAAGGTTATCCATCTCCCGCATTCAATGCAGGAGACTGAGCCATGCGCGCCTGGGCCGTGGTCGAGAACGGAGCACCGCTGAAGGAACTCGAACTGCCGACACCCGAGCCGAAGGGCACCGAGGTGCTGATCGAGGTGACGCATTGCGGTGTCTGTCACTCCGACCTGCACATCTGGGAGGGCTACTACGACATCGGCGGCGGCAAGCGGATGTCGCTGAAGGATCGCGGTGTCGTGCTGCCGCTCGCCATGGGCCACGAAATCGTCGGCCGCGTCGCCAAGCTGGGTCCCGATGCACACGGTGTGAAGGTGGGCGACCTGCGCATCGTGTTCCCCTGGCTCGGCTGCGGCACCTGCGACAAGTGCCTGGCGGAGGAGGACAACATGTGCCTCACGCCGCGCAGCCTCGGCGTGTATGCCCATGGCGGCTACGGCACGCATGTGATCGCGCCGCATCCGCGGCACCTGGTCGATCCCGGCTCGCTCGACCCAGCGGTGGCGGCAACCTATGCCTGTTCGGGCATCACCGTCTATTCGGCGATCCGCAAGGCCATGCCGATCCCGCCCACCGAGGCCATCGTCGTGGTCGGCGCCGGTGGCTTGGGCCTCAATGCGATCGCCGTGCTGAAGGCGCTGAAGCACGAGAACATCGTGGTGGTCGACATCAGCGCCGAGAAGCGCGAGGCGGCGCTGAAGGCCGGCGCCCACAAGGTCGTGGACGGCAGCGGCGACGGCGTGACGAAGCGCATTATCGAGGCAGCCGGCGGGCCTGTCCTCGCGGTGATCGACCTGGTCAACGGCACGCAGACCGCGCGTTTTGCCTTCGATGCGCTGCGCAAGGGGGGAAAACTGATCCAGGTCGGCCTGTTCGGCGGCGAACTCACCGTGCCGCTGCCGCTGATGGCGATCCGCGCGCTGACCGTGCAGGGCACGTATGTCGGCAATCCGAAGGAGCTGCGGGAACTGGTGAAACTCGCGCAGGACGGGACGCTGGCCGCGCTGCCGGTCGCCACGGTGCCGCAGAACCAGGCCAACGACGCGCTGATGCGCCTGCGCGACGGCAAGGTGACGGGCCGGCTGGTGCTGCGGTCGGAGGCGGCCTGAGCCATGAGCAACACCGAAACCATCCGCCGTTCGGTCGTGTTGAAGCGCCGCCCGGACGGCAGCCCGCGCCGCGAGGACTTCGACATCCGCGAGGACGCTGTTCCAAGCCCCGGCGCCGGCGAGGTGGTGACGCGCACCATCTGGCTGTCAATCGACCCCTATATGCGCGGGCGACTGCGCGAGCAGCAGACCTACGCGCAGCCGGTGAATCCCGGTGACGTTATGACCGGCGAGACGGTGGGCGAGGTGATCGCATCGGCCGATCCGCGCCTCGTTCCCGGCGACGTGGTCGTAGGCGCGCGTGGCTGGCAGACGCACTCCATCACACCGGGCGAGCGGCTGACCAAGCTCGACCGCCATGGCGCGCCGCTGTCCGCGTTTCTCGGCGTGCTGGGGATGCCGGGTGCCACCGCATATCGCGGCATTACCGAGATCTGCCAGCCGAAGAAGGGCGAGACCGTTGTGATCTCCGCTGCCTCCGGTGCTGTTGGCTCGGTCGCCGGACAGCTGGCCAAGCGTGCCGGCGCGCGCGTCGTCGGCGTGGCAGGCGGTCCCGAAAAGTGTCTGTGGGTGCAGGACAGCCTGGGGTTCGACGACTGCGTCGATCACCGAGCGCTCGATCTGCGGGCCGAGCTAGCGGCGGCCTGCCCGAACGGCATCGATGCGTATTTCGAGAATGTCGGCGGCGCGGTGCAGGAGGCGGTGTTCGACGTGCTGAACCCGTTCGCCCGCGTGGCGATGTGCGGCATGGTGTCACAGTACAACGAGGCGGAATTTCCGCCGGGGCCCAATCTCGGCTTCGTCGTCGGCAAGCGGGTGATGATCCAGGGGTTCATCGTGTCCGACAAGCCGGAGAAGATCGCCGAGTGGCGCAGGCTCGCCGCGCCTTGGGTGGCCGACGGCAGCCTGGTTTTCCGCGAGGACACGCACGAGGGCTTGGACAACGCCCCCGACGCGCTCGCCGGCATCCTGGGAGGGCGCAACTTCGGCAAGATGCTGGTTCGGGTGGGGCACGATCCCGCCTGACCGTCGCGCCGCGTTGCCGGCGACACGCTCCCGGCGCATCCTGCGCGCGGAGGGTCGTTGCCATGGACGATGCCACGCTGCCGGCAAGCCGCGGAGATTCTTTCCGGCCACACTCGTCGCCGACATATCGATTCCGCAAATGGCCGGGCGAAGAAAATTCGCGCGTGCCGAACTGGGTCTACACCGATCCGGACATCTTCGCGCGTGAGAGCGACCGCATCTTCGGAGCGGACAACTGGCTCTATGTCTGCCTGGAAGCGGAAATTCCCAACTCCGGCGACTTCAAGCGCAGCCAGCTCGGCACGCGCGAGGTCGTCGCCGTGCGGGATGCGGACGGCGGCATCAATGTGCTGGTCAACCGCTGCGCGCATCGCAGCATGCAGGTCTGCACCGCCAATCGTGGCTCTGCCAAGGAGCTGGTCTGCCCGTATCATCAATGGACCTACGACCTCGGAGGCAACCTGATCGGCGTGCCGTTCCGCCGCGGCTATCGCGGCCAGGGCGGCATGCCAGCGGATTTTTCCCCCGAGGCGCACGGTCTGCAGCGCCTCACCGTCGCGCGCCGGCATGGCGTGGTGTTCGCCCGGTTCGCCGACGCGGGCGAGCCGCTGGAGGGTTATCTGGGCGAACGGATGCTGGGCTATTTCGACCGCGTGTTCGACGGCCGTGAACTGGTGGTGCTCGGCTACATGCGGCAACGGATCCCGAGCAACTGGAAGCTGATGTTCGAGAACATCAAGGATCCGTATCACGCCAGCCTGCTGCACGTGTTTCTTGTCACGTTCGGGCTGTTCCGCCTGGATCAGAAATCCTCGGTCGAGATGGACGAGACCGGCCGGCATGCCGTGCTGGTCAGCCGCCGGGGCGCGCAGGAGACCAACGAGGCGACCGCGCAGATGCGCGCATTCAGGCAGAACTTCACGCTGCGCGATCCGCGCCTGCTGGAGCCGGTACGCGAATTCCCTGGCGACGCCACCGTCGTCCTGCAGACGCTGTGGCCCAACCTGATCGTGCAGCAGCAATCCAACACGCTGGCGATGCGTCAGATCGTGCCGCTCGATGCCCGCAGCTTCGATCTGGCATGGACCTTCTTCGGCTATGCCAACGACACGCCCGAGATGCGGCAGCGGCGCCTGCGCCAGGCCAATCTGATGGGGCCGGCCGGACTCGTGTCGCTCGACGACAGCGAGGCGATGCTGCTGTCGCAGGCCGGGATCGACGGCAACGACGACGAAGCGTGTGTGGTCGAGATGGGCGGCCGCGGGACGGACAACGCGGATCACATGGTGACGGAGACCGCGATCCGCGGGTTCTACCGACACTATCGTTCCGTCATGGGGCTGTGACGCGCCGTGATCGCCGCGGTGCCGGGGCTTTCCATGCCATTGGAGCTGCGGGCGCAGTTGGCGGATCTCTATTGCGCCTACGACAACGCGCTCAACGACGGCGAACTGGAGCGCTGGCCCGAGCTCTTCACCGATGCGTGCGTCTACAAGGTCATCCCGCGCGAGAACCATGAACAGGGCCTGCCCGTTGCGCTGATCTACTGCGAGAGCCGCGACATGCTGTGCGATCGGGTGGTCGCCCTGCGCGAGACGGCGCTCTACGCGCCGCGGACCGTACGCCGAATCACGAGCGCCGTTTGCGTGCGCGCGATCGGCGACGACGGGCTGCGCCTGACCGCGGATTTTGCCCTGCTGCAGTCAATGCCGAACCGGCCGAGCGAACTGTTTCTATGCGGCTGCTGCGAGGACCTAGTCGTTGATGACGGTGGCATCCTGCGCTTCGCCGAGCGGCTCTGCATCTACGATTCGACCATCGTGCCGACGTCGCTGGTATATCCGGTTTGACGCGACCGGGCCGGGTGCGATTCGCCGCATGGCCGGGACGAAGCCCGGCCACGACGTGACGCGCCCCGCCCTCAGTTGGTCAGATTATAAAACTTCGCTGCGTTCTCGCAGGTGATCTTGTGGATGTCCTCGGCCGACAGGCCCTGAAACTGCTCCTCGATATACTTCGTCGACTCCGGCCAGATCCCGTCCGTGTGCGGGTAGTCGGACCCCCACATCAGCGTGTCCACCGTCATCAAATTGTTCACGTTGAGCAGCTTCGGTCCGATCGGGTCGAACTGGAACGTCGCCTTGCACTGGCGCTGCCAGTACTCGGACGGCTTCAGCTTCATCAGATCGCGGAACCGGTCCTCGAACTCGAAGTCCATCCGATCCAGCGCATACGGTATCCAGCCGATGCCGCTCTCGCCGAACGACACGCGCAGGCGCGGATAGCGCTCGAACACGCCGGCGCCCATCATCGCCGCCAGGATGTGGATCAGTCCCATCTGGAACGCCGACACGCCCGTGAACATCGCCGCCCGCCGCACCTGGCCTGACGCCATCTCACGCGCGCGCGGCGGCGTGGTCGGGAAGGTGTGGAAATGCAGCGGCAGCTGCACGTCGCTCACCGCCTGCCACAGCGGCTCCCAGCACGGGTGCCACATCGGCTCCATGTCCCACGAGCACGACAGCTCCAGCCCCTTCAGACCCATCTTGGCGCAGCGATGGATCTCCTGCACGGCCCAGTCGATGTCGCCATAGGGCAGGCAGGCCAGTCCGATATGGCGATCCGGATAGTGGCTGCAGAAATCCTTCAGCCAGTCATTATAGATCCGGAACATCTCCGCCGCCGCCTCGTGGTCCTTCAGCTTCGACGCGGAGCCCAGGATGCCGAAGATCACCTCGGCATCAACGCCGTCGCGCTCCATGTCCTTCTTGCGCAGGTGAGGATCGCTGACGCGGCGGATGTCCTTCTGACCGTCGGCGAACAGGCCGGTCTCGGCCATGATGTCAACCCGGCGGTTCTGGCCCGGCACCAGCTTGGCGCCCGACGGCCCGACGCCGTTCTTCAGGCCGAACGTGGCGCCGGCCTTGGTGACCCATTGCGGACCGTCGGGCCCGTCGGCCACGTAGGGCATGCGGTCGCGCAACTCGCGCGATGCCTCCGAGGTGAACAGGTCCGGCGGCATCCACGGCATGTCCAGATGGCAATCGGCGGAGATACGTTTGTATTGCATAGGTTCCCTCCTGGTTCACATGAGCATGGCTGGCGGGAAGTGTACGCCCAGGACTGCCGCGCCTCCAAATGGCCCGGCCAAGGCTGTCGCCGATCGGTTGCGATCCAGCTCGAGTTACGGCCCCATGCGCGGTCAACGATCGCTTCCGCCGGGTAATTTGGCCACGCCGTCTCACCCCACTGTCCGGAGTGCAATGCAATGCCGACGGTCCTGCAAATAATCAACTCGCTTGGCGTGGCTGCAATCATTGCTGCCATCACATACGCCGTTTACCTGGAGAAGCGATTGTCCTCGCTGGAGTCAATCAAGGTCCAGATAGGCGAAGAGAGTTTGCCCAAGCCCAATAATGAGAAATTCTGGGACGCCAGACATACCGGCTACCGTAGGGCTCCGCTGCGCATCACGTTTCCCGAGCCGTTCAAGAGGCAACCAGCAGTGATGCTTGCCTTGAAGAGGTTCGACCTTGGTGACGCCAAGGCGAACATACATCGGATCGGGGTCAGCGCCGACAATGTAGACTTGAAGGGCTTCCAGCTGCTGTTCGAAACGTGGGAAGAAAGCCTGGTCTTCGAGGCCACTGTTTCCTGGATCGCGATCAGCCAGTGAGTTGCCGGAGGTCGTGGTCGTTGATGCGTGCGCCGGCCAATACCGCCCTTGCTCGACCGAGCAATGTCGGCCGGGTTCGGTGTCAACGGTTGCACCGGCGAGTGGGACCGGCTACCCGGCGGTATAGCTCTGGGTTGGATCGACCATGGACAGGACACTCGCCGAGACGCTGACCGGCTGGCGCCGTCACCTCCACGCACATCCCGAACTGACGCTCCACGAGCACGCGACCGCCGCCTTCGTCTGCGCCAGGCTGCATGAACTCGGCGTTCCGTTCGTCGCCGGCGTGGGCGGCCACGGCGTTGTGGCGACATTGAGCCGCGGGGCGTCCAACCGCAGCGTCGGGCTGCGCGCCGACATGGACGCGCTGCCGATCACCGAGACCACCGGGCTGCCTTATGCGTCGGGCAATCCGGGCGTGATGCATGCGTGCGGCCATGACGGGCACACCACGTCGTTGCTCGGAGCCGCCGCGCTGCTGGCCCAGGACATGTCCTGGACCGGCACAGTGCATCTGGTGTTCCAGCCCGCCGAGGAGGGCGGCGGCGGGGCGAAGAGCATGATCGCCGACGGCCTGTTCGAGCGCTTCCCGATGGAGCGGATCTTCGGCTACCACAACTGGCCCGGCCTCGATGCTGGCACCGTCGCGGTGCACGATTCCGCGGTGATGGCATCCGGCGGACGGATCGAGTTCCGCGTGAAGGGCGTCTCCGGCCACGCCGCGCTGCCTCACCTGACGCGCGATCCGGTGGTGGCCTCGGCGCATCTGCTGCTCGGATTGCAAACGATCGTGTCGCGCAATGTCGATCCGCTGGATGCCGTGGTGATCTCGGTCGCCACGATCGAGGCGGGGACCGCGGCGAATCAAATCCCCGGCGAGGCCGTGCTGCGCGGCACCATGCGCACGCTGCGCGACGAGACCTGCGATCACGTGGAGGAAGCGGTGCGCCGCGTCTGCGCCGGCGTGGCGCTGAGCTGCGACGTGCAGATCGAGGTGGCGCTGCGCCGCGGCAATCCGGTCACGGTGAACGCACCGGCCGAGCGCGATCTGGCAGCCGATGCGGTGGTGGCCGCCGGCCTGCCGCTGCGGCGCAACATGGCGCCCGCGATGACCGGCGAGGATTTCGCCTGGTATCTGCAGCAGCGTCCCGGCGCGTTCGTGTGGATCGGCAACGGTCCCGCCGAGGGCGGACGCGGGCTGCACAATTCGAGCTACGACTACAACGACGCGATCCTGCCGGCGGCGGCGAGCTATCTCGCCAGTGTCGCAAAGTGCGCGCTCGCCGGCTAACGCCGTATCCTACGCCACGTCGCGCAGCGCCGCGCCCAGCAGTTCCAGCCCCAGGTCGATCTCCGCTTCCGACACCGTCAGCGGCGGCGCGATGCGCATCACGCCGCCGGATGCGCCGGCGCGCACGATATTGGCGCTGAGCCCGAGTTCCAGTGCCCGATCGGTCACCGCGTCCGACAATGTCGCCGCGGTCCGCTTCTGCCCGCCCTGTTCGTCGATGAACTCCATGCCGAGCAACAATCCGCGGCCACGCACATCGCCGATCCACTCATGGCGCGCCTGCAGCGCCTGCAATCCGCGCTTCAGCCGCGCGCCCATCGTCGCGGCGCGCGGCGCCAGAGCATCGCGTTGCACGATCTCCAGCACCTTCAGCCCCACGGCAGCCGGCAGCGGATCGTTCACATGCGTGGTGTAGAACAGGAATCCGCGCTCGTCGCAGGCATCACTGATCGCGTCGGTCGTCATCACTGCCGACAGCGGCAGGCCGGCGCCCAACGTCTTCGACAGCACCAATACGTCCGGCACCACGCCGTCACGCTCGCAGGCGAACATCAGGCCGGTGCGTCCAAGACCGGTCTGCGCCTCATCGATGATCAGCTTCATGCCGCGCGCGACGCATTCGGCGTGCAGCGCACGCAGGTAGCCGTCGGGCAGTTCGATGATGCCGCCGCTCGACAGGATCGGCTCGGCGATGAACGCGGCGAGGTTGCCGGTGCTCTGCCGGTCGATCAGCGCGAACGCATCGTCCAGTTCGGCCTGCCAAGCGACGCCGGGGAAGCGGGGCCGGAACGCATCGGGCGCTGGGATGGCGAAGGAGCCAGCCGCGGCCGGGCCGTAGCCGCGTCTCCCGGCCTTGTAGGTGGCGGACGCCGCGCCGCCGGTCATGCCGTGCCAGGATTGTGCGAAGCCGACCACCTCCCAGCCGCCGGTCACCAGCTTGGCGATCTTGATCGCCGCCTCGTTCGCCTCGCCGCCAGTGGAGAGCAGCATCACCTTCGGCAGGCCCGGCAACAGCCGCGCCAGCGCCTCGGCAAGGTCCACCACCGGCGGCGACAGCATCGATGAGAACAGGTGGTCCAGCCGTCCCGCCGCGTCGCGCAGCGTGGCGACGATCTCGGGATGGCAATGGCCAAGGATCGCGCTCATCTGGCCCGAGGTGAAGTCCAGTACACGCCTCCCCAGTGCGTCGTAGACGAAGCTTCCCTCGGCGCGCACCGGCGCAAACGGCACGAACGCGCCGCCGAACTGCAGCATGTGCCGCTTGGCGCGCGACCAGAACAACTGTTCGGCTGTAGCCTGGAGCGTGCCGTCCATCGTAGTTCTCCCTTTGCGTGCGGCGCAGCGTGGGGTGCGACACACCGGCGGTCAATCGGTGGCGGCAAAGTGCAGCCCTATGGCAGTGCGATCGTTCCATCGCCGAGGATGACTAGCAGAGACGCCCATGGCGTCGATCCCAACCGGCCGGGCAGCCTGTGATCGGCCGATACCAGACGCACGCCGCGAATTTCCGCGAGTGCAAGGTAGAAGCAATCATAGGCCGGGTGCGCCAGAGTGCTGGCGATGGCAAATGCACGTGCGGCAAGCTGCACCGAAGGCACCAGTTCGTCGAACAGGTCGGGCAGACCCTCCACCATCGCCGCTGCCTGCTCCGAAACTATTTCACCTCGGCGCAGCTTCAGGCAGGCGACGTTGCAAACTTCCGGAACGATGAGGTCCGGGGCCAGCAGTAACGACCCGCTGGCGAGCAACGCCTCCGCATCCTGGGCATTGGCCTCGGCGACGAACCATTTGCAGGCAACACTCGCGTCAACGACCAGCATCACCGCGTGTCGCGATCCTGTCGGATCAGTTCGGTGCTGTCGGTTTGTTTCACCTTCGCAGGTGTCAGGCTGCGAATACGCCGCGCCAGAGCGACGCGCTCTTCATTGGTGAGGCTTGCCGCCGCGGTCAGGGCCACACGCAACTCCTGCTCCAATGAACGCCCGTGCAGCTCCGCCTTGCGCCGCAAGGCGGCAACCACCTGTTCGTCCAAGTTTCTGACCAGAACCTGTGCCATCGAGCTGGCTATCCAAGTCGCTATCGAAATTGATAGCGCAACTAGCCTGCATTGTCCAGATGGACGGAGCCTTGGTCGAAAGCCTCCAGCGGTTCAACATGGCGCCAAACCAAGGGGAACCGCGACATGAAACTGCAGGATCAGGTGGCGCTCGTCACCGGCGGCTCGCGCGGCATCGGACGCGCCACGGCGCTCGCGTTCGCGGCGGAAGGTGCGGACATTGCATTCTGCCATCTGGACGACGGTGCAAAGGCCGAGGAGACGGCGAATGAAATACGCGCCCTGGGGCGGCGTGCACTGCACCGTTCGGTGGATGTCGTGGACATTGCTGCGAGCCGGGCGTTTGCGCAGGAGGCCGCCGCCGCGCTGGGGCCGATCGACATCCTGTTCAACAACGCCGGCATGAACATCCGCAAAAGGTTCGAGGACTACACAGAGGCGGACTACGACCGCATCATGGACGTGCACATGAAGGGCATGTTCTTCATGGCACAGGCGGTCTTTCCGGCGATGGTCGCGCGCGGTCGCGGCTGCATCATCAATGTCGCCTCGCAGCGTGGCTTCAAGGGCGCTGTGAACTCGGCGCCCTATTCGGCGGCCAAGGCGGCGATCATCGGGTTCACGCGGGCGCTGTGCTGGGAAGCGGCGCCGAAAGGGGTCCGGGTGAACGCGATCGCCCCTGGGCCGATCGACACCGACCTGACGGCATCGATGACCGAGGCCGACCGTGCCGCGTTCAAGGCGGCGCTGCCGGTCGGACGGTTCGGCCGGCCGGAGGAGATCGCCGCGACGGCGCTGCTGCTGGCCGGGCCGGAGGGCGGCTTCTATGTCGGCGCCTGCCTTTCGCCCAACGGCGGCGACGTCATGCACTGAAGCGCCGCCAAATGCGGCGGACGCCGCAGTCGCCGAGATCGTGCGTGCGTGAAATCAGCACCATGCAAAACATGGCCCGGCATGTCCGGTAGTTGGACGGAACGGCTTCGCCGAGAGAGGCGTATAGCTACCGCGGCGTGGATAGCTGACAGGCAGGAGTATCCTTTCGCGTCGGCGGGCGTGAGGCAGCCCGCCGGAACATCAACGAAAGGAGACCCCCATGTCGCCACAGCGTGCGCGGATGATCGATGACATGATCCTGGCCGGATTGGCTGAAGGAACGCGGAAGGTCTACGTCCAGGCGGTGCGCCGGCTGGCTGCGCATTACCACCGCTCGCCCGATCTGCTCAGCGAAGAAGAGGTGCGGAACTACCTGCTCGGCCTGCGCCAGCGAGGCGTGGCACGCGGCACCTTCCAGATCGGTCATTACGGCCTACGTTTCTTCTACCAACACACGCTCGGCCGTGGCTGGGAGCTGTTCGGGGGAAAAAAGGATCGCCTCGCCACGGCAGAAGCGGCTGCCTGACGCGCTATCGGATGATCAGGTCCGTCGCCTGCTCAGCGGTATCCGCAACCCGACCCACAAGACCTGCCTCGCCGTCATGTATGCCTGTGGTCTGCGCATCAGCGAAGCCACTACGCTGGAAATTGGCGCCGTCGACCGGGCCAACCAGGTGTTGCGTATCGTCGGCAAGGGCGACAAGGAGCGGCTGGTGCCGCTGCCACAGCCGGTTCTCGACGAGCTGGGCCACCTGTGGCGGCGCCATCACAATCGCCGCTGGCTGTTCCCCAACCACTCCGGTGACGCGCCGCTCAATAACCGCGTGCTGTCGCGTACCTTCGCCGCCGCCGCCGCCGCGGCAGGCATCCAGCGCGGGGTAACCCCACACGCTCTGCGCCATTCCTACGCGACGCGGCTGATCGAGAACGGCGTCGACACCCGGATCGTACAGATCCTGCTCGGCCATGCCAGCATCGCCACCACTGCCATCTACACTCACCTGACCACGCCCACCCGGGCGTCGCTGCACAGTCTGCTCGATCGGCTGATGACCGGCCTCTGAGGCGCGGTCATGATCGAGGTCGCCGACGTGTTCCGCCGCTTCGCGGCGGACTACCTCTCGGCGCACGGCGCGTCGATGCTGCCCTCGCATCGGCGCGCCATCGAGGACATTCTCGACTGCCGCACCGCGGCGCTCGGCGGCCAGGTCTGGCACTGCGAGGCGTGCAACACCGAGGTGTTCTCCTACCATTCCTGCGGCAATCGCAGCTGCCCCAAGTGCCACACCGCACAGACCCAGGAGTGGCTCGAACGTCGTCAGGCGGAGCTGCTGCCGGTGCCGTACTTCCACATCACCATCACCGTGCCGGCCGAGTTGCGCGCGGTGCTGCGGGCCAATCAGCGCGACGGCTATGGCGTGCTGATGCAGGCCTGCGCTGCGGCGATCATCGAACTCGCCCGCGATCCGCGTTACGTCGGCGGCACCGTCGCCGTGCTCGCCGTGCTGCACACCTGGACGCAGCAGCTGAGCTTGCACCCGCATGTTCATTGCCTGGTCAGTGGCGGCGGCATCTCCGAGGACGCCACCACCTGGCATCCGGCGCGCCGTAAATTCCTGGTACCCATCAAGGCTCTCGCCAAACTGGTGCGCGGCAAGTTCCGCGCGCTGCTGCGGCGAAAGTGCCCTGACCTCGTCATCCCCGACGCGGTGTGGCGCATACCATGGATCCTCCACGTCACCGCCTGGGGCACCGGCGAACAGGCGGTGCTCGACTACCTCGCCCGCTACGTCTTTCGCGTCGCTCTCACCAACGCCCGGATCGTCGATCTCGACGACCAAACGGTCACCATCCAATACAAGGAACGCAAGACCGGCCGACCGCGAACCTGCCGACTGAGCGGCGACGAATTCATGCGCCGCTTCCTCCAGCACGTGCTGCCGCGCGGGTTCCACAAGGTCCGCTACTTCGGCCTGTGGCATCCCGCGCAACGCCACAACGCCACCCGGGTGCGGCAGATGCTGCAATTGCAGGCGCCGCCCGAGCCCGGCCCACCACCGGAGCTTGTCCTCCCGTCACGCGAGTACTCTGACGCGGAGCCAATGCCACCGATCGAGCCACGGATTTGTCCGCACTGTCATCAGGGGCGGCTGGTCTTCATCCGCACGCTCGGGCCGCACACGCCGCAACAGGCCATGGCGCCATGATCGGCACGGATGCCTCCGCCGCCATCGTCCGGTCTTGCCGCTGCGTGCCTCGGAACGCCACGGAGATCACCTGTCTCCAACGCAACCGACGGCCCAACCTTGCTCCAGATGACGTTGCCGATCGTCTTGAAAGCGCCACTCCCGACCGCGATACAGCGGTCGGACTATCCAGACCAGGCACGCCGAGCCGCGATTATCAGCCCACGCTCCGAGCGTCCCTGGTGAAATCCCCATAGCGCCAATCGCCGCCCAACGCCCCGCGTTCGTCCAACGGAGCTTCTGCGGCGGCTTCGCGCCGCACAAACTCTTAATTCGTTCTTCATGGCGCCGAATGTCACTTGTTTACCGACTGCCGAATAAAGACCCCCTTTCGAGGCGTAACATGGTCGCTTATTGCAGGTCAGATAGATGTGCATGACCGAGACGCTCGTCGCCAGCGGGTCCTGCCCCGGCACCACAGTGTAGCTGCATGGCATGCCCGCGGAGATCCACCGCGTGATGGCCGTCTGCCGATCAGTCGCAGCCTGGAGCGACTTTGTGGCTTCCAGTTGTAGCTGAATATCGCATTTCGAACTCCGGCAGTCGACGGATCTCGGTCCGCCCGAACCGAGGCGCGTCGATGCGAACGATATCCCAAGACCCGCTTCTGTCTGCTGCGCCCAGGCGTAATCGCGCTATTCATTCTGCACTGCCGCAGGCAGCCCGTTGGCGTACTCGATCTCATGGGACCTCGTCGAGACGCCACAAGCGGCCAACTGCCAGGGCAAATCGCCCCAGCGTTTCTCGAATTCCGGTGCGTAGCGCTGCACCCACCGCATCATGGTCGTATGCGCCATCGACAGACCCCGCTCGGCCATCATCTCCACCAGGTCTCGCAGGCTCAGTTTGAACTGCAGATACCAGCGCACGCGCAAAAAGATGAGCCAGCCGTTGAAATGGCGACCCACGAACAGCTCTTCCGCGGCCTCAACCCCGCCCATTGGAGAGCCCTTTGCTGTCCAGCACGTCAACATACTCGATCGGATCGTGCCGGTTGCGCCAGAGCCGTACGCTGACCCTGCGCCGCGCCGTTTGACCGGTCCGCATAGGGGGCGACTCTGAATGATCGTGCGACGGATCGGCGTTGGAAGGACCGACACGAACCGCTAGGGTCTGTCCCCCACTCCGCAAGAAGCCTCTCACTGCGCCTCTGACAACGGGAAGCCATGGAAAGCCACGACAATCGACCATCTTCAAGGGCTGGCGTTGTCGGAACGTCCCGCACGGCGCGCGACGAGATGGTGGATGGCAAGGGCGGACTGCGCCCGCAATGGCGCAGCCTGCTGGGCGTGCTTGCCGGACTTGGCCACCCCGTCCTTGCCGAACGCGCGCGGCGCCTCGACCGCGTCATGGAGGAAGAGGGCGTCGCCAGCCTGCTGCCTGGCTCGCCGTCCGATCCGTGGCGCTTCGATCCGATCCCCCTGCCACTGCCCCAGTCGGAATTCACCGCGTTAGATGCGGGCCTGGCGCAGCGCGCGCGGCTGCTCGCGGCGGTGCTCGCCGACATCTATGGGCCGCAGCGCCTGCTCGCCGATGGTGCGCTGCCTCCGGCACTCGTCTATGCCAATCCCGCCTTCCTTCGGCCGTGCCGTGCCGTCGCGGCGGATGCGCCGGCAGACCTGCTCCAGTTCTATGCCGCCGACCTGATGCGCGCACCCGACGGCGCCTGGCATGTGCTGGCGGATCGCACCGGCCTCGCCGACGGCCTTGCGCACGCGCTGCAGAACCGCAGGCGGCTCGGCCGCGTGCTGCCGGAACTGTTCGCATCGCAATTGCTCTGCCACATCGATCCGTTCGTCGATGCCTGTATGGACATGATGCAGCTTGTCGCGCCGACGGGCACCGGCGCCCCCGGACGGGCGGCGCTGTTGACGCCGGGCCACGCCGACCCCGCCTGGTACGGGCATGTTCTGCTGGCACGCGAGCTGTCCTGCGCGCTGGTCGAAGGGGGCGATCTCACCGCGCGCGACGGCGGCCTGTTCCTGAAGACGTTACGCGGACTGCAGCCGATCGGCGTCCTCCTGCGCGGGGTCGACGGCCGGTCGGTCGATCCGCTTGAACTGGAGCCCGATGGCCTTGGCGTGCCGGGACTGTTCGCCGCGGCGCGCGGTCATGTGCGCATCGTCAACAGTCCGGGCAGCGGCCTGGCCGAAGCCCCGGCGCTGGCGGCCTTCCTGCCGGACCTCGCGCGACGGCTGCTCGGCGAGGATCTTGCGCTGCCCAGCGTGCCGACCGTCTGGCTGGGCGATGCCGCCGCACGCGACGCGGTCCTGCGCAGCCCGATCGACTGGCGCTTTCGCCCAGCGTTCGAAGGCGCGCTCCCGTCGGTCTCGCTGGCGTCGACAACCGAGACGAACCGGCGCGCCGTGCTCGACCAGTTGGCCGCCGCCCCCTGGCGCTTTGCGGCGAGCGCGATCCTCGCGCCCTCGGTGGCCCCCTGCCTCGACGGCGACGCGCTGGTACCGCGCCCCGTGCTGGTCCGCATGTTCCTGGTCCGCGATCGAACTGGCTGGCACGCGATGCAGGGCGGCCTCGGCTGCGTGCTGCATGACGGCGCGCAGGCGTGGCCCAGTGCCGGGCAGGTGCTCGCCAAGGATGTCTGGGTCCTGGCCGAGAATCCCGCCGTGATCGAGGGATCGCCTTCGAGCCGGACGCCGCCCTTGGCGATCCGCCGCCCAGCCGGCGACATGCCCAGCCGGGTGGCCGACGATTTCTTCTGGCTCGGGCGCTATCTGGAGCGGCTGGAAGGGGCGGCGCGCCTGCTGCTGATCGCCATTGGCCGCGTCAGCCGACCGGCGCCGACGCCGCACGAGCTGGCGGAGCTGGAGGTGCTGATCGACTGCCTGACCCAGGCCGGGCTGCTCAACGCCGAGGCGATCGCCGGACTTGGCTCCGCCGAGCTCGGCCAGGCGCTGCTGCGCGCCGCCGGTAGTTGGGGCGCGATCCATGCCATGCTCGGCCGGGTCTCGCGCGTGACCGGCCTGTTGCGCGACCAGGTGACCGGCGAGATGCACGCCGTCACCGCGCGCGGCCTGCGCGAGGTCGAGGATGCGCTCGGCCACATCGACACCCGCCATGAGGGGCAGGCGCTGGACGCGACGTTCCAGGCGATGTCGCATGTCCTGGCTTTCTCGGCGACCCTGTCCGGACTGGCAGCCGAGAACATGGTGCGGGGCGGCGGCAGGCTGTTCCTTGACCTGGGGCGGCGGGTGGAGCGCGCCCAGGCGGTGGCCGATCAGCTCGCCTGCGCGCTGGAATTCCCGGGAGTAGCGCAACAGCCGGCACGCGTGGAGCACGGCCTGCGCCTGGCGCTGGAATTGTGCGATTCGTCGATCACCTATCGCAGCCGCTATCTGGCAGTGCTGCAGCCTGCGCCGGCGCTGGACCTCATGCTGGCCGACGACGGCAACCCGCGCGGCCTGGTGTTTCAGCTCGCCGCCATGCGCGCGCTGCTGAGCGAGATCGCCAGCGGCGCGGACAACTCGTTGGCCGCCGCTGCCGCAGCGCTGCACGAGGAGCCGCAGTCCATGGTCCGCATGGTCAGCGAAGCCGCCGACCAGTCGGTGGCCGCGCTGTTCCTGCCGGCGCGGCTGCGTGCGCTGCGCGACGCGGTGGCGGAGCTGTCGGACCGCGTGTCGCGCCGCTACTTCACGCTGCTGCCGACCGCCCGCACGGTCGGCATCGAGGCGCCCGTTCGACCGATGCGCGGCGCCGCATGATCTACCGCGTGCGGCACATGACCCGCTACGACTACCAGTCGCCGGTCGACCTCGGCGCGCATCTCGCACATCTTCGCCCGCGGCCGCTGCCGCATCAGCGCATCCTGCGGGCCGGCGTGCACGCCGCACCGGCGGTGTCGTGGCGGCGCGACGGTGCTGACCATTTCGGCAACGAGGTGACCTGGCTGTTCCTCGATGTCGCCCACGCGGCGTTCCAGGTGATGGCCGAAGCCACCGTCGATGTGGGTTTTCCTCCGCCGCCCGATCCTGCTGCGACCCCGCCATGGGAGACCGTTGCGGAACGCGCATGGGAAGCCGGCCCCGCGGCGTGGCAGGCGGCCGAGTTCCTGTTCGACAGTCCGCGCGCCCCGGCCGACGCTGACGCCAGGGCCTATGCGGCGCCGTGCTTCCCGCCCGGCCGTCCGGTGCTGGCGGCGCTGCTCGATCTGAACGACGCGGATCCGGCGGGAATTCACATTTCGCGCCGGAGTGACGACCACGAGCACGCCGATCGGCGACGTGCTGCGGCGGCGCCAAGGCGTATGCCAGGACTTCACCCACCTGATGATCAGCGCGCTGCGCGGGTTCGGCCTGCCGGCACGCTACGTCTCCGGCTACATCCGCACCCGCCCGTCACGCAGCGGGAAGCCCCGCCTCGGCGCCGACCAGTCGCATGCGTGGGTCGGCGCGTGGCTTGGGCCGGAGCATGGCTGGCTCGATCTCGATCCCACCAACGGCATCGTCGTGCAGGACGAGCATGTCGTGCTGGGCTGGGGTCGCGACTTCGGCGACATTACGCCGCTGCGCGGGGTCATTCTGGGCGGCGGCGAGCAGATTCTCTCGGTCGAGGTCGTGCTCGAGGAAGCGGCGGCGCCCGGATGACAAACCGACTGCCCGCGCATACGTGATGGAGCCGAAACCGCCAAAGCGAGTTGCTATGGTTCCCATGACCATCCTGAGCGTCCTTCACCGCACCCGGTACAGCTATGCCAAGCGGGTCAGCTTCGGCCCGCATCGGATGATGATGCGTCCGCGCGACAGCCACGACCTGCGCCTGATCGACACCGCACTGACCATTTCACCGGCTGCGTCGGTGCGCTGGCTGCATGACGTTTTCGGCAACTCCGTTGCGCTCGCCGACTTCACGGAGCCTGGGAACGAGCTGCTCGTCGTCTCGTCCTTCCGCGCCGAACATTTCCCGCTGCCCGAGGAGTCGGTGACGCTGGAAGCGTACGCCCGCCGCTATCCGTTCAGCTACGACGCGCTGGAGATCCCCGATATCGGCCGCACCGTGGAGCGGCACTATCCCGATCCCGAGCACAAGATCGATGCCTGGGCGCGCCGCTTCGTCGCGGCCCAGAAAGATGCCGATACGATGGGCATACTGCTCGCGATGGTGAAGGCGGTGCCCACGGAATTCCGCTACAATCCGCGCGACGAGATGGGCACGCAGGACCCACTCGTCACGCTGCAATCCGGCAGCGGAACCTGCCGGGATTTTGCGCTGTTCCTGATGGAGGCCGTCCGCAGCCTGGGCTTCGCCGCGCGCTTCGTGTCGGGATATCTCTACGACGAGGATCGGGTGGGTAACGGCGATCAGAGCCTTGTCGGCGGCGGTGCGACGCATGCCTGGGCGCATATCTATCTGCCGGGCGGCGGCTGGGTCGAATTCGATCCGACCAATGCGCTGGTCGGCGGACGCAATCTGATCCGCGTCGCGGTCGCCCGTGATCCCACGCAGGCCATCCCGCTCAGCGGCAGCTTCACCGGGGCGTCGGACGCTTTCCTCGGCATGACCGTCGAAGTGGAGATTAAGGCCGAACGGCAGCCAACCGAGCCCAACGAGGAAGTCGCCTCGGAACCGGCCTGATCCGGCAAGGAGATTGATCATGCAGATTGGCGTTGGCTACGAACTCATCTACGAGGTGCCGCAGTCGACGCCGATGCTGCTGACGGTTCACATCCACTATTCGCGCGCCTCGGATCTCGTGGTGCCGGACAACCTCGTCACCGTTCCATCCGTGCCGGTCACGGGCTATCGCGACTCGTTCGGCAACTGGATCAGCCGGATCGTCGCCCCTGCCGGGCAGATCCACCTGTCGAGCCACGCCATCGTCAACGACACCGGCCGCCCCGATCCGGTCTGGCCCAATGCTGCCCAGCACGCGGTGCAGGACCTGCCGGAAGAAACGCTGCTGTTCCTGCTCGGCAGCCGATATTGCGAGACGGACCATTTGTCGGAGATCGCCTGGAGCCTGTTCGCGGGAAGCCCTCCCGGATGGGGACGCGTGCAGGCCATCTGCGACTTCGTCCACAACCACCTCACATTCGGCTACGAGCACGCGCGCCCGACCAAGACCGCCTGGGAGGCCTATCAGGAGCGCTCCGGGGTGTGCCGGGACTTCGCCCATCTGGCGGTCACGTTCTGCCGCTGCATGAACATACCGGCGCGCTATTGCACCGGCTATCTGGGCGATATCGGCATCCCGGCGATGGATGCGCCGATGGATTTTTCCGGCTGGTTCGAGGCTTATCTGGGTGGCGCGTGGCACATCTTCGATGCCCGCTTCAACACGCCGCGGATCGGACGCGTTCTGATGGCTCGCGGCCGCGATGCAGCGGATGTGGCGATCGCGACCACGTTTGGACCGAACACGCTGACCGGCTTCAAGGTTTCGGCCGACGAGATCGTCTAGAGCATCGTCGGAGCGCTGCGCCCCACCCATCCTGCAGAATATGGGCTGCTACGCAGCGGCACGGACGTAGGATGGGTGGAGCGGAGCGATACCCATCACGACAGCCGACATTCGTTCGCATTTCCGGTCGTCGCGGCCACCAGAAGGAATGGCGGACGCTGACGCTCGTCGGCGAGCACGGGCCGTGACGCTATCTGCTCCTCGGTCGGACCCCACTCCTCGACGTGCGACAGTGCGAAGCCTAACCGCAGCAGCAAATTGACATAGGTCGTAAGCGTCCGGTGCTGCTTGATCACGCCCTTGGCGAGCCAATCGGTGGAACGAGGCCCCTCATCCAGATAGCGGTCGACGGGCCAGACCTTGCGGCCCGCGGCATCGACGAGCCAGTTCGGATCGGCTGGCGCCGTGTAGATCGGATGCTCGACCGAGAAGACCAGACTGCCGCCCCGGACGAGCGACCGGCGCACCTGCGACAGCAGGCCGTCCAGGTTCGCGATGTAGTGCAGGGCCAGCGAACTGTAGACGAGGTCGAATGCTGCCGGGGGCAATTCGAGCCGTTCCATATCGGCCCTGGTGTAGGTGATTCCCGTGTCGGATGTCGTTGCCCTGGCCTGCGCCAGCATCTTCTCGGAGACATCGATGCCCAGGACCTGCGCCGCGCCGTTCTCGCTCGCCCAGCGGCAGAACCAGCCGAAGCCACAGCCGAGGTCCAGCACGTTTCGCCCGGGCAGATCCGGCAGCAATGCCTGCAGCGCCGGCCATTCCGGAGCGCCGTCCAGACCCCCGACGGAGCGGGGCAGCCGGCTGTAACCGGCGAAGAACTCGTCGTTGTCATAGATGTTCTGGGTCATTGTCCAAACTCTCCGTTCATCTTGCCGTCGGACGGGAGCAAGCGGGATATCAAAAAGCCCCGTCCGTTGCCGGCGGGGCTTGCTGGTTGTGGGCTACGCTGCTGGATCAGCGCGCACGGCTACCCGGCATCCCGCCGATTGGGATGCTGGTGGTTCTCGTCACGATCCGGGTAATCGCGGCCATGTCGCGCCCATCGCACGGTGCTCGCGCCGGGTCAAGGCGTGGGAGATTGTGAAATGGCTGCGATTCCTCGTGAACTTCGCGTCACTTCAGGAACGACCAAATCAGCAAACCGATCACGCTCCATAGCGGCACGGCCAGCAAGACCCCGTTCACGAAGCCACGGGCAGGGTTGGTGTCGCCGAGCGGATCGGTCGCCAGCGATCTATTCGGCGGTCGCTCTCTGTCAGCAGCGAGGCTCGATGCTCTGCGCGCGCCTGCGGACGCGACGGTCTCTGCCCCCGCAGGATTATTTGGTGCCGATGCGTAAGGTCGGATGACCGCCAGAGACATGATTTCCCCCGCCGTCCTTTATTTCGACTACGTCATTGTGCCGGTTTAGCGGCAGGTAGGTCAAGCTATAATTGACGGCATTCAAAATACCGCCGGCAATTGCACCTTCTCCGTCACAGGAAAGTCGCCATACGAAGCGTCCCTCCCGGACAGGATCGGCGGTCGGATCGGCCAGTCGATGCCGAATGCTGGGTCATCCCAGCGAACACCGCCAGCCGACCCGGGATCATGACGTTCCGTCATCAGATAGAACACTTCCGCATCGTCGGTCAGAGTCTGGAACCCGTGCGCAAAGCCGACGGGAATAAAGAGTGCCAGTCCATTGGCGACGGTCAGTTCTACCGCCCGCCAACAGCGAAAGGTTGCCGCAGTCGGCCGCAGGTCGAGCACGACGTCCAGGACGGCGCCCCGCGTGCAGCGGACCAGCTTGGCCTCCTCGTGCGGCGGGCGTTGGAAATGCATGCCGCGCAAGGTGCCGCGGCGCGTATTGTACGACGTGTTGCACTGCACGAAATCGCCCGTCAGCCCATGGGCGGCGAATTCGTCGCGGCAGAAGGTCCGTGCGAAATAGCCGCGCGCGTCCACCCGGCGCTCCGGGGCGACGATGAATGCCCCCGGCAGCGCCAGTTCGGTGAACAGCATCAGCAGACCTGCAGCCGCGGTATCGGCACGACGAACCGGCCACCCCAGTCGCGCACCGCTCGCATCTGGTCGATGATCTCGTCCTTGAGGTTCCAGGGCAGAATAAAGACGTAGTCCGGCCTCGTCTCGAGGATGCGCTCGGGGGCGAAGATCGGGATCTGCACGCCGGGCAGGTAGCGCCCCTGCTTGTGGGGGCTGCGGTCGACGGTGAACCGGATCAGCTCCGGGCCCACGCCGCAATAGTTGAGCAGCGTGTTGCCCTTGGCCGGCGCGCCGTAGCCGACGACAAGCCGGCCTTCGCGCCGTGCCGCCAGCAGGAATTCGAGCACCTGGCACTTCACGTCGATGACCGTCTCGGCGAACCGGTCGTAGGTGGCAAGGTCATCGAGCCCGGCCGCGCGTTCGTCCGCCAGCACGGCATCGAATCGGTCCGTCCGAACACGCGATGCATCCTGGGTGTGACACGCATGGATGCGGAGCGAACCGCCGTGGGTCGATAGACGCTCCACATCGAACACCATCAGCCCGTGCCGCGCGAACACCTTCTCGACGACCAGCAGCGAGAAATATGAGAAATGCTCATGGTAGATCGTATCGAACTGCCGTTCCGCGATCAGGTGGAGCAGGTGCGGGAATTCCACCGTGATGGTGCCGGTGGGCTTCAGCAGGATCCTGAACCCTTCGACAAAGTCGTTCAGGTCGGGCACGTGCGCCAGCACGTTGTTGGCGCAGATCAGGTCGGCGGTCTTACCTACTTCGGCCAACCGCCGTGCGGTCGCCTGCCCGAAGAAGGCGGTCTCCGTCGGAATCCCCTTCGCCTTGGCGACCCTGGCGACATTGCCTGCCGGCTCCACGCCCAGCACCGCCACGTCGCGCCGTTGGAAATATTGCAGCAGGTAGCCGTCATTGCTCGCCACCTCGACCACCAGCGAACCGGGACCGAGGCCGAGCACTTCAGTCATTCTGTTCGCATAGGCCTCCGCGTGCCGCAGCCAGAGGTCGGAATACGACGAAAAATAGAGATAATCGCCGAAGATGGCCTCCGCCTTCTCGCATGCCTCCAACTGGACCAGCAGGCAGTCCTCGCAGACATAGGCATGCAACGGGTAATGCGGCTCCATCAACGCGATCTGGTCGGCGGCGAGAAACGAATTGGACAGCGGCGACCGGCCAAGATCGACAAAGCTGCGCCGCAGAGCGGTTCCGCAGAAGCGGCAGTTCCCGGAGGTCATTGCCCTACCAACTCCATATCGCAATAGCAGGAGAGCTGTTCATCGGCGAGCGCCAGCGCCGCTCGGCCCGCATTCAGGCCGCGATGCCAATCCACCGTCCAGGCCAGCGCATCCCGCAGCCGCAGGCGAGGCTGCCAGCCAAGCCTGGCGCGGGCCCGCGACGCATCCACCTTGAGATGGTTCGCCTCATGCGGCGCTTCGTCTGTCGTCACGTGCCATGCCGCCGCAGCGCCCCACTGTTCCACCACACAGGCGACGATCCAGGCGACGGGACGCGCGTCAGCCTCGGCCGGGCCGAAGTTCCAGGCATCGCCGAACGCCGCAGGGCCATCGAGCAGGCGCTCGCCCAGCAGAAGATAGCCGCACAGGGGTTCCAGCACATGCTGCCAGGGACGGACGGCATGCGGGCTGCGGACTGCGATGCTGCGGCCGGCACTCAGCGCCTGCATGCAGTCCGGCAGCAGCCGGTCCGCCGCCCAATCGCCCCCGCCGACGACGTTGCCCGCGCGCGCAGTCGCGATTCCGACGATGCGGCCACCAGGGGTCGAGAAGAAGGATCGCCGGTAGGCGGACGCGACCAGTTCGGCACAGGCCTTCGAACTGCTGTACGGATCGTGGCCGCCCAGCGCCTCCGTCTCGCGATAGGCCCAGGGCCACTCCCGGTTCTCGTAGCACTTGTCGCTGGTCACCACGATCACGGCACGCACCGAGGACACGTAGCGGACGGCCTCCAGCACATGAACCGTTCCCATGACATTGGTCGCATAGGTCTCCAGGGGCTCGCGGTACGATTGCCGCACCAGCGCCTGTGCCGCCAGATGGAAGACGATCTCCGGCTGCCAGGCGCGCATCGTGTCGATCACGACGTCCAGGTTGCGGATGTCGCCGTAGGTTGTCGGCACATGTTCCTGAAGGCCGGCGAGACGGAACAGGCTGGGCTCGGTGGGTGGAGGCAGCGACAGGCCGGCCACGCTGGCACCCATCCGATGCATCCACAGTCCAAGCCAGGAGCCCTTGAAGCCGGTATGGCCCAGGATAAGAATGCGCCTGCCATGCCAGAAGGCGCGGCATGGCGTCGCCGGACTGTCGCCCCGGTGCTCCCATGGCTCCATCGATATCGCCTCCGGCCGCCGACGATCATGCGGCGTGCACGGCTCTTAGCCGGAACATGCAAGCAAATGGTTTACGCCATGCGCGATGGTGGGGATGGCGTGCAGGGTCCTACGCACACCACCCCGCCCCCACGGCCTAGCCTTGCTGGCCGCAGGAGGGGTCGCCGAAGTGCCGGCGTTCGTACCAGGCGCCCGGCCAGATGACAGCCGCGGGTGGAAACGCGACATTCCCGATTTGCCCGGAATTTGATGCCCGGGCTCGAAAGCAGTCATTCGCGGCCTGAAGCCGCGACACCCGGCACGGCGGGTATTTCGGCGCTGCCGCTGGCAGGCCCAAGGGCAGAGGAATATCCTCGTTCATGGGAGGCTGCCGCTCCCCGGAGCCGAGGATCACCGAATGGACATAGTGGCGTGGCTGCGCGGGCTAGGGCTCGAACAATACGCGCCTGCATTCCGCGACAACGATGTCGGCGATCTGCCGAGCTGACGTCCGACGACCTGATCAGCATCGGCGTGACCTCGGTCGGCCACCGTCGCAGGCTGATTGCCGCTATAACGGCCCTGAGACACGAACCCACGCGAGATTCGAACAGCGGCACGCTCGAGCAAGGCCCCGCGTCTTCCATCCCATCTGGAACCGCGGCGAATGCTGAGCGCCGGCAGCTGACGGTGATGTTTTGCGATCTGGTTAGCTCGACTGCACTCGCCGCACGCGCTCGATCCCGAGGATCTGCGCGAGGTGATCGCCGCCTATCACCGCGCCGTCTCCGCAATCGTCGCCGGGCTCGACGGCTTCGTCGCTAAATATATGGGCGACGGCGTGCTCATTTATTTCGGCTACCCGCAGGCCCACGAGGACGATGCCGAGCGGGCGGTCCGTGCGGGGCTGGGCGTCATCGACGCGGTCGGCCGCCTCGATGTCAAATCCGTCAAGCTCCAGGCGCGGGTCGGGATCGCGACCGGGTTGGTTGTCGTAGGGGATCTGATCGGCGAAGGCTCGGCGCACTAACAATCTGTTGTCGGCGAGACGCCTAACCTGGCGGCGCGGCTGCAAAGCCTGGCGGAGCCCGACACGATCGTGGTGAGCGAAGCGACGCACACGTTGCTGGGCCGCTTGTTTGACGTGGAGGACCTTGGCGCCATCGAACTGAAAGGCTTCGATGCAGCTCAACGCGTCTGGCGTGTGCGCGGCGAGACCGCGCTTGCCAGCCGCTCCGAGGCGCTCTACGGCGGCACGTTGGCACCGATGATCGGCCGCGACGAGGAGATCGACCTGCTGCTGCGCCGCTGGCGCCAGGCGAAATCCGGCGAGGGCCGCATGGTGCTGATCTCCGGAGAGCCCGGCATCGGCAAGTCGCGGCTGATCGTCGAGCTGGAACAGCGCATCGCCGCCGAGCCGCATGTCAGCCTGCGTTATTTCTGCTCGCCGCATTATCAGGACAGCCCGCTTCACCCGATTATCGCGCGTTGGGAACAAGCGGCGGGCTTCGTCCGCGGCGATGGGTCGGAGGAGAAGCTGCGCAAGCTGGAGGCGATGCTTCTGCCGGGTGGAACATCGGCGGAAGACCTGGCGCTGATCGCGGATCTGCTGTCAGTGCCGACGGACGAGCGTTATCCGAAGCTCGAATACAGTCCGCAGCGCAAGAAGCAAAAGATGTTCGAGGCGCTGAACCGCCGGCTGGCCGGTCTCGCGCGAACGAACCTCGTGTTGTTGCTGTTCGAGGACGCGCACTGGGCCGATCCCAGCACACTCGAACTGCTGGAAACCACGATGGATCGGCTGGCGGACCTTCCTGCCCTGCTGGTGGTTTCGTTCCGCCCTGAATTCACCGCGCCCTGGATCGGCCGCGCCGGCGTCAGCCTGATCGCGCTGAGCCGGCTGGACCGGCGCGAGTCTGCAGCGCTCGCCACGCGGGTCACGCTGGCACATGCACTGCCGGTGGCGTTGCTCGACCGGATTGTCGCGCAGACCGACGGCGTGCCGCTGTTCATCGAGGAGCTGACCAAGGCGGTGCAGGAAACCGCGGTGCAGCCCGATGGTGCGACGCTCGCGGTGCCCGAAACCCTGCAAGCCTCACTGATGGCGCGGCTCGACCGTCTGCCGGCGGCGAAGACGGTGGCACAGATCGGCGCGGTGATCGGCCGTTCCTTCTCCTACGAGCTGATCGCCGCGCGTTGCTGAATTGCCGGAGCCCGCATTGCGGGAAGGGCTGGGGCAGCTGGTCGGCTCGGGGCTGGCGTTTGAGCGTGGCGTCCCGCCCGACGCGAGCTACACGTTCAAGCACGCGCTGGTGCAGGAGGCGGCTTATGACAGCCTGCTGCGGAGCCGCCGGGCGGCGCTGCATGCGCGGGTGGTGGAGGTCCTGCGCGCGCAGGAGCTTGGGATCGAGGAACGCCGACCCGATTTGCTCGCGCATCATTGCGAGCAGGCGGGACTCGTTGAGCAGGCGGTCGAGTATTACACGCGCGCTGGTTGGCAGTCGCGTCGCCGCGCTGCGTTCACCGAGGCACGCGAGTTGCTCACCACGGCCTTGCGTCTGATTGCGACGCTTTCCGATGGCCCGCGCGGGTCGAAGCGGAATTGCAAGCCCTCACTGGCCTCAGCGCGGTCCTGGCGATGGGTTTCGGATTTGGGTCCTCGGAGTATGGCCGCGTTGCCAGCCGGGCGGCGGAGCTATGGGCGCGGCTGCCCAATCCGCTGGATTTTCTGCGTGTGCCATTCGATCTCTGGCAATTTCCACCTGAACCGATGTGACTTCACGACTGCGCTGAAGGAGAGCGAGCGCCTGGTGCGGTGGGGGGAGGAGCGAGGCGACGTCCGAGGTCGCATCGTCGGTCATATCTTCACAGGAATCACGAAGACCAACCTTGGCGAGCTTGCCGCGGCGCGCTCGCATCTGGAGTTCGCGATCAGTCTGCTCGAATCGTGTGAGGCCGATCCGACCGTCGTTTGGGATCCGGTAAATTCGTTTGCGCGCGAGCATGCCCAGGCTATTGCGCACGGGTTTCTCGCGCGCCCCCTGTGCTTCATGGGGTATCCGGATCAGGCGCGCGCGCATGCGTCGGCAGCGGTGGAAGGAAGCGAGCGGCGAGGTTCCATGGGCCTCGTGGCCCACTTTAGCATTCATGCGGCTGGGGATTCTCCGGCTCTTGCTGAAGCCATCTGAACTTGACGGGCCCGTCGCCGAAGCGCTCCGGCTCAGCCGCGAGTTTGCAATGCCCCTACCACACCGCGATAGCCAGGATCTACGAAGGATACGTGATCGCCCATCGCGGCGATCCGCGCGCCGGCGGCGCGGCCATTCGCGAGGGCCTCGCGGACTACGCGGCAACCGAGGCCGTCCTCGCTTCCGGCTACTTCCGTGCCCTGCTGGCTGAGACATACCAGATGCAGGGCGATACGGACGAAGCGCTCGCCATCCTGACCGAGGCGCTGTCGCACATGGAACGAACGGGCGAGCGATGGTGCGAGGCGGAACTGATACGGCGAGTTGGCGAAGCGCATCGGCTGAAAGGCGATCGAGATGCGGCCGAGAGCCACTTCGCGCAAGCCATCGAGATCGCACGCGCTCAATCAGCGAAGCTGTTCGAGCTCCGCGCCGCAGTGAGCCTTGCCCGTCTCTGGTCGGAGCAGGGCAAGCGCACCGAGGCACGCGAGCTGCTGGCACCGATCTACGCCTGGTTCACGGAAGGCTTCGACACTCCCGACCTCAAAGACGCAAAGGCGCTGCTCAACGAGCTGGCGTGAGCCGGCGACTGGCGTGTACCGAAACCGCGTCACGAATGTCTGCTCCCTGGCCGGCCAAACCATCCACGGGCGTGGCCCAGGAATGGCTCCTAAGAGTTGGGAGCGGTCAACGGACCGGGCCGCTGGTACTACTCCTCGCCGAACGCATACTCCGCCGAGATATCCTTGCCGGTGTAGTCCGTCAGCATCGCCGCCGACACGACGCTGATCACCGCGCAGATCGTGATGTAGACCGAAATGGCAACCCACGACTGGTATTTGGCGAACAGCGCGGCTGCGATCAGCGGTGCCGGGCCACCCGCGATGATCGAAGCAAGTTGATAGCCGATCGAGGCACCGGAATAGCGCACCCGTCCGGTGAAGCTCTCCGCGATCAGCGCTGCCTGCGGTCCGTACATGATGTCATGCGGAATCAGCGACAGAATGATCGCGACGAAGATCCAGAACGGCATCAGCGTGTCGAGCAGAGCGAAGTACACCCAGCCGAACAGCCCGGTGACCACGGCGCCGATGATATACACCCGCTTCCGCCCGAACCTGTCCGACATATGGCCGGCAAGCGGTATGGAAACGAACGACAGCAGCGATGCCGCCAGCACTGCGGTCAGCAGCAGATCGCGCGACACCTTCAGCGTGCCCACGCCATAGGCGAACACGAACGCGGTGAAGATGTAGAACGGCGCCTGCTCGGCCATGCGCGCGAAGGCGCTGAGAAACACCTCCCTTGCGTGCAGGCGAAACACCTCCGCGACCGGGGCACGCTCGATCCGGTCCTCCGCGACCAGGCGGCGGAACATCGGCGTCTCCAGAATGCCCAGCCTGATCCAGAGGCCGATGCCGACAAGAACGATGCTGATCAGGAACGGCACCCGCCAGCCCCAGATGAGGAACGCGTCGCCTGACATCGAGCTGAACACCAGCACCGCAAGGTTTGCCAGGAACAGTCCCGACGGCACGCCGAACTGCGGCCAGGACGCAATGAAGCCGCGATGGCGACTGGTGCGCGCCCATTCCATCGACAGCAGCACCGAACCGCCCCACTCGCCGCCGACGCCGATGCCCTGGATGAAGCGGAGCACGGTGAGCAGGACCGCGCCCCAGATGCCGATGCTGTCATATGTCGGCACCAGGCCCACCAGGAATGTGGCAATGCCCATCAGCATCAGGGTGGCGATCAGCGCTGATTTGCGTCCGAGGCGATCACCCCAATGGCCGAAGATGGCCGCGCCGATCGGCCTCGCGACGAAACCGACCGCGTAGATCGCGAAGGCCTCCAGCGTGCCGACCAGCGGATCGGAGCGCGGGAAATAGAGCTTGGCAAAGACCAGGCCGGTGACCGTGCTGTAGAGGAAGAAGTCGTACCACTCGATCGTGGTGCCCACGGTGGCGGCAACAACCGCCCGGCGGAGCTGAGCCTGGTGTTCCTTGTCGGTGAGAGCTGCTGCCTCCGCGGCCGGCGTTGCCGTGCTGCCTGACATGGTGCTGCCTCCCGTGGGGTGTTGCCTCCTATGGGCTCCCTGACGGAGCCCTTGCCGAACAAGACTTGCCCACGGATCAGGGGCAGGCAAGGGGGCGCCGGCGCCCTCTAGAAAGCGTTATGCGCGTCCTACCTATGCGGCGGCCCGCCTGAGCATGAGGCAGGCGAAGGCCACGACATGGAAGCCTGCGAGCGTGCTGGCACATCGTTTCATAGCCTTTGACCAACCTTCGGTATCTCGCTGCGCAGGCGGAGCATCGCTCCAAAGCCAGCGCTTTGGTTATAGCACAGAGCCACCTCTTATAGAGATTGTGGAAGACGGATTTGGGCTTCAGTTTGGTCGTTGCCCAGTTATGTAACCGCCTAGTTTGATATAGATCAATGCGAACGCGATTGGTTCTGGATCACAATGCAATCTCGATGTTCGTTCCTGCATATATCTGCTGCTGCAGGCCTCGCAGTTCTGTTGTCGCGTGCATCAGCACGACTCAGATTGCGGCACCGAACGCGAGGCAAATTCACAGGAGTACGTGACGGATAGATAGGGACCTGATTCGAGGCGGAACCAAATAGCAGAGAGGATAACAGGGTGAAGAACAACAAGAGCGACCGGGAAGGTCTGAAGCAGTATGCAGTTGTGTTCGGTGAACTTCTGTATCGACATACGTCTCTGAGTCGGCCGAAGCGCTTGGCGGTGCACACAGCATAAGAAAATGGCTGGTACATTACCATCGCGAACCTGAGTCATACGCTTGACATCTATATCTATCTGGATTGTTCCATCAGCAAAGAGACCCGGGCATACTGGGTTGGCTTCTCATCTGGTGACAAAAATGAGATTAGCGGCATCGCCAGATCGTCAGAGCTAACTATCGGCGAGGCGTTTGATGACGATCATCCGGATCCACCCAAGGACCTGCGACTTCCCATACTAGAGACCTGGTACGATTACGATGACGGCGAATATTTCGGCGTCTATCCTGAACCTGGAACGGCTCTCGACATGGGCCGTGCCCTGCACTTTTTTGTGTGACGTCCTGCAGAAGATACCTGGCCTCGAGAATTCGGTCAGGATGGATGACACCAGCCTCGACGTTGCTGCAATTGAGCTTGATCCATCGCTGGACCCGACGACCAAGAAGCAACTCATTGGCGCCCGCATCGGCCAGGGTGCCTACCGCCAACGGCTTGAGCAGCTTTCGGGTGGAAAGTGTGGGTGCTAGGAATCACGAACAGACGGGTGTTGCGTGCCTCGCACGTGAAACCTTGGAAGCTCTCGAACAACACTGAACGGCTCGACCCGCACAACGGGCTCCTGCTGGCGGCTCACTTGGATGCGCTCTTTGACGCGGGACTGATTACCTTTTCGCCTTCCGGCGAGATGATCATCGCCGACGAGCTGTCGGCGTCAGATAAGGAGATGCTGCACTTGGGTACCCAGCTTCGGCACAAGCCTTCCGCTCAACTTGACTCCTACCTGCAGCATCATCGGGAGACGTTTAGGGCCCGTCACACCTAGGACTGTCCCCCAAGAATTCCCAGTACCGCCGCACCGTAGCGCTGCAGCTTCGACGCCCCGACGCCCTTGATCTGCGCCAATTCCTCGGTGCCTGACGGACGCACCGCGGCGATGTCGCGCAGCACCGTGTCGTGGAAGATCACATAGGGCGGGATGCGCTGCGCCTTGGCCTCCGCCGCCCGCCAGGCACGCAGCGCATCGAACAGGGTCTGCGCCTGGGGTCCGGCCTCCGGCGCTGGTGCGATGTGGCGGTCGGGACGCAGCGTTTCGGCGCGACGTCTGCCCTCGTGTCGCAGCATCACCTTCGACTCGCCGCGCAGGATCGGCCGTGCCTTGCCTTGCGCCAGGAACAGCCCACCATGCCCCTGGGTATCGACGTCGAGCGCGCCGAGTGCGATGAGCTGGCGGATCAGCCCGCGCCAGAACGGCGCCGCATGCGCTGCGCCGACGCCGAACGTGGGCAGCCGGTCATGGCCGTGTCGCAGCACGCCGTCGGTCTGCTCGCCGCGCAGCACCGCCACAATGTGGATGGCGCCGAACACCTGGCCGGTGCGATAGACTGCGGACAGCACCTTCTGCGCCTCCACCGTCGCATCGATCGTCTGCGGCGGCGCCGCGCAATTGTCGCAATGGCCGCATGGTCCGGCAAGCTCCTCGCCAAAGCACGCCAGCAACGAACGGGTGCGGCAGGTCACCGCCTCGGTGAGCGCGATCATCTCCTCGAGCTTGGTGCGCGTCACCAGCTTCTGTGCCTCGGGCGCCGCGGATTGCGCCAGCCAGTGGCGTGCGCGGGCGATGTCCTGGCCGCCATACAGCAGCAGCGTGTCCGCCGGATCGCCGTCGCGGCCGGCGCGACCGATCTGCTGATACCAGGCCTCCGGGCTGTCTGGCATATCGAGGTGCACGACGAAGCGCACGTCCGGCCGGTCGATGCCCATGCCGAACGCAATCGTCGCCACGACGATAACCGGCTCCCCCGAGCGGAATCGCGCCAGCGCTTCGCGCTTTTCCTCGGCTTCCAGGCCGGCATGAAATGCGACCGCCTGGATCGACCTCTCGACCAGCTTCTGAGCGACGCGTTCGGTCTTTGCGCGGCTGCCGCAATAGACGATGCCGCATTCGCCGGGGTGGCGCGACAGCACATCCATCAACTGCGCCGTCTCGCCGACCTTGGGCTCGGCGGCGAGGTACAGGTTGGGCCGATGGAAGCTCGCCATGAACACCTCGGCCGTGTCCATGCGCAGCGCGTCGAGTATGTCGCGCCGCGTCCGCGGATCGGCGGTGGCGGTGAGCGCCACGCGCGGCACGCCGGGGAAGTGGTCCACCAGACATGCCAGCTCGCGATATTCGGGGCGGAACTCGTGGCCCCATTGCGACACGCAGTGCGCCTCGTCGATCGCGAACAGCGCGAGCGGCAGGCGTGACAGCCGTTCCAACGTGCCGTTGCCCAACAACCGCTCCGGCGAAACATATAGCAGATCGAGCTGCTGCTCGATCAGGTCGCGTGCGACGCTGCGTGCCTCTGCCGGATCGAGGTCGGAGTGCAACGCGCCGGCCGCAACGCCAAGCTGCCGCAGTGCCGCCACCTGGTCGTCCATCAGCGCGATCAATGGCGAGACGACAACGGCCGTGCCATGCCGACACAGCGCGGGGACCTGGAAGCAGATGCTCTTGCCGCCGCCGGTCGGCATCAGCACCAGAGCATCGCCACCCGCGATGATGTGCCTGACGGCCTGTTCCTGCTGGCCGCGAAAGCCGGGAAAGCCGAACACCCGGCGCAGTACCGATGCGGGTTCTTCGGCGAGCAGCGATTGCAGCATGGGATCAGCGCCGCCCGATACTGATCTCCACCCGGCGGCTTTCCTGCGACGTCAGAGCGAACTGCACCGAGCCATGGCCGCGCTGACGAATGCGATTGGCAGCAACGCCGTCGGTCTGCAACTGATCCACCACCATCTGCGCCCGTAGGTCGGACAGCAATGCGTTCGCCCGTTTGCTGCCGGTGGGATCGGCAAAGCCGTTGACATGCGCGACGTTGCCAGGCTGCGATTTCACCCACTCGGCTGCCTGGCCGATCACCGACTGTGCCGCGTCGTCCAGCGCGGCCGACCATTCCTGGAAGAACACGACGAACTTCTGCGACGGCGCATCGGCGGCGCGGGCACTGCCCATGGCGACACAGAAAAGCAGGAGCAGGATGCCGAGGCGGCGCATGGCCGATTCCCTTCTCGCGCGGGGCAGCCATCTTCCTGCCGGGCGGTTAACTTGCCGTCAACCGCAACCAAACGACAACGTCCGCCATGCCCGACACCTCTGTTGCACAGCAAGGCGGCGGCCCCTACGATCCGGGAATGGAAGCGCGCGTTCCCCGGCTGGAGGAACACATGAGCGACGTGAAGTCTGCGGTCGCCACGCTGGACGCGAGGACCGCCAGGCTCGAAGTGGCCGTTGCCGAGATCAAGGCGATGCTCACAGCCACACTCCCGCATCTTGCGACCAAGGCCGAGGTTGCCGATCTGCGCGCCGAGATGGTGGCCGGGTTCGCCGACAAGCCGGGCAAGACGTACATGTGGGGCATTCTTGCGGTGCTGCTGACTGCGTACGCGTGCGGTCTGGCGGGTCTAGCCGTCCTGAAATAGCGCAACTACGCCGCGGCGGCGATCGCCCTTCCCGCGGAAAGCCGCCAGATGCGATCCAACCGCTCCACGCCTGTCAGGCGATGCGCGATCAGGATCACGCTGCGGCCCTCCGCCACCTCGTTCAGCGTCGCCAGGAAGGCGCGTTCGGTCTCCGCGTCCAGGCCGGCGCAGGGTTCATCCAGAATTAGAATCGGCGCCGGCGACAGCAGCGCGCGCGCGAGCGCCAGGCGCCGACCCTGGCCGCCGGAGAACCGCGCACCGCCCTCGCCGACCCAGGTGTCGAGACCATCGGGCAGCGCCCGGACCATCTCGCCGATTCTCGCGGCATCGAGCGCGGCCCAGAGCGCCGTCTCGTCTGCATCCGGCCGGGCCAGCCCGAGGTTGGCGCGGATCGTGTCGTCGAACAGGTGGGTCGCCTGAGCGAGCCAGCCGATTCGCGAACGCACATCCGCGGCGGCCAGCGTGGCGATATCGACGCCGCCCAGCAGGACCCGGCCCTCCTGCGGCGCGGCCACCTTCAATGCCAGCGCTGCGAGCGTCGATTTGCCGGCGCCCGACGGTCCGAGCAGCGCGACGCGGGCACCCTGCGGCACGTCGAGCGTGAGCCCGTCGAACACCGGCGGCCGGTCCGCCAGCCAGCGGAAATGCACGCCTTCGAACCGGAGCGCGGAGCCGGTCGGCAGCGCGCCCGGATGTGGTGGATCCGGCACCGGCACCGGCGCCTCGGCGGCCACCAGCACGCGATGCGCGGCTGCGGCCGCATGGCCGGCGAGAACCCCGGCGCGTGGCAGTCCCGCTACCGCCTCGAATGCCGCCACCACAAGGAATACGGCAGCCACCGCGGCGACCGGGTCGCTGCCAGCCGCGATCAGGATGACAAGGATCGCCATCTGGCCACACAGGAATGCGCCCGCGTTGGCGAGCGCGGTGCGGCCCGCAAGTTCGTGCTGGGTGGACAGCATCGCCGCCTCGCGCGCCTGCACGGACGCCAGCATGCGGCCTTCGGCACCGAAGGCGCGCACCTCGCGCAAACCGGTGAGCGCATCCAGTGCGGCGATACGCAGCGCGCCGGTGGTGGTGGCCAGCGCCAGGCCGGCACGCGTCGCCATCCGCGCGCACATCCACGGCAGGGCGAATGCTGCAACGGCAAACAGCACACCGATTGCCACGGCCAGCCGCGGGTTGTTCATGCCGATGACCACGACGAGGCCGGGCAACAAAAGAACCGCCCCGGCAAGTGGAATGAGGATGCGGAGGTAAAGTCCGTCGAGGGCCTCGATGTCGCCGACCAGGCGCGCCAGAACGTCGCCTGCCTGGCGGAATCCGAGGCCACCGGCGGAGCTGTGCGCGAGGTTGCGAAAAAACCACACCCGCAGGTCTGCCAGCGCCCGGAACGTGGCAGCATGCGTTACCAGCCGTTCCGCATAGCGAAGGACGACGCGTGCGGCGCCAAGCCCCCGCAGTGCCAGCGGTGCAGCCAGCACACCAACGGCCAGCGCGGCAGCCACCATTGCCCCACCGACCGCCATCATCGCCACACCAGCAGCCAGCGCGCCGAGCGACACCGCGACGCCGGCCGCGAGCCAGGCAATGCGACCCCGCCACAGGCCGAGGATGCGAAGAACAGCGGTCATGCAGCGCCGCGTGCCGGCACAGCCCGGCCGTCGCTTATATTGAGCCGCCGGCCGGCAAAGCCATGCGCCGCCGAGGAGTGGCTGGCCAGGATCACGGTGCGCCCGAGGGCCAGGCGGCGCAGGCTGTCCAGCACCTCGGCCTCGGTGGCCGGATCGAGATGTGCGGTCGGTTCGTCGAGCAGAAGCAGCGGCGCGTTCTTCAGGAAGGCCCGGGCGATGGCCACGCGCTGGGCCTGGCCGCCGGAAAGCCCGTAACCACTTTCGCCAACCTTGGTGTCCAGACCGTCCGGCAATGCGGCGGAGAATTCGCTTACCCTGGCGTTTCGCGCCGCCTCCTCCACCTCGCCGTCTGTGGCTTCCGGTCGAGCGAAGCGGATGTTGTCGCGGATTGTACCGGAGAACAGCACGGGGCGCTGGCCGATCCAGGCGGTGAGCCGCGCCAGTGCCTGCGGCACGAGGTCGGCGATATCGGCGCCATTGACCGTCACACGACCATGGTCCGGACGGATGAAGCCGAGCAGGATTTCGATCGCGGTCGACTTGCCTGCGCCCGACGGGCCGGCAAGCACGAGGGTCTCGCCGGCCGGCACGCGGAACGACAGCCCGTTCAGGGCGGGGCCGCGCGTGCGATCCCAGGTGAGGTGGACATCCTCGAACGCCACGGTCACCCCCTGCGCCGCGACGGTGCGCACCTCACGTGGCGGCTGCGGCGCCGGTAACGGCGGCAGGTGGAGCAGGGCCTCGGCGGCGCCGGTGGCATGCAAACGCTCCTGGTAAGCCGCGGCAAAGCTACGCAAAGGGGCAAAGAACTCGGGGACCAGCAATAGAACGAACAGCGCGGTTTCAGGATGCTCCAGGCGACCGGCCAGCAGCGCCATGCCGTAGCGCAGCGCCAGGACGACGAAGGCCAGGGCGGCTGCCAGGTCGAGCGCCGCCGACGACAGGAAAGCGACGCGCAGCACACGCATGGTGCGACGCCGCAGTTCATCGGCTGCCGCGGCAAGCGAGCGCGCCTCTAGCTCGGCCTGGCCATAAAGTACGATGGTGGCGATCCCGCGCACGCGGTCGAGGAAGCGCGTCTGCAACCGGGCGAGTGCGAGGAACTGACTGCGCGAGGCTGCCGCGGCGCCAATACCGGCGCCGGCCATCGCGACCGGAACCAGCAGTCCGCACAGAATAAGCACGAGCCCCGCTACTCGATCGGCCAGCAAGGCGCCAAGTGCCACGACTGCCGGACCGGCCACGGCGAGCACCGACGCCGGCAGCCAACGGGCGAACAGCCCATCCAGCGCCTCGATCCGGTCCACCACGACCGCGGTGAGCTCGCCCGAGTGCTGCGTGCGGAGCAGCGCCGGGCCCTCATGGAGCAGGCGGGACAGCGCATCGCTGCGAAGCCGCCGCCGCGCCGCCGCTCCTGCGTCGAAGGCCGCGCGGTCGGCAGCAACCGTCAGCGCCGCCCGGAGGAGCGCCAGCATGGCAAACGCCGCCAGCGCCGGCGCCAGGCCACGCGCGGTAGCACCCGGTGCAGCGATGAGCACGAATGCGACGCAGTACGCCTGGCCGATCCCCAGCGCGGTCCCTGCCAGCCCAAACAGCATGACAGGCCGGGCTATGCCTGTCCCCTGGCGCAGTTCGCGCCGCAGCCACGCCCTTGCCGCAGCCTTGCAGGGATCTTGCTCCGTCTTCGCCATGGCGGTCGGATTAGAGCAGCCGGCAGCCGATGGACAGAGGTTTCCTGGTTACTGATCGGCAATCATCGTGTCGCGTCGCCACCGCTGGGTCAGAGGCTCGGCCTGCAGTGCACCGCATGGTCAGCCAATGGGCTCTGGTGGAACCGGCACGATCCGATTGAGTATGTCGACGTGCTGGACAGGATGGGGCTCTCCTATGCGCGGGGTTGGGAGTGCGGAAGAGCTGTTCGTGGGTCGCCATTTCGACCGCAGGGTCATCATATTGTGCGTGCGCTGGCACCTGCGGTCCAAACTGAGCCTGCGAGACCTGATGGAGATGATGGCCGAGCGGTGTCTGTCGATGGTGCATACGACCATCATGCGCTGGGTGCAGCGCTAAGCACCGGAATTCGAGAAACACTGGGGCGACTTGCCCTGGCAGTTGGCCGCTCGTCGCGTGTCGACGAGACATACGTCAGGATTTAGGGCGAGTGGTGCTACCTGTACCGAGCCGTCGATCGAGCAGGTAGGACAGTCGACTTCAGGCTGAGCGCCAGGCGCAATGTGGCCGCCGCCAAAGCGTTCCTTCGGAAAGCGATCAAGAGCCAGCAGTGCGCACCACGGACAATCACGTTGGATGGCCACGCGGCATCTCACTGTGCGATGCGCGCGCTGAAAGCCGACGGCACGCTGCCCGCGGACACGAAGCTTCGCTCGTCGAAATACCTGAACAACCAGATTGAGCAGGACCATCGGAGTGCCAAGCAGCGCATTGCTGTGATGCTTGGCTTTAAGACGCTCCGCAATGCGGCGATCACGATCGCCGGCGTCGAACTGATGCATCCTATCCGCAGGGAGCAGTTCGGACTGCAGCGTCTCGAACTTCAAGGTCGAACTGCGCCCGCTGTCTGGAAAGCGGTGCTTGGCGCCTGAAGTCCGCAAGACGCATCAGGGATACGTTTGTTCGCGCGGTCTAGTTGCACCAAAGCCGTGGCAGGCCTGCAAGTTGCTGCTCGACGCGTTGCACAGCACGTTGTTCGGCCTCAGACTGTGTGCCATCCGCCTCGCCGATGACCGAGCGCACAAACTATTTGCTGACCCAAAACGACGGCGACGACGACAACTGTCTTGCGCTCATCAGCCCTTATCCTGACGCCTACGGGGCTTGTCCCGACCATCACCGCACGCATCATTTTCATCACCGGCGGTGCATCGCCCGCGATGGCGCGGGGTCTCTTGCCCCGATCCGTCCCGGCACTCCAGATATCCGTATGCCCGTCTTATTGACGGCAGCCAGCCTCCTCGTTGACGATGAACCCAGAAGAGCAGGCATTTTGGCGCCTGGCACGCGGAGGAACGATTCTGCAAGATCAGCGGCGCGACAGCGAAACGCCACCCCAGGAGCAGCCACCATGCATGCACCGCCCGGCGTGAAGACCGACAGCACGACATTTCCGATCCCGGACCACATGAAGGCCTGGGTGCTCGGCGGCCCGGAGGAGCTGCGTCTGGTCGAGAAACCAGTGCCGGTGCCACAACGCGCCGAAGTGCTGGTTCGTATTGATGCTGTCGCCATCTGCGCCACCGACCTTGAAATCATCCGCCATGGTCCGCCCGCGATGATCCAGGGTGGCCTTCCGTTCAACAAGAACTTCTCGCCCGGTCACGAGTATATGGGCACGGTTGTTGCGCTCGGCCAGGGCGTCGACGAATACCGGATCGGGCAGCGTGTCACCGTCGAAATCCATGCCGGCTGCGGCCAGTGCAAGCGCTGCCGCGAAGGCATGTACACCGCGTGTCACAACTACGGTCTCAACTACGGCGAGGTGAACAAGGGCCACCGCGCCAACGGATTCACGACCGATGGCGGATTCACCGAATACGCGGTGAACAACGTCAACACGTTGATCGCGATCCCCGACACGATGTCGGACGAGGAGGCCACGCTTGTGGTGACCGCCGGTACCGCGATGTATGGCCTGACCGAGCTGGGAGGCCTCGTAGCAGGCGAGAGTGTAGCCGTGCTCGGCCCGGGGCCAATAGGGCTGCTCGGTGTCGCAGTTGCGCGTGCGCTGGGCGCCGATCCTGTGATCTTGACGGGCACGCGTGACAACCGGCTCGCCATTGGTCGACAGCTTGGTGCGACTCATACCGTCAACGTTCGCCACAACACCGCGGTCGATGCAGTGCGCCAGATTACCAACGGCAAGGGAGTGGACTATGTGCTGGAGTGCTCTGGCGCACCCGATTCAGTCAACGAGGCGGTCCATATGGTGAACCGCGGCGGCCGGATCTGCCTCGCTGCGTTCCCACACGAACCCGTGCCGGTCGATATCGCGCACATCGTTCGCAACAACATTTACCTCTTTGGTATCCGCGGCGAAGGCCGCAGCGCAACGCACCGTGCCGAGGCATTCATGTCGCAAGGGCGGTTCGACGCGACGCTCATCCATACCCATAGCTTTGCACTGGAGGATTTGCCCACGGCGCTACGCTATGCGCGCGATCGGGTGGAGGACGCGATCAAGGTAGTGGTAAAAGCCCGCGGCATAGGGCTGCAGCGAGCTGCAGCCGAATAGCCGCCGCATGGTCTTCTATATTCCGGTGAAGCGCTGCTCGCCGCCCCAATCGCACGTCCAGCGATCGCATTGCTCGCATTTGGCGTTTGGGTTACGCTTTAGCCCGGTCCCATCCGCTGCCATCCGATTCTCTGCAACCGATAACTAAGGACCTGGGCCGCCCGCGTCGCCATCAAGCGGGCGAACAAGGTGGAGACGCTGCCATGCTCGAACTTCTCGATCGGCAACAGAAGCTGACCGCAAATCAGTGGAAGATCGCCTTGGCGGCCACGCTCGGCGACATGCTGGATTTCTTCGACTTTTTCCTGATCGGGTTTGTACTGGCATTCATCGTCGGGGACTGGCATCTGACCTACGGGCAGTCAGGGACTATCCTGCTCGCGTCCGGCATCAGTGCACCCTTCGGGTCGCTGTTCTATGGCTGGCTGGCGGACAAGATCGGCCGCCGCAAGGTCATGATCGCGACCGTGCTCAATTTCTCGCTCGCCACCGGCGCAATGGCAGTGACCCCCGATGGTGGATGGATCTACCTTGCCGTCTGCCGCCTTCTCGTCGGCCTCGGTGTGACCGGGCTCTATTCGGTCGATATCACGCTGGTGCAGGAATTCGTGCCGGCCTCCAGGCGCGGTTGGGTGACCGGGCTGACCACGACGATGCTGCCGGTCGGCGTACTGCTAGGGGCGTTCCTGGGCGCGTATGCAACACCCTACATCGGCTGGCGCGGCATGTTCGCTGTCGGATTGCTGCCCGCAGCGCTGACCCTGTACATCCGCGCCTGGGTCCCGGAGTCACCGCACTGGCTGATGCGCATGGGCCGTGTCGAAGAGGCGCGCCGCTCGATCGCCTGGGCATTGCAGGTCGATCCTGGATCAATCCAGTTGCCGGCTGTTGCACCAGAGGTCGAACACACCCGCTGGGTGGAGCTGTTCAAATACCCGCGCAGCATCGTCGCCGGATGCCTCACCGGCCTGACGCAGACCGGCGGGGTCGGGCTCACCTTGTGGATGGTGACGCTGTTCGTGATGGTGTTGGGGATAACCGCGCCCGAGGCATCGCAGCTGGCGATCTGGGTCAGCCTGGCGGCGGTGGCCGGCCGCTTCTTCTGCTCATGGATCTCCGATGCGATGGGCCGCCGCGCCTCAGGCGTCTTGAGTTGCCTGGTGGCGGCGCTGTTCATGTCGCTGGCCGGCTATCTGAACAGCGTCTTCATCGGCGGCGTTTCGATGTTCTTCCTGATGATCATGCTGCAGAACTTCTTCGGCAGCGGCAACTACTCGATCGTGGGGCCGTACATGGGAGAGCTGTGGCCGTCGCGGCTGCGCGGCAGCGGCATGGGCCTGGTCTACGGGGTCGGCAATCTCGGCAAGTTCATCGGACCGGCCGGGCTGGCGTTCATCGCGGGGTCGTCGAACTTCGTTGCACCAAAGGCGACGCTCGACGCGATAATCCCGGCCTTCAACTATTTCGCGTTCTGGTATGTGCTCGGCGCCGTTGCATTCTGGTTCATCGGCATCGAGACGCGCGGCCGCTCGCTCGAGGAGATCGACGCCGAGCTGTCAGCCGGCGCTGCATCGTCCGAAAGGGTTACGGCGGCTCGCATTTCTCAATAGTCTGGGGGCGGGCTCAATGTAGCGCGGCTGTTATTGCGCTATCAGCATGGTGCGCGCGCACCGTCGTGAGGGGTTCCAGCCGGAATGCGCAAAGTCATCGACCTCGAATGCGACCTGCCGCCGGACGAGGACGGCAATCCACGGAAACCGGAGGAGGCCACGCATCCGCCTGGCTATGGCGATCCGGAACGGCTTGCGCCGCTGCCGGGGCACGGCTTCTCCAACTACCAGCGCATCTTCACCCGGCGCCCTGACGGCGATACGCCATCGGCACCTGCCAGGAAGCACGGCATGTCGCTCCGCGATTTCGTCGCGCTGATGGACCGTGCCGGTGTCGAGGTCGGCGTGCTGCGCGCCGGCAATGCGATCATCACCGATGTCCTCGCGCAGTACCCGCGGCGCTTCATCGGCCTTGCCACGATAAGTCCGCACGACGGAATGCGCGGCGTGCGCGAACTGGTGCGCCTGGTGCAGGATCACGGCTTCGGTGCGCTGCGTGTTTCCTCGCTGTACAACATGATCCCGGCCAGCGACCGCCGCTACTATCCGCTGTACGCGAAATGCGTGGAGCTGGATATCCCGGTGCGCATCTACACCAACATGAACTACGCGACCGACCGCCCGTACGATCTTGGCCATCCACGTCACCTCGACCAGATCGCCATGGACTTTCCGGAACTGCGCATCGTGGCGGGGCTGAGCGGCTGGCCGTGGGTGAATGAAATGGTCGCGCTGCTGCGCCGTCACCCGAATCTGTACTGCGACACCGCATCGCATCGGCCGCGCTATTTCGGTGTGCCCGGGTCCGGTTGGGAACAGTTCCTGCAGTTCGGCAACACGCTGCTGCAGAACAAGGTCATGGTCGGATTGTCGTGGGAGGCGTTCGGCCTGCCCATGGAAGCGCTGGTCGAGGAATATGCCGCGCTGCCCCTGAAGGATACGGTGATCGACAAGTGGCTGTTCGGTAATGCGCAGCGCTTTTTCCGCCTGGGGGGTGAAGCCTGACTATCGTGGCAGCAGTCATCGGGCCGGAGCTGCGACGCCACCGCAGCGATGGTCACAAAGGACTCGTCGTGGCCTGTTGTTGAGTTGGCTCTCGGCCTTGCGGCGAAGTAGGCGCGACCCGACGGCGATCTGTTCAAAACGGCGACGGAGGTCCGCGCCGCATGGCGGCGATCAACAGCAGGCAGACGAACGCGCCGACCGCGGCCGCCAGAAAACCGTCGATATAGGACAGCACCGATGCCTGCTGCATCACCGCGCTCCCCAGGAGCTTCGCTGCTTGCGCGGACGCTTCGCCAAGGTCCGCGGTGTGCGCGCCAAGTGCGCCGGCATACCCCGCAAGCCGGTCGGTCGTGGCGCCGGCAATGCTGTCGATATGCAGACCGACCAGGTTCGAATGCACCTGCTCGCGCACACGAACAAAAGTCTGCATGAACGCGGTGCCGACTTCGCCGCCGAACAGGCGGCTGATCTGCAGCAGGCTGCCGATGGTCAGCGCGTCGGCCGGGTTGATCGACCGCACCACCAGCACGACCACCGAGGTCAGCGCGAACGATTGGCCGATCGCCTGCATGATCTGCGACGGCAGGAAATCCTCGGTCGCCCACTGGCTGGTCAGATCGGTCGCCATCAGGCAGGCCGCGCCGATCATCGCCGCGCCGAACGCCAGCACCCACCGCCCGTCGACCCGGCGCAGCAGGGCCGCCAGCGGATAGACGATGAGGAACTGCGGCAGCGCAATCCACAGCAGCACCGAGCCCACCTGCAGCTCGCGGTAATTCTGCACCGTCTGCAGGTAGTTCGGGATGATGTAGGCGGTGGACAGGATGATGAAGCGAAACCCGGCCAGCAGCATAACCAAGTACGGCAGGTTCCCGCGCGCCAGCAGGCGCAGGTTGAGGAACGGCCGCGACGTCACCAGCAGCTCGCGCACCACGAACGCCACCGTCATGATCCCGCCCGCCAGCAGCAGGCCGTTGACCAGCCCGCTGCTGTTCCAGTCCAGCCGGTTGCCCTGGTCCAGCCCGGCATACAGCAGGCTGAACCCGATCATGGCGTACACGAGGCCGGGCCAGTCGAGCGCGCGCAGCAATGCGGTGTTGGTGCGTTCGCGCGGAATGCCGTACCAGACGCATACGAACATCAGCGGCAGCATCGCGCAGTACTGCCAGCTGATCAGCCGCCAGGACAAATGGTCCGCATACCAGCCCTCGAGCGAGGCCGCGACGTTCTGCGACAGCTCGGAATTCATCGCATAGAGCGCGATGGCGAAGACGACGAGTCGCGCCGGCAGGCTGCGGACGATGAAGCTGATGGTCAGCGGAATGAACGTGCCGGAGCTGACGCCGCCCAGGAACTGCATCGTCAGGAACGCATTGAGGTTGGGCGACAGCGGCCCGAGCAGGCTGGTCAGGAAGAACAGCAGAATGCCGAGCAGCAGGACGCGGCGGACGCCGAATATCGCGCCGAGATAGGGCGAGGCGACGCCGGTCAGCATCTGGCCGACGCCGAAGCTCGTGGTGATCCAGGCGCCCTCGTCGAAGCCGGCCGACAGGCCGCCGCGCAGATCCGCCAACCCGAACGACGTGACCCGTGTGCCCAGCGTGCCCATGATGGAGCCGAGCAGCACGCCGGCCATCCCGATATAGGGCAGCAGCGAATCGGTGGCCATGCGCGGCTGCGCGACAGCCGTGGTATCGACGGCGACACCCGCCGAGGTGACCGGCGCCAGGTGCAGGCTCATCTGGTCGCGGTGGCCGGCTGGCCCGATGCCGCCGCGGTCGGCGATGCGGCCGGGCGGGCGCCGGTGTCGATCCGTGCCTCGACCGACATCCCGGGCCGGACCAGCGTTCCGAGCGACGGGTGCAGATCGAGCACGATCTTCACCGGCACCCGCTGCACCACCTTGGTGAAATTGCCGGTGGCGTTGTCGGGCGGCAGCAATGCGAACGTGCTGCCGGTGCCCGGCGACCAGCTGTCCACGTGGCCGGTCAGCACCAGGTCGGGAAACGCATCGACCGTGACGCGTGCGGGATTGCCGATCCGCACGTCGGTCATCTGCGTCTCCTTGTAGTTCGCGATCACCCAGATATTGGGCAGCGGGATCACGGCGATCACCTGCGTGCCGACATTGACGAACTGGCCGGGCCGCACCTGGCGCTGGCCGACCATCCCGTCAACCGGCGAGACGATGCGCGTATAGCCGAGATTGTTGCGCGCCAATGTCACCTGCGCCTCGGCCGCTCGCACCTGGGCCTCGAGCTGGTCCTGCTGCACGTCGAGACTGGCGAGGATCGCCTTCTGCTGATCGAGCTGCGCCTGGTTCAGCAGCAGCTGCGCGGCGGTGCGTTTCTCGTTGTCCTCGGCCTGTTCGACGAGCTGTGGGGTGCCGGCGATGCGCGTCTTGAGCAGGTCCTGCTGGCGCGCCGCCTCCAGCGCGTAGCGCTGCAGATCGGCGGTGGTCGCAGCGATGGTCGCCTCCGCCTGGCGGATCAGCGCGCGCTGCACGTCCTTCTGGTTCGCCAGGTTGGCCAGCGTGGCGCTCGCCGCGGCGGCATTGGCCTCGGCCTGGGCAAGCTGGGCGCGGTAGTCGATCGGATCGATCGCGACGAGCAGCTCGCCCTTGCGCACCACCTGGAAGTCGCCGACCGGCACGGAGGCGACATAGCCGGAGACCTTGGCCGAGAGGGGCGTGAGGTCGCCCGCCATGAACGCGTCGTCGGTCGTTTCGTAGCGGGCGGTGCCGACCCAGCGGTTCCAGTGCCCGGCGACATACCAGGCGAGGAATCCGGCCGCGACCACGAAGATGATCCGCAGCAGCGGAAAGATCCAGGGCGGCCAGCGGCGCGGCTCGGCGCGCGACTCAGGCGGTGCGCCGGCAGACAGATCGGGGGACGAATTGGGCATGGTCAGGCGCTTCCAGCGGGGTAATGACGGGGCGGCTTCACGGTCACTCCTCGGTCCCGGGGCGGGGATGAACCCGCAGGTCGAACGCCGTCGCGGGTGTCTCCCCGCAATTGCTCGCGCCTGCAAGCACCTTCCGAAGGCATGCCAGCTCCGACGCATTGCCGGGGCTGTCGAGCTGCTGCTGGATGGCGGCGACCGCCGGCGTCGAGAGCATCCAGTTCAGCGGTATGTCGCGGTCGGGCGCGCGGAACAGGTAGAAGTGGAAGAACGCACGCCGATCGGCGCCGCAAAACTCGTCGCGCGTGTGGCGCAGGAGCAGCGCGGCGTGCGCGGCGCGGACGTTGTAGAGGCCCATCAGGGGCGCCAGAAGCTGCAATCGTCCGGGCGAAGGCGGCGGATCGGTCGGGATATCGATCGGCGCGTCGGGACAGCGCACCACGCGGTTGGCAACTGCCACCCCGATGTCGGCATTCGCCGTGGCCTGCACGATGATCGGCTGCACCGGCCGGCCATTGACGGTTCTGCGCTTCAGCCACTGCGCGATCTCGAGCGCGGCCTCCAGTCCCTGGTTGTCGAACACGCCGCCATCCAGCACCTCCGGCGCCCCGTTGTGCATCTGATGCGGCGGATCGTTGACCGACACGACCTCCCCGCTCGGCTCCAGGTAGGGGAAACGCGCGCTGTTGTTGATCGCGGTGGAGATCTCGACGTCCGCGCCGAGCAGGCCGAGCACATCGATCGAGGCATAGAACGGCCATGGCATGCCGATCCGCGACCCGAAGGGGACCGTCAGCATGCGGCCGCCACTGGTTACATCGGTGCCGTTCAGTACCCACACCGGCATGCCAGGCCGGACCGCCCCATGGTCGTAGAACAGCGACAGGAATGCGTCGGTGAAGCGGGGCACCGGCAGATCGCCAAGCTTTGCCTCGGCGAGATCCCTGCGCCAAAGGCTTTCAAATGCGCGTTCCAATGCCTCGGCGCGATCCCCGCCCCTTGGCTGGGCGTGGATGGCGGCACGGATCAGCGCTTCGAGGGGGCTGAACAGGGAGCGTGGCGTATCGTTGAGCAGCGACCCTGCCAGCAGAGGGCCTAGCGCATCGCCACCCAGATTGGGGTTGTTGACGCGCGCAAGCTGGTCCGCGACCGCCGACCGGTTAGCCTCCGCGAAGCCGCACGGCAGAGCATTTGCGCGCTTTATCGCCAGATAGGCCGCCGCGCCGAGCGATCCGCCCGACACGCTGCTCACGGCAAAGACGGCGGCATTGCTGTGCCCGTCTGCCGCCTCCAGTGCCCCCAGGATCTGCGCGCCCCAAATCCCGGCGCGCGACGCACCGCCGGAAACCGCGACCACGATCGGGCGCGCCGGCTGGTCAGGGACGGTTGCACAGGCTTTCACCCATGCGTCGAAGAACTCGTCGAGCGGGTGCCTGTCGTTCACCGCCAGCACGCGATGCGAGGGCGGCAGCACGCGGATGGTATGGTAGCTGTACAGCAGCGGTGCGAGGATCATCCAGGCCAGCATGCCGGTGATGACCGGCGGGCGGGTGAAGCCCACGCTCCGCCCGAGCAGGTCCCTTTCCAGCCGCAGCCCGTCCATGACAAAGATCAGCGCCGTCAGCGGCCCCATTGCCAGGGCCAGGCCGACAATGGCGACCGAAGGGCCCGGCAGGATCGTGGCCGCCAGTGGCGCCAGCCCCGGATAGCCGTCGCCCAGCGAGAGAAAGCCCTCGAACGCGCCCCAGAGAAACAGGCAGATCGCCAGGATGAGCAGCCCGGAGGCCAGCACCGGGCTGAGCGGCGCCACCATCACCAGTGAATGCAGCCGCGGACCGACGGTCGAGAGCCAGGCGCGTACGCCGCGGCGGCTGCACAGCCGCTCCAGATGGATCCGTGCCTGCCGCCTGCGGGAGCGGATCATTTCCAGTCGCCAATGGATGAGGAGGTAGGCCGGCACCGCCCACAACGCGACGGCCATGCCATGGATCCAGGAAAAGCCGCGCCAGACCAGCGACACGCTCAGGACCACGCCGCACAGGAAGACCCAACGGGGGACGGCGTTGAACGTGGCGCGGCTGCAGCGGCGCAGCGCAGAGCGGGCCTCCAGCGAGTCGTTGACGCCGAACCGCGCAGACAGTGCAGTCCGCGCCCAGTACCAGGCGCTAAGCGACAGGAATCCGAGGCTGAGTTGCAGGACAACGAGGCCGGACAACGGACCCACATGCATTTCCTGGAGCGCGGCCAGTTCATCGCCGGTCTGCGGGGGCAGTGCCAGGCTGCACGCCGCGATGGCGAGGATGCTGACCGGCGCGCGCGTGGTTCGGAACAAAGACCGCCACGAAGCGGTGGCGTGCTGCTCCGTCGTCACCCTGAGCATCGTGCTCCCCCCGCCTGAATGCCCGGATAAGCGGTTCGGTCGGTGTTCGTTCCAGGCGGTGCGGCGGCGGCATCCACAGAGGAAATCCCTCGGTCGGCCTTGGGTCTCAGTATTTTCCGCCGAAATACCGCTTCATCGGCTCGAAGTAATGCTCCTGCCATCCGCCGTTCTGGTAGCCGGTGTGACCGTCCGGAACGTTGCTGTGGTGCAGGGTGAGTTCGGTGCCCTCGCGTGTGGGCTTCAGCAGCACCTCGATCCGCGAGTCGGGATCGTCCGTGGTGAACCGTGTTGTGCGCCACGCCTGGACGATGCGCCGGCCGGGCTCCAGCGTCAGGTTCCGTCCCGAGATATAGCCGCCCCATGCCGTGAAGGATGCGCCCTCGGTTGCCGCCGCGTCCGCGGCGCTGCCGGTCATCGCGGTGTGGCCGCCGCCATCGAGCCAGGCGTCGTAGATCTGATCCGGTGTCGCGGGAATGATGTCAGAGACCGTGAATGAGAAGGCCATCGCCGTTTCCCTTGCAGTGGTTGATTCCTGTGGCCGAAAGTTGAAACACTGATCGGCGCTGCATGAGGAAACCTAGCTGGTCGGCTGGAAATCATCAATTGCTCGCATTTCCGTGAACCAAGACGACTGATAAGGCCGGATAAGGAATGAAAAGTGCCCGACCAATGCGTCAGCCGTTGGATCCGGCGGGGGGCATGCGCCTGCGGCATGGCGGCATCCGGCTTTTGGCGATGGAAACCATTGCCGCTCGCCGATAAAGTTGTCCTACTGAATACGGCGGCGTTGTCGCCAGTTTTCCGGCTCTTCGGAGTCGGAAGGGGGTCAGTGACCCCTGCGTCTCCCAGACGTGAAGCCTCCCTGTTTACTTGCCCCCGGCCCTTGGCCGGGGGCTTTCTTTAACTGCATTTTAACGCGGCTATAACGCTGACTTGCGCGCGGCCCGAATATGCTTGGTGCTACTGCTGCGGCATTGAACCAGAGAACCCCAGCGCCTGCAGCACGTTGCGATCGAGACGGCCCTCGCCAGCCGGTGGATGTAGCGCAAACCCCATCGAATCGTCATAGCCCCAGAGCGCCCACCCGATCGAGCGCTGCTCGCATGCCTCGCGCACGGCGGCGAGCCAGGCGAGGCGTGCCGGCGCATTCAGCCTTTGACTGGCACCGAACTCGCCTGCCAGCAGAGCGACATGATTGCGGAGCGCCCAATCGGCCGCGGCGTTGATCCGAGCAGCCACCTTTGCCACGCTCCAGGCCTGCTCACAGTAGAAGCGCATCAAGCTGGCGGTCGGCGGATCGCCGGTGCGGGCAGCGACAGATTCGCAGGCGGCTGCATCGTCCGCCGGGAAAGGCAGCCGCGCCAACGCCTCGGTATCGAGCCCGGGCCGATAGGCGGCGAGCGCCGTCAGTTCTGCCGGCTCATACTGGTGGAAGCTGTAGATCACATTCGGGTCCGGCTCCGGAACCGTGGTGAGAAGACCGTCGATGCCACCCCAATCATTGCCCGTCAGCACAATCGTATTCGTGGGAAGGATGGCGCGGATTTCCGCAAGCACCTGGCGCTGCAGCCGCGCCCATCCCTGCGGATCATCCCGGAACACCGGCTCGTTCAGCACCTCCGGGAAGGTGAGGCGCGGGTCGAACGGACGCAGCACCGCCGCAAGCGAGCGCCACACCGCGAGCAGTCTTGCGCGATCCCCAGATGTGGTCTCCAGACGCCAATCAACTGGATGCACCGATACGATGACCGCCAGCCCCTGACGCTGCAGCCGGGCGAGCGAAGCCGCCAGCGCGGCCATCACACCGGGACCCGCCAGGACCTCGGGCTGCACCGGCAGCCGGACGAAGGTGAAGCCCGCGCGCCGCAGGTCCCGGATCGCCGGGTCGCCAAGATAGGCGCGCATCGCCTGTGGATCGCGACTCGGCGGGAAGCGGAACCAATTGGTGATGTTGACCCCATGCCGCAGCACCGCAAGCCGTTCCGCAACGGGTTCGGCATTCGCGGTCACGGCGCAGCAGGTCAGCAGGGCCATCAGCAGTACGGCCCGGGCGGTCACCGCGCCGGTTCGCGCGCCGGTTCGACAGGTTGGCGCACAGTGAATTCGCTCGGCACGAAGTGCTCGACCAGATAGAGCGGCCGCTGCTTGGTCTCGTTGAACACGCGTCCCAGATATTCGCCCATGACGCCCAGAGTGATGAGCTGCACGCCGCCGAGGAACAGGATGACCGCCATGATGCTCGGATAGCCGGGGACCGGGTTGCCGAACAGCAGCGTCCTGATCACCAGTTGCGCGCCGAACACCACGGCGAATGACGCCACCGCGAGCCCCAGATACGTCGCAACCTTCAGCGGCATGACAGTGAAGCTGGTGATGCCATCGAGTGCGAGGTTCCACAGCCTCCAGTAGTTCCACTTGGTGACGCCGCTGTTGCGCGGCGTGCGGTCGTAGAGCACCGCGGTCGTCGGGAAGCCTACCCAGGCGAACAGCCCTTTCATGAAGCGATGCTGTTCGCGAAGCAGCAGCACGGCGTCGACCACGCGGCGGCTCATCAGCCGGAAGTCGCCGGTGTTGCGCGGCAGGTGTACGCGGCCGAGGTGCTGCATCAGCCGGTAGAACAGGCTGGCGGTCGCCCGCTTCAGCCAAGTATCGCCTTCCCGTGCGCGCCGTTCGGCGTAGACCATGTCGAAGCCGTCCCGCCAGCCGGCCACCAGCGCCGGGATCACCTCCGGAGGGTCCTGCAGGTCGGCATCGATCACGATCACTGCCTCGCCACCGGCGTGCTCCAGCCCGGCGGTGGTAGCGATCTCCTGGCCGAAATTGCGCGACAGGTTGACGATCGCGACGCGCGGCTCGGCGCGGTGGAGCGCTTCCAGAAGGCGCAGCGACGCATCGCGGCTGCCGTCATTGACGTAGACCGCTTCCCAAGTGCCCAGCAGATCCATGACCGCCGACAGCCGCCGATGGAACTCCGGCAGGACCTCGGCTTCGTCGCATACCGGGATCACCACGGAGAAGGTAGGTGCTCCACGCACGACCGGAGCGTCGAGCATGTCGCCGGGTTAATGTCAATAACTGGCCTTTATTCATGCACTGGTATGCTCCGTTCATGCCAGACGCTCCCGAGCCGTCGCCAAGCGGCTTGCACCGGCAGGTCCGCACGACAGCCCCCGCACGCCGCTGCGCCAGCCTCGATACGTGCACTCCGCGGCGCGCGGGTCCCCCTATGGACTACCGGCACGCGCAGCAACGATAGGGGTCTCTTTTGGACACCGATTAGGGGAATGTTATCGAATGCCGATTGACGCACTGGTGTATTCCACCTGCATCGGGCTCCAGTGACAGGACTGCCCAAATGCGTCGAATACCGGGCAGCACTGTTCCGTATAACGATCCAGGGTACGGTGTAGCTGGTCGGGCGACAGACCGTCGACGAACGCCTGGGCACCCGGCCGGTCATCGATCCGGACCCCCACCTTCGCGTCGCCTACACGGGGACCATCCCTGCTTCCTCTGCCAAGGCTGCCGTGCGGTCTCGCACAGGATCGCACAGTTCCATCGCGAACTGAGGGTAGTCCGGATCATCGTCCGCATAGCAGACGCCTGGCAATGTCCAGGTGATTGCCACGCGGTGCAGCAGGACAGCACGCCAGCGCCCCGATCGTCGTAGCGCTCCGTCGGAGATTGGATCATGCTCACCCCGTCAGATGACAATCTTGCCGGGGAGGCTACACCAGACTTATTGGTTTCAGCTCTGCCGGCTTAGGGGGGAAGGAGCACAAACATCATGCCTATGCGCCACGCTCTGATCGAGATGTTGGGAACCGTGCTGATCGGCCTCATTGTTGCCATCGCCGGTCCCGGCGGCGCTGCCAAGGCACAAACCCCCAGCCTGGTTCAGCCGTGGGGTCTGCCGCCATTGCCGCAAGGGGTCGGCCAGGTGGAGAAATTCGCCGATGTCAGCAACACGCCGCAGGGCCAGTTCCTCGAAGGCGGCTCGTTCGATACCCAGGGCAATCTGTGGTTCGTCGCGATCGGCAGCGGATGGGTCTCATATCTGACGCCAGATGCCAAGTTGGTGCCGGTGTTCAATTGCAACCCGCCGGCTGATCTGGGTCAGACCTGCGAGCCTCAGGGCACGCGCTGGCACGACGGCAAGCTGTACCTGACGACGCGGCACCGCGGCATTCTGGTCTACGACCCGCAGACAAAGCAGGTCAGCACATTGGTCTATACCTACCGCAATCAGTTGTTCAAAGGACCCAACGACCTCGATTTCGATGCCGAGGGCAATCTGTTCTTCACCGATCCATGGGGAACTGGGCCCGGGCCGAACGCGGCCGATCGTGCGGGCGCCGTCTATCAGTATTCGCGCGACGGCATTCTGCGCAAGGTGATGGACAGCGGCTCGTTCCCGAACGGCATTGCCGTCTCACCCGATGACGGCATGCTGGCGATCGGCGACTTCAGGGAAGGCCGAGTCTGGTACGCCGGCTTCATGACCGGTCCGACGATCGGCTGCCCGCAGTGCGTCAAGGATCCGCTGCATCTGACGTTCGGTTCCGTGAAGGCGGGCACCTATGTGCCCGGCAACAGCGGACCCGACGGCCTGCATTACGACGTCCATGGCAATATTTGGGCGGGACTGGCCGGTATCGGCGGCATTGTCGAGATCGATCCGCACGGCATCATTCTGGGCTTCGTGCCGATCCCGAACGGCGATCCCGCGACGACCAACTTTGCGTTCGGCGGCCCCGACAACCAGTACGTCTATTTCGAGGGCGCGAACAGCGGGACCTTCTGGCGCTTCAAGGCGCCCTATCCCGGGCTTATCGGCCCGGGCGGTGTTCGCCTGCCGGCGCAGTGATGAATCGTGTGACCGGAGAACAACGTCTGCCAGAGAGGGAACATCAGCCCATCACCTCGGCTCAACCGGTGGCAGTTAGACCGACCGCGACTGGCGCTCCTTCGTCCCGACCTGCCGTCGCTCGCAGCGCCGGTCAATAGCCTGCCGTCTTGCTTGACCCGTGGATGGCCGAAGGCCACCACGCAGCGGGCGCGCAGCGTCATTGAGGGGCGCTGCGCGCGACGGCAGCGCGAACAGCAGGAAGACGTCGAGCACCCAACGTCCTGAGTGGCTACCGCGGACCGGGCGCTGCGGCGCGGGATGGGATGAGCGAAGCGATACCCACCACTGTTGGCCCAAGCCGCGCATCAGTCGGCGAGAAAGGCGCGATACACCTCCACCATGTCGGCGACCGACGCGGCATAGAGGCGCGCGCCGTGCTCGGGGGTGGACAGCGACGGGTCCGACCCGATCCGCCCGTCCGGGAACCGCCGCCGGTAGTCGGCGCAGTCGAAGAACCCGGTGCTCTTGGGCGCGATCTTCGGTGACATCTGCGCGTGTTTGATCGCCTCGGGGTGGTAGTGCTGCGACAGCGACACCTCGGCCGCCGTGGCGTGGCTGCCGTTCGCGTCGCCGTACAGGTCACGGGCCAGCGCCGTGGCGCGCGGGCCCTGCGACCAGAACAGCATCTTGCAGCGCACCGGCGAGGCCTCGCCCTGCGCGCGCATCGAGGCCGCGGCATAGATCTCGTCGAACGCCGCCGTGACGGTGGCGACGTTGCCGCCATGGCCGTTGATGAACAGGAAGCGCTCGAAGCCGTGCTTCATCAGTGACGTGACCACGTCGCTCACCAGGGCAATCATCGTCGAGGGCCGCAGCGTGATCGAGCCGGCGAACCCCAGATGGTGCTGCGACATGCCGATGGTGAGTGTCGGGGCGATCAGGCAGCCGATTTCGTCGCCGACGCCCTTGGAGACGAACTCCGCGTCCAGATGGTCGGTGCCGATCAGACCGTTCGGACCGTGCTGCTCGGTCGAGCCGACGGGGACGATGATGCCGCGCGAGGTCCGCAGATAGTCCTCCACCTCGTGCCAGGTGGACAGCGCGAGCTGCATGGGTTCTCTCCTGATGCCCGACCCATCTTGCCGCCCTGCCGCCGCTCCGGCAATCGCGCCCGCGGCGGACCGTTTCAGATCAACTGCCCATCTCTTGCCCATGGCCTGCCCAGCCCGTGGACCATTCGTGCGCGCCCGCGCTGCCGCGGCTGGCGGCCGGCATGGTACGGCCATTGCTTGCGGCTTTCCGGCCGAAGGGTAGCCTGTGCGAACGCCGGGATCGAGGGAGAGGACACCATGACACGCCGCATCGCCACCGACCGCCCAGGAATGGGACGACGAGGCGTACTGAAACTCGCCGGCGCGGCGGTCGGCAGCGGCGCGGTCGGCGGCTTCCCCACCATCTGGGCGCAGAAGATCAGGGACGTGACACTGCGCCAGTTTGGCACCGGCGTGTCGAACCTGAACGCCGTCGCCGAGAAGGTGAAGCAGGACCTCGGCCTCACGCTGCAGATGACTGCGCTCGACACCGACGCGGTGACGCAGAAGGCGGTGACGCAGCCGAAATCCTACGATGTCGCGGACATCGAATATTTCCTGTGCAAGAAGGTGTTTCCCACCGGCGTGCTGCAGCCTATGGATACAAAACGGATCAAGAACTACGACAAGATCGTGCCGATCTTCATCACCGGCAAACTGACGCCGGACTCGCAGATCGCACAGGGTACCGCGCCGCACACGGTCGGCTTCGTGGACGGCAAGACCTCCACCAAATTCGCCCCGCACCCGACCGAATGGATGACGCTGATCCCGACGATCTACAACGCCGACACGCTCGGCATCCGTCCCGATCTGGTCGGCCGGCCGATCCGCAACTGGAAGGACCTGGTCGACCCCGCGTTCAAGGGCAAGACGGCGATCCTGAGCATTCCGGGCATCGGCATCATGGACGCGGCGATGGTGATGGAGTCGCTCGGCCGGATCAAATACGGCGACAAGGGCAATATGACGCGCGCCGAGATCGACACCACTGTTGCCTTCCTGATCGAGACCAAAAGGTCCGGACAATTCCGCGCGTTCTGGAAGACGTTCGACGAGAGCGTGAACCTGATGGCCTCGGGCGAGGTGATCATCCAGTCGATGTGGTCGCCGGCTGTGGCCGCGGTGCGCTCGAAGGGGATCTCCTGCGTCTACCAGCCGCTGGCCGAAGGCTATCGCGCCTGGGGCGGCGGGCTTGGCATCGCCAAGCATCTAAGCGGGCTCGAGCTCGACGCGGCCTATGAGTACATCAACTGGTATCTGTCCGGCTGGGTCGGCGCCTATCTGAACCGGCAGGGCTACTACAGCGCGGTGCTGGAGACCGCGAAGCAGTTCATGAGCCCCGACGAATGGGCGTTCTGGATGGAAGGCAAGCCGGCGAAGACGGACATCCTGAGCCCCGAGGGCAAGGTGATGGAGAAGGCGGGCGCCGTGCGCGACGGCGGCTCGTTCGAGGAGCGCATGGGCCACGTCGCCTGCTGGAATTCGGTGATGACCGAAGACCGCTACATGGTCCAGAAATGGAACGAGTTCATCGTGGCGTGACACCTTCGAGCACGGCGCTCGGCCGTCATTCCCGCGCAGGCGGGAACCCAGGCACGCCGACAATGGCGCCGCTGCGCCTGGGGACCCGCTTGCGCATGCACGACACGTGGGTGGCGCTGCTGCAGGCCACCCCGCTCGCGGCAATTCTCGCGGTCTTCCTGCTGGTGCCGATCGTCACGCTGATCGTCGTCAGCTTCTTCGATTACGACAGCGTCCAGATCATCCCCGGCTTCGTGCTGACCAACTACCGCGACGTGCTGCTGTCCGCCACCACATGGTGGACCTATCTCGACACGCTGAAGTTCACCGCCATCGTCTGGGCGCTCACCCTCCTGATCGGATTCTCGCTCGCCTATTTCCTCTCCTTCGTCGTGCAGAGCCGCACCTGGCAGACGACGTGGTTCCTGGTCTGCACAGTGCCGTTCCTCACCTCGAACATCATCCGCATGATCTCATGGGTGCCGTTCTTGGGACGCAACGGCCTCCTGAACGGCACGCTGCTGCGGCTCGGATTGATCCATGCGCCGCTCGAGTTCCTGCTGTTCTCCGACTTTGCCGTCGTGCTGGCCTTCGTGCATCTCTACACGCTGTTCATGGTCGCGCCGATCTTCAACAGCATGGTGCGGATCGACCGCCGGTTGATCGAGGCCGCGACCGACGCCGGCGCACGTCCCTGGCGCGTGGTCCGCGAGGTGATTCTTCCCCTTGCCATGCCCGGCATCGCCATCGGATCGATCTTCGTCGTCACGCTGGTGATGGGCGACTTCATCACCGTGCGGCTGATGAGCGGCGGACAGAGCGCCTCGGTCGGCCTGATGATCAGCAACGAGGTGGCGCTGCTGCAATATCCCGCCGCGGCCGCGAATGCTGTCGTGCTGCTGGCCGTGGTGCTGCTGATGGTCGGCGCCATCGTGCGGCTGGTCGATCTGCGCAGGGAACTGTAGCCGATGCCGGGCCGCATCGGACGCTGGATCATGATCGCCTGCTTCGCGCTGTTCGTGCTGTTCCTCTACGGCCCGACGCTCACCATCATGGTCCTGTCGTTCCAGGGACCGGACGGCGGGCTGACCTTCCCGATGAACGGCGCCTCGCTGCACTGGTTCGCCAACCTGTTCGAGCGCCAGGCGGTCGGCGATTTCGGCGGCTCGATCCAACGTTCGCTGCTGCTCGGGCTGATGGTGATGGCGACGACGGTGGTGGTCTCGGTGCTGGCGGGCCTGGCGTTCCGCCGGCGCTTCCGCGGCGCCGGCGTGCTGTTCACGGTGACCGTCGCCAGCCTGATCGTCCCTTCGATCCTGGTCGGCCTCGGCATCGGCCTGCTGTTCAACCTCGCGGGCTGGGATCCCACCTGGTACGGCTCGGCGTTCGGCGCACAGCTCACCTGGACCTTGCCGTTCGGGCTGCTGATCATGTTCGCGGTGCTCAACCGCTTCGACCGACGATGGGAGGAAGCGGCGCGCGACCTCGGCGCCAGCCGATGGCAGACGTTCCGCTTTGTGGTGCTGCCGATCATCGCGCCGGGCATCGTCGGAATCGCGCTGTTCGGTTTCACGCTGTCCTACGACGAATTCGCCCGCACCCTGCTGACCGCCGGCAGCGACAACACGCTGCCGCTGGAAATCTTCGGCATGACGACGAACATCACCACGCCCGTGCTGTACGCGCTGGGCACGCTGACCACACTCGTATCGGCGGCGGTGATCGGCGCGGCGCTGTTCGGCGTTGCGCTGCTGCGGCGGAGGCGCGCGGCGCGGCTTTCCTAGAAGGATGCTGGAGGCTATTTCCCCAAGGTGCCGCTTACCGAGCCCTCGACGATGAAAGAACGGAATTTGGCTCCCTTGTCGCGCAGCGGCATGATCTCCTTGTAGGCTGGGAGATCACGATAGGCCTGCACCATCTCGACGGTATCAAATGCAAGAATAGCGTAGCGTTTGGGCGGCGTCCCGTCGAGGGCAATGATATTTTCGCCGCGACTCAGATAGCGCCCACCCGCGGATGCAACGAGAGGTGTGTTGCGGTCCAGGTAGGTCTGATAAGTCCCGGGATCGGTCACTTCGACTTCTGCGATAATATAGGCCATTGGCTTGGTCTGAGCATTGACGGCCTGAATCGTAACGGCGCAAACTGCGACGCCTGCCGCCGCAGCCAGCGTCATTCGGATGTTCGTGTTCATTGATGTTCCGCCCCGTCGGCGGTCATTCTGTGGATCACCGTGCCAACGGGGGCATCAACTCACCTTTGGGCCGGAAGCGCAACCAGCGGCGCGCGTTACGCAATGCTCTGGTTCGTTCCGATCAAGCGGTGCCTGCTTCACCATGCAAGCGCCCGAGCAATTGTCTCAGGCCCCTGCCAGCGCGTGCGCGTCGCGCTCCGCCCACACCAGCGTGGCCGGCTCGCCGGGTTCGACCGGGCGGGCATAGAATTCGCCGTCGGGCACCAGCGCCGAGGCCTCGTCGCCGTCCTCCATCGCGACGGCAACTCGAACCAGGGCGCCCTGGTATTCCACTGCGGCGACACGGCCGGACACGTGCGGTCCCGTGCCTGCGCCAGGCGCGCCGATCCGACAGCGATCCGCCCGCACGGCGATCGGGCCGCCTTCGCCCCGCAGCACGTTGTGGCCGCCGATGAACCGCGCAATGAACGCACTGGCCGGCCGCTCGAACACCTCGCGCGGCGGTCCGGCCTGGCGGATGCGGCCGTGCTCCATCACCACCATCACGTCAGCCATCGCCATCGCCTCGTCCTGGCTGTGCGTGACATGGATGAAGGTGATGCCCAGTTCGCGCTGCAGCCGCTTCAGCTCCTCGCGCACGCGCGTGCGCAGGAACGGGTCGAGCGCCGACAGCGGTTCATCCAGCAGCAGCACCCGAGGCCGGGTGATCAGCGCACGCGCCAGCGCCACGCGCTGCTGCTGGCCGCCCGACAGTTGCGACGGCAGGCGCTCCGCCAGCCGTTCCATGTCCACCAGGGCGAGAAACTCGCGCGCGGTCGTGTGCCGCTCCGCCTTGCGAACGCCGCGCATCTTCAGGCTGAACGCGACGTTGTCGAGGCAGTTGAGGTGCGGGAACAGCGCGTAGCTCTGGAACATCATCGCCGTGCCGCGCCGGATCGGCGGCAGGTCGGTGACGTTGTCGCCGCGGATCAGGATGTCGCCCGCGCTCGTCGCCTCATGGCCGGCGATCATGCGCAGCGTGGTGGTCTTGCCGCAGCCGCTCGGCCCGAGCAGGCAGCAATAGCTCGCGGCCGGAATGCGCAGCGACACCTCATCCACGGCAGCGATGGGTCCGAAGCGTTTGGTGACGGCGATCAGTTCCACGTCGAAGCGGGCGTTCACGTGCGGCCTGTCCTTCCGTCGGTCATCGCAAGGCGATTGCAGCACGCCGCCGCTGCATCCGCCACACCGCGACCAGTGTCACCCCGATTATCACAAACGACACCGATGTGGTGAGCGTACCGATGGCGAACAGCACCGGCGAGGTCGCGCTGGAGATCAGCGCGTAGATCTCGAGCGGCAGCGTGTTGTTGCGGCCGATCGCGAGCGTGGTGCGGGCGTACTCGTCGTACGATAGGGTGAACGCCCCCATGGCGACGCCGATGATCCCCGGCAGCAGAATCGGCAACGTCACATAGCGCAACCGTTGCCAGGCGGTCGCGCCGAGATCGTTTGCGGCTTCCTCGTACGAACGGTTGAAGCGGTTCACCACTGCGAACATGGCGAACAGGCCGAACGGCAACGTCCAGGTGAGCTGCGCGCCCAACGCGGAAGTGAACATGCTCGCCTGCCAGCCGAGCACCTGAAATCCGAGCCCGATGCCGAAGCCGACCAGCAGGCTCGGCATCACAAGGCTCGCCACCGCGAAGTAGAACAGCACGCCCGAGCCTGGGAAGCCGCGACGAAAGCCCAGCGCGGCGGCGACCGAGAACATCACGGTGAGGCTGCTGACGATGGATGCAAGCTCGATCGAGCGCGTGAAGGAGAGCGGGATGTCGGCCATCTGGCCCGGACGAAAGATGTCGCGGAACCAGTGGAACGAGGCGCCGACCATCGGGAAGGTCACGCCGCCGTTCGGGCCCTGGAATGACAGCACATAGATCACCAGCATCGGGCCGTACAGGAACAGCAGGTACAGGCCGAACAAAATGCCAAGCGCGTAGAAGGTCCATGGCCGCGTCGCGGTCGGGCCGCCCGCATTCGATGTGCCGCCGACCATCATGGCGCTATTTCACCAGTTCCTTGCGCACATCGACGACACGCATCATGCCGGCGACCATGATGGCGACGAACACCACAAGCACCATCGCATTGGCCGAGGCGGGCGGGTACTGCATCGCCTGGATCTCGGTGGAGAGCATGGTGACGATGGACGCGCTCTGCCCGCCGCTCATCTGCTTCACCACGAAATAGTCGCCCATGACCTGGGTGAACACCAATATGGAGCCGAGCGCGATGCCGGTCTTCGACAGCGGGATCACCACGTCGGCCATGGTGCGCCAGCGGCTGGCGCCGGCGTCGCGCGCGGCCTCGAGCAGCGCCGGGTCGATCTTGGCCAGCGAGTTGGCGATCGGACCCACCATCAACAGCGTGAACAGGTGCACATAGGTGACCACGACGGCAAAGTCCGAGAACAGCAGAAAGGTCAGCGGCTGCGACGTGACGTGCAGCTCCTGCAGGATCGTGTTGAATGCGCCGTTGCGTCCGAGGAAGGGGATCCACGCGATGGTGCGGATGATGCCAGAGGTCCAGAACGGAATGGCGCAGAGCAGGAACAGCACCGTCCGGACTGCGGCGCTGCGCACGTGGAAGACCAGGAACCAGGCGATGTTGAAGCCCAGGAAAAGCGTGATCGCCCAGACGATGACGGCGAATTTCAGCGAGCTGAGGTAGACGCGCAACGTCGCCGGCGTGGTGAGCAGGTCGCGATAGTTGTCGAACAGGAAGGCGGGATAGATGCCCACGCGGTCATAGTCGAAGAAGCTCACCACCAGGAACAGCACGGTCGGCAGCACGAACAGCCCGAGCAGAACCAGCGCCAGCGGGCCGACCTGCAGCCAGGATACGAACCAAGGGGCGAACCTCGGATAGTCCACCTCTCCCGCTCTGCGGGAGAGGTCGACACGCGCAGCGTGGCGGGAGAGGGTCTCCCGGGCGGCACCCCATCCCGGCGCGGCTCCGGCCGCAGCGACCTCTCCCGCAAGCGGGAGAGGCGTACGGACCGCCTCCATTACGCCGCCTGCCTCACCGCGCCGCGGCACTGCATCAGCGGCAGGACCCGCGTGCCGAACTGCTCCATGCCGATGATAAAATCATCGAATGTCAGCATCACCCCCTGCACGCCCGGCACGGTCGCCAATTCGTCCAGCATGCGCGCGACCGACGCATAGGAACCCACCAGCACGCCCTGATTTGTCGGCAGCTTGTCGATGCCGAGTGTGCGTCGCTTGTGGGCTTGCGAATACGGGTCCTGGTTGGGGTCGTCCTCGGCCTGCGCGTCGCGCCAGGCCAGCGCCTCGACGTCGGTGCCGGCCTTGTAGTGTTCCCATTTCGCCATCGCCGCCGCGTCGGTTTCGTCGGCGATGACCATCTGCAGCACCAGGGCGCCGCACGCGCGACCGGTCTCCTGCGTGGCGGCGATCAGCCTGGCCACGCTGGAGGCCACGCGGGTGGGCTGGTTCACCCCGCCACTGCCGCAGAAATTGTAGTTGGCGTAGCGTGCGGCGAAGCGCGTGCCATTGTCGCTCTGGGCCGCGCAGATGATCGGCACCTTGGCGGTGGGCATCGGCAGGCAGCGGCAATCGTCCATCTGGAAGAAATCGCCCTTGAAGTCCGAACGGCCGGTCGCCCACAGCTCGTTCATGATGGTCACGAACTCGGCGCAGTACTCGTAGCGGCGACGATAGTGCTCGGCGCCGGGCCAGATGCCCATCTGCGTGTACTCGCGACGCTGCCAGCCGGAGATGATGTTCACCCCGAACCTTCCGTGCGAGATGCTGTCGATCGTCACCGCCATGCGCGCCGCGATCGGCGGCGGGACGGTCAGCACCGCGCATGTGGCAAAAAGCTGGATGCGCGACGTCACCGCCGCCAGTCCGGCCATCAGCGTGAACGATTCCAGATTGTAGTCCCAGAACCCCGACGGGCCGCCGAAGCCGTGCAACTTGATCATCGACAGCGCGAAATCGAAGCCAAAGCGCTCCGCCTTCTCCACGATCGTCCGGTTCAGATCGAAGCTCGGCTTATACTGCGGCGAGGTCGTGGAGATCAGCCACCCGTTGTTGCCGATCGGGATGAACACACCGAGTTGCATCGCCTGGCTCCGCTACGACGCGATGAACTCGTTCCAGCGCCGCGTCAGATAGCGGTCCTCGTCCATCACCGAGTTCCACACCGCGATGTTGCCCATGCGATCCCAGAACCCGCCGCCGTCGCGCAGTCCGCCGGCCTTCTCCATCAGCTTGCCGAACGGGTCCATGATGTCCGTGGCGGCCGGCTTGCCGCCGTACCAGTAATCCCACTCGGCCTCGGTCAGGAATTTCTTCGCGTTGTCGGGCTGCGCCGAATAGTAGCCCTCGCGCGCGATGAAGGCGCCCGGGAAACCCGACGTGTACCAGTTCATGTATTCGTAGAAGCAATCGAGCTTCAGCCCATCGACATGCTTCATCACCCCGAGCGTGTAGCCCCACCCGCGATAGCCTTCCTTCAGCGGCTGGAACACGCACGGAACGCCGCGCGTGCGCACCGCGGTGACCGCGGGCGACCACATCGACTGGATCACCACCTCGCCCGAGGCCATCAAATTCACCGACTGGTCGAACGTCGTCCAGAACGAGCGGAACTGCCCCGATCGCTTGATGTCCATCATCGCATCGATGGTCTTGTCGATCTCGGCGCGCGTCATGTTGCCCTTGTTGCCGTACTTGACGCTGGCCGCTCGCCTCCATCGCCATCGCGACGTCGATCACGCCGACCGTCGGCTGGTCCTGCAGCGCCGCCTTGCCCTTGAACTCGGGGCTGACAAGGTCGGCCCAGCTTGCGATCGGCCGGCCGACGAGATCGGGGCGGATGCCGAGCGTGTCGGCGTTGGTCACGGTCGGCACGGAATTCAGCCAATCGGTCGGCTCGGCCGCGAACGTCTTGCCGTCCGGCCCGGCGGCATAGACCACCGTGTAGGGCGCGACGCCCTGCTTCGAGGCCTCCCGCCCGTCGGGATAGATGCCCTTGGTGAACAGCGGGATCGTCCGCTCCCAGTCCTTGACTTTCGCGAGCGGGATGGTCTGCAGGATGTTGCGCCCGACGAGGTAGCGCAGGAACACGATGCTGACATCGGCACAGTCGATCGCGCTCGACTGCGACAGGAAGCGGTTCAGCAGGTCGGCGTTCTCGGTCGTCTGCATGTGGACGGTGAAGCCAAGGTCCTTGCTGGCCTGTTCGGCGATGCGCGGGATGGCGGTGACCGGCGGCCCCGCATGGTTCAGCACCACATCCTTGATGTTCTGCGCCCAGATCGTGGGGAAGCCGCGTATAGCGCCCGCTCCGACGGCAACCCCTGTCGCTGCCGCGGCGCCCTTCAGCGCCGCCCGACGCCCGATGGCGGAAGCCCTGCCCCTCTCCAGCCTCATCGCCTTGCCCCTTCCTGCATGCGGTTGCTATTGTCCTCCCGGTTTCTTGTTGCGTTGCACAATGAACGAGGAATGGGCAGAATGGCAAGCCCGTTTTCGCGCGACCGCTCTGCCATGGCAGATGATGATCAATACGGTCATCAGATATGAGCCCGTTATCATGATCAACAGCCGCCTGGTATTAGCAGCTTACATAGGCAAAGAGCCGCGCCCTATGCCCGATCAACAAATCCTTGCTGCATCGCACAAACCGCCGCAGAATGCGCCGGTGCCAGACATGCCGCTGGATCTGACCGGGCAACTCGCGAAGGACCTGCTGGACCTGACCGCGCGGCTGGGCGCGCGGGGGGAACAGGACCCGTTCGGCAATCCGGTCCTGCTGGTGGCGCTCGCCATCAGCCGGCGCATGGATACGCGCGCGCTTGGCCGAGGCCGACATCGCCGCGCTGATCCGCCATCTCCGCGATGCCGCCTTCACCGATCGGGCGCAGCGGCTGGCCGCCTATGTGGGCGGCACCGACATGCAGCAGAACACCGCCGTGCTGGCCGGCCTGGCGCAGCACCTGCTGCGGCCGGATCCGAACGACAGCCCGGTGCGCTGGGTCGAGTATCGCGCGCTGGTGGAACGCACGCGCTTCGCCGCCGTGTTCACCGCGCATCCGACCTTCGCGCTGCCGGTCGCGGCGGGCCACGCCCTGGCGGAAACCGCCAGCGGTCGGCCCACGATGCCGGATCTGCCGTCGCACCGCCCGCCGCCGATCACGCTGGCCGACGAGTTCGCCCAGGCCGCCGCCGCGATCGCCCATGGCCGCGACGCGATCGACCGGTTCAACGCGGCGCTGCTGTCGGTCGCGCGCTCCGCCTGGCCCGACCGCTGGACGGAACTCGCGCCGCGCCCGGTGATCCTGTCGAGCTGGGTCGGCTACGACACCGACGGGCGCACCGATATCGGCTGGTGGGACACGCTGCGGCTGCGGCTGGAGATGAAGCGCCTGCAGCTGGCGCGTCTGCACGGCCAGATCGCCGCCCTGCCGGGGACCGAGGCGCTCGCGGCGCGCATCGCCACCGCGCAGGAGACGGTCGCCGCGCAGCTCGCCCTTTGTCCCGATGCGCCGGACCCGCCGCGCGTCGCCGCTTTCGCCCAGGCGCTGGTGCACGGGCGCGAGGACGCGCTGACCTCGCCCGAGCCGTTGCTGCCGCTGTTCGATGCCGCGCTGGCCGCCGCCGATGAACCGACGCGGCTGGCGCTGTGCACGGCGCGCGCGGGGCTCGTCTCGCATGGGCTGGCGCTGGCGCACACGCACACGCGGCTCAATGCGGCGCAGATCCACAATGTCGTGCGCCAGCGCCTGGCGATCGCCGATCCGCCGGAGGAGCCGGCGCATCGCCGCGCGCTGTTCTCGGCGATCAACGCGGCGCTCGATGCGGTGCAGCCGGTGGCGGTCGATTTCGGCGCGCTGCTGGTCGAGCAGGCATCGGCGGCGCGGCTGATGATGACGGTGGCGCAGATCGTCAAGCACGTGGACGGCTCCGTGCCGGTGCGCTTCCTGATCGCCGAGACCGAGACCGGCTACACGCTGCTCGCCGCACTCTGGCTCGCCCGGCTGTTCGGCGTGGAGCGGCACGTCGAGATCAGCCCGCTGTTCGAGACCGCCGAGGCGCTGGAGCAGGGCGCGACGGTGCTGGAGGAGGCGCTGCGCAGTCCGCACTACCGCGCCTATCTGCAGGCCACCGGGCGGCTCGCGCTGCAGTTCGGCTATTCCGATTCCGGCCGCTATGTCGGCCAGCTCGCCGCCAGCTACCTGATCGAGCGGCTGCGCCTGAAGATCGGCCACACGCTGGCGCATCACGGCGTCTCCGGCGTCGAGGTGATCCTGTTCGACACCCACGGCGAGAGCATCGGGCGCGGCGCGCATCCCGGCTCGCTGGCCGACCGGCTGAAATACCTTTCGCCGACCGCGTCGCGCCAGGCGCTGAACCGCTCGGGGCTGAAGGTGCGCGAGGAGAGCGCGTTCCAGGGCGGCGACGGCTACCTGCTGTTCGGCACGCCGGAACTGGCGCTCGCCACGATCACGCGGATCGCCGAGCAGACCTATCATCCGGCGGCCGGGCCGATCGAGGATCCGGTCTATGCCGATCCGGATTTCTCCGCCGACTTCTTCGCGACGATCCGCGACGGGATGGAAGGCCTGGTGGAGGACGCGGGCTATGCCGCGCTGCTCGGTGCGTTCGGGCCGGCGCTGCTGGATCGCACCGGCTCGCGTCCGTCGGCGCGGCAGGCGGACGGCATGGCATCGGCTGCGCGCATCCGCCATCCGCGCGAGCTGCGGGCGATCCCCAACAACGCGATCCTGCAGCAGCTCGGCTGGTGTGCGAACACGCTGCAGGGGCTGGGCGCGGCGGCCGCGCGGCACCCGGAGACGTTCACCGAGATGCGGCTGAACAGCCGGCGCTTCCACCGCGCGATGGACCTGGCGACGCATGCGCTGGCGCATTCCGACATCGACGTGCTGCGTGCGGTGATCGCCACGCTCGACCCCGGCACCTGGCTGGATCGCGCGGCGCACACGCACACGATGGGCCGGCGCGAGGCGCTGGTCGCGGTGGCGCGCGCGCTGGAGCGGCTGGACATCTGGGCGGCGGCGCAGTCGATGTTCCGCCGCGTCCAGGCCGATCATCTGGCGCTGCGCGTCAGTTGGCCGGAGGCGCCGCACATGGCCACGCGCGAGGTGCTGCTGCACGCGCTGCGGCTGGCGCTGATCCACCGCATCTGGCTGCTGGCCACGGAGATTTCCGACTTTTCCCCGCGCCACGGCGTGACGCGGCAGGTGCTGGAGGCGGCGATGCTGCGGCTGGAGATCGAGCCGTCGCTGGTGCTGCTGGCGCAGATCTTTCCGGCCGCGCCGGATGCCGGCGAGGAGTGCGACTACGCCGAGCCCGCGCCGCCGCGCGGCACCGCTGCGTATGCGCGGGAGCATGCCGAGATTTTTGCCCCGATGCGCGCGCTGTTCGCGTTGGTGCGCGAGATCGCCACCGCGATCACCCACGAAGTCGGCGCGTTCGGATGATGGCGCGGCGCTTCTTCTGACATTACGAGGAGCGAAGCGGGGCCCGGGTCATGCCTGACGGCGGGCGCGGCAATCCCGCTGGGAGTACCCAGTATCCCCCGGGGTGGCACCTGTTCGCTGAAAGTACCCCCGGCGGGCATTGCAATTATCACTTATGTAACTGATACGTAGCGATACTACGAGCCTCAAATCCATCGAGTAATTAGTCTGAGACGGGATGAATGCGACTTGATAGGCATTGATCTGGATCAATGCGCCGCTTCTAATAGACCGGTATCAGCAACCGTGTAGCGACTCAGTAGGAGATGGGACCGCCCAGCCCTCTGGTCGCTTCATAGTTTCTTCCGAGGAACCTCCCCCACGGGGTCAATTGAGGGCTGTATGGAATACATTCCGGTTCGAGTCAGCGACATCATCAGGCAGGTCAACCGGGATATATATTTACCCGCAATTCAGAGGGAGTTTGAGTGGGAAACTGATCGCATTGAACGTCTGTTTGAATCGATCATGGCTGACTTCCCAATCGGCTCATTTCTGTACCTGGAGACTCGAGCAAGAAAACAGAGATCAGTGGCCCGTTTATGAGTTTGTTCAGGATTTCGACGGGGAGTTCCCGCACAATGCGCTAGCGAATATGGCCGGAGTTACCAAGGACATCACCCTCGTCTTGGACGGGCAGCAGCGAATCACGTCGCTTTTCGTTGGTTTGCGCGGTTCCTATCGCTACTTTTACTATCGCTGGCGGAAAACAAAGCTCTACCTTAATCTACTAAAGCCACCAGTCCCCAATGAGGATAACCCCGAAGAGCTAACTTACGAATTCTCTTTTCGTGAGAATGCCGTACCGGACGGGGGAAAGCCTCAGCTATGGTATTTGGTGGGGCGAATTTTGGACTTCCCCAAAGATGCTGAGGATGCGAAGGCAAACATGAAGTCCAACTGGCCGCGTTGCCAGAGGATCAGCGTGAGAATGCAAACAGGTTGATCGGTCGCTTACACAATCGCGTCCATACCACGCTCGTGGGCAATTACTACGAGGAGAAGTCTCAGGACTACGAAAAGGTGCTACAGGTTTTTTGTTCGAGCAAATTGGGCAGGGAAAACCCTTCGGTACCTCTGACATCTTGCTCGCCACCGCGACTGCAAAGTGGGAGACACTTGACGCTCGCAGCGAAATTCATGACTTTACCGATTTGCTTAACGCCATAGGCAATAAATATACCTTTGGCAAGGACTTTGTCCTCAAAGCGTGTTTGTACCTTAGCGAGGGGCTGCCGATTTAATACAAAGTGAAGAACTTTACGAAGCGAAACCTGCGCACGATTGAAGGAAATTGGGAGAGGACCAAGCAGTCACTGTCAACGACCGTGCGCATGATCTCACGATTCTGATTCAACGCCAAGAATATCGTCGCGCCATTGGCATTACTGCCCATTGCTTTCTATCTCATGAAGCGCGGGAATTGGTCATTCGATACATCCTCGAAGGCCGAGGATGCCGAAGCGCAGGTCGCTATTCGAAGGTGGTTCGTGTTCTCGACACTTAAGAATGCCTTCGGTGGTTCGTCCGATACCACGCTCACCCGGTTGCGGGAGCTATTGGTTGCCTGCAGTCCGGAAGCGCCATTCCCGGTCGATATCCTTTACAAATCACTTGGGATCGAACCACGGCTGAACGACGCTGAAATTGCCCGCACCCTGGAGTATGGATATCAGCAGCGCTATACGAACCTCATATTATCGTTGCTTTATCCCGATCGGGACTGGAAAGACGCCGTATTCCATGAGGACCATATTTTTCCTCAATCCGAATTTCAGGTGAGGGCGTTGAGAAAGCGTGGATACAACGATGCTAAGGTCAAATCCTACGTGTCGAAGCACAATGTGCTGGTCAACCTTGAGTTGCTTACCGACACAGAGAACCTATCGAAGAATGCCAAGCCCTTCGATGAATGGATCCAGACAAGAGACGCAGCCTTTCGCAAACGTCATTTGGTTCCTGATATGGCAGCGTATTCGTTTGATTCGTTTGAGGAATTCTCTGAGAAACGTGCTCGCCTAATCGTGGTGGCGCTGAAAGCGCTGTAGGTCTGTGTTCAGACGGCATCGATGTTTTCGCAAATCGGCTGCAGCGAAAGCAGAATACACTGTCCCTGAAGCAGCATGATTGGCGGCGGGGAGGAATTCAGGCGATCGGCGCGCCGACAACCCTCGAACTAGCGTGGTCAGCCCGCATTGCGGACGCATTTGCAGACATCTCCATTCGGAGAACCCCAGACTTCAGCTATTTCCGAGGGCGCCGTTCTACAGGCGTCGCGTCCCGCACGGACGCCAATCGATGCGAATGCGTGCCGCAGTCCTTGCTGCATTGCACAATCCGCCGCAGAATGATCAGGCGTCCGCCCATCTTTGAACCAGCAAAGCCGACTCAGATGCCCCTTTCCGTCGCGCTGACCCATCGCACGACCTATCGCTACGATCGTTCTGGTCGCGCTCGGCCCGCAGACCATCCGCCTGCGCCCCGCGCCGCACGCCCGCACGCCGGTCCTGTCCTATGCACTGATCGTCGAACCCAAGCCGCACTTCATCAACTGGCAGCAGGACCCGCAGGGCAACCACCTCGCCCGCGTGGTGTTCCCCGAGCGCGTCACGCATTTCGACGTCACGGTCGATCTCGTCGCCGACATGGCGACCATCGATCCGTTCGACTTCTTCCTCGAGCCGGAAGCCGAGCAGTGGCCGTTCAGCTACGACCCGCTGCTCGAGCAGGAGCTTGCGCCGTTCCGCCGGCTCGCCCCGTCGGCCCCCGACTGCAGGCGCTGCTGGATGCGGTGCCGCGCGGCGAGCAGCGCACCGTGGACATGCTGGTCGGCCTCAATCGCGCGGTGCAGAGCCGCGTCGCCTACATCGTGCGCATGGAGCCCGGCGTCTGGACGCCCGAGGAGACGCTGGCCGCCGGCCAAGGCTCCTGCCGCGATTCCGCCTGGCTGCTGGTGCAGGCGCTGCGCCAGCTCGGCTACGCCGCGCGCTTCGTCTCCGGCTACCTGATCCAGCTCGTCGGCGACGTGAAGCCGTTGACCGGGCCGGAGGGTCCGACCGCCGACTTCACCGACCTGCACGCCTGGGCCGAGGCGTATCTGCCGGGCGCCGGCTGGGTCGGCCTGGATGCCACCTCCGGCCTGCTGACCGGCGAGGGCCACATCCCGCTCGCCGCCACGCCCGACCCGCAGTCCGCCGCGGCGATCACCGGGGCGGTGGAGAAATGCGAAACCGAATTCGGCTTCGAGATGCACGTCACGCGGGTGCGCGAGACCCCCCGCGTCACCAAGCCGTACACCGAGGCGCAGTGGCAGGACATCCTGGCGATGGGTGCCGCGGTGGACCGCGCGCTTGCCGCCGGCAATGTGCGGCTGACGATGGGCGGCGAGCCCACCTTCGTCTCCGCCACTGATTTCGACGAACCGGAATGGAACACCGATGCGCTCGGCCCCACCAAGCAACGCCTCGCCGCGCAACTGATGGAGCGGCTTCGCGGGCTCTGGGCGCCGGGCTCGCGCTTGCAGAACGTGCCGGCAAGCACTATCCGGGCGAGCAACTGCCGCGCTGGGCGCTCTATGCGCATTGGCGCAGCGACGGCGAGCCGGTCTGGCGCGATCAGGCGCTGCTGGCCACGGAGGATGACACCGACGACGCCACCCCGGCCGATGCCGCGCGATTCTGTGCCGCCCTGGCGGAGCGGCTGCAGGTCGATCCGTCGCTGATCCACCCGGCGTATGAGGACACCTACTACTATCTGTGGCGCGAGCACCGCCTGCCGGCGAATGTGCTGGCCGAGGACGCGAAGCTGGCGGACGCCATGGAACGGGCGCGGCTGGCGCGCGTGTTCGGCCATGGGCTGGACGCGCCCGTCGGCTCCGTACTGCCGCTGCGCCGCGCCGGTCCGCAACGATGTGCGCATCTGGCAGAGCGGCAAATGGTACTTCCGCGGCGACACGCTGTTCCTGCTCCCCGGCGATTCGTCCATCGGCTACCGGCTGCCGCTGGACAGCCTGCCCTGGGCGGATCCCGAGGCAATCGAGCACGAGACCGAGCCCGATCCGTTCGCTCCGCTGCGCGCCCTTGCCGCCCGCCAGGCGCTCCGCCCCGCCGCCCCGCCGTCCGACACCATGGGCGCAGGCGCCGAAGGTTTCCGCCCGGTCGCGCAGGAGGCGCCGGTGGTCGGCCGCGGCGAGCCCGACCTGGTGCGCACCGCGCTCTGCGTCGAGCCGCGCGGCGGCATGATCCACGTGTTCTTCCCGCCGCTCTATGCCGCCGACGACTGGCTGGCGCTCGTCGCCGCGGTCGAGGACACCGCCGGCGAACTCGGCCGCAAGGTGGTGCTGGAGGGCTATCTGCCGCCGCGCGACCCGCGCCTGCTGCATTTCTCGGTGACGCCCGATCCCGGCGTGATCGAGGTCAACGTGCATCCCGCGTCGAGCTGGACGGAGATCGTGCAGCGCGGCGACCAACTGTACGAGGAAGCGCGCCAGGTCGGCCTTGCCACGGAAAAGTTCATGATCGACGGCCGCCATGTCGGCACCGGCGGCGGCAACCACGTGGTCATGGGCGCGGCCGAACCCGCCGACAGCCCGTTCCTGCGCCGCCCCGACCTGCTGAAGTCGCTGCTCGGCTTCTGGCACAACCATCCGAGCCTGTCCTACCTGTTCAGCGGCCTGTTCATCGGGCCCTCCAGCCAGCACCCGCGGATCGACGAGGCGCGCCAGGACAGCCTGGGCGAACTGGAGATCGCGTTCTCGCAGATCGCACCGAAGCAGGCGGTGGCGCCCTGGCTGGTCGATCGGATGTTCCGCCACCTGCTGGCCGACATGACCGGCAACACGCATCGCACCGAGTTCTGCATCGACAAGCTGTACGCGCCCGAGACCGCCACCGGCCGGCTCGGCCTGGTCGAGTTCCGCGCGCTGGAAATGCCGCCGCACGCGCGCATGTCGGCGGCGCAGCTTCTGCTGATGCGCGCCGCCGTGGCGGCGTTCTGGGAGACGCCGTACGAGCGGCGCCTGGTGCACTGGGGCACCCGCATCCACGACGATTTCCTGCTGCCGCACTACGTCGCGCAGGATTTCGCCGACGTGCTGGATGAACTCGGCAGCCTCGGCTACCGCTTCGATCCTGCCTGGTTCGCCCCGCATTTCGAGTTCCGCTTCCCGCGCATCGGCGAGGTCACGCTGCGCGGCGTCACGCTCGAACTGCGCCACGCGCTGGAGCCCTGGCACGTCCTGGGCGAGGAGCCGGCCGGCGGCGGCACGGCACGCTTCGTCGACAGCTCGGTGGAGCGCGTGCAGGCGCTGGTGTCCGGCTGGGTGGACGAACGCTTCGTGCTTGCCTGCAACGGCAGCGCGGTGCCGCTGACGCCGACGGAACGCGCCGGCGAGTTCGTCGGCGGCGTGCGCTTCAAGGCGTGGCAGCCGCCGGTGAGCGCGCTGCATCCGACGCTCCCGGCGCAGACGCCGCTGGTGTTCGACCTCTACGACCGCTGGACCGGCCGCAGCCTGGGCGGGCTGACGCACCACGTGTCGCATCCCGGCGGACGCAACTACGAGCACTTCCCGGTCAACGCCAACGAGGCCGAGGCGCGGCGTCGGCCCGCTTCTTCCCGATCGGCCACACGCCGGGGCCGATGGCGGAGCCGAAGCTGAGCTGTCACGCGAGCATCCGCGCACGCTGGACCTGCGGCGCGTCGTGTGATTGCGGCCACGACCGGCTAATCGATAGGTTTTGTCGGGTCCCGCCGCCCGGTGGTAGGGTCCCGGCCAAGCTTCTGGCGTCGCTGACGGGCCGGCGAACGATGCGATCGGCCGAGTGGCCCGCGCGCTGCGCAGATGCGATCGTCGGGCCGCCCAGAACGTCTGGACTCAAGAGTTCTGATGTAGTCGGCCTGCAGCCAGTGGGCGGAAACTGATCGCCGTCGTGCATGCCGACATGATCGGCTACAGCCGCCTGATCGGGTTGGACGACATCGGCACGC
>CAWCDM010000127.1:0-69084 GCA_963794185.1 uncultured Alphaproteobacteria bacterium | reverse complement strand
CCGACGATCGGTTGTTTCGAGTTCCGGTAGTGCATGTAGTGCTCGACGAATTTCGGATGCAGCGCGACCGACCTTTCGGCTTCTTCGGTCTCCTGGACGAATTCGATGTGGGTCTCGATGAGATGCTCCATTGAGTATTTGTCATGTGGTGTGAGAAGCCACATCTTCGGCAGTGGCAACCGCGCCGGGCGCTCACTCAGTTCTTCGGATATTGGCTCGTCCTCAAGGTTGGCGTCTCTGGTCGTCATTCCGTGGAGGCGGAAGGCTTCGCGTGCCCGCACTTCCACCGGCCATAGGTCCAGGTCACGGGTGGGTGGTTCAGCAAGTTTCGTGGCGTGCAGCACGTCATCGATGGCGCGGGCGATCGGTAGCAATTCGGCATCGGGGAGTGGTGCGGGTAGCGTGATGCGGGAGCCAGTGCGTTCGGCGGCGCGGCGCTCGCGCTCGGCCGCGGCGTTTCGCCTCTTCTGTTCCGCGCGGGCCGCCTTGATCTTGGCATTCAGTGGTCGTGCCTTCACGCCCGACAGTTCGGAGACCAACTCGCGGAGGCGCTGTTCTTCGTCCGGGGCAAGGTCACCGGCGAGCAAGAGCTTCACGAATGTATCGGCAGCGTCGGCTGGTTCGCCATTTCGCAGTGCGGTCTCCACGGATGCCGCGTCGTAATTCAGCTCGTACGTGGTGCGGCCATGTGCAAAGCTGTTGATCCACAGCGTGCCGCCCGGCCGCTGCATGATCTTCGCCTTGCAGCGGCCATACGCCGGGCCTTCGAGCGGGTCCGCCAGTGTGGCGCCGATGAAACGATCGGGATCAACCAACACGTCGCCGACGGTGGCGCCGTCGTGCTCCACCGCATCGAAGTGCAGCAGCACCGCGGGCAGCAGGGCGCCCGCGCATTGGCGCTCGACGATCCGCAGCGCGGCAGCGAGCGTGTGACCGGAACGCTTGACGATCAACGCGGCCTGCTGGCTGACGAATGCGGCATGGGCTGTTTCCGCCTCCGGACGTATTCGGCTTACGTCAGCGGCGCGCAGCTCACGAAAACGTGCCTGTTCGATGACGGTCAGGTCCGGGCAGACCGCCCACGTATCCAGGATGCCGCCCTGGACTACAATCGGCGCGCGCTTTCGTTGGTCCTGTTCCAAAGGGGGTTCCAGGATTGGCGGAGCCTCGAACACCAGTCGTTCCGGGCCGGCGACCGTGCGATCGACGATCGAACGTTCGAGCAATTGCCCGCCAGCGCCGACCATCATCCAGCCGAAACCATGCAGCCAGCAGCGGGCGTGCAACGTCTTCAGGAAACGCTCCACGTCCGCGCCGTTCTGCACCAGGACGAACAGGTGCACGCCATTTGAACCAGCCATCGCTTGCCCGGTGTCCGTCCGTGTGATTCCGGAGCTGGTCGAAGCCCGCACAACCTGCCCGGCTGTCGCCAACTCCGGCAGCACTGACATCAGCGCCGGGAGGAACCCGCCGAGTTGGTCCATCCTGACCCGCACCGCTGGCGGTATTCCCTTTGTGTCGAAATCGATCAACGCGAGTGTCGCCTGATCTGGGCGGTAGAGGATGTGATTGCTTGTGCGCGCTATAATGTTTGGCTGAGCGGTTCCGTTCAGCGCAGCCAGTCGATCCTTGGTCGTGACCTCAACCCGCTCCGAGAGTTCATCGCGCAAAGCACCGAGGGCGATGGCTTCGTTTGTATCGAGAGCTGCGATGCACGCGGCGAATCCGTCGAGTGCGTCGAACCGGAGACGGCAGGCCCAGCCAACCGACATGACGCAGGCCGAGCCATCGCTATGAAGCGAACCGTCCGCCGCCACCGTGATGTGCTTGGTCAGCGGGCCGTCGGACTTCGCAAAGCCGGTGATCTCGATCTGGTTGCGGTTCATGCTTTTGGCGCACCGCGCTCGGGCCGCTGGAATGTCACGCGACGACCAATTCGCCTGACACGGCTAGTCGACACTCGACCGTGCCATCCTGGTGGACCACGGCTCAACCGAGGCCGCCCACGCGGCGAACTTCGCTTCTCCGGCTCTCTCGACACACCCTTGGCCGTTCCCGCCAACTTCACCGCCCGGATCGATGCCTTGGCCCAGATCGACTGGGTTGTTTTCGCTAAACGCTCGAATTCGCCGGACCCGAGCAGGTGCTCGGCTATCTCGGGCGCTACACCCACCGCGTCGCCATCGCAAACAGCCGTCTGGTCGGGCTCGACAATGGCCGGGTCAGCTTCACCTGGAAGGACTATCGTCAGTTAGGCAAAACCAAGGTGATGACGCTCGCCGCCGATGAGTTCATCCGCCGGTTCCAGTGCGTGGTGGACGCGCATCTCAGGCCGCCACCTTCGCCGGCGCGCGGCACGCTTCCAGTGCGGCACGGAGTTCCGATCGACGCCAGCGCGGGCACGTGGGCTACGTAGTAGGCTGGCGGACCCGTCCGGCCCGAACGTCGCGCCAGAAGGTCGAAAGCGCCTGGCCGCGTTCGACGGCAGCTTCCGCCGCGGTCAGCAGCGGATCGTCCGGTACATACTCGGGCTTGCGGCGGATGCGCCTATTGTTCGGTACAGGCGGTGTGGAAAGTCCCATGTTGGCACCTCCGAATGCACTGGGGTGCCGATCTATCTACACGATGCCAGTCAGGATGGAACAAGCGGGCAGCGGGCAACGCCTAGCGGGCAGCGGGCGCCCGCCTTGCCCGCTACTAGGATGCCAGGATCCGTGGTGGGTTCCGAGGGTCTGGGCAAGCCCGGGCTTGCCCGCAGTCCCTGCTTGTCGCAATGGGTATTGGCGATGCCGATCTGAGGTTCGTGCCATTCGTGCTGATCGTCGCCGCGCAGCGTAATTGGCGGGCGTCGTTGCGCGCTCAACGACTTCTCAATTAGCGGCTTTGTCGATCGGGGCTTTCGCTTTACGTCGGCAGGGAGGGCGCCCCAAGCGGCGAGTGCCTTGCGGTAGGTGCAGCCTGTTTCTGTTCGACAGGCCCTGAGTGTTTCATCTCGCTTTGGTGGCACTCCCAAACGCGCCGTTTCTGAGCGAACAAAGGGCAATAGCCATTCCAGCACTCGATCATTCGACGACAGATCTGGCCGCTCGCCACCAACCATCGTGTGGGTCTGAGATTGAAACAGCGAAGGTGGCCAGATCGACAGAACTTCCTCCGTGTCAAAGGACAGCAACATCCAGCGAATACCCCAATCCCAGCCATCCCTTTCACGTACACACCCATCAAAGTCGATCTCGACGCCGGGAGGCCATTCGTCCGGGAACAATTTTTGCCGTGGGGGTCCATTGACAGGATCGTTTGTATCTTTGCTCCCCCATGCTGTCAGGGTGCCCTTGTAGAGTTCACGACGCAACCTGCCAGCCGCTGTGCGCAGTCCTCCAAGAACTGATTGCGTAGCTCAATATCGGCCTTCAGTTGTCGTCGCAGTGCCGTCCAACCGCGGAATCACTGACGTCGCAGCGTGCCAAGGACCGCTCCGCCAGACTTGCGACCTTCATCCGTCTTGATACAGGGATACCGAGGCCAGTTGGAACCGAAGGCTCGTGCCTTGAACGTCGACAGCAATTCGTCGGCGCTAGAATACCATCGGTCGAACAAAGACCACCCTGGCGGGTCTTCGGTCTTGATGCCTATGCCGTCGTGGAATTCCCAATCACGGGATAGCTTGAAAAGATGCGTGCACCAATAATATTTTCGAAGCGCTTTTCCGTATCCGATCCATGAGATTGTTTCCGCCGCATCCATGAAATCTCGGTCAGGCAATATCACAGTGTCTGAACCAGGATCTCCTATCATTTGAGATCTGTGCCACTTATCTTAGCACGGTGAATTCGATATTTGCGGCAGTCGCCGTCACCGCCGTTGATTGGCGAAACGGCAGATATCCGTTAGGCTTGAGCATTCTTTGCGGCTCCCTCCAAGCGCGGCATTACAGCGATTACCCCTGCTGGCGGCGCGGAAACTCCAACACATTGCCGGTCTCCAGGTCGATCGCTTTCAAACCCTCCTTGCGCACAGGGACAGAGAATTCCACCACGCTTTGAGAGCCGAAGAAACCTGCCTCCACCCCTACTATTTGCTCGATTTCTCGCTGCGGCAGGCCCAATGTGCTCTGGATTGCAGAGCGTCCAAAGATGTTCTCATTCAGCACTGTCTCAACACCACGTCGCAACATGCGTGGCTTTTCCAGCGGCATGTCCGATGGGCCGTCAAATGGCTCCCGCAAAAAGCCTCGCCAATGCCTTCGCGCCATGCCTTGGTACATGACGGTTTTCTCAGTTTCATCAATCAGCCCAAGGTCGCAGGCACGGAATATCATGGCCGCTATCGAGACGCCCCATCGCTTCTTCAGATCACAAAAGAAGTCTAGCGACGGAAAACCCACCTCCGCCAAGAACGCTTCTCTCGGAAAAGAAACGCTCCAGCAAACCGATGCGCCTGCTGCTCGATGAGCTTTTCAGAGCAGGGTCTCTCCCTGCTGCGGGGTCACCTTCTTGTGCAGAATAAGGTGCCCCAGTTCATGGGCCGCGTCGTACCGCTCGCGCGCGCAACTGATGTGATAAACATTGATCCCAACGAAGGAGCGCCCCAGCGAAGGCGAATGGAAGCAAAAGCCATCCTGTTTATCAGAGGCAATGTCGAGATTAACAACGGGGATACCGGCGTTTTCGAGTGCTAAAGTCATATCCGGTATCGGTCGATCCCGAAAATTCCAGCACTGACGGACCTGGTCCGCCGCACTCTCTATCATTCCGGCAGTGATCAATCTGAAATCGCCCGGCAGAGATAGCTCCGGCATGTTGACCTTCGGAAAATCCACCTCCTGTTCCAGGAAGTGAAACGTCTCGCATATCCACTTCATCCGTTGCTCGGTCATTTCGCGGGCGCTCTTGCTTTCTGCCGCGCGGGAGCGCCAGAACACCGGCTCCAAACTGTCACGCCAAGCAGGCCGAACAAAAAACTCCTCCGGGAACCCAAGGCGGGTCGACAGCGCCTCAAGTTTTTCCCGCTGCGGCTTGTCCTCACCGTCTTCGTACCTGGTAATCGCGGTCCCGGTAATGCCGATTATGTCCCCAAGCGATTTCTTGAACAGGCCGAGCGAAAGGCGAGCCTCTTTCAGCCTTTCACCACGAAACGTTTGAACTCCGACCGTCATTTCAAGCTGTCTCCTCTTTCGGCTTTTCCTTTTTTGGAGTCACAATGACGTTGTCAGGCTGATCTTGAGCAGGTTCGGGTGATTGAGCGATCATCGCCGGCTGTGGAAGCTTTTGGCGTCCCCACATTGCAACCTGGTGCAGATCAATCGGAGCACCCATTGACTGTACATGTCGTCGGTCACCCCAAGCATCAGACTGCCGAGTGTGCGATGCTGGCGGGTGAACCCATGACCTGACACACCATGTAACAGCACTGCTAGCACGCATCCGGACCAGTCGCGGATACGGCGTTGATACTTGTCACCCAATGCAAGTTCGAGCTGACTGATGAGTCCATGGATGCCTGCGAGACTGAGCTTGTAATCGGCAGGTTTGGGAGGGTCCTCAAGCGTGAGGATCGATTCCCGGATCAGGATCACTCGACCTGCCTTCACCAGCAGCTTGTCCTGTCGATTGCACTCCAAGCGAATGAATTCGTGGGGAACCCCATGTCTCACCGCAGCCCTCGTTAGGGCGACTACGGCCGCGTTGCCCCGGCGCCTGCCGAATTGCTCCAATCGGTACCAATTCGGGAAGGCCCGGTTCCGCAGCCACAGCGTCGAAGAGAGCGCTGTACCTCCACGCCACCCCAATCGAGACGGTCTCGATGAAATCCGGATCAAGGTCATGGCATATGATCTGGCGCAGACTGTCGACGTCTGGAAAACACCTCTCGGGCCCTTCACCGGCTTAGCCTGTGAAGCGTCATGTCGGATCTGGCCTAGAAAGTCAAGTTTGCTGGGCCGCCATTCTGGGGACCACCGTGTATCGCAGCCTCCCGGGCGATCTCCGTTCGCTGCTCTGGGCGTGAAGCTCTACGCGCGCGCACCAAAAACTTGCTCTGACTCCCCGATCCGCGATCGTCATTACCTGAGCCGGCAGCCCGCTGCACTGCTCCGCCCACGCATCCATCAGCGGACGCCGCTTCTCCAACAGGTCAGACCGGCGCATACGCCGCCTCGGCCTTGTCCTTGATGGTGTGAGCCAACGCCGCCTCGACCACTTCTCGCCCTTCCGGCCGCGTCTCCCCGGCCCAATCGCGGAAGGTGGATCGGAATCCGTGCGGCACCACCGCTCGGCCCTCGGCGTCGCGCCAGCGCGGCAGCGCACCTTCCTCGCCGCCCTCGTTCATCCGGCGAACCACCTCCGACAGCGCCATATCGGATAGCGGCTTTCGCTGCCGCGCCGCTCGGGAACACCAGATCGCCGGGCTCCCCCATCAGCGGGCGGACTTCGTCAAGCACCGCCAGTGCCGCAGCCGACAGCGGAACCCGATGCAGCCGCCCGCCTTCATTCGATCGCCCGGCACCGCCCAGACCTTCGCGTCCAGGTCCACCTCTCGCCAGCGCATGCCGCGCACCTCGCCCGTTCGGGCTGCGGTCAGGATCACGAACCGCAATGCCTGCGCTGCGATACCGTCACGCTCGGCCAACGCCGCCATGAATGCGCCCATGTCCTGCCAGGCGAGCGCCGGCCGGTGTCGCACGCGCTTGACCTTCCGCGGCTGTGGCAGTTCCCCGGCGAGATGCCCCTTCCAGCGGGCCGGGTTCTCTCCGGTTCGCCATCCCTTCACGCGAGCCGCGTCCAGCACCGCCTCAATGCGCTGGCGCACCCGCGATGCGGTCTCAGGTATCCGTTCCCAGATCGGACGCAGCACGCGCAGCACTTCATCGGTGCCGACCGCCGCCACCGGCAGATCACCGATCACCGGGAAGGCGTAAGCCTCAAGCGTCGCCAGCCATTGGGCGGCGTGCTTCGCGTTCCGCCAGCCCGCCCGCTTGCTGTCCACCAATGCGGTCGCCGCGGCCTTGAAGGTGCGCTTGCTTGCGTCGGCCTCTGCCCGGCGTCGAGCCGCGCGCGTCGCCTGCCGCTCCACCAACGGATCTCGGCCATCGCGTAGCAGCGCCCGGGCCTCGCCCGCGAGAATCCGAGCCTTCGCAAGCGGCACTCCGGCCGGCGGTTCGCCCACCGGGCCAAGGCCCATCTCGCGCGCCTTACCGCGCAGCGTATAGCGCAGCAGCCATGACTTCGTGTTGCCCGGCGCGACCTGCAGATAGAGGCCGTCGCCGTCGCCCAGACGCATTGGGCGCGAGCCCTTCGACGGATCATGCTTTGCCGCTCGTACCGCGGCCGCCCTCAACCTGCCCATGTGAGAGAACCTTTTAGCTTGGAGGTAGAATAACCTACCCCCAACCCTACCCCCAAGGACTTTGTAGATGTGGATGGACCATCGTGGAGGCAGCTAGAGCGAAAAGCGCCGTATTGCCGCCCTTTCTGCCTATACCGTGCACCCCAATGAACCTGCGTAGATTACGACTTGGCGGACACCCCATCCGCCAGGAGTAGTTAATAACCCATTGAATTGTATCGATTAATGCACAACGTAAGATACGCTGGCATCCACTATGGCATATGCTGCGATCGAAGCGCGGCCATGTTGTTCTTAATTCGTTCCAACGCGTCATATACCATCTTCGAATGTTCGATGTCGCTCCTTGCCGGCCGGTTTCCCTCGAAGAAGTTGCCGCTGCCCTTGCGGACGCGATTGAATCACCGGCTGGCGATCTGATGACCCGTTACACCGAGCTGTTCCTTGCCGACCTCTGCGCAAACCACCTGAGCGAGCATCTTGCACCGGCGGGCTTCGTCTTCTGTCATCGCCGGGTGAATTCTTGCCAAATCGGGCGATCGAAAATCGACCACTTCGATGCGCTGGAGGTTTGATCCGGTGCCTCGAGAGCGGCGAGGCGATGTGGCGCCCGACAAGTGATCACCTGTCCCCCCGACGGTTCGGGGGAGGTCGGAGGTGGTCCGGTTTGGGGAGCTGATCGTGATCCTGGAGCTGCACCAGCAAGGCTTGAGCGTGTCTGCGATCGCGCGACGCACAGGGCTGACCCGCGGCTATGGACGCGATTGACGCGTAACAAAGTGGTCAAATTTACTCTGCCACTCTTGGCAGAAATCCAGGCGCCATTGACAGTCTTCAAGCGGCGCGTTGACTGAACGCGGACCCGAGTGGATGGCCTCCGCCCGTGGACAGCGGCTCGCCATTCGCTGGCCAACAGACGCTCCATGATCGGGGTAGGAATGCGATCGCGAATTACACGTGTCGGAACACTGCCAACGATCGCGTATGGCTGCACATCACGCTCATCACCACCGCTCCAGCTCCGACTACACAACGTGTCCAAGCGTGACACCACGAGCGATCAGCACGTGCTGTCCGATCCAAACATCATGCCCTATAGTTGGCGATGGCGCTGTCCTCACGGTCGGATCCATTCGTTCGCGGGATTCGTTGAATAGGTCTCGTCGCGCCCACACTAAACCTGGGCCGTCGAAACTATAGGGAAGCGAACCGGTCGTGACATGCTCGACAGGGTGTCTTTTCCCGACCACCGAAAGGCCGCCTGCAACCGAACGGTAGCGCCCGACTGCTATGACGCTCTCGATCGAGTTCGAGAATGAAAACCGCCCCATGGTGTAGAGTGGTGTGCCGGGACCATGAAGTTGGCGCACTCTTCGATCCTGACAGCCTTCCAAATGCTGATGCGTGGCACGTCCATTTTTGTCCGCTGCCCGAGCGAAATGCGGTGATCCAATAGGACATCCCATAGCCAGTCCGTCATCCGGAGATCGACGAAATCAGGCCGCGTGGATGGATAGTGGAAAGTAAAGCGTAGGGAGCTCCCGAATCGGGTATTCTTCAATTCATGGGTGACCGGCACCAAGGGAGGCCGGCCATGCTGACGAGAATGACTGAGGAGGACTGGGGCAACGTGCTGGGGGTCTTTGACACGGCGCGGTCGCGTTGTGGCGAGCCGGGCCACAACGACCGCAAGGGCCTGCAAGCACTGCACTTTTTTCACCGTCCACAGCATCACGTGGTGGGCTCTGCAGGCGGCGTTCGGCTGCTGGAAAGGAATCTGGAAGCGGTTCTGGGGTCTCAGTCGCTCCGGTGTGTTTGAAGCGTTCTTTCAATTGCTCGCCGAGACCGGCAAGACCGCGCACGTGTTGCAGATGTTCGACAGCACCGCGGTACGTGCGCACGTCTCTGCCGCCCGCGCAAAGGGCGGGCAGGACATTCAGGCCGTCGGCCGCTTGCGGCGCGGCTTTTCATCGAAAACCTACTCAAGACGGATCTCAACGGGCCGCCCATCGCCTTTCATATGATCGGTGGCGAAGTCAGTGACAGAATCCACCTTGAAGTCTCGCTTGACATCGGGCCAGACATCACACCGCGCGTGGCGTTGACCGATAAGGGCTACGACGTAACCATCAACCGCGCCGCTCGCCGCAAGCGCGGTATCATCCCGGTCATCCCGCATCGCTCGAATTCCAAGAACAGGGCAGACTTCTTTCCGAAGTTGCTGGAGAAAGCCCGAGCCCGGGTGGAGCTGGCACCCGGCACCTTGCCACCCAAATGGCGGCAGGCCATTAACGCTGCCGTCGCACGTCTCAACCTTGACGACAAGAATGTTGAGCAGGCAATCCGGGATGCGTGGGCACAGGGCGGGTTCGGGATGGCTCGGGACACTGTGGATTGCGGTTCGCAAGGCCTGGGACCTCTGCGGTTGGACAACTAGCTCATTTTGTGCAGTCCGTCCCGACGCTGATTTGTCCTAACCTTCCCAGGTTAGTACCCTTAAGGCGATCCCCAAGACCGTTAATCCCTGCGATCCGCAGGCCGTGCCCACGTTGGAACCGTACCTGCCGGGTTCGCGGTCATTGGGCATGCACGCCCGGCCATGGGTGTTGGGGCGGGACAGCGGGTCAGCCGGAGCTGCCCAACCAGTCCAGTACCCTGGCAAGCCCTGACCGCAGTGTCACCGGCTCGGGCAGCGAGAGGGCGGCGCGCGACAGCGCCGGCGAACCGGCGGAGTGGCGGATTTCGCCGATGCGCGGCGGCTTATGGTTCGCGTCCAGACCTGTGCCGGCAAGTTCGGCGATCGTGCGTGCTAGGTCCAGTACCCGAGGTTGGAATTCCGGTACAGACGTTGAAGACAGGTGCGCCCGCCGGCTGCACGCGCATGGCAGCGAGCATGGCTACCACCACGTCCGCGACGTACACGAAGTCCCGCGTCTGCTTCCCGTCACCGAAGATGTCGATCGGTGCACCGCGGCGGATGTGCTCGCTGAATATCGAGATCACGCCGGAATAGGGCGAGTGCGGATGCTGGCGCGGGCCATAGACATTGAACAGGCGCAGCCCGACGGTGGGAATTCCATGCACGTGGCTGGCGACCCGGGCGTGCAGCTCACAGCCATATTTGTCCGCGCCATAGGCCGAGAGCGGACGACACGCGGCTTCCTCAGCGATCGGGACTGTCGCGGCATCGCCATACACTGCGGCCGAGGACACGTAGACCACGGGAATCCGTGTCGGCAGGCGGCTTATGGCGTCGAACAGCGTGATAGCACCGGTGAGGTTCGTGCGATGCGTTCCAAGCCAGTCGGTGATGCCGCGCTCCACCGAGGCGACGGCGGCGAGATGGAAGCATCCGGCGACCCCGCCCACCGCGTCGCGCATCACCGCCTGGTCGGCCACGTCGGCTTCGATCAGCTGCACCCCCGGCGCCAGATTCTCACGCGTGCCGGTGGAGAGATCGTCCAGCACGCGTACCGTATCTCCGCGTGCCAGCAAGCCCTCGCACAGGTGCGAGCCGATGAACCCCGCGCCGCCGGTGACGAGCCAAGCCGTCACGTGCCGAGTTCGCCGCTGCTGACGATACGCACGCCAAGCCGGGTCAGTCGTTCGCGGGCTTCATCCATCGTCGTGCGACCGTTCCCCAGCGGCACGCCGATGCCGCGGCATGCGTCCTCGATCACCACCACGTCGTAGCCAAGACGCACGGCATCCTCGGCTGACCAGGCGACACAGAAATCCGTCGCCAGTCCAACAAGGAACACGCGGCGGAACCCGCGCTGGCGCAGCCATCCGTCGAGTCCGGTCGCGGTGCGCCGGTCGTTCTCGAAGAAGGTCGAGTAGCTGTCGATGGCGGCATGAAATCCCTTGCGGATGATCACTTCCACCTTGGTCAGGTCAACGTCGCGGTGCAGTGCCGCGTTCGGGGTTCCCCGCAGCGCGTGGTCCGGCCACAGGACCTGCTGGCCGTACGGCATGGCGATCGTATCGTACGGCTTGTACGTCGGATGAGCGCTGGCAAATGAGCTATGTCCGGGAGGGTGCCAGTCCTGCGTGGCGAATGCATGGTCGAACCGTGCCAGCAGCCGATTGATCACCGGCACCACCGCGTCGCCCTCCGCCACCGCGAGTTCGCCCCCCGGCATGAAGGTCGGCTGCACGTCGACCAGTCCGAGTATGTCCGTCGCCCGATCAATCCCGATACCGCTCATCGCCCTCGCTCCCTGGTCAGCCGCGTGGGACGATAGTATGGAACCTCGTGCCTGTTCATAGACTGACGGCACTTTTCGGAAGGACCGGGATATGCGTCCAATGCGCGCGACCCTGCTCGGGCTGCTACTGGCATCCGCCATTGGCGCCCAGTCCGCAAGGGCTGTCGATTTCCGCTGGGGCAACGACGGCGATGTCGGCGCGATGGATCCCGCCACACGGCAGGAAACAGTGCAGCTCTCGTTCCTCGCGAACATCTACGAGCCGCTGGTGCGGCGCGACCGCAACCTGGCCCTGGAGCCGGCTCTGGCGGTGAAATGGCAGCAGACCAGCCCAACGGTCTGGCGCTTCGAGCTGCGTCCGAATGTGAAATGGCAGGACGGCTCGGCGTTCACCGCGGACGATGTGGTGTTCTCCCTGCAGCGCATCATGGCAAAGTCCTCGGCGATGCGCGCGCCGATGTCGATGGTGAAGGAGGCGCGCAAGATCGACGACCTGACGGTGGAGTTCGAAACCAACAAGCCCGATCCGATCTTCACCCAGGAGCTGACGAACTTCCTGATCATGTCGAAGGCCTGGTGCGAGGAGCATCATGCGACCGAGCCAGTGATCATCGGCGGCGCCGAGGACAATTATGCGGTGCACAACGCCATGGGCACCGGTCCGTTCAAGCTGGTCTCGCGCGAGCCGGATCATGCGACCGTGGTGGAAAAGAACCCGGGCTGGTGGGACAAGCCGGAGCACAATCTTGATCGCGTCGAGTTCGATGTGATAAGCAACGCCTCGACCCGTGTCGCCGCATTGCTCTCGGGCGAGATGGACATGATCTACAGCGTTCCGCCGCAGGACATGAAGCGCATCGCGGGCGCGTCCGGGCTGCACCTGATCCAGAACCCCGAGCTGCGCACGATATACCTGGGCTTCGGCGTATCGCACGACGCGCTGGCGAGTTCTGATGTGAAGGGGAAGAACCCGTTCAAGGACCAGCGCGTGCGCGAGGCGTTCGCACTGGCGATCGACGAACCGACCATCGTGCAGAAGGTGATGCTCGGGCTCGGGCATCCCGCGTGGCTGATGTGGGGGCCAGGGGTGAACGGCTACGACGCGAAGCTGGACGTGCGGCCCAAGCCTGATCCGGCGAAGGCGAAGCAACTGCTGGCCGATGCCGGGTATCCGGACGGATTCCGCGTCGCCTTCGACTGTCCGAACGACCGCTACGTGATGGACGAGCAGATCTGCACCGCGATCGTCTCGATGCTGGCGCGCGTCGGCGTGAAGATCGACCTGATCGCGCAGACCAAGGCGAAGTATTTCGCCAAGATCCTCGCGCCGCGATACGACACTGACTTCTTCATGCTCGGCTGGACGCCGGCGACGTACGACGCGCACAACGCACTCTACTCCCTGCTCGGCACACGATCCGGCGGGCGCGGCGAGATCAACGTCAGCGGCTATTCCAACCCCGTGATGGACGACCTGATCGACAAGATCGCCGTTGAGAGCGATCAGGCAAAGCGCGATGCGATGATCGATGATGCGGCGCGGGTTCTGCAGCACGACCTGCCGACGATCCCCTTGCACCAGCAAGTCATCGTTTGGGCCGCGAAGGACAAGGTTGATCTTGCGCAGCTCGCCGACAACTTCTTCCCGTATCGCTATGTGAAGGTGAAATAGGAGGGGACGGACGGGTTAGTATTGGGACCTCCTTAAAAGTATCCGTGGGCGACATCGGGCTGCTGCAGTTTGCCAGGCGGATGATAGAAGTCGATTGCTGTGACATGGAAGGTGTTGAAACGTAGAGTTTCGTAGTGTCACTTTGGCCTGCCGCTGATGTTGCGGACGTAATCGCCGCCCGGTTGATGGGCCATCACCGCAACGGTGACGGGATGCAGCAGCGCTTCCTTCAGACAACGCGCGCTGCAAAGGTTGACGGCGCGCGTCCCTTGGGTTGGAACGGGCTCCCCAAAAGGAAGCTCGCCATTTGACCCGCATGCTGATCGCCGTCGTGGCGATGTTTCTACAACAAACCTGTGGCTCGGTTGGCAGAGTGCTGCCTGCCGTGCTCGCTCCGCTGATCATTCTCGAACTGCACGCCGATCCGTCCTGGGTTGGGGTGTATTTCGGTCTGACCGCCATCGCCGCGCTGATCGGTCAACTCGGATCGGGCGGGTTCATCATCCGCCACGGCGCGATCCGCATGAGCCAGGTCGCACTGCTCTCCACCGGTGGCGGGATGGCCGTCGCGATCATCGGAGGCGCGGCGGGCTTCTTGCTGTCGGCGCTGGTCGGCAACAGCATCGCCGCCGTCGCGACTCCAGCCAGCTCCCAGTTGCTCGGCAGATGGGCGATCAGGCGATACGCGCCGTTCGCATTCTCGGTCACGCAGACCGCCATTCCGGCAGGTATTTTGCTCGGCGGCTGGCTTGGCCCAGCTTTGGCCCAATCCCTGGGCTGGCGAGGCACGATGTTGGTCAGCGCGGGAGCATGCTGGTTCTTTGCCCTGCTGTTGCAGCCGCTGCATGGACGGCTTGATACCGATGCGCTGCCAATGCATGCGATCCACCTGGCGGATTTTCGGACGACGATCACTGGCGTGCTGGCGGTGGGAGAACTGCGAGCACTTTCATTCGCTTGCTTTGCATTCAACGGCCTTCAGGCGGTCTTCATCGCCTATTTTGTGACGTACCTCACCGTGCTCGGCTACGACCTTGTGGCGGCTGGGGCGTTATTCTCCACGGTCATCGCCATCGCCATCCCGTGCCGTATCCTGTGGGGCTGGGTCGGCAGCTTCTATGTCGCGCCGCGGCTCGTGCTGTCGTGGCTGGCGTTCGGGATGGCGGCGAGCGTCGTGCTGATTGGTGCGGTTACCGAAGCGTGGCCTGCTCTTGCGATCGGCGTGGTCAGCGGCGTGCTCAGCGCCACCGCGATGTCCTGGCACGGCATTCTGTTGTCGGAGTCAGCCCGCCTCGCGCCGGTCGGCCGGGCAGGAGCGGTCACCGGCGGCGTGCTGTCGTTCGGCCAGATGGGGGCGTTCCTGTGTCCGTCGGTATTCTCATTGCTGCTGCGTGCAACCGGCGGCTATGCGGCCGGATGGACGGTCTGCGCCATTCCGGCGGTGCTTGTCGGGGTAGATTTGTTGCGTCGAGGGGCGGGCAGGGCACGTCCATCGGGGTGATCCGGCACGAACACACCTGAGCATCGCGGACCCGCTGCGCAGAGGAGTCATCATGAAGCCAATGTCTCCGCCGGCACAAACTCCTTCGACCGTCCAGGCATCTCCGGCTGATCGCCATAACCCCGCAATACATCGGCTGCACGGCCGACCAGTTCCCTGCAAGTCAGTTTGCGCGCCTCGAGCAGCGTTTCCAGCTCCCCGATTACCCGCGTCAGACCGCCGAAGTCCTCGTGCATGACCACCGACAGCAGTTCGCTCGCCGAAGCGCCGGCCAATGCCATGCGCGCAACATCCGCACCCGATCGCACACCATTGGTGCCGAGCAACGGGAATGCCTGCCCGACCGCGCGCCGGCTGAGTGCCAGGAAGCGGCAGACAATCGGCAATGCCCATGGACCGCCATAGGCCGCGGACGTGCCAGGTACGGGGGTGAATGTGTCCAGATCGGGCATCATCGCCATGAAGCGTCCCATCATGACCACCGCATCGGCGCCGGCCCGCGAAGCTGCCAGAGCCAGCGCGGGAAGGTTCGCTGAAAGTCCGGTCAGCTTCACCCACAGTTGCATCCCACCCGTCGCCGCCCGCACGCGCGCGACAAGTTCGCTGAGATGCGCCGGATCCGTCTCCTGTGCGATCGCCCCTGGTGCGGCCTCGGACGCATGGGGCGCGCCAACGTTCAGCTCGAGAACACGCGCAGCCCGGCGCGACGGGCGGTTTGCGCCAGTTCCACGGCACCATCCACGCCGGCGAGAACGATGCTCGCGGCAACAAAGCGTCCCTCGCGCGCCGCATCCCCGTCGATGCGCGCGATGGCGGTGAACCACTCCGTGGGATCTCGTTGTGCCAACCCAGAGCGACAGAAGATCGAAACGCCTTGCACGGTGAGCGCGCCCGTGGCGTCCAGTTGCGCATAATCTGCGCGATCGAGTTGGCGTGACGCTTCCGGCCGTTCGTTCACCGACTTGGCGATCACGCCGGCCGCGCCCGCACGCAATGCGGCGCGGATGCCGGACTCCGTCATGACAGGTTCGCCGGAGCCGCAGATCACCGGGTTGGGCAGCGTGAGCCGCCCGATCGCCGTTGCGAGACGCGATGCCATCGCCCGAGTGTTGCGCGCGGCGTGCCGCCTGCATAGGTTTTCATCGGGGAGAGGACGCAAGGGAGAAGCGCCATGACGATCGGGCCGGGCGTCGCTGAATGAAGGTTTACGAAGGTGGGCGCAGCCTGGACGGCGCGGTGGTGACCGTGGACGGCGTCCCGCTCGACCCGCGCTTTGATATTCGCCGCTTCAGCCGCATGGGTTTCGAATGGACGTACGAGGGCGACGGCCCGCGGCAACTGGCACTCGCCTTGCTTGCCGACCACCTCGGCGATCCGCAACGGGCCCTGGCGCTGACCGAGAGCTTCATGCGAGATGTCGTGGCCGAGCTGGACAATGCCTGGCGGCTTACCGGCGCCGACATCGAAGCGGCGCTCGAACAGGGGGACACATGATGGGACGGCTTGGACTTCTTCTCGTGGCTGCGATGCTGATCGCCCGACCGCTCGGCGCCTCGGCGGCGACGCTGCGCTGGGCGAACGACGGCGATGCCGGCGCGATGGATCCCTACACGCGCCAGGAGACGATCCAGCTCACCTTCCTCGGCAACATCTATGAATCGCTGGCGCAGCGCGGCCGCAACATGAAGATCGAGCCGGCGCTGGCCGAGAGCTGGGAGCAGCCGAGCCCGACCGTGTGGCGGTTCCATCTGCGCCCGGGGGTGAAATGGGAGGACGGCTCGCCGTTCACCGCCGACGATGTGGTGTTCTCGTTCGGGCGCATCATGTCGAAGAACTCGGTGATGCGTACGCCGATGTCGGCGGTGAAGGCGGCGCGCAAGATCGACGACCTGACCGTCGAGTTCGAGACCGCTGTGCCGGACCCGATCCTGCTGTCGGAGCAGACGAACTTCCTGATCATGTCGAAGGCCTGGTCCGAGGCGCACCACGCCGCCGAGCCGGTGGTGATCGGCGGCAGTGACGACAACTATGCAGTGCACAACGCAATGGGCACCGGTCCGTTCCGGCTGGTCTCGCGCGAGCCGGACCACAAGACGGTGGTGGAGAAGAGTGCAAGCTGGTGGGGCAAGCCCGAGCACAATCTCGACCACGTCGAGTTCGACGTGATCGGCAACGCCTCGACCCGCGTCGCGGCGCTGCTGTCTGGCGAGCTCGACATGGTCTACTCGGTGCCGCCGCAGGACATGGCGCGCATCGCGCAGTCCAAGGGGTTGAAGCTCATCCAGAATCCCGAGCTGCGCACGATCTATCTCGGGCTCGACGTGTGGCGCGACGAGCTGCCGACGTCGGATGTGAAGGGTAGGAACCCGTTGAAGGACCTGCGCGTGCGCCAGGCGTTCGCGCTGGCGATCGACGAGGATGCGATCGCGAAGAAGGTGATGCTGGGTTTGGCGCATCCGACCTGGATGATGTGGGGCCCCGGCGTGAACGGCTATGACGCGCAGTTGGACGTTCGGCCGCAGGTCGATCCGGCGAAGGCGAAGGCGCTGCTGGCCGAGGCCGGATATCCGAACGGATTTTCCATCGGGTTCGACTGTCCGAACGACCGTTATGTGATGGACGAGCAGATCTGCACGGCGATCACCTCGATGCTGGCACGGATCGGCATAAAGGTGGCGCTGACGTCGCAGACCAAGGCGAAGTTCTTCGCCAAGATCCAGGGGCCGGCATACGACACCGATTTCTATCTGATCGGCTGGACGCCGGGCACCGTGGACGCGCAGAACCCGCTCTACGCGCTGCTCGGCACGCGCAACGGGCAGATGGGCGAGGTCAATTACAGCGGGTATTCAAATCCGAAGCTGGATGAACTGATCGGCCAGATCGGCGTGGAAACCGACCAGGAGAAGCGCGACGGCATGATCCACGACGCGGCAGTGATCCTGCAGCACGACCTGCCGACGATCCCGCTGCACCAGCAGGTCATCGTCTGGGCGGCGAAGGCCAATGTCGAGCTGGTCCAGCAGCCGACTAACGCGTTTCCGTATCGGTATGTGACGGTGAAGTGAGCCCGCCTCAGTCGAATGCCAGCCCCATCGTCTCGGCGACCAGCGCGGGGCGTGACGAGCCCTCCACCTCGATCTGGCTGTCGAAGGTCAGGCGCACGCCACCCTCGATGTCCTCGACGCTCTTCAGCGTCTGGTGCAGCCGCACGCGCGATCCCGCCGGCACCGGCGCGGTGAAGCGCACCTTGTTCGAGCCGTAGTTGATGCCGCGCGAGCGTTTGCGGATATGCAGGATGCCGTGCGACAGCCGCGGCAGCAGCGACAAGGTCAGATAGCCGTGCGCGATCGTTTTGCCGCCCGGCATTTCCTTCTTCGCCCGCTCGACGTCGACGTGGATCCACTGATGGTCGCCGGTCGCCTCGGCGAATTTGTTGATCATCGCCTGGTCCACCAGCACCCACTCGCTGGTGCCGATCGGCTTGCCGATATGCGCCTTCATGTCGGCAGGCTTTTCCACTTCGAGCATCGCGGCATCCTCCGTTCCGGTGGCGGCGATCATGAAGGCCGGCGCAGGACTTGTCTCGGCTTGGATTTCCGTCCTATCACTGGTGGGACCGGAGGAATTCGCCGATGGACCCTCAGAGGATGTCGCAGCGGCAGGCGGCGTTCCGCGCCGACTTCCGCACCCGCATCGCCCGCGCCTATTCGGGCTGGGCGCATGTCGCGCTGATCTACGCGCTGGGCTTCGCCGCGATCTGGTACTGCGCGCGCCAGGTCGCCCATCCGGCGTGGTACGAGCTGCTGGTGATCCCGCTTGCCTTCTGCATCGCCAACACATTCGAGTGGTGGATCCACCGCTACGTCATGCACCGCCCGGTGAGGGGCTTCATGGGCATCTACAAGCGCCACACGCTGGCCCACCACCAGTTCTTCACCCACATCGAGCCGACCATCGACAACACGCGCGACTTCCGCATCGTGTTCTTCCCGCCCTATGCGCTGGTCGCATTCATGGCGCTGTCGCTGCCGCCGGCGGCGTTGCTCGGCCTGCTGGGACTGCCGAACGCGGGCTGGCTGCTGCTGATCACCAATGTCGCGCTCTATTTGAACTATGAGCTGTTCCACTACTGCTGCCACGTGAAGGATGACCACATCGTCCGCCACATCCCGCTGGTCAACTCAATCCGCCGCCACCACATCGCGCACCACAACGCGGCGCTGATGATGGAGCGCAACTTCAATCTCACCTATCCGATCGCCGACTGGTTCTTCGGCACCTCCGATCTCGCATGCGGGCTGCTGCAGCATGTGTTCAATGGCTACGATACGCGCTTCGTGCGACGCGACCTCAAGCATGTGCGCAACACCGTCGATGATCCGCGCGTCGGCCATGTGCAGGTGGCGGCTGAATGACCACCGACCCAAGCCCGGTGGCAGCCGCGCAGCGGATCAAGCAGGGTAAGGCGAGCCTGATCGGCGGCATCGCGGTGGGCGTTGCCGTGCTCGTGCTGTGGACGGCTGTCGCACACGAGTTGGCCGCAGACAGCGTTGCCGTCATCATCGCCGGCGTGCTCGTGGCCGCCGGCATTGCCACGTGGATCAGGGTCGCCGATCTTTGACGACCAGAAACCACGAGGAGCAGGTATGCCAGGCGAAGCGGAGACCTACGACTTCATCGTCACCGGTGCGGGATCGGCCGGCTGCGTTGTGGCCGCGCGTCTGTCGGAGTTCGGGCCGCCACCGCGTATTGCTGCTGGAGGCCGGACCGCCCGACCGCAACCCCTGGATCCACATCCCGCTCGGCTTCGCCAGGACCTATGTGAACCCCTCGGTCAACTGGCGCTTTGAAAGTGTGCCGCAGCCGCAGCTCGCAGGGCGAGAACTCTACCTGCCGCGCGGCAAAACGCTGGGCGGCTCCAGCTCGATCAACGGCATGGTCTACATGCGCGGCCACCATGGCGACTACGACGAATGGCGCCAGCGCGGCTGCGAGGGATGGGATTTTGACTCCGTCCTGCACTACTTCAAAAAAGCAGAGAACCAGGCGCACGGCGCCGACGATTTTCATGGCGTCGGCGGACCGCTGCATGTCTCGGATCAGCCAGGCCGGTTCGAACTGGCGGACGCCGTGCTGGAGGCCTGCGTGCAGGCCGGCATCCCGCGCAACCCCGACTTTAACGGCGCGCAGCAGGAAGGCTGCGGCTACTATCAGACCACGACCAGCAACCGTCGCCGCTGGAGTACCGCCAAGGCGTATCTGCAGCCGGCCCGTCAGCGCGCGAACCTGGTCGTGCGCACCGGCGCCCACGCGACGCGCGTGCTGATCGAGAACGGCCGCGCCGTGGGCGTCGAGTACCACACTCCGGAGGGCCGTCGCACCGCGCGCGCGGCGGGAGAAATCATCGTCTCCGGCGGCGCCTATGGCTCGCCGCAGCTTCTGTTGCTGTCCGGTCTCGGACCCGCGCAGCATCTGCAGGACATGGGTATTTCCGTTGTTCGCGACATGCCGGCGGTCGGTTCGAATCTGCACGACCATTTCAACTCCTACGTAAGCTGGCGCTGCAGCAAGGCGATCACGCTGAACGACCTCGAGCGCAGCCCGATGCGCAAGCTGACGGCCGGCGTGCGCTATGCGCTGTTCCGCTCTGGCCCGATGGCGAGCAACGGCATCCACACCGGCCTGTTCACCCGCAGCGATCCGCGCCTGGAGCGTCCCGACGTGCAGATCAACGTTTTCGAATGGAGCACGCTGCAGCGGAACCGGGACGGCATCATTCCGCATCCGTTCCCGGGCTTCACCATGAGCCCGGTGCATCTGCGGCCCGATGGTCGCGGCACGGTGCGCCTCGCCGGTCCCGATCCGCTGGCGCCGCCATCGGTGCTGTTCGACTTCCTGCGCACCGAATACGACATGCAGGCGGTGATCTTCGGCATTCGCCTGGCGCGCCGGATCGCCGAGCAGAGCGCGCTGCAGCCGTACGTCGTGCACGAGCTCGCACCCGGACCGTCGGTCACGACCGATGCGGAGCTCGCTGCCTATGTGCGCGAGAGCGGCGTGTCGAACCAGCACCCCACAAGTTCCTGCGCCATGGGGCATGGTCCGAACACGGTGGTCGATCCGCGGCTGCGCGTGCACGGAATTGACGGGCTGCGCGTGGCGGACGCCTCGATCATGCCCGTCGCGGTCGGCGGCAACACCAATGCGCCGACCATCATGATCGGGGAGAAGGCCGCCGCCATGATCCTGGAAGATGCAGCGGCGATGCCTGCACGCGCGGCAGCCTGAACGCAACACACGCAGAGGAACAGATGACAACTGGTGGCGACACCTACGACTTCATCGTGACCGGCGCCGGCTCGGCCGGCTGCGTGCTGGCATCGCGGCTATCGGAGTCAGGGCGGCACCGCGTGCTGCTGCTGGAGGCCGGAGGCAAGGACAGCAATCCGTGGATCCACATCCCGCTCGGCTACGCCAGGACGTTCTGCGACCCGAGCGTCAACTGGATGTTCGACAGCGAGCCCGAGGCCAATCTGAACAACCGCGTGATGTATCAACCGCGCGGCAAGGTGCTGGGCGGGACGAGTTCCATTAACGGCATGATCTACATGCGCGGCAACCACGCCGACTACGACGAGTGGCGCCAGCGCGGCTGCGAGGGCTGGGATTTTGATTCCGTCCTGCCCTACTTCCGCAAGGCCGAGGACAACGAGCGCGGCGCGGGGGAATTCCACGGCGCCGGCGGGCCGTTGCGCGTCTCCAACCAGCCCTATGAATGGGAGATCGGCAAATTGCTGCTGCAGGCCTGCATCCAGGCCGGCATCAAAGCCAATCCGGATTTCAACGGCGCGCAGCAGGAGGGCGCCGGCTACTACCAGACCACCACCAAGGACCGCCGCCGCTGGAGCACTGCAGCGGCCTATCTGCGCCCGGCCCGCAACCGGCCAAACCTGGTCGTGCAGACCCGCGCGCATGCGACGCGCGTGCTGATCGAGAACGGCCGCGCGGTCGGCGTTGAATTCCGCACGCCGCAGGGGCTGGGCCGCGCGCGCGCCAACGCCGAGGTGATAGTCTCCGGCGGCGCATACGGGTCGCCGCAGCTGCTATTGCTGTCTGGCATCGGGCCGGCGCAGCATCTGCAGGACGTGGGCATTCCCGTGCTGCATGACCTGCCTGGCGTGGGCGCCAACCTGCACGACCATTTCAACACGTACTGCGCCTGGCGCATCTCGCGCTCGCTGTCGCTGAACGTGCTGCATCACTCCGTCCCGCGCCAGCTCGTCGCGGGGCTCAAATACGTGCTGTGGCGCGGCGGTCCGATGTCGGGCAACGGGCTCTATGTCGGCGCGCTGGTGCGCAGCGATCCGGCGCTGGAGCGGCCAGACCTGCAGATGAACATCTCAGCCTGGAGCACGATCGACCGCACGCGTGAGGGCATCATCTCGCATCCGTTCCCGGCCTTCGCGATCAGCCCGGTGCATCTGCGCCCCGAGGGCCGTGGCACGGTGCGGCTGAAAAGCCCCGATCCGCTGGCGCCGCCGGAGATCCGCTTCAACTTCCTGCGCAGCGAGTACGACATGCAGGCGGTCATCAAGGGCATCCGCATCGCCCGCCATATAGCGGCACAGCCGGCGCTGCAGGACCTTGTGGTGGAGGAGGCGCTGCCGGGCGCCTCGGTGACGACGGATGCGCAGCTGGCCGACGAGGTTCGCGCGCGCGGCGTTTCCAACCTGCATCCGGTGGGAAGCTGCAGCATGGGGCACGGACCGAACGCGGTGGTCGATCCGCGGCTGCGCGTGCACGGGATCGGCGGACTGCGCGTGGTGGACGCATCGATCATGCCGTCGATCATTGCGGGCAACACCAACGCGCCGACCATCATGATCGGCGAGAAGGCGTCGGACATGATTCTCGACGACGTGCGGGCGGCGGCGGTGCAAAGGGCGGCGTAGGGGCCCTACCTCACGGTCGCCACCCGCAGCGAGTTCGTCGCCCCCGAATGCCCGATCGGCACGCCGGCGGCCACCACGATCTCGTCGCCATGCACGGCAAACCCCTCGGTCTGCGCAACGCGCGTCGCACGTGTAATGGCGTCCGCCATCGAATGCGCCTCGGCCGAGACCACCGCATGCACGCCCCACACGACCGCCAGCCTCCTCGCTGTGGCCAAATTCGGCGTCAGGCCGATGATCGGCGCCTCCGGCCGCTCGCGCGCCACACGCAGCGCGGTCGCGCCGGATGCAGTGAACGCCACCACCGCCTGCGCGCCGATCGTGTGGCACACCTGCCGCGCCGCCGCGGCGATGGCGTCGGCGGTCACATGCTCCGGATCCGGCCGGCTCGCCTCGATCATCGCGCGCCAACCGGGGTCCTGTTCCACGCGCGCGACGATGCGGTCCATGATATTCACCGCCTCGTAGGAGAACTGCCCCACCGCGGTCTCGCCCGACAGCATCACCGCATCTGTCCCGTCGAACACCGCGGTCGCCACGTCGGAGGCCTCGGCGCGGGTGGGCGAGGGCGCGCTGATCATGCTCTCCAGCATCTGCGTCGCCACCACCACCGGCTTGCCCAACTGCCGCGCGGCGCGGACGATGCGCTTCTGCGCCAGCGGCACCTCCTCGGGTGGCAGCTCCACGCCGAGGTCGCCGCGTGCGACCATCACCGTGTCCGCCAGATGCAAAATCGCGTCGAGGTTGTCCAGCGCCTGCGGCTTCTCCAGCTTGACCATGATCCAGGCGCGGTCGCCGATCAGCGCCTTCGCCTCCGCCACGTCCTCCGGCCGCTGCACGAAGGACAGGCCGATATAGTTGGCGCCGTGCTCCAGCGCGAACGCCAGGTCGTCGCGGTCCTTCGCGGTCAGCGCCGGGATCGGCAGCACCACATCGGGCACATTCACGCCCTTGTGGTCCGACAGCGGCCCGCCGACCAGCACCTCGGTCTCCAGCGCGTCGCCCCGCTTGCGCGCCACGCGCAGCCGCAGCTTGCCGTCGTCCAGCAGCAACGAACAGCCGATCGAGGCGGCCTCGATGATCTCCGGATGCGGCAGGTTCACCCGCAGCGCGCTGCCCGGCGTCGGATTGAGGTCGAGCTGGAACGGCTGGCCGGTCTGCAGATGCGCGCGCCCGCCGGAGAATCGCCCGACGCGCAGCTTGGGACCCTGCACGTCGGCCAGGATGCCGATCGGGCGTCCGAACCGGTCCTCCAACTGGCGGATCAGCGCGAAGCGCGCCGCGTGATCCTCGTGCGTGCCATGGCTGAAATTGAGCCGGAACACATCGGCGCCGGCTTGGAACAGCCGCGTCATTACCTCGGGCGTGGAACTGGCGGGGCCGAGCGTGGCGATGATCTTGGTGCGCCGGCGGCGGCGCATTTTCGGCCTAATGGCCATCTTGGCTCCTTCAGGCGATCAGGATGGCGCGGACGTCGTTCACGTTGGTCAGCGTCGGCCCGGTGCGGATCGCATCGCCGATCGCGTCGAACAGGCTGTGGCTGTCATGTCCCGCGAGCATCGCCCGCGGATCGAGGCCCAGGGCGCGAGCACGGGACAGCGTGTCGGGGGTGACAATGGCCCCGGCAATGTCATCCATGCCGTCCACCCCGTCGGTGTCGCCGGCGATCGCCCAGATGTCCGCGGCACCTGCCAGCGCCACGGTGAGGCTCAGCAGGAATTCGGTGTTGCGCCCGCCATGGCCGGCCTGTCCCCGGCCGATCGTCACCGTGGTCTCGCCACCCGACAGCACGATGGCGGGTGGCGCCAGCGGCTGGCCGTGGGCGCGGACGCTGCGCGCGATGCCGGCCATCACGGTGCCGATCTCCCGGGATTCGCCTTCCAGCGCATCGCCCAACACCAGCGGCGCCAAGCCGAGACCGCGTGCCGTCTCGGCCATGTGGGCGAGCGCCATCATCGGCGTGGCGATCAGCGTGAAGTCGGTGTCCGGCAGGAGGCCCGGCTTCGGCGTCTCGTCGGCCGCCTGGGCGAGCCGGATGGCAACCGGTTCGGGCGGCTCGATGCCGTAGCGAGCGATGATCGCGCGCGCATCGGCGAAGGTGGTGGGATCCGGCACGGTCGGGCCCGAGGCGATCACCGCCGGATCATCGCCTGGGACGTCGCTGATCGCGAACGTCACCACCCGCGCGGGGCGCGCGGCGGCGGCCAGCCGGCCGCCTTTGATCGCCGAGAGGTGCTTGCGCACGCAGTTCATCTCGGTGATCGTGGCGCCCGAGGCGAGCAAAGCGCGGTTGATAGCCTGCTTGTCGGCCAGTGTCAGGCCCGGCGCGGGCGCGGCGCACAGGGCCGACCCGCCGCCCGAGATCAGCGCCAGCACGAGGTCGTCTGGGCCGAGGTCGCGCACGCGTTGCAGCAGCCGGTGCGCGCCGAGCTCGCTGTTGTCGTCGGGCACCGGATGCGAGGCCTCGATCACCTCGATCCGCCGCGTCGGCACGGCGTGGCCATAGCGGGTGACGACGGCACCCTCCATCGCGATGTCGGGCCAGGCGTCCTCCAGGGCGGCGGCCATCACCGCGGCCGACTTGCCGCAGCCGACGACGACGCAGCGCCCTTTGGGTCTGGGCGGCAGATGTGCCGCGAGGACCTTGCGCGGATCGGCCGCCGCCACGGCCGCGTCGAACAACTTGGTCAGCGCCGAGCGAGCGCGTGCATCGTTCCAGGCCATCGGCCTTGCCTTTCCTCGGTCCGCCTGCACCGGAGTATGGCGAACCGGCCCCGGACGCGCCATCTTCGGGGGACTTAGAGGAGGACCGACATGACCGCACCGCAACTCGACGAACCGATCCGCACGGAACTGGAGGCCGCCGCGTTCCGCCGCCTCGTGCAGCATCTGCGCGAGCGGACCGACGTGCAGAACATCGACCTGATGAATTTGGCCGGGTTCTGCCGCAACTGCCTGAGCCGCTGGTATCGCGAGGAGGCTGCGGCAAAGGGCGTCACCCTGGCCGATCCGGACGCGCGCGAGATCGTCTATGGCATGCCGTTCAAGGAGTGGCAGGCCAAGTATCAGAAGGATGCGAGCCCGGAGCAGAAGGCCGCGTTTGCCAAGGCCAATCCGGATCATTGACCGCGCCGGGTGCGACCGCTATCCCCGCCGGCCTTGCCGGACCGGAGGTGAACGATGGCGCTGCGCGCATTGGAGAAGCCGGACACAAAGACCGGCGGCATTGCTGCCGACCGCCTGCGCAGCCTGGTCGACCGCATCGAGCGGCTCGAGGAGGAACGCAAGGCGCTCGGCAGCGATATCCGCGATATCTACGCGGAGGCTAAGTCGGCCGGTTTCGACGTGAAGGTGCTCCGCCGGCTCATCCGCCTGCGCAAACAGGAACCGGCCGATGTGGAGGAGCAGGAAACGCTGCTCGATGTGTACCGGCGCGCGTTGGGCATGTAGTCGGCCGGGATTTTGGCCGCTTGGGTCAGGTGGTGTCGGCTGCCGCCACGCCGATGTAACGGAATTCATGCACCACGTCGTTGACGGGATAGCGGGGTCGGTACTGAACCTGGACGACGCTGACCACGCCCTTGCTCAGGTCGCCGTTTTCATCGAATGACCGCGTGCCTTGCAGGGTGTCGCCGCCTGCGCGGGGTCGTACTGCCGGGCGGTCGTGGTGTCAGCGTCCAGCGTCAGCACCTTCACTTCATAGCCGCCGGGACCGCCCTTGGCGTTCGCCTCCCCGATCGCCAGCACCGCGCCGTGCAGGATGGTGGCCGCGTCTCGGCGCTGGCGCCGGTCAGCGGCAGATTGATGCCGACGGTGACCGACTTGCCGTCGGCGCCGGCGCGGCCGATGAAGCCGGCGAGCGCGGACGAGCCGAGCAGGCCGAGGGCAGAGCGACGGGCAAGGCGCATCGGGACCTCCCAAGGGCTGGCACCGCTCCGGGACATCCAGGTCGGCGCGGTGCACGGGGACCGCGCAACGGGCCGCATATCTTGCGGCCGTCCGGTGATCAGCGGCGACCCTGAAGGAGCAAACCTTGTGCAGTGCGGGAGATGACCCCGTTGCTTCGGGCCGCGTGATGGCGAGGTCCGTCGCGTGCGATGACCTGGATCACAGTTATTTCGTCGTTAAACTCATAAATCATATGCTAGCAGACAAGATTATAGCGCAGCAGGAGGAGGTCTATCTATCGGGCCATCGATGACGCCGATCTGGTCGCGATGACGGTAGAACGCCCGGCGCCTGGCCCGAGGAGAGAGACCATGAAGACCTTGCTCGTGCTGCGTGCCGCCACCATGGTGCTCAGTCTTGGCATCGGCACCGCGTACGCCGGCGATGGCGATGGGACCGTAGTCAATACCCTGTTCAGCGAGATCCCGGGCGTAGTTCCGCAAGCGCCGATGCAGACTGCTCCGTCGGTAGGGACGGCACAGTACGGCCGGGCGATCCACGCCTACAGCACGCGTTCGCAGCACGAGGGAGTCTGGCTGTTTGCGCCCAACCAGACGGGTGGCGGCGGCAGCCGGTGATCATGCGGAGGCGGGATGGAGCGGATCAGTGGGGGAGCTGCTCGAGGCGTTCGACATAGTCATGTGCAGCACGGAGTGATGCCTGGTAAGCGCGCAACAGGGTCCGCCCTATCTTGGCGATTTCGGCGTGGCCTCTTCGCTCCATGCGGTGGATTAAGGACTCCTGGCGCGCGATGCGCTTCTCGGCTTGCAGGATGTGCCGTCGCGCCACTTCCAAGGGCTCGTCAGTAGCGACCAGCCGCCATCTATAGCCGAGTGGCGCTCCCGGCAGCCGATCGCCCTCTTCGGCGGACACCGTTTCACCGGTTGCCGTACCGAACACGTTCAGCAATTCGTATCTACCGAATGTGGGCGCATCGTCATTCGGCTCATGTTCGGATCGTATCGGCACGGCAGGTTCCCTCGCAGAAGTGGTGAGATTGGCATACCGACGATGCGGAGACATTGATCTGGATCATTCGGGCGGCCACGCCAGAAGTCAGAAAGTCGCAAGCAGGGTCCGTCATGCCGGATCCATCGTGGCCGTCGGCAACGATGGGCATTTCGCACCCTTCGCGCGGGTGGCGCCGCTGCTGTAAGGTCGTCCGCCCACAACCCGGTCAGATCGGGACCGCCAGCACAGGGAGAATCGCAAATGCCTGAGCACATCTATAAGGTCGTCGAACTTGTCGGCTCGTCCGAGGAGAGCGTCAGCAAGGCGATCGACCGGGCGATCGCAAAAGCCGCCCTCACCCTCAGGCATCTGGGCTGGTTCGAGGTCCAGCAGGTCCGCGGCCACATCGAGGACGGCAAGGTCGCTCACTATCAGGTGACCATCAAGGCTGGCTTCCGACTGGAAGAATAGAAGGCCGGTATCGCTGCGCTCCACCCATCCTACGCCGGCCGAGCCAAATAGGATGGGTGGAGCGCAGCGATACCCATGGCCGTCGGCGCTACCGCCTGCCCGTCGGAACCTGGTTGAACGGCTTGCTCTTGTCGACGCGAATGTCCGCGGGCAGGCCGAGCACGCGTTCAGCGATGATATTCCGGAGGATTTCGTCGGAGCCACCCGCAATGCGCGCGCTCGGCGAAGACAGCAGCGCCTGCTGGAACATCGCGTAGGCCTCTGCCAGGTCATCGTCCATCACCAGGCCTGCCATCCCCATCAGGTCCAGCCCATAGGAAGAAATATCCTGCAGCTTGCCGGCATTGACCAGCTTGTGGATCGAGTTCTCCGGCCCGGGTGTCTGCCCGCGCGACAGCGCCGTCATGGTGCGGAAGCGGGTGAACTTCAGCCCCTGCGTGCGCGCATACCATTCGGCGATCCTCTCGCGCACCGCGCCATTGCGGATGGCAGGCGCGCCGTCCAGCATCAGCGAACGGCTAAGCACCACCAGATCCTCGACATCCGGCCGGTGCACCTCGCCCACGGCAAGGCGCTCGTTCATCAGCGTGGTGAGCGAGACCTTCCACCCCTGTCCCACGGCACCGAGGCGCTGCGCATCAGGCACGCGCACGTTTGTGAAGAACACCTCGTTGAAGTGCGAGGCGCCCGACATCTGGTGGATCGGCCGTATCTCGATGCCGGGCGATTTCATGTCGAGGAAGAAGAAGGTCAGGCCCTCGTGCTTTGGCACATTGGGATCGGTGCGCGTCACGATGATGCCGAAGTCCGACAGATGCGCTCCCGAGGTCCAGATCTTCTGGCCGTTGATGATCCAGTCATCGCCATCGCGTTCCGCCCGCGTGCGCAGCGCCGCCAGGTCCGAACCGCCCGCAGGCTCGGAGAAAAGCTGGCACCAGATCTCCTCGCCGCGCAGTGCCGGCCGCACGTAGCGGTCGAGTTGTTCGGGCTTCGCATAGGCCATCATCGTCGGGATGCACATGCCGAGGCCGATCTCGAACAGGCCGCGGGGAACCGCGTAGTTCTCCTCCTCCTGCTGGTAGATCACGTGCAGGATCGGCGACCCCTCGCGCCCGCCGAACTGCTTCGGCCAGGTGAGGCCGGCGAAACCCGCATCGGCCTTCTTCGCCTGCCACGCTTTGCACTGCCGCACCGCGTCGTCGCCGAGGTCGGCAAGGCGCAGCACCGGGCGCGCACGGTTTTTCGGCTCGGCGTTGGCTGCCAGGAAGGCGCGGGCCTCGGCGCGGAATGCGGCTTCCTCGGGTGTGTCGTTGAAGTCCATTCGTATCCCCTACACCGCGTTTCGCGTTTCGATTAGTTCGACCAGCTGGTTCTTCCACCAGGACGCGGCCCCGACAGCCAGCGCAAGCTGCTTCGACCGGCGGTAATACAGATGGCAGTCGACGTCCCAGGTGAAGCCGATGCCGCCATGCGTCTGGATGTTCTCCTTCGAGGCCAGATGGAACGCCTCGGTCGCCGACACGCGCGCGGTGGCCGCGGCGATCGGCAGTTCAACCGCATTCGCGGACAACGCCCACGCGCCGAAGTATGCATTCGAACGTGCCAGCTCGATGGCCACATAGACGTCGGCAAGCTTGTGCTTGATCGCCTGGAAGGAACCGATCGGCCGGCCGAAGGCGTAGCGCTCCATGGCGTACTCGCGTGCCATCTGGAGACAGGCGTTTGCACCGCCGACCTGCTCGAACGCGATCATTATCGCAGCCCGATCGAGCAGACCTTGCACCGCCGGCCAGCCGGCCATGCTCGAGCCCAGTTTTTCGGCCTCGGCGCCGGTGAACTCGATCCGTGCGTGGTTGCGACTGGGATCGACTGTCGTGAGGTTGCGCCGCGTCACACCGCTTCCCGCCAGGTCCGCCAGGAACAGCGCGATTTCGCCGGTCTCGTCGCGCGCCGCAACGACGGCGAAGTCTGTGATGCCGCCATCCGCCACCGGCCATTTGCTGCCGTTGAGCCGGCCACCGACCGAACGCATCCGGACGCTGCCGGGATCCGGCTGGCCGAGACCTTCGGCGAGCGCGAACGTGCCGATCGTCGAGCCATCCGCCAGCCTGGGCAGCCATCCGCGCTTCTGCGCCTCGCTTCCCGCGGCCAGGATCGCCTCGGTCGCCAGATAAACCGAGGACGCGAAGGGAACCGGCGCGAGGGAGCGCCCGAGTTCCTCGGCCAGCACGCAGAGCCCCTCGTATCCGAGCCCGGCGCCGCCGTACTGCTCCGGGATGGCGGCGCCAAGCCAGCCCATCTCGGCCATGTCGCGCCACAACGCGGCGGCATACGGTTCGGCGCCGTCCAGCACCCGACGCACCAGGCCAGGCGGCGACTTCTCCGCGAGAAATCGCCGCGCCTGATCGCGCAACTGCAGCAGTTCGTCGGAGAATTCGAAGTTCATCGGGTTCCTTCGCCAGTCAGCATATAATTAAGGCTGAAACTCGAGTCAGTAAGTCAAGAAAGGTTCCACACGGAGGTCACCGAGATTCTACGGAGGGCCACCGAGAATAGAAGGGCAGTCGATCATTGTGCTGCGCGCTGTGCATCTTTGCTTTCTCAGTGGCCCTCACTTGATTCTCGGTGACCTCCGGTTGGAACCTTCCTTGGTAACTGCCTATTCCAAAGACCGACTGATCGACGCGACCTTCAAATGTTGCCAGATGACAACCGCGCAGCACCTTCGGCCGCGAGATACGCGATGCGCCCGTCGGCTATCGTCGCAACCACGCGCGGCACGTTTGGATCGACCAGCACCAGATCCGCGCGCAATCCTTCTGCGATCGCACCACGATCGGCAAGACCAGCCGCGGCGGCCGGATTCGCGGAAATCAGCCCCCAGGCGCGAGGCAGGTCGAGCAAACCGCGCCCCGCCAGGATCAACGCCGCACGCAGCATCGCCGGATAGAAATAGTCCGACGACAGCACATTGCAGATTCCCGCCTCTGCCAGCCGCGCCGCCGAAGCCCAGCCCAGATGCGAACCCCCACGCACCACATTCGGGCTGCCCATCACGACCCAGTCGCCGGCCGAACGGGCTTCCTCCCCCACTTCCTCGGCCATAGGAAATTCGCAGATCCGTGCACCGCGCGCGCGAAACCCCATGCGCGTCGCGATACTGTCGTCGTCGTGGCTTGCCATCGGCACGCCGGCCGCCCGCGCCGCGCCAGCGATCCGTTCCTGCGCTGCCGGCACCGCATCGGCGCGCGCGGCGATCCGTTCGGCCAGGGAGCGGAATTCGTCGAGTTGCATGCCGGCGCGGTCGCTGTATTTCGCGCCTGCCACCGGGTCCTCGATCTTCTTCAGAATCGCAGGCGTGTGGTCGTTGAAGGCGACGAGATGCACGCGCCCCGCTCGCGATGTCGGCCAGCGCCGTGTCCAGCGCATCCAGGTTGTAGGCCTCCCAGCGCAGATGCACGCGCATGTCGCAGGTCCAGCTTCGTGCCTCCAGCGCATCGAGCAGTCTTCGCCATGCATCGAGGCTGCGCAGCCCCGGCTCCCAGGACAGCGTCACGCCATGGAACGCAGTGGTGATGCCGTTGGCCAGAAGCTGCGCCTCGGTATCGTGCAGCGCGACATCGGCGGGAAACCCGACGCCGGGGCGGGGCTGCAGCTGTCGCTCGAACGCGTCGCCATGGATGTCGACGATGCCCGGAAGAACCAGCAGGCCGCGCGCGATCGAGTTCCGGTCCATGCGCATCGCGGCCGATGCCGGCGATGCGTCCGTCCTCGATCGCAAGATCCACCATCTGCTCGCCGTCGGAACGCAGCAGGACATGCCCGCCGGTGATGCGCAGCCTTCCCATCGCCATATCTCTCAAGGTTCGAAGACGATTTGCACGCGCGGCGTCGGATAGCGCGAGACGCCGAATTCCACCACCGCGCCCGCGCGATCGACGTTGATGTTCTCAGTCACCAGCAAGGGCCGGTTGCGCGGCATGCGCAGCAGCTCCGCCTCCTCCGGGTTCGGCAGTCGCGCTGTCACGCGGGTGAGCTGGCGCAGATAGTCCGTTACGCCCACCGCCTTCAGCGCCTCGGTGATGCTGGGCGAGCCGCGCAGGGCGTCCAGCAGGCCGCGCAACCGCACGACGGGGAAGTAGTGCTGGGCGAGGGACACCGGGCGGTCATCGGCGAAGCCCAAACGCTCCAGCAGCACGACCTTGCTGCCGGCCCGGATGCCGAGCGCCGCGGCGACGTGCTGATCGGCCGCCGTTTCCTTGAGCTGCAGCACCCGCCCGGACGGCTCCTTGTTATGGCGGCGTATCCACTCGGAAAACCGCGTGCGCGCCTCCACCGCGTATTCCAGCACGTCCTCGGCGACGAACGAGCCGCGCCCCTGCTCCACGCGCACCAGACCGCCGCGCGACAGTTCCTCGAGCGCGCGGCGCACGGTGTGGCGATTCACGCGGAAATGCTGGGAAAGCTCGGCCTCCGTCGGAAGGCGTCCGCCAGGCGGATAGATGCCCGTGCCGATATCGTGCTGCAGGCGGTTGGCGATCTGCCGCCAGAGCGTAACGCCGTCCTGGCGCGACACAGACTCCGCCAGCTTCATCGCAATGTCATCCATCGAGGCGTCCGTCCGTGCGAGTCAACGCTTGACGATAGCGGGAAGGAAGGGCTAGCTGTCTAGACATCCGCACAAGTCCAGGTTCCCGCCAATGCCCGATGCCCAACCGATCGACCAACCGCCTCCGGACCAGTCGCACACGGCACGCCGGCACTGGATGGCGGTGCTTGCCCGCGCCGAACTCGGCAGCGATCGCCGACCTGCTTGGCACATCTGGCGACATGCCGGAATACCAGCGGCTGCGGGGGCCGGAGGCCGGCCTTGTCATGGTGCGCGGACGGACAGGCGGCGGCGGCGCAGCCTTCAACCTGGGCGAGATGACGGTCACACGCTGCACGGTGCGGACCGATGCAGGCTTCGTCGGTCATGCCTATGTCGCAGGTCGCGACGAACGACAGGCGGAGATGGCGGCATTGGCCGATGCGCTGCTGCAGGATCCCGTCGCGCCAGTCGCGGCTGCTTGCCACGCTGATCGAACCGCTCGCCGCCGCGCAACGGGCCGAACGCGATGCGACGGCGGCGAAGGCGGCGGCGACGCGCGTGCAGTTCTTTGCCATGCGGAACATGCGCGCATGAGTGCCGGCATTTCGCTGCCCGGCTTCGCGGATCCTGTGCGCGACGCGCAGACCACCTTTCGCGCCGTGCTCGACGCGATGGCCCGGCCGGGACGGCTGCACCACGCGGGCCAGAATCTGAACCGCGCCGGCGCCGCTCGATCGTGCCACGGCTGCAGTGCTGTTGACGCTGACTCGACAACGAGACGCCGCTCTGGGTGGACCCTGCCGCCGCTGCCTGCACGCGGCTGGCTGGCATTCCATTGCGGCGCGGCGATCGTCGATGCGACGCGTCGAGGCGACGTTCGCGCTTGCCCTGTCGCTGCCGAATTTCGCGGAACTGCCGGGCGGCACGCACGAGATGCCCGAGAGTTCCGCGACACTGATCCTGCAGGTTCCCGCTCTGGGCGCCGGCGCGCGTTATCGCCTGTCGGGTCCCGGATTGCGCGAGCCCGCGCTGCTGGCGGTGAGCGGTCTGCCGGGGGATTTCGTCGCGCATCTGGCGCGAGAACCACGCACTGTATCCGCGCGGGATCGACGTCGTGTTGTGCGCCGATACCAAGCTGACGGCGTTGCCGCGCAGCGTGTCGATCGAGGAGGCCTGAGCAATGGCCTATGTCGCGGTCAAGGGCGGCGAGCAGGCGATCGACAACGCCCATGCCTGGCTGGCCGAAGAACGGCGCGGCGACCAGGCGGCGCCGGAGCTGTCGCTGGCGCAGATCGCCGGCCAGCTTGGCCGGGCGGTGGATCGCGCGATGGGTGAAGGCTCGCTGTACGACCGGGAACTTGCCGCACTTGCGGTGAAGCAGGCGCAGGGCGACCTGATCGAGGCGGCGTTCCTGCTGCGCGCCTATCGCACCACGCTGCCGCGCTTCGCGCATTCGCTCCCGGTGAGATACCACCGCAATGCAAATGAGGCGGCGCATCTCGGCGATATTCAAGGACGTGCCCGGCGGCCAGGTGCTCGGTCCGACCTACGATTACACGCATCGGCTGCTGGATTTCGCACTGGCGTCGCAGGGTGCGAACGTACAGGCGCCGCGGGCTGAACCCGAGATGGCTGCAATGCCGCGCGTGTCCGACATCCTGGGCCACGAGGGATTGATCGAATCCGACGGCGAAGGCAACGACGAGCCCGGCGATCTGACACGTGAGCCGCTGACATTTCCGGCTGATCGCGATGTGCGCCTGCAGGCGCTGGCACGCGGCGACGAAGGCTTCCTGCTGGCGCTCGGCTATTCCACGCAGCGCGGCTACGGCGGCAGTCATCCGTTCGCCGGCGAGATCCGCATGGGCGACGTCTCGGTCGAGATCGAACCGCCGGAACTGGGTTTTGCCATCGATATCGGCGACATCACCGTGACCGAATGCCAGATGGTCAACCAGTTCAAGGGCTCGAAGACCGCGCCGCCGCAGTTCACCCGCGGCTATGGTCTGGTATTCGGCTACTGCGAGCGCAAAGCGATGGCGATGGCGCTGGTCGATCGCGCGATGCGCGCGGACGATCTCGGCGAGGAGGTGACCGCGCCGGCGCAGAATGTGGAATTCGTCCTGTACCATTCCGACAACATCGAGGCGACTGGATTCGTCGAGCATCTCAAGTTGCCGCACTATGTGGATTTCCAGAGCGAGATCGAGAATGTGCGGCGCATGCGCCGCGAAATCGCACGAGCAGCAGAACACGCGGAGGCCGCGGAATGACGGCGCATCCGTCATGGCCCGCGAAGCCTGCCCCGGCGAATTGGCCGGGGGCGGGCCATCCACGTCTGTCTTCACCGTCCAAACACGTGGATGGCGGGGCCAAGCCCCGCCAGGACGTGGAAGAGCGGCCATGAAGGGCTACAATTTCGCCTACCTGGACGAGCAGACCAAACGGATGATCCGGCGGGCGCTGTTGAAGGCGGTGGCGATTCCCGGGCATCAGGTGCCGTTCGGCTCGCGTGAGATGCCGTTGCCGTATGGTTGGGGCACAGGCGGCATTCAGGTCACCGCTTCGGTGCTGGGCGCCGATGATGTGCTGAAGGTGATCGACCAGGGCGCCGACGATACGACAAATGCGGTATCGATCCGCCGGTTCTTCGCGCGCACCGCCGGTGTACGGACCACCACGCAGACTGCCGACGCGACGCTGATCCAGACGCGGCATCGCATTCCGGAGAAGACGCTGCGCGAGGACCAGATCATCGTGTATCAGGTGCCGCAGCCGGAACCGCTGTACCGGCTCGAGCCGTCGCGCGTCGAGACGCGCCGCATGCACGCGCTCGCCGATTACGGCCTCATGCACGTGAAGCTCTACGAGGATATTTCCCGGTTCGGCCAGATCTCGATCAGCTACGATTATCCGGTGATGGTGAATCACCGTCACCTGATGTCGCCGAGCCCGATTCCTGCATTTGACAATCCGAAGATGCACAGGATGCCGGCGCTGCAGTTGTTCGGCGCGGGACGCGAGAAGCGCATCTACGCCATTCCGCCCTGGACCGAGGTGCGCTCGCTCGATTTCGACGACCATCCGTTCCGCGCGATCCGTGCGCCGCAACCATGCGGGCTGTGCGGCGCGACCGACTCGTATCTCGATGAGGTGGTGATCGACGACAGCGGCGGACGGCTGTTCGTCTGCTCCGACACCGACCATTGCGCGGAGCGCCGAACCGCGGGCCATGTCGGCGCCGAGGGCTTCAGGGAGGCAGCGGAATGACCGACGGCACGCTACTGTCCGCGCGCGGACTGTCGCTGTCGTTCGGCGCCATTCGCGCCCTGGCCGAGGTGGACGTCGATCTTTGGCCGGGTGAGATGCTGGCCGTGGTGGGCGAATCGGGCTCCGGGAAGACCACGCTGCTGAACGTGCTCTCCGGGCGGATGACGCCGGATGCGGGCGCCGTCTGGTATCGCGATCCGTCCGGAAGGTTGCACGACGTGCATGCCATGCCGGCGCCGGCCTTGCGCACGCTGCACCGCTCCGACTGGGGTTTCGTGCATCAGGACCCGCGGCAGAACCTGCGCATGAATGTCACCGCCGGCGGCAATGTCGGCGAGCGGCTGATGGCGCAGGGCGCACGGCACTACGGCAACATTCGCGCTCAGGCGATCGCCTGGCTGACCCAGGTGGAGATCGACGCCGACCGCGTCGACGACATGCCGCGCACCTTCTCGGGCGGCATGCTGCAACGGCTGCAGATCGCACGCACGCTGGTGACGCACCCGCGGCTGGTCTTCATGGACGAGCCGACCGGTTCGCTCGATGTCTCGGTGCAGGCGCGGCTGCTCGATCTTATTCGGACGCTGGTGTCGCGACTGAAGATCGCCGCGGTACTGGTAACGCACGACATCGGGGTGGCGCGGCTTCTGGCGCATCGTATCATGGTGATGCAACGCGGGCGTGTGGTGGAGACCGGGTTGACCGACCAGGTGCTGGACGACCCGCAACACCCCTACACGCAATTGTTGGTCAGTTCGGTGCTGCAGGCATGAGCGGCGTGCTGTGAAAGCGATTGCTGCGTTGTGGCGGTGCGTGGTATTCACCACGAACCGGAGTGCGGATGATGCCGCCCTCCGGCGCCCGGTGGGTTAGAGGCGGATCACGAGTGAGAAGCGGATCCGCCTCCTCCCCCACCGGAGCAGTACCAAAACGCGCCCGCGCATGGTTCTCCTCCGATGACGGACTGGCCGCGGTGGCCGGGCAGGATGCCCGGTCATCCGGGCGAGCCGCGACAGTCGCGCCCACATACATGGGCGTGCGGTTTCGTCCTTCGGGACTCGTCAGGCGGCGCATGGCTGCACAATGCGCGCCGTGACTGAACAAAGCGTTGCAGGGACCGCATGACGACGAATCAGGTTATGCTGCATACGGACGCGTTGGCGAAGAGCTTCACACTCCATCTTCAGGGCGGCGTGCGCATTCCTGTCCTGTCGGGCATCGGACTGGAACTGCACGCGGGTGAATGCGTCGCGCTGTCCGGGCCCTCGGGCGTCGGAAAATCGACTCTGATGCGCAGCCTGTACGGTAATTACCGTGCCGAATCAGGCCGTATCCTGGTCCGCCATGAGGGTGATATGGTCGACCTCGTCGGTGCCGACCCGCGTACCATTCTGGCCATTCGCCATGACACGCTCGGCTATGTCAGCCAGTTCCTCCGCGTCGTGCCGCGCGTGCCCGCGCTCGACGTGGTCGCGGAAGTCCAGATCGGCCGCGGCGCCGCACCGGATGCAGGCGCGCCGTGCCGCCACCGACCTGCTGCTGCGGCTGAACATTCCGCGCCGCCTGCACACCTTGCCGCCCGCAACCTTCTCCGGCGGCGAGCAGCAGCGCGTGAACCTGGCGCGCGGCTTCATCGGCGGCCATCCGGTGCTGCTGCTGGACGAACCCACCGCATCGCTCGATACCGAGAACCGTGCAGTGGTCATCGCCATGATCAATGAGGCCAAGGCGCGCGGCACCGCGATCATCGCGATCTGCCATGACGTCGATGTGCGCGATGCCATCGCCGACCGCCTGTTCCACCTGACGCCGCTGCAGGACGCCGCATGAACGACGAGACCATCCTTACCAATGCAATCCTCGTTCTGCCGGATGCAACGTTGCATGGGACCCTCGTCGTGCGGGACGGTCGCATCGCGGATGTGCAGCCACGCCGTTCCGCTGCCCTCTCTGCCCGCGATCTGGATGGCGACTACCTGATTCCGGGAATAGTGGACACGCATACCGACAATCTTGAACGTCAGGTGCAGCCGCGCTCGCTGGCACGCTGGCCGTCACGCTCCGCCATGGTCGCGCACGATGCGCAATGCGCCGCTGCCGGCGTCACCACGGTATTCGATGCGCTCTGCCTCGGCGATCTCGGCTTCGACAAGGAGCGCATCCGCACGTTCCGCGACGGCGTCGTCGACCTCGATGCGCTCAGCGACGCCGGTCTGCTGAAGGGCGAGCACTTCCTGCACCTGCGCTGCGAAGTTCCGGCGCTCGATATGCTGGAGTTGTTCGACAGCGTAGCGGATCATGCACTGATTCGAATCGTCAGCCTGATGGACCACAGTCCCGGCGTCGGCCAGTACGCCGATCTCGACTTCTACCGTGCACTGCGACGCCGTGGCGGGCTGGACGACGAATACATCGAACGCCGCATCCTCGAATTGCAGGCGCAGCGCGAACGGACACGCATTCCGCACCGCCGCGCCCTGCTCGATCGCATCGCAGGTCGGAACATCGCCATCGCGAGCCACGACGACAGAACAGAGCAGGAAGTCGCCGAGAACGCCGCCGATGGAATCGGCATCAGTGAGTTCCCGGTGACAATGGCGGCCGCACGGGCGGCCAAGGCCGCCGGCATGCAGGTAATCGCCGGCGCGCCGAACATCGTGCGCGGCGGCTCGCATTCCGGCAATGTATCCGCTGGCGATCTGCTCCAGACCGGCGCTGTCGATGCATTTGCGTCGGATTACGTGCCGAACAGCCTGGTGGAAGCGGCCTTCCAGTGCGGGCAGCGCATCGGCCTGCCGCAGGCGGTCGCATTCGTGACGGATCGGCCGGCTCGCCTGGCCGGACTTGCCGACCGCGGCCGTCTGGAGGCAGGTCAGCGCGCTGACCTCGTGCGCGTGCGCGTGCACGACGGACTGCCGGTGGTGCGTCAGGTCTGGCGGGAAGGCGAGCGCGTCGCCTGATGTTTTCCCCCGGCGCGCGTGTCGCGGCGTACTATGCGCCGCAGCCGGATGACGCGCTGTTCGCCGCGGGCTCCGCCTGGCTTGGCCGTGATCCGGAAAGCGGTGCGCCGCTGCCGCAGCCGGACGTTCCGAACATTGCAGAAGTGACCGCCGAACCTCGGCTCTACGGTTTCCATGCCACGCTGAAACCACCGATGCGTCTGGCGGATAACTGCCGATGGTCCGACGTTGTTGCAGCGGCAGCCGAACTCGCCGACCGGACTGCGGCTTTCGATCTGCCGCGGCTCGCGGTGGCCGACGTGTTCGGTTTCCTCGCGTTGCGCGAGACCGTTCCGTGCCCGCCGTTGCAGGCACTCGCCGATGACTGCGTCGAGCACCTCGATCCGTTCCGTGCCCCGACGTCCGAGGCGGAACTGGCACGCCGCCGCCGCGCCAGACTTTCCCCGCGACAGGACGCGATGTTGGTGCGCTGGGGCTACCCCTACGTATTCGACGCCTGGTTCTTCCACATGACGCTGACCCGCAGGTTGAGCGCCGAGGAGAAGGGTTTCTATCAGCCCGCAGCGGAGGCACATCTCGCGTGTGCGCTCGCGATTCCGCGGCGCGTGACCGATATCTGCCTGTTTGTGCAGCCCGTACCCGGAGAAGCCTTTGTCATCGAGAAGCGGCTGAAGCTGCGCGGTTGAGTGCGGCGATGAACCGCCCAACGCCTTCCTCCAGAGAGGCGTCGTTCACCACCGTCTCGACGACGACATGATCCGGTACCGCGACGCTGCGCGACAGGCGTGCCGCGATATCCGCCGCAATCTCCCGGGCGCGCGACGTCAGTCGCGTTGCCAGCACATCCACGGGTGCGGTCACCTCGATGACCCGCGTCGGAAATCGTCGCGCCGCATCGGCGATGATGGTGCGCGAGGCATTCGCCACGACCACGAGGCCACGCCCGATGTCATCGACCACGTCGGCAGGGATGCCGTAGCTCAACCCATGCGCGTGCCACTGCAATGCGAATTCGCGGCCGGCGAATTCCGCCTGCGTCACCGTCACGTGCGCCTCGCCGCCGGCATCGGCCGGTCGGGTTATCACACGCCGGGCGAAGCGGTACCGCGGATCATCCGCCAGCGCCTGCCGGGCAGCCTCCAGCAGCGTATCCTTCCCGCTCCCACTCGGCCCGACCACCAGAATCAGCATCTATTGCAATGTCCAAGCCAGGGGGGGTTCGCCGCGAATCAACTTGTCAGTTGCAGCCAGCGTTCCGTCCTTGTCGCCAGCAGGCTGCGATGACGTGCATGGGGTGGCCGCCGCGCAGGGTGAGATGCAGGAAGTTGGCGTCAGTTCTGGCAACGTCCGTAGGCAATATCAATATCACAGCGAGCGACGGCACCGGCGAACCGTACCGCTTCAGGCAGACTGGGAAACGGCGCTATCGAGCGCGGCTGTACTCGTAGTCCTCGCGCTCGCCCGCGCCGACCCGAAGGCCCGACGGCATCGGCGGACGCGTGGCGTTCACCTTGGCATGCGCATCGAGCGCGGCCTGGTCCTTCCACAGTTCGAGCAATGCCAGCTTGTCCGGGTCGAGCACGCTCTGAAAAACCTCGAACTGCTCGCAGCCCGGCTCCTGCATGCATTCCGCGCAACGCGCCCGGAACGCCTGGGCGAGTTCGCCGCCCTTGCCCGGGGCCGCGGTGATCGTGACGACGAGGCGGACTGCCATGTTGTTTCCTCCCGTTTGCGAACGATGGCGGGCAGTAGTGCCGGCGCATCGTCGCGCGTCAAGCGTGGGCAATATGCGTGCAGAGCGCTTTACGCAAAGCATAAAAGCGTGGTATGTCCAACGCCGATGATCCAGAGCTTCAGGTGCAGGCGGACCGAGGCCCTGTTCAGAGGGACTGGCGGCGACCGGAGGGTGGCGGAGATTCGAGAGGGTGGCACGGCGCAAACTGCTGATGGTGGATGGCGCACACGTTCTGGTCGATCTGGTTTCGCCACCGGCCAACCGTGTGGAGGTGAAGGGGGATCGGCGACGGCAGCATTCAATCCGGATCAATGACCAGTGGCGCGTGTGCTTTGTCTGGCGCGATGGGCACGCCCATGATGCCGAGATCGTCGATTACCATTGAGGAGATTGGCCTTGCACCCGCGACTGCTCATTCACCCGGGCGAGATCCTAAAGGAGGAGTTCCTGGTTCCCTTCGGGCTGAGTGCGAACCGGCTCGCCAAGGCGATCGGGGTGCCGACCAATCGCATCACCGAGATCGTCAACGGCACCCGCGGCATCACCGGCGAGACCGCCGTGCTGCTGGGCCATGCATTCGGCACCACGCCGGAGTTCTGGCTGAACCTGCAGTCCCGCTACGAACTGGACATGGCAAGCACGCGTGTTGCGCCGGATGCGATCCGCCGCGCGGATGCATTCAATCGGGAGATTCGCGCAGCGTGATCACCGCGATGATCAAGGCAATGAGTCGGCCCGCCACGTGGTTTCCTCCCATGGGCGAGTGGTGGCGGAGAGTAGTGAATTCGCATTGGCTCGCTTCAAGCGTCTGTCCGCCAGTCTGTCCGCGATCGTGACGAAAGACCCGCGACTGGTCGGAGCGGATTCGGCGCGTTCGGAGCCCACACGACGGCCGACCACGATGGCCACCGTCCGATAGACGAAAAACTTGCTCTGAATCAGAACCGTCTCGTCAATTGCGTAGATGAGCCTGAACTTCGACTGCTATAATGTTGGGATGGAGGGTAGTCCGGGAGCAACTTGCACGCTATGAAACAGCCAGATTTGGCGGCCGTGATCTTGCAGGCGACGGGGTCGCCGTCCGACCTCTCCACCTTCGATGCAGGAACCCGTATCGCACAGGTCGAGGAGGCGTGGCGGCAGTCCCTCCCGTTCCATGAAGCCGTGACCAAGGCAGCACAGGTCCGGGAGGCGTTGTGGCAATCCCCCACTTTCAGTGATGCCATGACCAGAGCAGCGCAGGTCGGGGAGGCATGGCGGCCATCACGAACGATAATGTGGCAACTGAGGATTTTATAAGACGTGAGGGGGTTATAGCTACAATCAGTGTGTTTGTTGCAGTTGCTAGCTATTATGATGGCCATATCTCTCGCTTGAACTCCGCTGAACAAACAGGTCTGGCGCGGGAACAGACAGAAATTGCTCGTGCTACTGCAGCTTCAGAACCGCCGTCCCCATTCACCGCGAAATCGCAGAGCATCTACAGACTATTGAAGAGCGTATTGCCCGGATTGATACTTGGCATTCCTCCGATCGGAATATTCGTATCGTAATTCAGGTGTCTCCTCTCCGACTGGAACCAGATGCAAAGGCCCACGTCATACGGAGACTCTATCCTGATGATCGAGTGCGCGTCCAGGATGTTAGGGAGGGGTGGGCACTGGTTGAAGTGTTTGAGTATAAATCGGAGGCAACAATCGTAGGGTGGGTTAATCGTCAAGTCTTGAAACCCTTTGGTAATTGATGCGCCCTCCGCTCACCCCCGATGATCGAGCCCGATGTCCAGCACCGTCACGCTGTGCGTCAGCCACCCGACCGACAGCAGATCCACCCCCGCAGCCGCGATCGCCGGCGCGGTATCCGGCCGGATCCGCCCCGAGGCCTCCGTGATCGCACGCCCGTCCACGATCCCGACCGCCTCGCGCAGCATGTCCGGCCCCATGTTGTCCAGCAGCACGGCATCGACGCCGAGCGTCATCGCCTCCTGAAGCTGCGCCAGCGTGTCGACCTCGAGCTCGATCTTCACCAAATGCCCGACACCCGCGCGCGCGCGCTCCACTGCCGTGCGCACCCCGCCGGCGATCGCCACGTGGTTGTCCTTGATCAGCACCGCGTCATCCAGTCCGAACCGGTGGTTCGATCCGCCGCCCACGCGCACCGCGTATTTCTGCGCCGCGCGCAGCCCGGGCATGGTCTTGCGCGTGCACACCACCTGCGCCCTGGTTCCCTCGATCGCATTGACGATGCCGCGTGTGGCGGACGCGATGCCCGACAAATGGCACAGGAAATTCAGCGCCGTGCGTTCAGCGGTAAGAATTCCGCGCGCCGGACCTCGGATCACGGCGATCAGATCGCCGGGAGCCAGCCGCGTGCCGTCCGCCCGCTCAACGATCACCTCGATCGCCAGGTCAATCAGCCGGAACGCCGCGGCGGCGTAATCGAGCCCCGCCACCACGCCGGCCTGGCGCGCCATCAGCGCACACTCGGTCCGCGCGCCGGCGGGCACGATCGCGTCTGTTGTCAAATCGCCGGCACGGCCGAGGTCCTCCAGCAGCGCCGCGCGCACCGAGGGCTCGACCATGATCGCAGGAAGCGGCGGGATGGTCATCGCCCGCTCCCCTACGCCGCCAGCATTCGCTCGACCGCCTGGCGGGCGCGCACCGCCACCGCCGGGTCGATCGTCACCTCGTAGCGCATTTCCTCCAGCGCCGTGCGGATGTTGGCCAGCGTGATCCGTTTCATGTGCGGGCAGAGATTGCACGGGCGCACGAACTCCACGTCCGGATGATGCACCGACACGTTGTCGGCCATCGAGCACTCGGTGATCAGCACCACCCGTGCCGGCTTCTCCCGCCCGACATACGCCGCCATATCGGCGGTCGAGCCGGCATAGTCAGCCTCGGCCACCACCTCCGGTGGGCATTCGGGATGCGCCAACACCACCACACCCGGATGGTCGGCGCGGAGCGCGCGGATCTCGGCGGCGGTGAAGCGTTCGTGCACCTCGCAGCGCCCAGCCCAGGAGATGATCCGCACCCCGGTCTGCGCCGCGATGTTCTGCGCCAGATACTCGTCGGGCAGCATGATCACGCGCTCCACGCCGAGCGATTCGATGATCTTGCGCGCGTTGCCCGAGGTGCAGCAGATGTCGGACTCCGCCTTCACCGCCGCCGATGTATTGACATATGTGACCACAGGCACGCCGGGCCAGCGCTCGCGCAGCAGGCGCACGTCGGCCGCGGTGATGGATTCCGCCAGCGAGCACCCGGCGCGGGTGTCCGGGATCAGCACGGTCTTCGCCGGGTTCAGCAGTTTGGCCGTCTCCGCCATGAAGTGGACGCCCGCCAGCACGATTACCTCGGCATCCACCTTCATCGCCTCACGCGCGAGTGCGAGGCTGTCGCCCACGATGTCGGCGACGCAGTGAAAAATCTCCGGCGTCTGGTAGTTGTGCGCCAGGATCACCGCGTTGCGCCGGCGCTTGAGCGCCAGGATCGCATCGATGTCGTCGGCGAACACCGGCCATTCGATCGGCGGGATGACCCGCTTCACCCGGTCATACAGCGGGGCGGTGCGGGCGAGGACTTCGGCGTATGACATAGGACACCTCCGTTATGCTCTATCTGAGCATTTCCTTCTCTTATGCTAGTGCTGAGCATAAGGATGTCAAGGGGCGATCACACTCGGATCGCAGTGGGTGTCGGTCACGGGATCAAATCGGTCAGCAGCGGCGACAGGTCGCGCGCCATGTGCAGCAGACGCAGGATCTGTGGCGGGGTCGCCGCCGAATCGTACACCAGCAGGGAGGGAAACCCGCGCAGTGACCAGAACCGGTATGGCTCGGGCAGAAGGTCCGGCCGTCTGCGCCCGAGCATCGGTTGCGTTGCCAGCATCTCGGCCGCGCGCATCGCCTCCGTCGCCAGCGCGTGGGCGGCCATCGGACTGTCGCGTGCGATCCACACCGAAGCCGCCCGGAGCTCACGACGTGCGCGCGGCGCGAACAGCCGGACGCTCACGCCCGGCGCGATGCGACCTCATCGATGGCGGCGCGCAATTCGGCGTCGACTTCCTCGATGGTGAGAAAGCCATCCCGTTCGCCCTCGACCTCGGCCTGTTCGAGCGAGGCCAGCAGGGCTGCCCGTCGGGCTTCCACGTCCTGCAAGAGACGCAGCGCGGCGCGGGTCACCTCGCTGACGCTGTTGTAGCGTCCGCTGCGGACGCACGCCTCGGCGAAGCGCTCCAGTTCGGGCGTGAGGCTGACATTCGGCATCGATGTCAATCTATGACATTTTATGCCCAGGAGAAAGGGCCGCCGCTACCGCGCTAACGGCAGCTTGCTGCCGGCCACCGCCCGCTCGGCCACCACGTCGCGGCGGAAGCGGAACAGCTTGGCGGGACGGCCGCCGGTCTCGGTGGCGCGCTCGCCGGTTTCCTCCACCAGGTCCTGCTGCTCGATCAGCCGGCGAAAATTCTGCTTGTGCAGGCGCCGTCCGGCCAGCGCCTCCACCGTCCGCTGCAACTGCAGCAGCGTGAAGCGCGGCGGCATCAGCTCGAACACCACCGGGCGATATTTGATCTTGGCGCGCAGCCGCGCGATGCCGGTGGCCAGGATGCGGCGGTGGTCGTGGGTCATCGGCGCGCCCTCGACCGGCTCGGCGGCCTGCGGGGATTCCGGCACCAGGCCCGCCTCCCAGAGCAGCTCGTAGCGCTGCAGCACGAGCTCCTCGTTCCAGGCACGCCCGTCCTGCCCGAACGTGATCGCGGCCCGTGCCTGCCGCTCACGACGTGTCGGCGCATCCTCGGCCGCCTCCGCCCAGGCGCGCAGGCGCGCATCGACGGCCTCCGTCACCGCCGCGGCATTGTCTCCGCGGCGGTCCTCCCACGGGAAAAAACGGTACCAGCTCTGCCACGAGACGCCCGGCTCGCCCGCGGCGCGAACCTCGCGGGTCAGGCCGAGATAGCTGATCGACACCGTCCGCTGGCCCGCCGCGGTCCGGTCGCGATCAGCGAACGTGTAGAGCTGCTCGACATAGCCGAGCGGCTGGTGGGTCTGCTGCTCCACCCAGGACCGCGTGCCCGCCTGCAGCGAGCGGTGGGTCAGCTCGAACGGTCCGGACGGCAGGGCGCTGCCGTCGTCGATGGTCAGCACGCGCGGCGCGCCGGCGGTGACCGCGACGATCACCGCGATCAGTTCGGCGATGGCCTCCGCCGAGGCGACCGGCGCCACCTTGTGGCGTGTGCGGACCTGGTCCATGCGATTCGCTGTGTCGGGAACCCCGGCAGTCATCGCATGCCGGACGCCGCCGCGCCAAGGACGGAGTAGCGGGACGATTGGCCGGTCGCTGTTCGGTGGTTCGGGTGATTCGAGGTTCACTGGGACGTTGCACTCCTCGCCCGCTTGCGGGCGAGGTGTAGTTTGCGGTTCAGCGTTTCCAGGCACAATGAACATGCTTTATGCCATGCCGCAATGCTGACGCTGTACGGCTTTCTGCGCTCGGGCAACGTCTACAAGGTGCGGCTGCTGCTGGCGCAGCTCGGCATCCCGCACCGGCGCATCGAGGTGAGCCAGCTCGCCGGCGACACCGCCCGGCCCGCGTTCCGCGCCATCAACCCGATCGGCAAGGTGCCGACGGCGGTGTTCGACGACGGTTGAATGCTGTCGGAGCGCGGCGCCATCCTGCACTACATGTCCGCCGGCACCCGGTTCTGGCCGGAGGACCGCTGGCAGCAGGCGCGGATGCTGCGCTGGATGTTCTTCGAGCAGGTACAGCCACGAGCCGGCGATCGCGGTGAACCGCTTCCTGCGCGTCTACACCGGCGCCGATGACCGGACGAGCCAGATCGAGGCGAACTACCGGCGCGGCATGCACGCGCTGGCGGTGATGGATGAGCATCTGGAGGAGAAAGGCTGGTTCGGTGCCGGTACCTGTTCGATCGCCGACATCGCCCATTATGTGAGGTGGACCCCATCGGTTGGACAGGAATTGAGGTGACTTAAGAGAGAGTCCCACCGCGTTTCCAACGCCCCTCTCGATCCGAGAGGATAGCTGATAGAGAGTATAGACCTTATCCTACTGTCATACATTAGTCAATACTTTCGGTTGCTGTTGTGCCTGTGACATTGTGGGCAACGTGAGAGCGGAGCAAAGCGAAGCCGAAGTGTTGTCCACAATGTCACAGGCTTCGTCCTCGAAAACCGCGCGCGGCGTCCGATAGTCCAATGCCTGGTGCGGACGCTCATCGTTGTAGAACGCGAGCCACCCGCCGATGCCCCGACGCGCTTCGGCCACCGAGCCGTATGCCTTGATGAACACCTCCTCATATTTCAGGCTGCGCCACAGCCGCTCGATGAAGATGTTGTGCAGAAACCGGCCCCTGCCGTCCATGCTGACACGAACACCTTGGCCCTCGAGTTCGTCCAGGAACGCCGCGCTGGTGAACTGCACGCCCTGATCCGTGTTGAAGATCTCCGGCCGCCCATACCGGTCCATCGCATCTCGCAGCGCCGCGACGCAGAAATCCGTCTCCATGGTGATCGACACGCGCCATGCCAGGACCCGGCGGCTGAACCAGTCCATCACCGCCACCAGGTACACAAATCCCGTGGCCATCGGGATATATGTGATGTCCGCGCACCAGACCTGGTTTGGACGGTCGATCACCAAACCCCGCAACAGATAGGGCTACACCTTGTGATCCGGATGGCCCCGACTGGTGTTGGGTTTCTGGTAGATCGCCTCCAGACCCATCAGGCGCATCAGCCGCTGGATCCGTTTGCGGTTCACGGCCCACCCTTCGCGCCGCAACACCGCCGTCATCCGCCGCGATCCGTAGAATGGTGACGCCAGATACAGTTCGTCCATCCGCCGCATCACCGCCAGATCGTCCGCGCTCACCGGCGCCGGCCGGTCATACAGCGTCGAGCGGGGAACTTTCAGCAGCCGCCATTGCGCCACGACCGACAGGACCGGGTCAGCTTGGTCCACCAGCGCGAGCCGTTCCGACGGCCTCATGGCCCAGACCTTTTGCGAAAAAAATCCCGCTCCACCGTAAGCTGGCCGATCTTCTCATATAACGGCGCCAGTTGCGCCTCGGCCGCGGCTTCTCCGCCGTTGGACGCCGCCTTGTCTCGCCCGAACAAAGACGCGGTCCCGTCCAGCAAGGTCTTCTTCCACGCATGGATCTGGCTGGCATGCACGCCGAACCGGCTCGACAGCTCGGCCACGGTGCCTTCCTCCCGTACCGCCGCCAGCGCCACCTTCGCCTTGAACTCAGGACTGTGCTTCTTCCGTGTATTCGACACATCTCACCTCCGGCCAGCCGGCCGCTCCAAGGGAGAACTTTCTCTTAGAGTCTGTCCGGAATCATTCCGTTACCCTGGCTAGCCTACGCACCATGAGGCGGATTGATGCGAGCAACAGATACGCTCGCGCCTTGCGGTTGAGACATTCCCAGTCCTTGGCAAGTCGGCGGCAGCGATTGCGCCATGCAAGCGTTCGTTCAACGACCCAGCGCTTGGGAAGAACGACGAACCCTTTGGCCTGGTCCGACCGTTTGACAATCTCCACGTCCACCTGGGCCATGATTTTCTTCACGGCCGTCTGGAACACCGGCCCCCGATAGCCGGCATCGGCGTAGAGCTTGAGCAGGAATGGATACAAGCCGAACAAGGTCGCCATCACCATCGCACCGCCGTCACGGTCCTGAATATCTGCGGCATGCACGATGGCCTGCAACATCAGGCCGGTCGTATCGACCAGGATGTGTCGCTTCTTGCCCTTGATCTTTTTCCCCGCATCATAGCCGTGCGGATCAATGCAGGCCCCGCTTTTTCAGCGCTTTTCACGCTCTGGCTATCGATCACCGCCGCCGTCGGACTGGCCTCTCGCTCGGCCTGCTCCCGGCATTTCACGTACAGTGCATGATGGATCCGTTCCAGTGTCCCATCATGCTTCCAGCGATCGAGATAGTCATGGATCGTGCTGCGCGGCGGCAGGTCCTTCGGGATGTCACGCCACTGACAGCCCGAACCGGTCATATACATCACCCCATTGAACACCTCGCGAATATCGACCGTGCGCTTGTTGCCACCCGGTTTGGCGGGCGGTATCAGCGGCGCGACCTCGGCCCATTCTTCATCGGTCAGGTCATGGCTGTAGCGCAGGCCGCTGCGGTCATGGCGACGGCGGGTCTCTTCGGTCCACATCAGGCACCTCGCGATTCGGTGCCATGTATAAAGTCACAGTCAATTCGAGCCGGGCAAGCCCCTCCGCTAACCAACTCTAAAACTCAATTTGTTCTCGGACGGACACTAAGCTCGACTTTCCGCATTTCAGGCTGCGAGGCATAGAGTCTGGAAACTCGGTTTAGCAAGCTGGTGGGAATTTCGATGATCTCCCCGATTGGCCGGGACGTGGAGAAATTCGGCGGGCACCAAAGCACGCGGCGCACGGCGGCGATGGCGTCACTGAATGTCGGTTCCTGCTTGCGGTACCAGGCGGCGGCATTAGGACGCAGTGCTGTCGTTGTGTCGCGCGCCAGGCCATCGGCCCACACGGTGATCAGTGAGAACAGCCCCAGTAGTGCCGGGGTGGTGCGGAGGATGGCGAGATCGGACCACTGACGCTGGGTCTCGACCCCGAGATGGGTGCGTACCTCCTGGAAGGTGGTTTCCACCCGCCAGCGCGAGACGAACCAGCCGAGGATCATTGCGGGCGTCGCATCCAGGTCTGTGCTGAGGAATGCTGCCGGCGCGTGCTCGCCGGTTGGATCGCGCACCAGCACCCAGCGGATCGGCACCGGCGGGGCGCCGGCATGGTACCAGACCGCGGTGCCGGTGGCGGTGAGCAGTTTACGCTGCTGGGCGTTGTACCATTGCGAGACGACCACGGTCGTCCAAACGGTCTTCCTGCTGGCCAGCACGGCACGCAGTGTCGGCAGGCGACGCCCCTTCAGCGGGGGACGTCCGCGCTGACCCTTCCGGCGCCGCGGCGCCGGCTTGAACAAGGCGGCATCCAGCCTGAGCCGGGTGATCACACAGACGTGGCAGCGCACCGAGGCCAACAGTTCGAGCGCTGCGAAGCCGCTGTCGGCGACAAAGATGAGCAGACGGTTGGGCAGCCAGCGTTTGGTTTGCAGGATCGCCTGCCGCGCCCAGTCGGTCAGCGTCTTGTGCCGCTTGCGGTGCTTCTCGCTCCACCGCGCCGATGGGGCGAGAACGGTCAGGAACGGCAGCGCCCAGTGCCGGCCGGACCAACTTATCGGCACCACCACCATCAGTGAAAGCCAGCGCAGCCCACTGGTTTTGACGAAGTGCCCCTTTGAGGACCGCACCGGGTCACGATAAATACCGCGCGCCTTGATGCGCGCGCCCCAACGCCGCTCGATCGTGTCGTCGATGCCGACGACGACCGGACCGCTGGGCAGCAGGCGATCCAGCAGGTGCAGCAGCAGCCGTCGCGCCACGGCACGTGCGTCCCAGCGGGCTCGGCCCAGCACCTCATGGTAGCGGCGGAACTGCGGCTCCTCGCCCAGCCCCATGACCCGCAGCGCCTGGGTGACGGTGCGCTTGCCGGGAGCCAGCACTGCGCCGGCCACCAGGACCAGAACACGGTTCCACACCGGCGCGGTGAAGCAGCAACGGAACACCGACAGCCAGGCGGCCAGCGCCGGTGGGATCAGATGCGGATCGGACGCCGCAGCGGCGCGCAGACGATTCGGTGCCATCCCAGTCGTAGAATCAAGTCGTGCCGACGCCGCAAGCGTCTGTCGGCGACGTCCGCCGGCCCAGTGTTCTATCGTCAACGCCATGGCCGACGATCCGATCATCCAGCGCATCGAGAGCTTCCGCTGCCGTCGCGGGCAACTGTTCGCCGAACGCCGCAACCGTGGCTACACGCTTTATCGTGCCAGTTCCGGCGCGCTCGTCGCGCGCCTCAGGCCGACCGGCCAGGACGATCGGGTCGAAGTGCTCTATTGGTCGCTGTGGAAGGAACGATGGACCAGGGCTGGCCCATTCGGGCGCACCGTACTGCCGCTCGACCAAGCCCTCAAGTTCATCGCCTCAGAGGACATCTTCTGGGCTATCCAATAGCGGTGCCCCATCACCGAAAATGCGGAAAGTCGAGCTAAGCAACCTGTCCAGTTTTCCGGGTCCACCTCAGCGACCCGTTTGAGTCCGTGTCAGCGCTGCTCGATGATTGCCCGCGATGCCTCGCGCAGCGCGGCGCGCGAGGCGTCGTCCGTGTAGAACATGTGCCCGCCCGGATAGATCGCCAGGCGCAGCCGATCCGGCCCGGCGAAGGCCGGCATCTGGTCCAGGACCATCTTGGTGGCGAAATACGGCGTGACCAGGTCGAACATGCCATGCGCGATCAGCACGCGCATGCCGCGGATCGAGCGCCAGCGCGGACTGCAGAGCGGACACCGCCTCCGGCCGGCCCAGGCCGCGTCCCCACTGCCATTGCCGGAAGACCTCGTCGCTGGCGAGGTGGTAGGCGTTCTCCGGGAACCAGTGCAGCCGGGCGGTGTAGATCGCCACCATCGCGCTGCTGACCGGCGCCTTCATGCCGTCGAGGACAGGGTCGGCATACTCGCTCGACGCGGCATGCGGGAACGGATCGGAGCGCGTGATCGTGGCGTCGTAGGCGCTGGCGACGCGGCCCTCGGCGCGGCTCGAATTCGTGCAGGAAGACGTCGCTGTCGATGCGTCCGCTGGTAACGGGCGACCAATGTCGGATCGAGCCCGGTGAGCGCGGCGACATGCTCCGACATCCGCGCGACCGCAGCCTCGTCGCGCACGCCGCGCAGCAGGTCGAGCAGATAGTCGGTGCTGGCATATTGCTCGACGTCCGTCAGCATGTCGGGCGGCAATTCTGCCCTTGGCGGCGCGAGACTGCGGCGGCCATGGACGGCAGGCGCGCGAAACCCAGCGGAACGGATCGAACCCGCGTCCGCCGCTGCCGCGGATCTCCAGTGCCGGCGAAACCAGCACCAAGGCCCGCGACGCCGACACCCTGGTCGGACAGCAAAGCGCGCGCGAGGCGGGGCGCGCGGAACCCGCCATAGCTCTCGCCCAGCAGATATTTCGGCGAGACGCTGCGCTCGTTGCGATCGAGCCAGCGGCGGATCACTTCGGCCAGCGCCGCGATGTCGCCCTCGACCGACAACAGCGACCGGCGCGCCTCATCGCCGGCGGCCAGGATGCGCGAATAGCCGGTGCCGGGCGGATCGATGAACACCAGGTCGGTGAAATCGAGCCAGGTCTCGGCGTTCGGCAGCGGATCGGGCGAGGCGGAGGGAATCGCCGCATCGGCGCCGAGCCTGATCCGCCATGGTCCGACCGCGCCGACCTGCAGCCAGCCCGATGCCATGCCCGGCCCGCCGTTGAACACGAAGGTCACCGGCCGGCTGCGCGGATCGGCGCCGTCCAGCCGATACGCGATGAACGCGACATCGGCCCGCGGCGCGCCCTTGTCGTCGGCGAGCCGGATGGCGCCCGCGGTGGCCGAGAACCGCAGCGTGCGGTCCGGCAGTTCCAGTGTGTGCTGCGTCGTGACATCGGCCGGCAGATGGCGATTTTCGCCGGCGGGTGCGGCGGCCTCGTGCGCCGGCGGCGCCGGCGGATCGGAGCGCTGGCGGCGTCTGGCCGTGCGCGACGAAGCCGAACGAAGCGACAAGCAGCATCGCCAGCAGAACATGACGGAAAGGCCGGCCGGGCAGCTCGGATGCAGGTCATCGCTGTCTCTGTAATTTCGTTGACGCGCACGTCAACCTTGTCGCTATAGGCCGCACCGGGTCACGCCCCCCCACCGGGGCGCTTCTCTTCTGGAAGGGAGAGCTGCACATGGCGATCGCGCCGAAACCGGACATCCGTCCGGCCAACGCCAATTTTTCCTCCGGTCCCTGCGCCAAGCGTCCTGGCTTCACGCTGGATGCGCTGTCGGGCGCGCTGCTCGGCCGCAGCCATCGCGCCAAGGAGCCGAAGGCGCGCCTCGCCGAGGTGATCGAGCGGTCGCGCGCGATGCTCGGCATGCCGGCTGACTGGCGGCTCGGCATCGTGCCCGCCTCCGACACCGGCGCGGTCGAGATGGCGCTGTGGTCGCTGCTCGGCGCGCGGCCGGTCGATATCCTGGCGTTCGAGAGCTTCGGCGAGGGCTGGGCCACCGACGTGGTGAAGCAGCTCCGGCTGGCCGATGCGCGCGTGCTGTCCGCGCCCTACGGGCGAGCTGCCCGACCTCGCCGCGGTCGATTTCAGCCACGACGTGGTGTTCCCGTGGAACGGCACGACCTCGGGCGTGCGCGTGCCGAACGGCGACTGGATCGCCGCGGGATCGGCAGGGGCTGGCGATCTGCGATGCCACCTCGGCCGCGTTCGCGATGGCGCTGCCGTGGGACAAGCTCGATGTCGTGACGTGGTCCTGGCAGAAGGTGCTGGGCGGCGAGGCGGCGCACGGCATGCTGGCGCTGTCGCCGCGCGCCGTCGCGCGGCTGGAGATCGTACAAGCCGGCCTGGCCGTTGCCGAAGATCTTCCGCCTGACCTCGGGCGGCAAGCTGATCGAGGGCATCTTCAAGGGCGAGACGATCAACACGCCCTCGATGCTGTGCGTCGAGGACGCGCTGGACGGGCTGCGCTGGGCGGAGTCGGTCGGCGGGCTGCAGGGGCTGATCGCGCGGTCGCGAGGCCAATCTGGCGGCGATCGCCGCACTGGGTCGCGCGCACGCGACTGGGTCGGACTTCCTGGCCGAGGATGCCGGCGACGCGCTCCTGCACGTCGATCTGCCTGAAGCTCGTCGCGCCATGGTTCACGGCGCTGCCGCCGACGGCCAGGCGACGGCGGCGAAGCGGCTGGCCGCGCTGCTGGAGAAGGAAGGCGTCGCCTACGACATCGGCGCCTATCGCGACGCGCCGCCGGGCCTGCGCATCTGGGGCGGCGCCACCGTCGAGACCGCCGACATCGAGGCGCTGCTGCCCTGGCTCGACTGGGCGCACGGCGTGGTCGCAGCCGAATTCGCGTCGGCCGATACGGCTCGCGGAGTAGCGGCAGTCCTGCAAGGTCAGCCGACCATGACGATTGAACGGTGAGCAATCGCCATGCCCAAAGTCCTGATCAGCGACAAGCTCTCCCCCGCCGCGGTCGACATCTTCCGCCGCCGCGGCATCGAGGTGGATTTGAAGCCCGGCCTGTCGCCGGCCGATCTGCGCGCCATCATCGCGCCGTATGACGGCCTCGCCGTCCGCTCGGCCACCAAGGTGACGCGCGAACTGCTCGATGCCGCGACCAACCTCAAGGTCGTCGGCCGCGCCGGCATCGGCGTCGACAATGTCGATATCCGCTCCGCCACCGCGCGCGGCGTCGTGGTGATGAACACGCCGCACGGCAACACCATCACCACCGCCGAACACGCCATCGCCATGATGTTCGCGCTCGCGCGGCAGATCCCCGAAGCCTCCGCCTCCACCAAGGCCGGCAAGTGGGAGAAGAACCGCTTCATGGGCGTCGAGCTCACCGGCAAGACGCTCGGCCTGATCGGCTGCGGCAATATCGGCTCCATCGTCGCCGACCGCGCGGTCGGGCTGAAGATGAAGGTGATCGCCTACGATCCGTATCCTGTCCGAGAAGCCGCGCGCTCGACCTCGGCGTGGAGAAGGTCGAGCTCGACGCGCTGCTGGCGCGCGCCGACATCATCACGCTGCACACGCCGCTGACCGACGCGACGCGCAACATCCTCTCGCGCGAGGCGCTGGCGAAGACCAAGCGCGGCGTGCGCATCATCAACTGCGCGCGCGGCGGGCTGGTGGACGAGGCGGCGCTGGCCGAGGCGATCGAGTCCGGCCACGTCGCCGGCGCGGCGCTCGACGTGTTCGAGACCGAGCCGGCCACGACAGTCGCCGCTGTTCGCGCTGGAGAACGTCGTCTGCACCCCGCATCTCGGCGCCGCGACGGCCGAGGCGCAGGAGAACGTCGCGCTGCAGATCGCCGAGCAGATGAGCGACTTCCTGCTGACCGGCGCGGTGGCGAACGCGATCAACATGCCGTCGGTCTCGGCCGAGGATGCGCCGCGGCTGAAGCCGTACATGGAGCTGTGCCGCCTGCTCGGCGCGTTCGCCGGCCAGCTGACCCAGGCGCGGGAGGGCGTGATCCGCCGCGTGCCGATCGAATACGAAGGCCATGCCGCCGCGCTGAACACGCGCCCGCTGACGGCCGCGGCGCTCGCCGGGCTGATGTCGCCGCTGATGGACGGGCGTCAACATGGTCAACGCGCCGGTGGCGGCGCGCGATCACGGCATCGACGTGGCCGAGACCGTGCACGACCGGCCCAGCGAATACCAGACGCTGGTGCGCATCACGGTGGAGACCGACCAGCTCACGCGCTCGGTCGCCGGCACGCTGTTCGCCGGCTCGCGGCCGCGCATCGTCGAGATCAAGGGCATCAAGGTCGAGGCCGACTTCGCGCCGCACATGCTGTATGTCACCAACCAGGACAAGCCGGGCTTCATCGGCCGCTTCGGCGCGACGCTGGCCGGCGCGGGCATCAACATCGCGACGTTCCATCTCGGCCGCGCCAGCCAGGGCGGCGATGCGATCTGCCTGGTGTCGGTGGACGAAGAGGTGCCGGAGGCCGTGCTGTCGATGGTGCGCACACTGCCGCTGGTGGTGCAGGCGACGACGCTGGCGTTCTGACCGATGAGCGTGAGCCGGCAATTTCAGGATTTCATCCTCGATCTGCTCGGCCCGCTCGATCCGGTCGCGCGGCGCATGTTCGGCGGCGTCGGGCTGTTCCACGGCGGTGCGATGTTCGGCCTGCTGTCGCGCGAGACGGTGTATCTGCGCGTCGACGACAGCACGCGCGGACGGTTCGAGTGCGCTGGCAGCGCCCCGTTCAGCTCCACGCGCGCAGGCAGGCAGGTGAGCCTCGGGGCCTACTACATCGTGCCGGAGGACCTGCTGGATCGGCAGGACGAGCTGGTGCAATGGGCGCGCGAGGCGGTCGCCGTTGCGCGGGCGGCGCAGCGGCGGGGATGATGCCCGGATGGTCGCCACGGCGGAATTCAACAGATTGCAATCAGGCGGCAAGCATAGACATCCCGCAGCTAGCGCTGGGTACAAATATCAGGCTCAGTACGAGAGCGCCTGCTGCGTCACCGGCACCCAGCGCCCGTTCTGCACTACTGACAAGAAGGATTTGGTCGAGCCGTGGTGCTGGTCCGGCCCAAAGCTTAGCTCGTAGCCGAAAATGTCCTTGTAGCCGTGGACGCTCTCCATCGCCTCGATGAAGCTGTCCACGGTGAGCTCCTTGCCTGCCTTGTCGAGCGCCATCAGCACAAGGTTGGCAGCGGTGTAGCCGGCCTCGCCGTAGAAATTCGGATCGCGGCCGAAGCGTTGCTTGTATTCGTTCGCGAATGCCTGCACCGCGGGACGCGGATCATCGGGATACGCATAAAGCCCCGGCGATATGCAGAAAAAGCCTTCCGCGACGCCGCCGGGCAGGCCGGCAACGGCCAGGTCATAGGCCACGAACTGACCGACCAGATCGACGTTCATCCCCATCCTGCGCATTGTTTGGAGGATGAGGTTGGTGTCGCGCACGGCAGTGGCCAGCATGACGACGTCACAGCCGGCTTCTTTCAGCTTGGCAACCGGTGCGTTGAAGTCGGTGTCCGCTGCCTTGTGCAGCGTGGTGGCAACGACCTTCATACCCATCGCCTCGGTCTGCGCCGCCACGCCGGCAGCCACTTCAGTGCCCATGCCGACATCCTGATACATCCCGCAGAACGCCTTGCGTCCACGCTGCTCGGCGAAATACTTCACCGCTGAGCGTGTCTGGTCATAGTATGAGGCGAACTGCGCGAATTTGAGGCGATTATAGGGTTCGTATGTCGAGCGCGCGGCGACGGCCGGGAAAATGCTCGGCACATTCTTGGCAAACTGCAGCGGCAGTGATGGCGTCGTGTGATCGGCGTGAAGGCAGTCGCCAAGGTGATGAAGATATTGTCGCTGTTGATCAGCTTGTTGATCGCCTGCACGGCGCGCGACACGGTCAACTGGCTGTCCTCGACAATGTATCTGATTTTGCGGCCGTGCACCCCGCCTTTGGTGTTGGCGTCGTCAAACACCATGCGGATGGCTGCGGTGTTGTTCACGCCCTGCGGTGCGCCGAGGCCGGACAGGTCGGCGATGGTGCCAATCACGATCTCGGTGTCCGTGACGCCCCGGACCGTCTGGGCCGACGCGCTGGACGGGCAGCCAAGCAGACCGGCAACAGCGAACGCCGAGGCGAGGACATGCAGACGGCCAATCGGCCAGCCCAAATATCGTGCCATGGAAGTCCTCCCGAATTTCCAAGTAAATTGTAACACAGCAGGCCGCGCCTGCGAGAGAATGTTGAACGCAGGCGGAGCGGCCAGCTGAGGATGACAGAATTCGCCTTTGACCAATGCGCTGACGGGTGTGCGGCGGTTACCCCGCGCCAGAAGCCAGCAGCCGTAACTTATTGCGGTTTATCAAATATGGTCCCCTCACTGAACGCTGGCGAGATTGTCGGTGAGCTGCGTTGCCTGCCTCGGTGAAGCGTGGAATCATGCGGCATCCGGTAAGATATGCTGCGCGACGATTGCGCGTGAGGCAAAGTCGCAATGTCGTCCAACGATGAAGCAGACTTGACGGAAAGTTCGCCTGGCGGGCGCAAGCTTGTTGTCGTCGTCTATGCCGACATGGTCGGCTACAGCCATCTGATCGGGCTGGATGACTCGGGAACGCTTGAAAGGCTCCGATCCCTTCGCCGCAACCTGATCGATCCGGCGATCGCCGAGTACGGGGGCAGAATTTTCAACACGGCGGGCGATTCCCTTCTGATCGCATTCGACAGTATCGATGGAGCGGTGCGCTGTGCGGTCAAGATTCAGCAACAGGTGCCAGTACATGATGGCGACCAACCGCCGGATCGCGCCATGCGCTTCCGCGTCGGTATCAACATCGGAGACGCGATTGCCGACGGGACCGACTTTCACGGCGACGTGGTGAATGTTGCGGCGAGACTCCAGGCCGAATGCCCGCCGGGCGGCATCTGCGTATCCCGGTCGGTCCGCGATCATGTGCACGGGCGGCTCGATCTGGCGTTCGAGGAACTTGGCGCGCTGAGTCTGAAGAACATCGCCCGACCTGTCGAGGCTTTTGTGGTGCGTCTCGGCAGCCTTCGCCAGCGTGCCGCCCATGGTCGGGCAGCTTTCGGGTGACGGCAGCACAGACAATTTGCGCAGCTCCCAGAAAGCCATCGATCGCGGTGCTCGCATTCAGCAACATGAGTGGCGACCCTGAGCAGGAGTATTTTTCCGATGGTATCTCCGACGACATCATCACCGAACTGTCGCGCAGCCGCTCACTCTTTGTGATCGCACGCAATTCCAGTTTCACTTACAAGGGTCGGCCTGTTGACGTGAAGCAAGTGGCGCGCGAATTAGGCGTGCGCTATGTCGTAGATGGTGGCGTACGCCGTAGTGGAGACCGCGTTCGGGTAACCGCGCAGCTTGTCGAGGCGGAGACCAGTCAGCCAGATATGGGCTGAACGATACGATCGGAATGTGCAGGAGATTTTTGCACTTCAGGACGAAATTACCACTGCGATAGTCAAGGCCATTCTGCCTGTGATCTCCGATGCGGAACTTGGGCGCATCCTCCGCAAGCCGCCCGGAAGCCTTGATGCATGGGAGGCTTATCAGCGGGGGCTTTGGCACATGGAGAAGCTGAACGCGGCGGACCAGACACGAGCAATGGAGCTTTTCGCCCGAGCAATTGCATTGGATGCGGCCTTCGCGGCTGCCTATTCTGCATTGGCCGAGCGATTATCAGGGAAGGTGCACAGTTCTCCACGCGACCGTTGCCCGAAGCGGCCGAGACAGCAAGCTGGTTGGGCGCGCAAGGCCGTTGAGATCAATGCCGGATGACAGTGACGCATGGGCTACCCTGGCTATCGCTGTTCTGTTTACCGGCAATGTGCGCGAGGCGCTAGAACATGCCTCGATGGCGCTCTCGCTTAAACCCGAATTCGGCCTGGGCAAACGGTGCCAAGGGAGGCATTCCTCGTTGACACCGGCCATCCTGCCGAAGCACGCGACCTTCTGTTTGCAGCGCTGCGCTTAAGTCCACGCGCTCCTCGGAATGCAACTGTTTTAAATCACGTCGCTCGCTCCTACTATTATGAGCGCGACTACGAGCGCAGCCGCCGAAGCAGGCCTCAATACGTCGCGCGCTATCCCGATCATCCGACAGCATACTGCTGGCTGGCTGCGGCACAGGGGCAGTTGGGCCGGGCGCAGAGGCGGGCGACGCGCTGCAAAAGGCACGTACGATCTCGCCCGGGTCGTTAACCCGATTCGTTCCAGGGCGGCCCGCCGTTCTTTCGCCCCGAGGATCACGAACACATGCTCGACGGCCTTCGCAAGGCAGGCTGGCAAGGATGAGTGCGGGTAGGGCGGCTTGATGCTCGGCATCCGCAGTCCGCCGCGGCTTGCGCCGCATAACCGGACCGTTGTGGGCTGGCCTGTCCAGGCCCTCCCGGCGTAGGGGGACCAGACCCTCCCGTGACGGAAGACAGCGGGGGTGCCATGGAGGGACGGTCACTGGTTCGCGCCGTCCGTGCGATGTCTGAGTTGTCCGCCAGCTGCTCGGAATGGTAAATCTGCCGAGTCTCGTTGAGATGTTCAGCGGTGTCGAAGAATGCGGAACGCGGATAGCGGCTGCGGTTCGACAGCTCAAGAAACTCGCCGCCGTTCGCCAGGTATAAGAGACCGAATGGCCTCCAGCGTCGCGTCCGGCATCGGCGCGTCGGCGAACTCCGTGGGCAGTCCGCCGATCACGTGTATGCCATGCGACCCAGCCCAGCGCACAAACTCGGCAATCAGCGCGCTGCCGTAGCCTGCGCGGATCTCTGCAGACGAGGGATGCTGCGTCGCCGCAGTCGCCAGCATGCCCTGGCTCGTGGCTGCCAGTTTGGCGGTGTGACCGATATGGTCGCCCCATGCGTTGGTCTCCCCGGTCGCCGCCGCTCGCGGGTCGTGGAAATGCACGCGACAGGCGGCCTCGATCGGTCCCATCAGCGCCGCGCGCAGCCCGTCGAACGCAAACAGCGCAGCAAGCCAGCGCCGCGGCGGGAGCGATGCGAGCGTCCGCCAGTCATGGCGGAACATGATCGCAGCATCCGGTCCGACCTCGGTTGCCGCGCGCGTGCGGACATATTGCGCCTCCTCTATGGGGAGGTAGACCATATCGCCGGGATGGAGCAGCGGCTGCCAGCGGGCGAACAGGTAGTCGAGGCCGATCCCCACTGCGATGCCGCCATTGACGCATGGCATCGCCAGCACCGGCTCGATCGCCTCGCAGCGATGCGAATAGGAGCCGTTGGAACCGGCCAGGATCACCAGCTTCGGGCCATCGATCGCCGCGGCGCGGGCCAGCTTCGCGTCGAGCTGGTGTTGCAGGAAGCCAAGCGAGAGCGGCCGGTCCACGACGAAGCCGAACGCCAGCGCATAAAGCAGCAGAGATGCCAGGCTGGCGAGGACCAGCCGGATGCAGGCGGCGCGCGCCTGCCCAATGTACATCTCGGCCGCCTTGCGGGAGTGGCCGTGCACTGCAGCGCACGGGAGAGGGGGGCTCGCGGCGGCACCCTCTCCCGCCTTGCTTCGCCCGGCGACCTCTCCCGCAAGCGGGCGAGGTGTGCATATCGCTTGCATCCGTGCGGCCATCAGAACTGGAAGTACAGAAACGGCGTCACGTGCGGCGCGAAGAACAGCGCTTGCACGGTGAACGCGAAGCCCGCGGTCAGTGCCCAGCCGCGCACACGTTCCGACAACTCGTGCACCGTCGGCATTGCGAGGACGATCGTCCAGCCGAGCAGCAGGCAGGCAGATACCTCGGGAAAGCTCAATGTGCGCGCGTCGCCGAGGAAGCGCAGCAGCGGGACCGGTGTGGCGATAGCCGCCAGCGGCGGGAACGCGTGCACGATCATCTGCGGCAGGGCGAGCCCGTTGCAGCCCGCCATGCCGCGCAGCATGGCCATCGTGGCGTCGGTTCCGCCGGCGCGGAACGGCACCCAGGCGACGATGACCGCCAGCAAGGTCAGCATCTGCCCCGCAATCGCGGGAACCGGAATGCGCGTCCGTCGGAAACCGGAGTGGATGACCAGGAACAGCCCGTGCAGCCCGCCCCAGAGGACGAAGTTCCAGGCGGCACCGTGCCACAGGCCGCCCAGGAGCATCGTCGCCATCAGGTTGGCATTGCGCCGCGCTTCGCCCTGCCGATTGCCGCCGAGCGGGATGTAGACGTGATCGCGCAGGAAACCGCTCAGCGTGATGTGCCAACGCTGCCAGAATTCGCGGATGTTGGTCGCCTGATACGGGCTGGCGAAATTCATCGGGAACCGCACATTCAGCATTCGCGCGAGCCCGATCGCCATGTCGGAATAGCCGGAGAAATCGAAATAGATCTGCAGCGCGTAGGAGGCTGCCGCGTACCAGGCCTCCACGAAGCTGAGCGGCGCGCCCTGCCCGGCTGCGGCGAAGCCGACATCGGCGAACGAGGCAAAGGTGTCAGCCAGCACAAGCTTCTTCGCCAGGCCGAGCAAAAAGATCATCAGCCCCTCGGCGAGATTGTCCATCCGTGGCGTTGCCAGATCAGCCGCCAGCAATTGCGGCATGATCTCGCGCGGGCGGACGATCGGACCGGCGATCAGATGCGGAAAGAACGCGACGAAGTTTGCGTAGTGCAGCAGACCGGCGTCGCCGCGCTCCATACGGTAGCTCTCGGTCAGGAACATGATCTGCTGGAACGTAAAGAAACTGATGGCCAGCGGCAGAAACAGGCCCAGTTCCGGTGCGCCAAGTCCGGTCAGGGCCGCGACGGTGTGGAGCGCGAAGCTGGCGTATTTGAACCAGCCGAGGAGACCGAGGTTGAGACAGACGCCGAAGATCAGCCAGCGCCTTGCTCCGCGCCGATCGCCCGCGAGCGCGAGGCGCAGGATGCGCTGGCCGCAGCACATGATTGGCGATGATCGAGGCGACCAGCAGCAGGACGAACCTGGCGTTCCACCAGCCGTAGAAGAACAGGCCCGCAGCGAGCAGCCAGCGCATCGCCCAGTCACGCCCGGCGAAGCGGCCCAGCAGGAAGAACCCCGCGAGCGAAGCCGGCAGGAAGCCCAGGATGAACTCCGGCGAATTGAACAGCATGGCACGCGGTGGAGTGATACCCACCGCCCTCGCAAGTGACCCACCGGTCGCCACGGCGTCATGGTCGCCCCACGGGCCGGGCCAAAGGCCCGCCCGGGGACAGGCTCTGGTCGGCATCCACGTCGTTCCACAGTGCGATCGACAAAGACGTGGATGGCGGGCCTTCGCCCGCCATGACGGGGAGGGAGCGGCTGGTTTGAGTATCCGCCTCCCCCCATAACCAACGGTAAATGCCGGCTGTTGCCTGCGCACACTGACCACCGGTCACCGATCTCTTGTTCCTCCGAGGCCCGATAGCTGATAGCTGAAGGCAGCAATGAGCGAACACCTGCCGAACAATCGCGCCCTGCTGCCCGCCGGCCTGCGCGACCTGCTGCCGCCCGATGCCGAAACCGAGGCATCGGCGGTCGAATCGCTGATGGAGGTGTTCGCGGGTCACGGCTACCAGCGGGTCAAGCCGCCGCTGCTGGAGTTCGAGGACAGCCTGCTGGCCGGTTCCGGCGCCGCGGTGGCCGAGCAGACGTTCCGGCTGATGGACCCGGTGAGCCAGCGCATGATGGGGCTGCGCGCCGACACCACGCCGCAGGTCGCCCGGATCGCGACGACGCGGCTTGCCCATGCTCCGCGACCGCTGCGGCTGTCCTATGCCGGACAGTGCCTGCGGGTGCGCGGCACCCAGCTTGCGCCGGACCGGCAGATCGCCCAGGCGGGGATCGAGCTGATCGGCTGCGACAATCCAGCGGCGGATGCCGAGATCGTTCTGGCGGGCGCCGAGGCGCTGGCGTCGGTGGGACTGACCCGCACCAGCTTCGACCTCACTCTGCCGACGCTGGTCCCCGTGCTGCTCGACGATGCCGGGCTGGAAGGGGCGGACCGTGCCGCCCTGGCACGAGCGCTCGATCGCAAGGACGCTGCATCGGTCGCGCGCCACGGCGGCAACCTGGCGCCGACGCTGACCGATTTGCTGCAGGCCGCCGGCCCGGCCGACCGGGCGCTGCTGGCTCTTCAGGCTGCAAAGCTGCCGACGGCCGCGCGGGAGCTGGCGAACCGGTTGGCCGATGCAGTGGCCGCGATCCGTGCCCGCGCCCCGACACTGCGCCTGACGATCGACCCGGTGGAGTTCCGCGGCTTCCGTTATGAGACCGGCGTCTCGGTCACGATCTATGCTCCCGGCCGCCACGAGGAACTGGGTCGCGGCGGCCGCTATGTCAGCGGCGACGCGGAACCGGCGACCGGGCTCACGTTGTTTCCCGACGCCGTCCTGCGCGCCGCGCCGCCCCGCGAGGCACGGCAGCGTCTCTACGTCCCGCACGGTGAAGATCAGGACGAGGCGGCACGGATGCGCCGGCTGGGCTATGCCACGATTGCCGCGCTTGAGCCCAACGGCGATCCGGTGGCCGAGGCCAGACGCCTGCTCTGTTCGCATATTCTGCGCAATGGCACCGCGGTCCGATTGACCGCCGATCATCACTGACCCTTGGAGGGAGTTGCTGCCGAATGGCCAATGTCGCTGTGATCGGCGCCCAGTGGGGCGATGAGGGCAAGGGCAAGGTGGTCGACTGGCTGGCCAGCCGCGCCGACATCGTGGTGCGCTTCCAGGGTGGTCACAACGCCGGTCATACGCTGGTGGTCGGCAACGAGACCTACAAGCTGTCGCTGCTCCCCTCCGGTCTGGTGCGCGGCAAGCTCGGTGTCATCGGCAATGGCGTCGTCATCGATCCCGAGGCGCTGCTGGCCGAGATCGAGCGCGTGACGGCGCAAGGTCTCACGGTTTCGCCTGCCACCCTGCGCATCGCCGAGAATGCCGTGCTGATTCTGCCGCTGCATCCCGCCATCGACCGTGCACGCGAGGCGGCCCGGGGCGAGCGCCGGATCGGCACCACCGGGCGTGGCATTGGTCCGGCATACGAGGATAAGGTGGCGCGCCGGGCCATCCGGATCGCCGATCTTGCGGAACCGGAGACCGTTGCCGACAAACTGGACGAACTGCTGCTGCACTATAATGCCCTGCTGCAAGGCCTTGGCGCCGAAACATTTTCCAAGGATGATCTGCTTGCCCGCCTGCTCGCGCTTGCGCCGCGGATCCTGCCCTACGCCGAGCCGGTATGGGAGCGGCTGGACGAGGCGCGGCGGGCCGGGCGGCGCATTCTGTTCGAGGGTGCCCAGGCGGTGATGCTCGACGTCGACCACGGCACGTATCCGTATGTGACGTCGAGCAACGCGGTGGCCGCGACCGCCGCCTCGGGCTCCGGGCTAGGCCCATCGGCAGTGGGGTTCGTACTGGGCATCGCCAAGGCCTACACGACCCGCGTCGGCTCGGGGCCCTTTCCGACCGAGTTGAACGACGCGACCGGCCGGTTGCTCGGCGACCGCGGCAAGGAGTTCGGCGTCGTCACCGGCCGGCCTCGGCGCTGCGGCTGGTTCGATGCCGTGCTGGTCCGCCAGGCGGTGAAGGTGGGCGGCATCCATGGCCTGGCGCTGACCAAGCTCGACGTGCTGGACGGGTTCCCTGAACTGCGCATCTGCACGGGCTACCGCATCCGCGGCGAACGTTTTCGTCACCTTCCGGCAGCGCGTGGCGCGCAGGCTGCGGCCGAACCGGAGTACGAGGTCATGGAGGGCTGGACGGGCTCCACCCGTGGCGCGCGCTCCTGGGCGGACCTGCCGGCACCGGCGATCAAATATGTCCGCCGCATCGAGGAACTGGTGGAGGCGCCGGTCACGCTGCTCACGACCAGCCCCGAACGGGACGACACGATCATGGTGAAGGATCCGTTCGAAGGCTGACGCCCCGTGACCGGGAGACACTGATCGTCAACCTTTCTGGTGGACGATCGGCTGAGGCATGGCCAATCCCGCTCCGCCCCCACCTGGTGTCGCCCTGATCGCCGACCGATACGCGGTGGAGTCGGGGCGGCCGCTGCCGCAGGTGGGCGGCCTTGCCGCCTGCGCCGCGAGCGATCAGACCACCGGGCGGACCGACCTGATGGCGATCCGCGTCCAACGTCACCTGCCGCCAAGGCCACGGGCGCTGCAGACGCTTCTTGCTCCGATCGACGGACTTCTCGCGCCCCTGGCCCACGGCATTGCGGCTGCGCAGCCTGGGTCGGCGGAAGAGGCCGGGTACGTCATCTGCCTTGCTCCGCCGGGACCAAGCCTGCAGGCGAGGCCGCGTCCATGGTCGGAAGCCGAGCTGCTTGAATGCGTCCTGCGGCCGGCGGCGCAGGTTCTGGAGCAGTTGCAGGCGCGCGGCATGACCCACCGAGGCATTCGCCTCGACAACGTTTTCCAGCCGCGTCCGGGTCAGCCGGTCGTGCTGGGCTCCGCCTGGGCCGCACCCCCGGCTGTCGGGCAGTCCGCGCTGTTCGAGCCGCCCTATTCAGCCATGTGCATGCCGGCAGGCCGGGGCGAGGGCAGCATCGCTGACGATGTCTATTCGCTTGGCGTGCTGCTGCTCTGCCTTGGCCTTGGCCACGCACCGTTGGTGCAACTGGACGACGCGGCCATCGTTCGCCGCAAACTCGAGGTTGGGACATACGCCGCCCTCCTGGGTGACGAGCGCCTGCCGCCTGTCATCGGCGATCTGGTGCGCGGGATGCTTGCGGAAGACCCCGAGCACCGGCCGCCGCCCAGTCTGCTCCTCGACCCGGCCAGCGCGCGCAGCCGCCGGGTGGCCGCCCGCCCGCCGCGCCGGGCACAGCGCCCATTACCGATGGCGGGCATCGAGCTGTGGGACGCGCGGTCGCTTGGTCATGCAATGGCAGTCGAGCCTGAAGCGGGCGTGCATGCCTTGCGCAGCGGGCTGATCGTCCAATGGCTGCGGCGCGGCCTCGGTGACGCCCCGCTCGCTGCCCGGTTGGAGGATCTGGTGCGACATCGGATCCTCAACTCGCTGCCCGACGATGCCAATGGCGATGCTGCACTGGTGATGCGTGCCATCGCATTGATTGATCCGCTCGCACCCCTGTGCTGGCGGGGTCTTGTGTTCTGGCCTGACGGCATCGGCACGGCGCTTGCCGCGGCGCAGGCGACCGACGCCGATGCGAGTGTGCGGCTGCAGGAACTGGTGGCGCAGGAACTGTCCGGCAATTGGGCCGCCGTGCGACCGGAACGCTGCGATTTCGCAGTCCTGCGGTCCGAGGCCCGCCAACAGCATGCTTGGCTACAGCTTCGCGGCGCGGGCGGCGGCGAGGCACGGCTGTGTTATCTGCTGAACCCGCTCATGCCCTGTTCCAGCAAGCTGATGGGCGGGCACTGGGTGACACGACTGCCGGAGCTGCTGCAGGCCCTGGAGGAGGCGGCCAGCCGCGTGGACCGCAAACAGGTCGGACCGGTGGATGCGAATATCGCGGCTTTCATCGCCGCACGATCGGAACGGCGCCTGGATAACGAGATGACGGCACTGGCCGACGGCGCGCCGGAGGATGTGGCATGGCTGGCGAAGGTTCGGATTCTGGCTCAGTTGCAGAGTCGCCACCGCGTCCAGGGGCTGCCCGGTCTCGCCGTCTGGCTGGCCGAGCAGGCCGGACCAGCCCTCGCTTCGTGGTGCAACCGGGATAGTCGTGCCTCAATTGCGGACCGCCTCCAGGTGCTTGCCCGGGAGGGATTTCTGGCGCCGATGCTGGCGCTGGTCGACGACCCTGCGGGACGCGACGCGGACGCGCACCAAGCGTATCTGGCCGCGGTCGAGGCTGCCCGCATCGATGCCGAACTGCTGCAGATCGCCGGTGGCGCCGGCAGCCGGGCCAACCTGGCCAACCGCCTCGGGCAAGAGATCGCTGCCGGTATCGGACTCGCAACACTGGCGGCCGTGCTCGCGGTCGTGGCTTTGAGCTGAGCCAGCGCCATGGCCAAACGCTCACCCGCCCCGAAAGCCACCGGCAAGGTCGCCGCGCATCCGCGGCAGCATTCCATGGTATGGCTGCAAGGCCTGATGTGCGGGGCGATGGCGATGCTCGCCCCGCCCACGGCCCTGCTGTTGGGCGTCCTGCTTGGCCCGGCGGCTCTGGCCCTGGTGTTCGATCGTCAGCCGGGACGGCCCAGGGCGCGCTGCATCGCGCTGTTTGGCATGGCAGCCTCGGTCGATCCCCTGCGCACGCTGTGGGTAAGCGGCCATACCCTGCCCGTCGCGGCGGCTCTGTTGGGGGATCTGCACGTGCTGGGAACCGCCTGGGCAGCCGCTGCCGCCGGGTGGCTGCTGGCCGAGGTGGCGCCCGTCGCCGTCCGCGCGACGCTGGAAGCGCTCAGCATTTCGCGCACCGCCCGGCTGCGCACGATGCGCACCCGGCTCGCAGAGGAATGGCGCCTCGATTCGGTCGACGGCGACGCGTGATCAGTGGTCCGCCGGAGCGCGTGCCGCCGACGGTTGGCGGTTGGCCGCCACCTGCGCCTGCGACTGCAGGCGGCGTTCGGCGATCTGCGCCTTCATCGCCTTCTGCAGTTTCTCGAATGCGCGGACCTCGATCTGACGTACCCGCTCGCGCGAGATGCCGTATTGCTGCGAAAGCTCCTCGAGTGTGGTCGGATTGTCCTTCAGCCGGCGCTCGATGAGGATGTGACGCTCACGTTCGTTCAGCGTCTTGAGTGCACTGGACAGCAGCGCCTTGCGCCCGGTCAGCTCCTCGCGGTCGGCGATGCTGGTTTCCTGGCTTTCGGTCTCATCGACCAGCCAGTCCTGCCACTCACCCTCGCTGTCCTGGCGGACCGGCGCGTTCAGGCTGTGGTCGGGTGCGGCGAGGCGGCGGTTCATGCTCACCACGTCCTGCTCGGGGACGTCGAGCATGCGCGCGATCTTGGCCACCTGCTCGGGCTGCAGGTCGCCATCGTCGATCGCCTGCATCTGGCCCTTCAGCCGGCGCAGGTTGAAGAACAGCTTCTTCTGCGCCGCGGTGGTGCCCATCTTCACGAGCGACCAGGAGTGCAGGATGTATTCCTGGATCGCGGCGCGGATCCACCACATGGCGTAGGTGGCGAGGCGGAACCCGCGGTCGGGATCGAACCGCTTCACCGCCTGCATCATGCCGACGTTGCCCTCGGAGATCAGTTCTCCAACCGGCAGGCCGTAGCCGCGGTAACCCATGGCAATTTTCGCCACGAGCCTCAAATGTGATGTGACAAGCTTGTGTGCCGCTTCCATATCTTCATGGTCGCGCCAGCGGCGGGAGAGCGCGAGCTCCTCCTCCGGAGAGAGCATGGGAAACTTGCGGATCTCCTGGAGGTACCGTGAGAGGTTTCCTTCGGGAGCGACGTTGATGACGGCAGAGGCCAACGGAGGGCTCCTTTCGTCGGCTGTTTCAGTCTGCCCATTTCGGCGCAGGACTGAGGCCGGATTGTGACTGAACCAGTCAGAGGTGCGGAATGGGACATCACGTCCCGGATTCCCGCCCCAGTTTCTGGCGGCGGCGCTTCCGGACGTCCCCACCGGCACAATACACCTGTTCGTGCCAGCGCGATGTTCATACAGGACCGGATTGGTCCTGTCAAGGACGTTGACTTGGATCTCAGACCTGCGCTGCATGCAGAGCATCCAGGCCGTCGAGCAAGTCCGCCATGTCGGCCGGCGGTTCGGTCGCGAATTCAAGCAGCCGGCCGGTCCTCGGATGGGCGAACCCCAGCCGCGCGGCGTGCAGCGCCTGTCGCGGGAAATCCAGCAGACGCCGACGCACCGCCTCGGGGAGCGTGCGTCCCACGGCCGGAATGCGGCGCAGATAGAGCGGGTCCCCTACGATCGGGTTGCCGCGGCTGGCGAGATGCACGCGGATCTGGTGCGTCCGCCCGGTTGCGAGGCGGCATTCCAGCAGGGAGGCGGCCGTCTGCCACGCACGTTCGGTGCGGTAGCGGGTCAACGCGATCTTGCCGCCGCGCGGCGACGACCGCCATCCGCTTGCGGTCCCGCGGGTCCCGGCCGATGGCCCCTCGATCTCGCCCTCCAGCGGACTGGGCAGGCCCCAGGCCAGGGCGAGGTAGGCGCGATCCATATCGCGGGCGGCGAAGGCCGCGGTCAGCGCGGCACTCGCCAGTTCGGTCTTGGCCACCACCATCACCCCGGTGGTGTCCTTGTCGAGGCGGTGCACGATGCCCGGCCGGCGCTCGCCGCCGATGCCGCCGAGCGTGTCGCCGCAATGGGCCAGCAGGGCGTTGACCAGCGTGCCGTCCTGGTTGCCGGGTGCCGGGTGCACCACCAGCCCGGCCGGCTTGTCGAGGACGATCAGGTCGGCATCCTCGTACAGTATCGTGAACGGGATGCTCTGGGGTCGG
>CAWCDM010000126.1:0-77399 GCA_963794185.1 uncultured Alphaproteobacteria bacterium | reverse complement strand
GATCGAGGCGAACGCCGCCGCCCTCGACCGGGCCGCCTGGACCGAACATTGCGCCGCGGGGCTGATGGCCCAGGCGCTCACCGGCGCCCCGCTCGCGGCCGTGGACCTGCCGCCTCCCCCGCCACCTCCCACGCCGGCGCCGGAGCCGCCCGCCGAGCCGGTGCCTGACCCGGCGGCCGAGGCCGAGGAGTATGCGATGATCTATCCTCGGCGCGCCGCGCTGATCCGCCAGCTTGGCCGGCTGCCCGACAACCCCTCGTTCGGCCCGCCGGAGGATTATCTGGTGCGAGCGCTGGTCGCCGGCCGCACCCCCGCGCTGCTGGCGCTCGATGCGGCGGGCGTCGCGGGGTAGGGATGGGGGCGCACCGGTACCCGACCGTCATGGCCGGCCTTGTGCCGGCCATCCACGGCTTTTGCCGCAGCAGCAAAGGAAAGACGTGGGTGGCCGGCCTTCGCCGGCCATGACGATGGAGGGGGAGCCACGCGGGCGATAAACGGGGGCCACGCGGGCGATGAAGCGGGAACCACACGGGCGATGAAGGGGGGAGCCTCGCGGTCGATGAACGGGGAGCCCACGCGGTGATGAAGGGGAAACCACGCGGGCAGAGGGTTATTTGTTGTGGCGCACCGCAACCGAGTGCCGCTCCGCGGCCATTCGCGGCTCGCCGCTGTCCTCCGCGTAAAAATATCAGGCCGCGCCACCGGCACGGACGCGCCATTTTTGGCAGCCTGGTTCGGCATCCCGGACCCCCTGCTCCCGCCAGCTCGTCTCACCAAACGATCCAGCGTCTCGGCACACGTCTCGTGAGACTCGATCGAGCAGCGCCCGGCCACTCCCAGTCACGGTACCGATGCCGACGTCCAGGAAGCCGGCGATGAAGCCGATCTTCAGGGTAAGCGGCGTGCCGGCGACCATCGCCGCCAGCAGATCGCGCCCCTGGCGGTCGGTGCCGAACGGATGGTCCCACGACGGCGGCCGCAGGGCACGCACAGACAGAGGGCGCGCCAGTTCGGTGTCCACCGTCAGGTTGCCGACGATGACGAACAGCGCGAGCAGCGACAGCAGCGCGATGCCGACGGCGAGCGATTTGTTGCGGCGGAGGTAGCGGAGCATCGGCCCATCCGGTGTAGCGACGAGGGGCGCAGCTATGTCACGCGTCTGGCGGCGTTTCCAGTCGGCGGGGTGAATGATGGGTATCGCCGCGCGCCACCGACACTGCACCACACCGCAAGCCGTAGGATGTGTGGAGCGCAGCGTTACGCATCGCGAGCCTCGATGCGTGGTGGGGGGTTCCAGTCGCTCTGGTCGCGGCTTTGCTATCGCTATCCTACGCGCCTTTCCCGTACAGTCTCGTCGGTCTATCCTGCCTGCCGGGCTGCGTCAGGCCTTCCCAACACCCCGGAAAATTGCCATATAGACCGGGAACATCCCGAGAACAACTAGGACGCTACGGCATGGCCGGCTCCATCCACGTTCGCGGCGCGCGCGAGCACAACCTGAAGAACGTGGATGTGGTCATCCCGCGCGACCATCTGACGGTGATCACCGGCTTGTCCGGCTCCGGCAAGTCTTCGCTGGCGTTCGACACGATCTACGCGGAAGGCCAGCGCCGCTACGTTGAGAGCCTGTCGGCCTATGCGCGGCAATTCCTCGAGCTGATGGGCAAGCCGGACGTCGATTCGATCGACGGCCTGTCGCCGGCGATTTCGATCGAGCAGAAGACCACAAGCCGCAACCCGCGCTCCACCGTCGGCACGGTGACGGAGATCCACGACTACATGCGCCTGCTCTGGGCGCGCGCCGGCGTGCCCTACTCGCCGGCCACCGGGCTGCCGATCGAGGCGCAGACCGTGTCGCAGATGGTCGACCGTGTGCTGGCGATGCCGGAGGGGACACGGCTGCTGCTGCTCGCGCCGGTGGTGCGCGACCGCAAGGGCGAGTACCGCAAGGAACTGGCCGAACTCCAGCGCCGCGGCTTCACCCGCGTGAAGGTGGACGGCACGCTGTACGAGATCGGCGAGGTCCCGTCGCTGAACCGCAAGACCAAGCACGAGATCGAAGCCGTGGTCGATCGCATCGTCGTGCGCGACGGCATCGCACCGCGGCTCGCCGACAGTTTTGAAACCGCGCTCGGGCTGTCGGATGGCGTGGTCTACGCCGAGAATGCCGAGAGTGGCGACCGCACCGTTTTTTCCTCGCGCTTTGCCTGCCCGGTGTCGGGCTTCACCATCGAGGAGATCGAGCCGCGCCTGTTCAGCTTCAACAGCCCGCACGGCGCGTGCCCCGCATGCGATGGGCTCGGGGTGGAAAGCTTCTTTGACCCGCAGTTGGTGGTGCCGGACGAACGGCTGTCACTGGCGGACGGCGCGATCATGCCATGGACCGGCGCGCAGAGCCCCTACTACGACCAGACGCTGCAAAGCCTGGCGCGACACTTCAAGGTGACCACGCGCACGCCGTGGCACGACCTGCCGGAGCGCGTGCGCGATGCCATCCTGAACGGCACCGGCGAGGAGCCTGTTGCGTTCACCTACAAGGATGGCGTGCGCGCCTACACGGTAACAAAACCGTTCGAAGGCGTGCTGCGCAATCTGCAGCGCCGCTGGCAGGAGACCGACAGCGTCTGGGTGCGCGAGGAACTGTCCCGGTATCAGGCGGAGAAGCCCTGTGCCGTCTGCAACGGCGCACGGCTGAAGCCGGAAGCGCTGGCGGTGCGGGTCGGGGGGAAAAACATCGCCGAGGCGTCGGAGCTGTCGATCCGCGCGGCGGCGGCGTGGTTCGCGACCGTCATGGACACGCTGACGCCGCAGCGCCAGGAGATCGCCCGCCGTATCCTGCGCGAGATCGGCGAGCGGCTGCAGTTCCTGGTCGATGTCGGGCTCGACTATCTGACCTTGTCGCGGGGTTCCGCCACGTTGTCGGGTGGCGAAAGCCAGCGCATCCGGCTGGCCAGCCAGATCGGCTCCGGCCTGACCGGCGTGCTGTATGTGCTGGACGAACCCTCGATCGGGCTGCACCAGCGCGACAACGAACGGCTGCTCGGTACGCTGCGCCGGCTGCGCGATCTCGGCAACACCGTTCTGGTAGTGGAACATGACGAGGAGGCGATCCGCGCGGCGGATCATCTGATCGACATGGGACCGGCGGCGGGCATCGACGGCGGGCGCGTGGTGGCGGAGGGGACGCCGGCCGAGGTTTCGGCAAATCCCAGGTCGCTGACCGGCGATTACCTGTCGGGCCGGCGGCGGATCGATGTGCCGATGCTGCGCCGGCCGGTGCAGAAGGACCGGATCGTGCGCGTGGTGAACGCGCGAGGCAACAACCTGAAGTCGATCACCGCCGGATTTCCTCTGGGCACGTTCACCTGCGTCACCGGGGTGTCGGGCGGCGGCAAATCGACGCTGGTGGTGGACACGCTCTACAAGGCGGCGGCGCGGCGTCTGATGGGATCGGGCGAGGTGCCGGCGCCGCACGAGCGCATCGAAGGGCTGGAACACCTCGACAAGATCATCGACATCGACCAGTCGCCGATCGGCCGCACGCCGCGCTCGAATCCCGCAACCTACACCGACCTGTTCGCACCGATCCGCGACTGGTTCGCCGAACTGCCGGAGTCGCGCGCGCGCGGCTACAAGCCGGGGCGATTCAGCTTCAACGTGAAGGGCGGCCGCTGCGAGGCTTGCCAGGGCGACGGTGTGCTGAAGATCGAGATGCACTTCCTGCCCGACGTCTACGTCACCTGCGACGTGTGCAAGGGCAGGCGCTACAATCGCGAGACGTTGGAGATCAAATTCCGGGAAAAGTCGATCGCTGAGGTGCTGGCGATGACGGTGGACGAGGCGGTGCCGTATTTCAGCGCGCAGATGCGCATCCATGACCGGCTGAAGATCCTGCAGCAGGTCGGGCTCGGCTACATCGCGCTCGGCCAGCAGGCCACCACGCTGTCGGGCGGCGAGGCGCAACGGATAAAACTGTCGAAGGAGCTGGCGCGGCGGGCGACGGGGCGCACGCTGTACATCCTCGATGAACCCACGACGGGGCTGCATTTCGAGGACGTGCGCAAGCTTTTGGAAGTGCTGCACGCGCTGGTCGACCAGGGCAACACGGTGGTGGTGATCGAGCACAATCTGGAGGTCATCAAGACCGCCGACTGGATTCTCGATCTCGGTCCGGAGGGCGGCGACGGCGGAGGACGCATCGTGGCCGAGGGCACGCCCGAGGACATTGCTGCGAATCCGGACAGCCACACCGGGCGGTTCCTCGCGCCGCTGCTGATGCGCGCAACGAAGCAAAAGACGCGGCGAAGGGCTTGAAGCGACGTTCTCCATTGGGGTTCCGACAATTGGCTGATAGGGGATTGTCGCTCTGAAACAGGAGTGAGAGATGCGGAATTTTCGTCGTATTCGCGGGACCGTTGCCGGCGCGATGCTTTCGGCGTTCGTGGCGCTGGCCGCGATGGTCGCGCTGAGCGCTTGCAATACGACCGCCGGCCTTGGGCAGGACGTCAGCGCAACGGGCAAAGCTGTGACGAACAGTGCCGAGAAGGTCAAGCAAGGGCTGTGACCCGTGACCGGCGGTCCGGCCACATGGATCCGCCGGCGATGCGCGTCACCTGATCGTGATGCGGTCAGATACGGCCCGCCAGTCCGGCCACGGTGACAGCCAGGCGGTCGCCCAGACCGCGCAGAGGCGGGAATGCTGGCGCCCGCCTGAGGTCGCGTCTGGCCAGCACGGCGGGCAGTGCCGCAGCGATCGCCCGCCGTGGGAAATAACCGGGCCGGTCCAGCAGGCCGAGCCCTTCACCGGCCAGTCGGCGCACGACGTCCTGCAGCGTCGCCGCAGCGGGGATTGCAATGACCTGCTCCGGTGTCAGCCCGTGTTCGGCCAGCACATCCTCCGGCAGCATGCAGCGCCCCTGACGGGCGTGCGCCGTTATGCTGCGCAGCAGCCCCGCAACGCCATAGGCGGCACCGAGACGCCGAAGGGCCTCCGGATCCGATGCGCCCAGAAGACGCGCCGGCGGCGACCGCCAGCCCGCCCGCAGTGTTCAGCAGGTAGGCCCGCCAGGCTTGCAGCGTGTCGATCGCCGGCTCCGCCTCGACCTCGCGGGCGTCGATCAGCGCCAGCAACGTCGGCACGGTCGAGGTGGCCCGCGTCGATCGTGGCCGCGAGCGGTTCGGCGACCTCATGGCGGCGTCTTCCGCCGTTCACCACCTCGCGCCACCATTGCAGCCGGATCAGCGCCAGCGTGGGCTCCGACACCGCCTCGCGCGCCCGCGCCAGTTCGTGGTTGAAGGCGTACAGCGTCAACAGCGCGTCGCGCACGTCCGGCGGTGCGAACAGCGCGGTCAGAAACCGGTCCGGGTCGTGGCGACGGACCAGCGCGGCGATCGCCTGGTTCATGCCCGGACGGTGGCGCGGGTCGCAAACCCGTGCCAGCTTGACGCGTTCCACACCGGGTCATAGCTAAAAGCCGCTCCCGTCGAACTGCATCGCTTCACGGCAACCAGCGGAGGACGCTCCATGGCATTCGAACTTCCTACCCTCCCCTATTCCAAGACCGCCCTCGGGGCGCAAGGGATGTGCGAGGAAACACTCGACCTGCATCACGGCAGGCATCACCAGGCCTATGTCACGGCGCTGAACGGCTTCGTCGAGAAGGACCCGTCGCTGCAGGGCAAGTCGCTCGAGGACATCGTCAAGCTTTCGCACAACAAGCCGGACATGGCGCCGGTGTTCAACAATGCCGGCCAGCATTGGAACCACATCGTGTTCTGGCAGTGCATGAGCCCGAACGGCGGCGGCATCCCCGGCGCGCTGGAAACGAAGATCAAGACCGATTTCGGCGACGTCGCGAAGTTCAAGGACGCGTTCAAGGCCGGCGGCGTCGGCCAGTTCGGCTCCGGCTGGGTGTGGCTGGTGGTCGGCTCGGACGGCAAGCTGAAGGTGACGCGCTCGCCCAACGGCTCGAACCCGCTGGCCACCGGCGAGGGCAAGGTGCTGCTCGGCTGCGACGTTTGGGAGCACAGCTACTACCTGGATTTCCGCAACCGCCGGCCGGACTATCTGCAGAACTGGGTGGACAAGCTGGCGAACTACGAGTTCGCGGAAGCGCAGCTGAAGGCGGCATAGCGGCGCATCGCGGAACACCTCTCCCGCAGGCGCGGGAGAGGTGTCCTTGTTAGCCCAGCCTTCTCCTTCACCGGCTTGGCATCGTTCGCCGCGGCGGGGCGGACCACGCTGGATATCGTCTCGCGCAGCACGGTCACCCGGATGTTGGGTGCGATCTCCACCTCGATCTCGTTCGATGCGACCTGCTTGCCGTCCTTGTCGGCGACCATCGGCACGCGCTGCACGGTGCCGATGATGCCGCCGCCGGTCACCACGCGGTCGCCGCGCTTCAACGCCGACAGCATCCGGCGCATCTCCTTCTGCTTCTGCTGCTGCGGCCGGATCAGCAGGAAGTAGAACACCACGAAGATCAGAACCAGCGGCAGGAACTGCGTCGCACTGCCGAACATGCCGGTGATGTCCTGCGCGTAGGCCGGAGAGATGAGCATCGGCATGGTTTCCTGGGTTGCCTGGATTGAGGCGGGACCATACTTTCCGCCCCCTTCCCGTCAAGTTTTCCGGACTTCCCGATGGACCAGCGCCTGATCGAGCAGCTCAGCCGCATCGCCGAAGCTCTGGAACGCCTTGCACCCGCGCCGCAGGAGGCGGTGGACCTCGCATCGGCTGACGCCTTCGTGTGGCACCCATCGCCGCCGCACCTGGCGCCGGTGGCCAGGGTCTCACGGGTGGATATCGCACTGCTGCAGGGCGTGGAGCGGCAGAAGCAGATCCTGCTCGACAACACGCTGCGCTTCGCCCGCGGCCTGCCGGCCAACAATGCGATGCTGTGGGGCGCGCGGGGCATGGGCAAGTCATCGCTGGTGAAGGCCGTGCACGCGGTGGCGAGTGCGAAGCTCCAGGGCAGCCTGGCGCTGGTCGAAATCCATCGCGAGGACGTGCGGACGCTGCCGGAGTTGCTCAACGTCCTGCGTGGCAGGCCGCGCCGCTGCCTGATCCTGTGCGACGACCTGTCGTTCGAGCGGGAGGATTCCGACTACAAGGCGCTGAAGTCGATCCTGGAAGGCGGCATCGAGGGGCGGCCGGACAACGTGCTGTTCTATGCCACATCCAACCGCCGCCACCTGATGCCGCGCGACATGATCGAGAACGAGCGCTCCACCGCGATCAACCCGTCGGAGGCGACCGAGGAGAAGGTGTCGCTGTCCGATCGCTTCGGCCTGTGGCTCGGCTTTCATAACTGCGACCAGGACACCTACTTCGCCATGGTCGATGGCTATGCGGCCAGCATGCGGCTGCCGATCGCGACGGAGGCGCTGCATGCCCAGGCGGTGGAATGGTCGATGACCCGCGGCGCCCGCTCGGGACGCGTGGCCTGGCAGTTCATCCAGGACCTTGCCGGCAGGCTCGGGGTCAGACCCGACTGACGCCGTGCTTTCCGAATTGCGGCGGACAACAATTAGTCTCCTGGCACGGCAAACGGGAAGGAGCCCGCCATGTCGGATTTCCTGTCGTTCGACAACTTCATCACGCCGAAGATCATCCGCATCGTGTTCGTGCTGGGACTGCTGCTGATCGCGCTCGGTGCGCTGATCCGCGTGGTGATCGGCATCTGGGAGTTCAGCATCTTCGGCGGCGTGATCCTGCCGCTGATCGGGGCGTGCGCCGTCGCCCTGCTTTGGCGCATCTACTGCGAGCTGATCCTGGTGTTCTTCGACATGCGCGACAAGCTCGCCGAGATCGCGGCGCGTCCGCGGGTGTAGAGCAAACTCAGGTTGACTTGAGAATGTACACCTCGCCCGCTTGCGGGAGAGGTGGTTGCGCGCAGCGCAACCGGAGAGGGTGCTGCACCAAGTCCGGTGCCGCCCGGGCGCACCCTCTCCCGCGTCGCTGACGCGACTGGACCTCTCCCGCAAGCGGGCGAGGTGTACTTGCGGCGCGGCGTATCCGGTCACAATGAACATGCTCTGGACAGGCAGCGGCTGTAACGCCATTCGGGCTACGCCATCCTCTTGGGAAGAGGGACAATGAACCAGGATCGCATGCCACGCTCGGCCATGCCATCGGTGGCCGTCATGGTGCTGGTTTGCGCCGTCGTGCTGTTCGGCAGCGCGGGCCGGCTGGACGTCGTCGAATTCTGGTGCTGGCTCGCGGGGCTGGCAGCGATCAGCGTTGCCACATTGCTGCTCATCGAACCCGATCTGGTGCGGGAGCGCATGCGTCCCGGCGGCCGGCGCCCGTCGCTAGGCTACTGGCTGGCCACTCTGCTGTTCTTCGCCGATCTCGCGGTGGCCGGGTTGGACCGCGGCCGGCTGCACTGGTCGGACAGCGTGCCGGTGTGGCTGCGCGCCGTGGCGCTGCTGCTGTTCGTCCTTGGCTGGGTGCCGGTGATTTGGGCGATGCGCGTCAATCGCTTCTTTTCGTCCGCGGTCCGCATCCAGTCCGAGCGTGGCCAGCACGTGATCAGCGACGGGCCGTACCGCTTCGTGCGACATCCCGGCTACACCGCGGCTCTCGTTGTGATCCTGGCCAGCGGTATCGCGCTCGGCTCCTGGCTGGCGGCCGCGATCGGCTGGATGAGCGTGCCCATCCTGCTGTGGCGCACCACGAAGGAGGATCGGATGCTGCACGCCGAACTGCCCGGCTACGCAGAGTACGCGGCGCGGGTGAAGTGGCGGCTGCTACCCGGCGTCTGGTGACGCGATGCGCTCCATCCCGGCCATGTAGGGCCACAGCACCTCGGGGATCAGGATCGAACCGTCGGCCTGCTGGTGGTTTTCCATCACGGCGATCAGCGCGCGCCCCACTGCCACGCCGGACCCGTTCAGCGTGTGCACGTGCGCGACCGTCTTGCCGTCGGCCGTGCGAAACCGCGCGTTCATCCGCCGCGCCTGAAAGTCGCGGCAGTTGGAGGTGGAGCTGATCTCGCGCCACGCCTGCTGGCCAGGCAGCCAGACCTCCAGATCGAACGTCCTGGCGGACGGAAAGCCGGTGTCGCCGGACGACAGCACGACGCGGCGGAACGGCACCTCGAGCAGGCTCAGCACGCGCTCGGCGCACGACACCATGCGCTCCTGTTCGGCCACGCTATGGTCGGGATGCACGATCGACACCAGCTCCACCTTGCGGAACTGGTGCTGGCGCAGCATGCCGCGCGTATCCCGCCCCGCGGCGCCCGCCTCGGCGCGGTAGCAGTCGGTCAGCGCGGTGAGGCGGATCGGCAGGTCCTTTTCCGCCACGATCTCGCCGGCGACCGTGTTGGTCAGCGGCACCTCCGCCGTGGGGATCAGGAACCGCCCATCCAGCGTTTCGAACAGGTCCTCGCGGAATTTCGGCAGGTTGGCGGTGCCGTAGGCGGTGGCCTTGTTGACCAGGGACGGGACGACCATCTCGGTATGGCCGTGCTCGCGCGTGTGCAGGTCGATCATGAACTGGCCGAGCGCGCGTTCCAGCCGCGCCAATGGGCCGCGCAGCACGACGAAGCGCGTGCCGGCGAGCTTCGCCGCGGTCGCGAAGTCCATCATGCCGAGCGCCTCGCCCAACTCGAAATGCTGCTTCGGCTGGAAGCCGAGGTCGCGCGGCTCGCCGTGCTGCTTCAGCACCACGTTGGTAGTTTCGTCCGGACCGTCCGGCACGTCCGGGTCGAGCACGTTGGGCAGGCTTTCAAGGATGCGGCGAATTTCATCGTCCAACGCGGCCGCCCGCTTTTCCAGGCCCTCCATGTCGCTGCGCAGCGCCGTGGCCTCGGCTTCGAGCGCGGCCGTGTCGGCGCCGGTGCGCCTGCCCTGCCCCACCTCGCGCGACAGCACGTTGCGGCGTGCCTGCTTCTCCTGCAGCGCGGTCAGCGCCGCGCGCCGTTCGGCGTCCTTCGCCAGGATGTCCGACGCTGCCGCCGCCAGCCCGCGCCGTGCCAGGGCAGTATCGAAGCCGGCGGGATCGGCGCGAATGGTACGGATGTCATGCATGGCTACACCGATGGAATGCGATCATGGCCAAGCCTGGGATGGCCATTGACGAAGGATGGGACCAGCCGACCTACGCCGGGAGCCGTCGTGAAAGGCGACGTTGCCGGCCCTCATTCTGTCATTCCTGCGAAAGCACGAATCAAGGGGGGCAACTGCAGTGTTGTTCGCCTGGGTGCCCGCCTACGCGGGCATGACGGCGCAAAATGCGATTGCCTTGCCATCACACCTCCACCGGCTTCGGCTCGACCATCTTCGCCGCAATGATGGAAATCTCGTAAAGCGCGATCAGCGGTATCGCCAGGCCGGTCTGCGTGATCACGTCGGGCGGCGCCAGGATCGCCGCGATGACGAACATTCCGACATAGGCGTAGCGCCGGAATTTCCTCAACCCCGCCGACGAGACGATCCCGACCTTGGCCAGCAGGGTCAGCAGCACCGGCAGCTCGAAGGTGATGCCGAACGCGAAGATCAGCTTCATCACGAGGTCCAGGTATTCGCTCACCTTCGCCTCGAGCTGGATCGGCACGTTGCTGCCGGGCGGGTTCTCGAAGCTGATGAAGAACCGCCAGGCGAACGGGAACACGAAGTAGTAGGCCAGCGCCGCACCGAGCACGAACAGCACCGGCGTGGCCGCCAGGAACGGGAAGAATGCGCGCTTCTCGCTGCGATACAGGCCAGGGGCGACGAACAGCCAGACCTGCGAGGCGATCACCGGGAACGACACGAACGCGGCGCCGAAGAACGCCACGCGCAGATAGGTGAAGAACACCTCGTACAGCTGGGTGAAGATCAGCCGGCGCGGCGTGCCGGACTGTTTCTCGAGGATGTCCACCAGCGGCTGCGCCAGGAAGCCGTAGATCTGCGCCGAGAAGTGGTAGCAGAGGACGAAGCACACCAGGAAGGCCGCGATCGACCACATCAGCCGGCGCCGCAGCTCGACCAGATGCTCGAGCAACGGCATCGGCTTGTCGTCGATCGGATCGTCTTTTTCGTCGGTCGTGGACATGGTCAGCTTTCAGCGGTGCGCTGTCGGTCGGCTCAGGCCGAGGGGCGCGATCGACGTTGCAGCACGACCTCTGGCGGAATGAAAGCCGGCGGCTCCGGTTCGGCGCCCGCACGCTGCGCAGGATGTCCCGCAGTGCACGATCCGGGTGGCGGCGTCATGTTCGGCGGAATGAAGGCCGGCGCCCGCGGCGGTGCGGGCACTGGCGTCGCCTCGATCGCAATCTCCACCGGATGTTCTGCCGACGGTACCGTGCCGGATGTGGGCGCACTCCCGGGATCGGAGTGCGCCGCTCCCGGCACCGGGTCGTCGAACTGAAGGTCGTCGACCGCGACCTCCCGCATCGGCGAGACGGCCGCCGGAACCGTCGGATCCAGCGGATTGGTGGCAAAGGTGCTGCGCAGCGAACCGTCCGAGTCCACCGCGCGCTCGATCTGGCCCTTCACGTCGAAGTTCCGAATCTCGTTGAACTGGTTGCGCACCTCGTCGAGGTTGGCCTCGCGCACCATCTCGTCGACATGCGTCTGAAATTCGGCGGCCATGCGGCGCGCCTTCTTGATCATGTTGGTGATGCCGCGGATCGCCGCCGGCATGTCCTTCGGCCCGATCGCGATCAGCGCGACGGCTGCGATCAGGGCAATCTCGGACCAGGCAAAATCGAACATGGCGCTAGGTAGCAGCGATCAGTGATCAGTGGCCAGTGATCAGGGCGAGCCGCCGTCGGACGCTGCCTCCTCCGGTGCCTGTGGCTGCTGCGCCGGTTGCGGGGGCTCCAGCAGCAGGTCCTCGCGGCGGGGCAGTTCGCGCAGGTCCTTCAGACCGAACTGGGCCAGGAACTGCGGCGTGGTGCCCCAGAGCGTCGGCCGGCCAGGGCTCTCCCTGCGGCCCTTCGGCGCGATCAGGCTTGCCTCCAGCAAGGCGTCGAGCGTCTGCTGCGACAGGCTGGTGCCGCGGATCTCCTCGACCTCGGCGCGCGTGACCGGCTGGTGGTAGGCGATGATCGCCAGCGTCTCCATCGCCACGCGCGGCAGTCGGCGCGGTATCTCGATCACCTTGCGCAGCCTGGGCGCGAGATCGGGTGCGGTGCGGAACTGCACGCCGCCGCCAACCTCCACCAGTTCGACGCCCCGCCCCGCATAGCGGTCGCGGAGCGCGGCGATCACCGCGTCGGCGTCCACATTCTCGGGCAGGAGCTGCGACAACGCCCGCGCGCCGACCGGGGCGGCACTGGCAAACACCAGCGCCTCGGCAAGGCGCAGGGCCTGCTCGTCCGGAGCGATGAGTTCGGCTGACGGTTCGTCGGTCATGCGCCCTCCTCTACCCCGTCTGCGGCGCGTCGCACCAGGATCGGACCGAAATCCCGCTCCTGTCGCAACCGCGCTCCGCCGCTGCGCGCCAGTTCAAGCCCGGCCAGCAGCGTGCTGGCCAGGGCGGCGCGGTGCTCCAGCGGGCCGCCGAGCGTGTCCGGCAGGAAATGGTCGAGGCTCGTCCAGTCGGGAACGCTGCCGAGCAGCGCGGCGAGGCGCTGCAGCGCGTCCTTCACGCTCCACAGGCTGAGCGGGCGCGGCTGATAGCGCCGCGTGCCGACGCCGCGCCGCACCCCCAGCAGATAGGCCCGCACCAGCGAAGCCAGGTCCAACACGAGGCGCGAGCGGTCGATCTCCGTATGGTCCTCGGGTGCGCCGCGTGCGAACACCTCCTGGCCGAGCTGCGGCCGGGCGGCGAGCCAGACGGCGCCGGCCCTGACCGCCTGCAGATCGCGCAGCCGCGTCGCCAGGATGTCGGCGGCAAGCTCGCCGTCTTCCGCCGCCTCGCCGCCTTCGGGCAGCAACAGGCGCGATTTCAGCCAGGTGAGCCAGGCCGCCATCACCAGCCAGTCCGCCGCCAGTTCCAGCCGGATGCGGCGCGCGCCCTCGATCACCGCGAGATACTGATCGACCAGCGACAGAATCGAGATTCTCGCCAGATCGACCTTCTGCGCGCGGGCGAGGTCCAGCAGCAGGTCGAGTGGACCCTCGAATCCCTCCAGCCGGAGGAGCAGGCTGTCAGACTCGCGCGTGTCAGAGGCGGACATCGGCTCCGCCGACATCGTGTCCCGCCAGCCGGAGCACCAGGTCGAACGCCCACGGCACCACGGTGTTGAGCGCCTGGCCCAACGGATCGAATCCGGGGATCAGATGCGGCACCAGGATCAGCACGATCACCAGCACGATGCCGATCCGCTCGAGCCTGGCCCAGCGCCGCGCCAGATCTAGCGGCAGTACGCCGACTGCGATGCGGCCGCCGTCCAGAGGCGGGATCGGCAGTAGGTTGAACAGGCCCAGGACCAGATTGGTCAGTATGAAATAGAACAGAAACAGCCCCAACACCGGGTGCTGGGCGACGACCTGTTCGAGATAGTCGAGGCCATCGTCGGTCAGGCCGGTCGGCGCCGGCAGCAGGAGCGCCCCCACCCAGGCGAGGAAGAAGTTCATCGCCGGACCGGCCACCGCGACCAGCGCCATCCCGCGACGAGGGTCGTGGAACTTCCAGGCCGACACCGGCACCGGCTTGGCCCAGCCGAACATGAAGACGACGCGATGGATGGTCAGCAGCTGGAAGATCAGCAGGAAGCCCGGCAGCAGGATGGTCCCGACGCGATCGACGTGCCGCAGCGGGTTGAGCGACAGCCGCCCTGCCAGCCGCGCCGTATCGTCGCCCAGTGCCAGCGCAGCATAGCCGTGGGCCGCCTCGTGCAGGGTGATCGCCAGGATCGCGGGGATCACCGCTATGGCAACCTGAAAGATGAGGTCGGTCACGCCAGGAGCCGATCCCGTTCGACAGCCAGCGCCGCAGGATCGAATGCGAGACGCCGCCGCATCGCGAGCGCACGCGCGGCGGCGAGGCGGGCGGCGGCGGCCGCGATTACGCCCGGGCAGGTTGCCAGCAGCTCGGCGGTGGGCGCCGGCTCGCCGCTGCAGTACAGCGCGATGTCGCAGCCTGCAGCCAGCGCCCGTCGCGCCAGGTCCGCCGGCGCGCCGGACAGCGCCTTCATGGCGAGATCGTCGGTCACCAGAACTCCTCCGAAGCCGATCCGTCCGCGGATGATCGCCCTGATCACGGTCGGCGACAACGTCGCAGGCAGCGCGGCATCCCAGGCCGGATACACGATGTGCGCCGACATGGCCCAGGGCAGGTCGGTGTTCAAGGCGAACGGCAGCAGGTCGGCGTCGAGACGGTTCGCCTCGACGCGCGGCAGCGCCAGATGGCTGTCGACGCGTGCCCGGCCATGCCCGGGCACGTGCTTGCCGATCGGCTGTATCCCCGCGGCCAGCAGGCCCGCCGCCATCGCCCTGCCCAGCCGCGCAACCGTCACGGGGTCTTCTGCCGGCGCGCGGTCGCCGATCACCGCGTGCGCACCGGGGATGGCGAGGTCGAGCACCGGCGCGGCCACCACGTCGAAGCCGGCAGCGGCGCAATCGTGGCCAATCAGCGCCCCGGTCAGCCAGGCGGCACGCAGACCGGCATTGCCGCGGCGGGCGAACAGCGCGCCGAGGGTCCCCGCCGAGGGGTGCGCGCGCCAGTGCGGCGGACGCAGGCGGGCGACGCGGCCGCCCTCCTGGTCCACCATCAGAAGTGCCTGGGACGGAAGGCTGCGGCGGAGCGCGGCAACCAGCAAGCCGAGTTGCCTTGGGTCCTCGATGTTGCGGGCGAACAGGATCACGCCGGCGGGCGGGTGCGCGCGAAACAGCGCCGCCTCGGCCGTCGGCAGCGTCGGTCCGGCGATGCCGACGATGGCGGCTCTTGCGGCAAGTCCGGGGGAAATCGATTTGGATATGGTTACGGAACCGCTCCCCGCGTCATGATTGGCGAGGGCCCTCAATGACGCATTGGACCTGCCCGCGAGCGGTCGATCCACGACAGGCCGTTAGTCGGCACGCATCTCGTGCATCGCATTCGGCGGCTGGCTGCGCCTGTTCTTCCGGCATATCGGTCGCCTTCAGCGCAGCATAGGCGTTGACCGGCATGACGGTCATCGTGGCGGGCTCCAGATCGCTGGCAGCTTCATTGCGCCGACGCGGTGCTTAACAATATGCCACCCTTGACCCCTGCCCCCAACCCGCCCGATGACACGCCGCCATGTCTCTCCTCGTCATTTCCGATGCCACCATCCGCCTTGGTGGGCGGCCAATCCTGGACGGCGCCGACCTCACGGTCGATCCGGGCCGGCGCATCGGCCTGGTCGGTCGCAACGGCGCCGGCAAAACCACGCTGCTGCGTGCGATCGGGGGGGAAATCCCGCTGGATGGCGGCGAGATCCGCCTGGCCGCGCGCGCGCGCATCGCGACCGTGGCGCAGGAGGCGCCGTCGGGGGATGGCTCGCTGCTCGATACGGTGCTGCAGGGCGATCCCGAACGCCTGGCCCTGCTGTCCGAGGCGGACACCGCGGAGCCGCACCGCCTGGCCGAGGTCCATGAGCGGCTGCGAGCGATCGGCGCCGATGCGGCCCCTGCCCGCGCCGCTGCGATCCTTGCCGGGCTGGGGTTCGACGAAGCCGCGCAGGCGCGTCCGGTGGAGGAATTCTCCGGCGGGTGGCGCATGCGCGTGGCGCTGGCGACCGCGCTGTTCGCCAACCCCGACCTGCTGCTGCTCGACGAGCCGACCAACCATCTGGACCTCGAGGCGGCGCTGTGGCTGGAGGGCTGGCTCGCCCGCTTCCCTGGCGCGGCGCTGCTGGTCTCGCATGACCGCGGCCTGCTGGACCGCGCGGTGGAGGCGATCGCGTTCCTCGACCGGGGGAAGATTTCGCTGACCCCCGGCGGCTTCGACGAATTCGTCCGCATCCGCACCGAGCGTGCCCTGCAGCAGAACCGCGCCGCCGAGCGCGTCGCCGCCGAGCGCGCGCATATTCAGTCGTTCATCGACCGCTTCCGCTACAAGGCGTCGAAGGCCCGCCAGGCACAGGCGCGGATCAAGGCGCTCGCGCGGCTGCCGCAGATCGATACGGTGATCGAGGACACGCCGACCCGCTTCGATTTTCCCGAACCCGCGCGCATGGCCCCGCCGATCCTGACGCTGGAACGCGCCGCGGTGGGCTACGATGGCGTGCCGGTGCTACGGAACGTTTCGCTGTCGGTGGACACCGACGACCGGATCGCGCTGCTGGGCGCCAACGGCAACGGCAAGTCCACATTGGCAAAACTGCTGGCAGGGCGACTGGCGCCACTCGGGGGAGAATTCCGCCGCGGGGGCAAGCTGCGCGTGGGGTATTTCGCGCAGCACCAGGCCGACGAACTGGTCGCCGATGAGACGCCGATCGCGCACATGGCGCGAGCGCTGCCGCGTGCGAACCCCGGGCAGGTCCGTTCGCAGTTGGCCCGCTTCGGGCTGGACGTGAACCGGGCGGAGACGCGGGTCGAAAACCTGTCGGGCGGGGAGAAGGCGCGGTTGCTGCTGGCGCTCGCGACGCGGGAGGCGCCGCAACTGCTGATCCTCGACGAGCCGACCAACCATCTCGACATCGACGCGCGCGAGGCGCTGGTGAAGGCGCTGGCCGACTTCCAGGGCGCGGTGCTGCTGATCACCCACGACCCGCATCTGGTGGAGCTGATCGCAGACCGGCTGTGGCTGGTGGCGGACGGCACGGTGCGGCCGTTCGACGGCGATCTGGACGACTATCGGGCATTGCTGGCCGAGCGTGCGCGGCCGGCGGCGAAGGCGGATGTGGCAGCGCGGCGGAACGAACGCCGCGAGCGGGCCGATGCGCGGGCCGCGCTTGCTCCGTTGCGCAGACAGGCGCGCGATGCCGAGGCGCGTCTGGGGCGGCTGGCCGCCGAGCGGGCGGCGATCGAGGCGAAGCTGGCCGATCCCGAGTTGTACGCAGCGGGACGCGCGCCGGAGATCGCGGCGGTCAATGCCAGGCTGGCTGCTATCAGGCGGTTGGCTGCTGCGGCCGAGGCGGAGTGGCTGGCGGCCGAGGAGGCGCTTGAGGCGGCGTCGTGAGGGTGGCGGCGGCGATGGAAGCACGGATGTCACCGAGGAAAGCGCACCGGGAGCCACAAGGGCGAACATGAATGCGCTTCGTGCGAAGCGCTCCATTATGGTCCTCGGTGGCAGTCGGGGGATTTGCCGTCGCCTCGCTGTGAAACCTTCCTTCCTTGATGAAACCGCGAGACGGAGCCTTGTCCCCGTGGCCTGGTTTGTTGACCGCTCACGACCCACAATGGACATTCGATCACGCTTGCTTTCGCCGGCAACGTCGAAGGTCGTACCTCCGAAGGGGCAAGAGATCCGGGTCGTGGGGCCGCACGCCCGGCCCCGCCGTATCGGCGTCAATGAACAGCACACCTGCCTCTCGAGCAACTTGTGGATGGCCGCTTCTGTTTTGGTGTTTGCGGGGATCGGCCCAACAGTTCGTTCCTGTCCCGTCACGGTTGGCACTGATTAGCCTGACGCACCTGCGAAATTGGAGGTCATTCAGATGCACAGGGGCGCATACTGCGGGTGGCGGCTTCTCCGCCCCGCGCGCCAGGGACGGTCGAGATGCGCACCTTGCAGATTCAGCAAGCGCTCGTTGTTCGGATGCGCTTTGCAGCCTCGCGGAAGAGGGCTTCACCCTCCGCGGAAAACTTCATCGCGGTCAGGAAATCATCGACAACGTAGTGCGGAAGTACCGTGTGAATCGCGCCGAGTTGGGCGCGCGCCTCGTCCAGGCGCCCAGCGAGCGCCAGACTATAGGCGGCGATCGCCAGGATGTGCGCATGCGCGTTCGGGCGGGCGGAGGCCCTGAGGCCCCATTCGGCGGCCTCGTCGAACCGGCCAAGACGCACAAGGGCCATCGCACGGGCGCCGAGCATACCGAAGAGCAGCGGATCGAACGGGCTCAGGTGTCGCGAGTGGTCGGAGAACCGTACGGCGGCCTCGGGATCGCCGCCCTGGCTGTGGATGAAAGCAAGCGTGTAGTGACCGAGCGCGAAGTTCGGGCTGAGGTCGATCGCTGTTTCGAGTTCGACCATCGACGACTGCTGGCTGCCGCGAAGCCACAGCGCCCGGCCCATGGCCCAGTGCGCTGCCGGGTCACGATCGTCGGCCATCAGGCTTTGGCCGGCGGCCGCAAACGCCCGGTCGATCTCAGGCGCCCGCTCGCTCCAGCCCTGGAACGCGTTTTGGAAGTGCGTGAAGGACAGCCCGGCGTGGGCGCGCGAGAAGGTCGGGTCGAGTTCCACGGCCGTTTGGAAGAAGTGCCGGGCCCGTTCGTTGTCGGCCCGGCTGAACCGGTACATGTGCCAAAGGCCGCGGTGATGCGCCTCCCACGCGTCCAGCGAACTGGGCGGCTTCAGGATCGCGCGGTTGCGCTCGACCGTCTCGATCTCGCCGGCGATCGATGCGACGATCCGGTCGCCGATGTCGTCCAGGACGAGGAAGGTGTCGTCCAACGCCTGATCGTAGACCTCCGCCCAGACCACCCTGGCGGTGCGCGTTTCGGCGAGATCCACCGTCACCGTAAGGCGATTGCCCCGACGTTGCGACGTTCCGCTGATGACATAGTCGACGTTCAGCATCCGGCCGGCTTCCTGCGGCCCGACCCCACGTTCGCTGAGCGCGAAAACGGAACCCTGCGCGATGACAAAAAGATTTCGCAGCTTGGCGAGCCGCGTGATCACGTCGTGCGCGAGGCCGCCGCCGACGCCGCCGGGGAAATCTGCTTCGCTGGATTGGCCGGGAAAGGGCATCACCGCGACGGATGCACGGCGCGGCGCAATTACTCCGTCCGGCCGGCCATCGGCGCTCGAAGCGGCTGCCGATGCGGGAGCCGCTCCGCGGCCCCGGGCTGATCGGTTCGCTTCAGCCACGGCTGAGCGCCACAGGTCGCGCATCGGCGCGTGATCGAGTCCCTCGGCCTCAAACAAACGGGCGGTCGCAGCCAGGTGATCGTCACCGTCGTCAATGCGACCTCGCCTGGCAAGCGCGTTCAGCAGCGCCTCGTGCACGCGCTCATCGAACGGGGCAAGCTGAAGCCAAGCCTCCAGATGGGGAAAGACCTCGTCCTCGGGGCCGCTCTGCACGAGGTGCTCCAGCACGGCGACACGGCAACCGCGAAAGTGGCGCCGCTTGGCAGTGAGCCAAGTGTCGAACATCGGGCTGCGGTCGATCTCCAGGCCGTCGAGAAACTCCCCCGCGAACATCGCGCTCAGCGTCGTCAGCCGCTCCGCCGAAAGCCTCTCGATGCCCGCGGCGACCGCGCGGCTGATCTCAACCGCGTCCACGTGGCAGCCCGAAAGGTCGAGCCGGATGGTGTCGGCCGGGGTCTCGACCCTGCCGCGGTCGGGCTGATCGACGAGGCCCCTGATCTTGCTCAGGCACCAGCGAAGCTCGCCACGTGGATCCTGGGGCACGTCCCACAGCAGATCGCAAAGCCGGCTGCGCGTGACCGGATGGGGCGCGAGCGACAAATAGGCGAGCAGCGCGCGGACCTTCCGTGAGGTCGGCAGCGCCAGAGCGACCCCGCCGCGGCTGACCGTCATCGGTCCGAGGAGACGCACCTCCAACGCGGGGGTCTCACCCAATCGACGCGCGGCATGCGAATCCACGTTCGTTTCCACGGCGGCTCCCATGCTGCTCTCCACGGGCGGGGGCTACGGTTGGGATCGAGGTTGCGGCAAGCGTGTGACGCCGGACCCGGCCGTCCCTACCAGCAGGGCGGCAGCATAGCAGGCTCAACCACGCCATGGAGAACGATCATGAGTGCAACCTCCCTCGTCGCCAACCAAGCTGAGGCGTCTCCGCCGACCAATCTCGACGCATTAAAGGCTCGCCAGCAGAGCGCATGGTCTTCCGGTGACTATGCCGTCGTTGGCACCACGCTCCAAATCGTCGGCGAACAGCTTTGCGAGGCTCTCGACCTCCGATCGGGCCAGAAAGTGCTCGACGTGGCCGCCGGCAACGGCAACGCCTCATTGGCCGCTGCCCGCCGCTGGTGCGACGTGGTCGCCACCGATTACGTGCCGGCGCTGCTCGAGCGGGCACGCGAACGGGCCCAGGCCGATTGGCTCAATATCGAATTCCGCAAGGCCGACGCCGAAGCTCTGCCCTTCCCCGACGCTGAGTTCGACGTCGTCGTGTCGACGTTCGGCGTGATGTTCACGCCCGACCAGGATCGCGCCGCCGCCGAACTGGTCCGCGTCTGCAGGCGCGGCGGCAAGATCGGCCTCGCCAATTGGACGCCCGAGGGCTTCATCGGCCAGCTTTTCAAGACCATTGGCAAATTCGTTGCGCCGCCGGCCGGGATTAGGTCGCCGGGGCTATGGGGCACGCGGCCTCGGATCACCGAGATGTTCGAGCCGCAGGCGGCGTCCATCACCGTCGAGCAACGGAATTTCGTGTTCCGCTACCGCTCGCCGCAGCATTGGCTCGAGGTTTTCAAGACCTACTACGGGCCGCTGCTCAAGACGTTCGCGGCTCTGGATCCCGCCGGGCAAGCGGCCCTCGAGCACGACATCATGGCGCTCATTGCGCGATTCAATCGCGCCGGCGACGGCTCAGTTGTCGTGCCCAGCGAGTACCTGGAGGTCGTGATTACCCGAGGGTGACGCACGTCACGCTGGTTCGGGCCGCGCGCCACGAGCCCACCTGATTGCACGGAGGCGAGGATCATGATCGAGAGATCACGCGGCAACATCGACTACGACGAAAGCGGAACGGGTCCGACCGTCGTGCTTGTGCCGGGGTCATGCAGCACCGGCGCCGCGTGGCGCCCGATCGTGTCTCGCTGGGGGAACGACTTCCGGTGCGTGACGACCAGCCTGCTCGGCTACGGCGGCACGGCTGAACGCCGAACCGCCGGCGACACCGACATCTGCCACGAAGCCGCGGCTCTTGAATCGGTTATTGTTCGCGCGGGCGGCCCGGTGCATCTCGTCGGCCATTCGTTTGGCGGCCTCACGGCGCTCGCCGTCGCGCTCAGGAATCGAGTTCCATTGCTGAGCCTGGTGATCATCGAGGCACCAGCCCCCGACGTGCTGCGGCAGGCCGGAGAGCATCAGCACTATCGCGCCTTCCGCGCGATGACCGGGGACTACGTCGGCGCCTTCCAGGCCGGCGAAGGGGCCGCCATAGGCTCGATGATCGACTTTTTCGGCGGTCCAGGCACATTCGCCGGCTGGCCGGAACGTGTGCGCGGCTACGCCCGCCAGACAACGGCGGTCAACATCCTGGACTGGCAGACGGCCTACGGCTTTGCCTTGTCACCCGCGATCTTGGCGAAGGTCGAGGTCCCGGCGCTCGTCCTTCGCGGCGGGGCAAGCCATCCCGCCATGAAGCGCGCGAACCAACTCCTCGCGCAGGGCATGGCCCATGCGTCGCTGGTTACGCTGGCCGGAGCTTCGCACTTCATGATTTCGACCCATCCAAGCGAAGTCGCCGCGATGATCGCCCGGCACGTGGACAGGGCGGAGCCCGGCCTCCTCGGCATCAGGCAATCCGCCCTTTTCCTTCGGCTGAGAGCAAGCCCTGCAACCACCCAACTGACAGGTACCTCCGCCAATTACCCCGCCGCATCCGCTGGACCGGCCCGTGTGGAGCGCGCTCACCTCATGGCAGGCGCACGTCGCCCCTGGCGATGAGCGGGCTCGGCGGTTCGACCCCGCTTTCGGCCTGTTCGCGGCCGCGGCGGACACCTCGCCGCTGAGTCTCGCTGCGCTGGCCGTGCTGGTCCCGACACGGGGCGCGGTGGCTCTGGTCGAGGCCGAGTCGCAGCCGCACGTCCCCGGCGTCGAGGCCGAAACCCACGTCATCTGGCAGATGGTCGCGAGCGCCTGGCCGATGGGCCGGCGCCGGCGTTCGAGATCGTCCCGCTCACCGAAGCCGACGCCCCGCAGATGCTGGCAAAGGCCATCCTCACCAAGCCCGGCCCGTTCTTCGCCCGTACCCATGAGCTCAGGGACTTTGTCGGCGTAAAGCGCAACGGCAAGCTGGTCGCCATGGCCGGCGAGCGCATGAAGCCTGAGGGTTTCACAGAGGTGAGCGGCATCTGCACCGCGCCCGGCTATCGCGGTCAAGGCTACGCCAGCGCCCTCAGCCGCCTGGTTACCGGGGGGATCCTGGTCAACGGCGAGACCCCATTCCTGCACGTTCACGCCCACAACACCGCCGCGATCACCCTCTACCAGGCGCTCGGCTTCAGCCTGAGCCGCGAGATGCACATGCGGGTGCTCACCCGCGCCTGAATCCGGGGGCCGCTCTCATTCCCTGTCGGGGCATGCCCCCCGATAGAGCGGGTCGGATCGCCGCTTACCACCCGAATTGGCCATTGGGTGAGCCGGCTGATATTACGCCTTCTTCTCCCAGCCCCGCGCCCCCTGCTGCCAGTAGGTGAGCGCGTGGCCGGCTGCCTTCGCCACCGTCCAGCGCTCGCGCGCCGCTGCCACTGCCGCATCGTCCGTGCCGTCGAACAGATCGAACACGCGATCGAATTCGTCCAGCCGCATGCTCTGCGCGCCATCGATCAGGAACAGGAAGCGCGCGCCGTTCGGCGGTGCATTGCCGTCCGGCGATGCACCCTCTGTCGTCAGCCAGATCGGCTGCTTGTCGGCGTCGCCATCGGCGGCCGTGCCGTGCGGCAGCCAATTGGGATCGGCGCATTGCCACAGCGCGGCGTCCAGCGCGGCAACGCGTTCCTCGCTGCGACACAGCACCAGCGCACGCTGTCCCGCCGCTAGCGTGCGCCCAAGAAGCTGCGGCAGCGCCTGATCCGGCCCAGTCCGCGTCAGGTGATAGAACCCGACCTCCGCATGCCCCCTTGCGTTCGACCGGTCGCTCACCCCTCGTAGTGCTCGGCCACCAGCCGATCCAGCAGCCGCACGCCGTAGGCCGTGGCGCCCTTCGGAGCGCACGGAGAATCCTTGGTGCTCCAGGCGACGCCGGCGATGTCGAGATGCGCCCATGGCTTGCCGTTGACGAAGCGCTGGATGAACTGCGCCGCGCTGATCGAGCCGGCCGGCCGGCCGCCGATGTTCTTCATGTCGGCGATGTCGGACTTGATGAGCTGGTCGTAGGACTCATCGAGCGGAAACCGCCAGAGCTTCTCCGCCGTCGCCTGTCCGGCCGCCATAAGCTTCTGCGCCAGCCCGTCGTCGTTGCTGAACATCCCGCCATACTCATGGCCGAGTGCGACGATCATCGCACCGGTCAGGGTCGCCAAATCGACCATGAAGCGCGGATCGAACTTCTCCTGGCAGTACCAAAGGACATCCGCCAGAACCAGCCGTCCCTCGGCGTCGGTGTTGATCACCTCGATCGTCTGCCCGGAATAGCTCTTCACCACGTCGCCCGGCCGCTGTGCGTTGCCCGACGGCATGTTCTCCACCAGTCCGACGAGGCCCACCGCATCGACCTTCGCGCGGCGTCCGGCGAGTGCCGCCATCAGGCCGACCACCGTGCCGGCGCCGGCCATGTCCCACTTCATGTCCTCCATGCCGCCGGCCGGCTTGATGCTGATGCCACCGGTGTCGAACGTGACACCCTTACCGATGAACGCGACCGGCCTGGCCTTGCCCTTGCGGCCGTTGCCCGCCGCGCCGTGCCACTGCATCACCACCATGCGCGGCTCGTTCACGCTGCCCTGGGCGACGCCGAGCAGCGCGCCGAACCCCAGCCTGCCCATCTCCTTCGGGCCGAGCACGTCCACCTTCAGGCCAAGCTCGGTCAGCTTCCTGCAGCGGTCGGCCATCTCCGCCGGGTTCAGCACGTTGGGCGGCTCGCTGACCAGGTCACGCGAGAGGAACACGCCCCTCGCCACGCCCGCAAGCGGCTCCCATACCGCCTTCGCCCGCGCGGGGTCGTCGGTCAACAGCGTGAGCTTGGCAAATTTCGGCTTGTCGTCCGGCTTCTCCTTGGTGCGGTACCTGTCGAACCGGTAGGTCCGCAGCGCCGCGCCGAGCGCCACCTCGGCGGCCTGCGCCGGCTGCAGCGCACCGATTGCGACGGCGGCGGCGGTTTCTCGCGCGAGCGCGGCGGCGGCGTGGCCTCCGGCCTCGTTCAGTGTCTGCTGGGTCAGTTCGGCGGGCTTGCCGAGGCCCACTGCCACCACGCGGGTAAGCCCCGCGCCGGGCGCCAGGACGACGCAGGTCTTGCCTTTCGCGCCCTTGAACTCGGCCGCCTTGAACGCCCGCGCGATCGCCCCGCCGGTCGCCTCGTCGGCCTGCTGCCACAGGCCGGACGGATTCTCGCCTTCGCACACCAGCAGCACGAGAGCACCGGACTTCGGCAAGGCGGGCCTGGCGAAGGCAATATCGAGCATGATGAGAAACTCCCCTGGCAACGACGCCGGCATTGCGGCGGCGGCGGACTGTAGCAGCGCACCCCGCCTTTGCCATTCCTGTCGCGTGTCGCTATCCCGAAACGGGATGAACGAACTGCTGCAGGCCGATCCGACCGGCATCGCGCGCGCCGCCGCGCTGCTGCGCGCGGGCGAGTTGGTGGCGTTCGGCACCGAGACGGTCTACGGGCTGGGCGCGGATGCTACCAACGATCGCGCCGTGGCAGGCATCTTCGCCGCCAAGGAACGGCCGCGCTTCAATCCGCTGATCTGCCACTACGCCGATGCGGAGGCTGCGTTTGCCGACGTGGACGCGAACGCGCTGGCGCGCCGCCTTGCCGCCGCGTTCTGGCCTGGCCCGCTGAGCCTGGTGCTGCCACGCCGGCGCGGTTGTGCCGCGAGCCTGCTGGCGAGCGCGGGGCTCGATACGCTGGCGGTCCGCGTTCCGGCCCACGATGCGGCGCTGGCGCTGCTGCGGGAGACCGGTCGGCCCGTCGCGGCGCCATCGGCGAACCGTTCGGGCCAGGTGAGCCCGACCACCGCGCGGCACGTGCTGGACGGCCTGGCCGGGCGCATCGCGGCGGTGCTCGACAGCGGGCCCTGCCCGGTGGGCGTGGAATCCACCGTGCTCGATCTGTCGGCCGCCGAACCGGTGCTGCTGCGGCCGGGTGGCGCCACGGTCGAGGCGATCGAGGCGGTCATCGGCCCGGTGCGCCGTAACGACACGGCGCAGGCGCCGGGCGCGTTACGGTCGCCGGGCCTGCTTGCCTCGCACTATGCGCCGAGAGCTGCCGGTGCGGCTTGATGCGCGCGATGTGCAACGGAATGAGGCGCTGCTGGCCTTCGGCCCGCCGCTGACGGGCGCCGGCGCAGTGTTTGGCTTGAGTGATTCTTCCGATCTCACGGAGGCCGCGGCCCATTTATTCGCCGGTCTGCGGAAGCTGGACGAGGAAGCCGCGGCACTCGGGCTCGAACGGATCGCGGTGATGCCGGTCCCGGGGCACGGCATCGGGCGCGCGATCAACGACCGCCTGCGCCGCGCGGCCGCCCCGCGTCGGTGACCGCATTGCACGCATCCGGCCGCCGGCAGATGATCGGCGGCAACGGACCGGGAGGAAAATCATGCGGCTGAACGGCAAGGTGGCGATCATCACCGGCGGCGCCCACGGCATGGGCGAGGCGGAGGCCCGGCTGTTCGCCCAGGAAGGCGCCAAGGTCGTCATCGCCGACGTGCTGGTGGCAGCGGGAGAAACCGTCGCGGCCGACATTTCCGCCGGCCAGCGCCAGGCGCGGTTCGTGCGCACCGATGTGACCTCGGAGGCCGACTGGACGCGGCTGATCGCCGAGACGGTCGCCGCCTATGGACAGGCTCGACATCCTGGTGAACAACGCCGGCATCAGCGGCAGTTCGGTGGGTGACACGGACGGGCTGGAGGGCTGGCAGCGACTGCTCGCGGTGAACGCCACCAGCGTGTTCCTGGGCACCAAGCTGGCGGCGGCCGAGATGGCGAAGACCGGCGGCGGCTCCATCGTCAATATTTCCTCCATCATGGGCATCGTCGCGAGCGCGGAGAGCCATCCCGGCTACCCGGCCTCGAAGGCGGCGGTGCGCAACTACACGAAGGCCGCCGCCTGCCGCTATGGGCCGCAGGGCGTGCGGGTGAACTCGGTGCATCCGGGCTACATGCCGCCGATGCTGAACGCGACGAACGCGGCCGGGCGGGCGGCGAAGATCGCCGCAGACCCCGCTGCGCCGGCTCGGCGAGCCGATCGAGGTGGCGTATGGCGTGCTGTTCCTGGCCTCCGACGAGGCGAGCTTCGTCACCGGCGCCGAACTGGTGATCGACGGCGGCTACATCGCGCATTAGAGAGGAAGATCGAACATGATCCAGCCGCCGACCCGACAGATCCCCGGCGTGTATCATCGCCGCATCGGCGATATCGTCGTGACCGCGCTGTCCGACGGCTACCTGGATGGCACGGTCGACGTGCTGCAGAACATCGCGCCGGACGAGGCCATGCGGGTGCTGACCGCGAATTTCTGGCCGGGGCGGCGGACCTCGGTGAACTGCTATGCCATCCATCCGCCGGGCGGCTGGCGCTGATCGAGACCGGCTCGGGCGACTACCTGCTGCCGACCGCCGGCAAGCTGCAGGCGAACCTGGCGGCGGCCGGCATCGATCCGGCGGCGGTCGAGACGGTGATCCTGACGCACATGCATCCCGACCACTCGGCGGGGCTGACGGACCCGAACACCGGGGCCAAAATGTTTCCGAACGCCGAACTGGTCGTGCACGAGAACGAGCCGCGGCACTGGAACGACGATGCCGCCATGGCGCGGGCGAACGAGCGGGCGAGGAAGCTGTATTTCCAGTGCGCGCGCGAGCAGATGGCGCCGTATCACAATGTCATGCACACCTTCTCCGGCAGCGTGGAGGTGTTTCCCGGCGTCACGTCGGTGCCGCTGCACGGGCACACGCCGGGGCATAGCGGGTATCTGGTTGCCTCGGGGAAAGACTTGCTGCTGATCTGGGGCGATATCGTGCACGTGCCGGACATCCAGGTGCCGCGGCCGGAGGTGACGATCGAGTTCGACACCGATCCGCAGGCCGCCGCGGCGACCCGGAGGCGGGTGTTCGATCGGGTGGCGACGGACCGGCAACTGATCGCCGGGATGCACGTGCACTACCCGGGCTTCGCCCATGTGGTGAAACAGGGCGACGGCTATCTGATGCTGCCGGAGTTCTGGGACCAGGCGTTCGGGGGGTAGCGGGGGACAGCGGATGGAATATCTGTTCTCTCGTTGCAGCGCATGGCAGTGACGTTCGTGGCGAAAGCAGTGCGCGTGGATCAGGATGCGGCGCTCCGCCGTAGGCCGTCGGACACACGGTCCGCCGATTATACGGGCAGTCGGTGTTCCGCGCTCTGAGGTACATGGTTCGATCGCAGGCGCGCCTTCCGCGAACTACGTTCGGCCGAGTATCATCACGGCCTGGACTTTGGAAACATCTTCTCGAACAAGATCGATATTGCAAGGCAGACGTTCAACGCGGGTGACAGCGCAAGGGCACTAGAAATTTGGCGAGAGTTGAACGCACAGTTTCCGGAAATGTCCGCGACCTCAGAGACGGGTCTGAAACTTGCTCTTGATCTTGGTTGCTTTGACGAGGCCGAAGCATTGATGCAACAGGGGCGGAGGCGTCATCCCGGCCGCGCGCAATTCTTTCTCTTGGGCCTTGCACGCGTCGCCTACCGCCGAGGAAATGCGGAGGATGCTGTCCGCCAGTGCACCGTGTTGCTCCGAAAGTTCCCTCGCGCCGCCGACGGCTACCATCTCGCTGCCAACTGTCTGATTGGACTTGGTCGCCACGATGAGGCCGATGCGATGCTCGGGCGGGGTGTCATTAGGCTCCCAGGCGACTTCAACATGAATGTACATTATGCACAAAGTGCGATGCATCGTCGCGCATGGCCTGAGGCGCTCCGGCGGTGGGAATTGGTGCGGAATTGCTTTGAGAACATTGCAGTCCCGATAGGCGCAGCCCAATGCCTCATGAAAATGGATCGGCTCAAGGAGGCAGAAGAGTTATTGAGCGGAGCCCGGTCGAAATTCGGCATAAGTGACCAGCTCCTTGCCGAATTGGCCGAACTTGAGACCGCGAAAGGCAACTTCGACGAAGCAATTCTATGCTGGGAGGATGTGCTCAGGCGGTTTCCCCACTTTGCCATCGCCTATACGAAGGGCGCCGAAGCCATGCGAAGGGCCAACCGGGAAACGGAGGCGGATGAACTGCTGTGCGCCGCAGTGACACGGCTTAAGTCACATCTCGGCATACACCTGGAATATGCTCGGAGCGCACATCGACGGAAGGAATGGGCTGTGGCGGCGGAGCGTTGGGCATTGGTACGCGAACGGTTTCCAGACTGCGCTGAAGCCCGTGAGCAGGAGGCGAACGCGCAAGCAGCGAACGAACGGGAAGGCAGTTCCCGCTGCGTACGTTCGGAGAACCACACTGACAGAGCCCATGAGTGACCAGACTATGACAGCGCCCGAAATCGTTGTGGCAATATCTGTGAGTTAAGCCAGACCTGAAACTCCAGGCACTGCCGGAGCATGCGGCGCGCGCCTTCCGGCGGGGCCGGCAACTCGACACACAAATCGCGTCCTCGCAGATTGACCGGTAAGACTTGAACTTCAATAGTCGGCTCGCTGGTCGCGTACGTCAGCAGTCGGACGCGGCCCGACAGCAATGGCATCGACATTCTAAGTGTAGCTGTTCCATCGGGGGCGATGGCGTTGCGAGCTGCGTGCGTCGACAGATCCATCAGAACAGGGTTGCAGGTAAGGAAACACTGTTCTTGCGTGGCAGCTTGCACGTTCATTTCCGCAAGGCTTTCAAGGAAGGTCACATAGAGCCCCGTAAAGGTAGCCTCCTCCGCGGCGCCCAACGTGGTAGGCTGAAGAATCCGCCGGTCGAAAGTTTCTGTCATCCCAACTGCAATCGGACCCATACGAAGCGACGAGAAGAAAGCACTCGCCGGCACGATGTCGAAGAGATCCTGCATATTTGTAAGTGGCTGGTTGCGGAGACTTGGGAGCCAGGGAACGCCATATTGCCGCATCCAATTCAGCACATAAAAGGCGGCTCGGCTCACCGATGTTGTGGGTGTCCGCCATCCCGTTAAATGTGCGTTGAACGCGAGGGGATCGGGATACACGTGAAAGGGCTTCGTTCCAGCCAGAGGCAGTTTGTCGGCGGTGAGAATGAGCCATAGATAGTTGAGGTGTATTTCGGAGCTGACCTTCTTCCTGTCGAAGAGAAAGCATTGGCGTTCAATATCTGGCCCATCTTTGGTGCAGCTGATCCAACCGGGCGCAACATAGGTTGGCATCTGCATTTCGCCAACTGCAAATCCGCGCGACAGTGCTGCGTCCAACGCATTATCATTGAAGAACATCATTTCATCTGCATCTATACGATAGATGTAACTCGTGGGTGCACGCCTCATAGCCCGTCCGACGCTTCTCGATCTCACTTGTCCAGGTCCGAGAAATAACCCGGAACGGGATGCCGCTTTCCTCAATGATGTTGTAAACGCGGGGGTCGGATCGTGCCGGATCAAGGCCCAGCCTTGTCAGGTATGGTATCATCCAATCGTACGCGCCGTCCACGACAACCAATTCGTCGATGTGCGAAGCGACAGAGCGCAACGCCGAGGGGAGAATGTCCCAATCATTGTATATAGACAGATATGCGCTGAATTTGTTGGCCATTTCACGAGACTCTAATCGGTGAAAGAGGCTGCCGCGGTGGCGGCGAGGATTGAAGCGAGCTCCTTACCCCACATTGGAGTGGCGGTATCAGGAGACAACAAGGGCGCCAAGCCGTTCACATGCGGTGGCGACGGCGCCCCAACGGAGCACGTCCTTGCCAAGACCGCCGTTTATGTGGAAGCAGCCTGGGAATGGATCAATGAACCGGCCGTCAGCGCGGCGCCAAGCTGTGTCCTGTGGGGCGAACATGCCGTAGGCGCGTTGGAACAGCTGCCATAATTGGCGCACCGCGTACACGTTGCCGTAACGAGCCGAGAACGTGCCGTAGTTTTCGCCTTCGGAGAACGGGAAGGCGGGACGGTCCTCAGAGACGAAGTAGCGGAACCTGGTGGCCTGCAGATGGCGGGCGATGTGCTGGGCGAAGCAACTTCCTGCCGTGGCAACCCGATCGCTGCAGGCTATGCCGAATGGGACTCGTACAACTGGGTCGACTTGCTCGGGGCCGCAACCAGATACGCTGCGACGCCAAAAATGGTGGTCTGGCTTGCCGGCATAAGGATTCTTCATAATGCTCTCTCCTGCTCAAACCGAAAGCCGGCCTAGTCTGCGTTGTAGCGCTTGCGCACTAACCGATATAGCCTATCTTCTCCATCTAGTGACGAACACTTAGCCCAGGCGGTAGAGCGCAAAGCTGTTCGTCCGATCCATACACGACATCCACGGAAACTCGGGAACCACGCTGAATTCCACCGGAACGGCGTAGAGCGCGACAAGCCTCACATTGGCCTGAGACAGTGGCGATCCGGTGGTTGCCTCTCCAATCTCGATCACATACCGCGACCACTCCTGTATCACAGCCGCATCCTCGGCCAGCAGCATGTAGGCTCCATTCTGAGCGATCGTGGTCGTATAAAGTTCGGACTCCCCTTCGGTGAAACTAAGCTGCACCGGCGCCTCGACCGACGCGGAGATTTCCAACTCGAGCGCTACTGTCCGTTGTATGGCGCGTCGCGCCAGCAAGACGTGACAGGTAAGCCTCCCGCTTGAAACGTCAAACCGATCCTGACCGACGAACACTGTCCCGTCGAAAATCCTCACTGCGGCTCCATCGAGATGTCGCCATCGACGGAAGTCCACCGCGTCGATATCATTGACCATTCCAGTCAGCCGCGCGACAACTTCCTCGTCCTCGCCGCTAGACTGCTTAAAGAATGTTGTGTTGCCGGCATCTAGCCGATGTGACCCTGCCTTATACATCGGACCCAGTGCCCGCCGGTGCACTTCCTCCGCGATTGGTCGCTCCAGCAACTCCTCATAGCAAATCTCCGCAAGTACCTTGCCGTCATTCCGCGTGATCTCCCGAGCCAATTGCTCGAATGTCTCGAAGTTTCGCGTATTGACCGTGATCCAAAGCCAGAATTTCTCGGGCGGCAACAGAGCTTCATCGATTGCTGTGTTCACATCATGAGGGGACATCGCGTGGAACCGGCCAGAATGGTTTGCGCGTATTTGCGACCAGGTCTGGGCGACGCGATCACGCCGGGTCAGCAGGAATGGGTGTCCCAGGCTCACAAATCCCCCGAAGCGCTGTCGCTCCTGGGGAGAGAGCAATTGCCACATTTCAGAAAGGAACGGCAAGACAATCGAGGCCGACCAGGACCTGATGGAACGCGCGTTGGTGCCGGGCACATCGAACCAAATGATCCACCAACCCCAGCGCTCCGAGGCGCACCGCCTCCATGACCGGTGGTCGGATCCATTCGTCGGGCGCGCCGAACTCGCCGAGATTGGCAATCATGCCTTGCATCAGGTGGCTGCCAGTGCGTGGGGTCTGAAACATGATCACGCCCGGCCCCGGCTCGTCTGCCATCCGGCCGGCTGCGAATGTTTTCGCACATACAGACGGATAATATTCCGTCAGAAAACTCAGCGCGGTTCCCGGTGGGCGCTCCCTCTGCAGTCGTTCACGCAGTTGGACAGCTGCCTTGCCCACATCGAAGATGATGCATTTCTCTGGAACGTCTATCCGATCGAGCAAGTCAATTGGCTGATTAGGCGCGATCTCCCGCCAAACAGACGCCAACGCGCTGTCGGCAAGCAGCACGAAATCGCGAAACTCCCCCATCAGCCACCCATCGTCGATGACCTCCGAGAAGCCCCGAACGAGAGGAATATAGCTGCTCACACAAATCCTGATAACAAGGCCACAAAACACGGCCAAACCCACAGCCATCGCAGCCAACGAAACCCAAGGGGTCCAGCCGCCTCCTGCATCATCGGTCGTATTGTCTGCCTCGCCATTGTAACGACGCCCGCCGGCATTGTTTCTGGCGTGTCGCGAACGGAACGGGCTACAACCCTGCCCAAAGCCCGATCCGGGTTCTGAAGGTAAAATCGGATGCTGGCAAGCGGATTCGTCCTCGCCGATGTGCTGCGCCTGCCAGGTTCCACCGCAAACGGCTGGGCGGTCTTCGATCCGGACTGGTATCTGGCGACGTATCCGGCCGCACGCCAGCACGTGGACGAACGCGATCCCGCCGCCGTCCTGCACTATTACATCGAACGCGGCCAGGCGCTCGGCCACTCGCCCAACCGGTATTTCGACGAAGCCTGGCATCTCCGCCGCTATCCCAGGGTCGCCGAGGCGGTGCGGACGGGACGCGTCGCCTCCGGCTTCGACGCCTATTGCCGCGAAGGGCTGCATGGCCGCTCGCCGCACTGGCTGTTCGACGAATTCCTCTACCGCACGCGCCATTCGGACCTCACCGAGGCCACCCTGGCCGAAGTCGGCGCGGTGAACGGCTACGACCACTACCTCCGCCACGGCGACCGCTCGGGCCGTTCCGGTCATCCGTTGTTCGACCCGACGACGTACCGCGCCCAGCTCGACCCCACGGAGCGACGCCTCGCGGAAGAGCAGGGCTATTTCACCCATTACCTGCGATCGCTGTCGCCCACGCATCCCGAGCCGCGCACCACGATCTATTTCGACCCGTCATGGCACACCGCCGCGTGGCAGCAGGCCGCGCCGGCCGAGGACCGGGCAGGCTGGCTCGGCGCGCTGCACCATTACCTCGGCAACGAAACGCCCACCGATTTCGATCCCCTGCCGGACTTCTCGGAGCGCTACTACCTCCGCCGCTACCCCGACGTGGCCGAGGCCGTCAGATCCGGCCGCTATCGCAACGGCTACGAGCACTTCCTCGCCAAGGGGAAAGCCGAGCTGCGGGCGCCCAGCCAAACGCTCGACCTCGCTCAATACGCCTCGCGCAAGGCGTCCAGGCACCTCGAGGACGGGCACTCCGGCGATGCCTACGAGCATTACCTGAAGATTCGGGCGGCCCGAAGGGTTGCCCACGGCGCCACCCGACGAATTCGCCGTCACCGAGACATCCGCGCAGCGCCTGTTCCGCCAAAAGGGCGAAATCCTGCTGCCCCTGTTCGGGCGAAAGAAGCTCGACTTCTCCTACCCGGACCAGGCGGAGGTCAGTGTGTTGATGGTCCTGCACAACCAATTCTCGTTGACCCTGATGGCGCTCGGCTCGCTGCGCGAAAACTTCCCCGGCGCCATCGAGCTGACCCTCGTCGACTCAGGTTCAAGCGACGAGACCCGCTACATCGACCGCTACGTCATGGGTGCCCATGTCCTGCGGTTCGACAGCAACGTCGGTTATCTGCGCGGCTGCAATGCTGCGTTGCAGCTCACCTCGGCTGACGTCGTTCTGTATCTGAACAACGATATCGAGTTGGCACCCGGTGCGGTCGGCGCGGCACTCCGGCGGCTCGGATCGCACCCCAGCGTCGGCGCCGTCGGCGGCAAAATCGTGCGCTGCCATGGCCTGCTGCAGGAGGCAGGCTGCATCAACTGGCGCGACGGCTCGACGTCCGGCTATCTGCGCGGACTGTCGCCGCTTGCACCGGAAGCCAATTTCGTCCGGAAGGTCGATTACTGCTCGGGCGTTTTCCTGATGGTTCGCGGCGATGTCGTGCGCCAGTTGGACGGATTCGACGACAGCTTTGCCCCCGCCTACTACGAAGACACCGATCTATGCGTTCGCATCGCCGAGGCCGGCTACGACGTTCTGTACGATCCGTCCGTGATCGTCTTCCACCACGAATACGGCAGCGCCGAGGGCGCAGGTGAGCCGGCCGAACAGATGGAGCGCAATCGACTGCTGTTTGCGCAAAAGCACAGGGCCTACCTGCAGGTCCGGCCGATCCGGGACGGCCGGCACGCCCTCTTCGCCCGCTTTGCCGATGCTGGCGCCATGCGGGTCCTGTTCATCGAAGACACAATTCCGTTGCGGACCATCGGGTCGGGCTTCGTGCGTTCGAACGACCTTATCCAGGTGATGGCGTCGCTCGGCTATCGACTGACCGTTTTTCCGCTGAACGGCAGCCGCTTCGACCTTGCGAGCGTCTATCGCGACATGCCGGACACCGTCGAGGTCATGCACGAGGGCAGCATCGACCGCCTGCCCGAATTCCTGGCGCAGCGCGAAGGCTACTTCGACGCGATCTGGGTCGCGCGCACGCACAACCTCGATGGGCTCAGACCGTTCCTGGACCCGATCCTGACCGGACCGGCCAACCCGCCCTTCATCGTGCTCGATACCGAGGCGATCGAGGCAATGCGGGAGGCCAGGCGCCAGGCGCTGGCCGGCGAGACAGCAGCCGACCTCGAAGCCGCGGTTCGATCGGAGCTGAAGCACGCGGATATCTGCAAAACCATTGTGGTGGTGAGCGAGGAGGAAGCGGCAAGCCTGCGTGATCTCGGCTGGGACAGTGTTGCCGTCATTGGCCACGTGCGCACGCCGACGCCGACGCCGAGACCGTTCGCGGAACGGACCGGCATGCTGTTCGTGGGCGCCATCCACCTGGATGCGAGCCCCAATTACGACAGCCTGGAATGGTTCGTGAACAATGTCTTGCCGATCGTCGAGCAGACGCTCGGCTGGCAGACCCGGCTGACCATCGTCGGCTATACCGCGCCTGGGGTGAGCCTAGCGCAGTTCGCCAACCACCCGCGTGTCACGCTGCGCGGATCGATCGGAAATATCGAGTCCATCTACAACCAGCACCGAATCTTTATCGCGCCCACGCGGTATGCCGCAGGCCAGCCCTACAAGGTCTACGAGGCGGCATCCTTTGGCGTGCCGGTCGTCGCGACCGAACTGCTGCGGCGGCAGATGAACTGGGACGATGGGCGAGAGCTGCTCGCTGCGGACAGTGATGATCCAGAGCAGTTCGCGAAGCAGCTCCTTGCGCTGTATCAGGATGAGGCGCTCTGGCAACAGATCCGCGCCGGGGCGCTGGACCGCCTGCGCCGGGAGAACAGCCGCGAACGGTACGCCGAGGCGATCGGGCATGTCCTCGGCCCCGCGGACCGCACGCTCGACATGGCGCGCTGAAGCCGGACCTATAGGTCTGCCGCGGACGCCTATGGCACACCCAGACCGTCGGATGGTGGGAGCCGTCGGACCACCGACGCGACGCTGGGAAAGCGCCGGCACAGCACATCCGATCGCGTGGAACCGCTCTCCGGATCGGGTCCGCGCTGGCCCGACATGGCCCAGCGCAACGCCGTCGCGAGGTCTTCCGGGCAGCGGGCGACAGCGTCGCACAGCACAGCGTCCGCCTCCGCCCAGCGCTCAGCCTTGGCCAGGGCTTCGGCACGGTGCCAATAGCCGGGCAAATTGTCGGGAAATGCACCCGTGACCTGTTTCCAGCGCCGCGCCGCCTCAGGCCAGTCGCCCCGTTCCGCGGCAATCATGGCGTGTTGCCGCGCGAGGGAAAGGTCCGCGGGCTGGCTTCCGCTCAGTACCGGCATAGACCGCATCGGCTTCGTCCAGGCGACCCAGGGCGAGAAGTGCGCGGGCAACGCCGAGCGTGGCGGGGGGCGCGGAGGGGAAGGCCTGGGAAAACGAGCGGAATCGGACCAAGGCGTCTTCGATCGCGCCACGTCGGGCAGCAGCATCGGCCCATGCCTCCAGCACATCTGCATCGGGTGGCAGATCGCGCCTGGCCTTCGCCAGCACGATCTCGGCCTCCGCCATGCGCCCGAGACGCAGCAGGGCGCGGGCGCCGCCGGCATAGGCCAGCCCGAGCGAGGGCGCCTGGTCGCGCAACAGCGCCCAGAGGCTTGCTGCCTCCACCCATTGACCCGCGTGTTCCGCGCTCAGGGCACCGGTCAGGGCATCCACCGGCGATTCGGCCGCGAACGGATGCTCCCGGCCCGTGGCCGTCACTTTGCCGACCTCGGCCCAGGCTTCCCTTGTGGCACTGCCGTCCGGAAACAGCCGGAGCCCCTCGCGCGCGATCCCCTCCGCCTCGTCTAGCCGGTCCAGCTTGATGAGAGCCCGGACCGCTGCAGCGTAGGCCGGTTCGTGGTCAGGATGGCGGACCAGCAGGTCGGTCCAGCGGACGGCGGCGGCCGCGGTATCGCCGGCCTCGTCGGCACACCGGGCGTACATATGTTGCAACCACGTGAGGTCGGGGAACAAGGCAAGCCCGGCCTCTGCCTCGGCCTTGGCCGCAACCACCTGCTTCAGGTCCAGCAGCAGATGTGCGAAGTCCGCGTGCGCCGCGGGATTGTCGGGGAACGCCTGTCGCAGCGCGCGGCACCTCGTGTATGCCTCGACGTCGTCGCCCAGGCCCCGCGCCACCAACGCACGCGTTCGCGCCAGCCAGAAGTGGTCGGGAAATCGGCTGACAGCCTCGTCCAACAGGATTTCCGCTTCATCGAAGCGGCTCAAGTCGATCATGACCTCGGCGGTGCGCAACCACGACTGCGGCGCATCAGGAAAACGCGAACGCGCTTCGAACCAGAGCCGCAACGCCTCATCGTGGTCGCAACGGGCCGAGGCCGCATCGGCGCGTGCCAGAAGATCAGCTTCAGGCAATGCCTGCTCGGTCGCGCCGTTATGTGTGATCGTCGACAACTGGTGCTGCTGCCTTATGACGCACCGACGTTATTCAGGTTCTGCTGCCACAGGTGTCCTCAGACGGCCTGGCGACTGGCTGCTACGCGTTGGCCGGGCGGGCGGTCATGGTGCGCAGACATGCACCGCCACGATCCTGGGGTTATCAAGCTAATCCGGGCCGATTGCAATTTCATCGTGGCGCCGCGGCCAACCATGGCCGGCGGCGTCACGCAGGGGCCTGGCCCTGGATGGCGATCAGGCCGAGCTTATGCTGCGCGTGATCGGCGCAAATTATGCGCTGCCCTGATCGGAGCGTCGGCACCCGTCAAATAGGCCATCCCGCCGTTGCCGGCACGGATCTCCAGCATGGTCGGGCCACCCAGCGCCGGCAGCGGCAGCACCGCATCGCCGCTGGTCCACCGGCGCAGCGCCGTGGCGTCCCGGTCTACCGTCTGCCAGCCCTGCGACAGCCCCGGGTGATCGACCGGAACCTCCTGCACCTCGTTCCAGCCGCGCAGAACGATCCGCTCCACGCTCACCCCAAGGCGCCGACGATCGTCCAGCCACGGCCGCGCATCCGTCGGCGACCCGGCCCGCGAGATCAGGCGCGCCTCGACCGCGCCCTTCGGGAGGACGAAGATGTACAGACCGTTCTCGCCATACAATGGTCGCACTGTCCGGCCCTTGGCCACTATCCGCAATTCCGGATCGGCGGTCGTCTCCAGTTGTGGCGCCGGCTGGCCCAGCATCGTCGCGCGCTCGGCGAGGCGCTGCCACACCGGGCGCACGCTGGCCTCGTCCGATACGAACGGTGCACATGATCTGGCCTCGCGGGCTGAATAGTCCGTCTCGTCCGTCAGGTCGGGATGCAGCACGAGCGGCTCGCCGGAGTTGGCGAAGAAGCCGCGGTTGCCGGTGTTGAGGTAGCTCTCCGCCGGCAGGCCTTCCGCCAGCAGGATCGCATGCGAGTCCAGCTCGACGTGGAAGTACTCCACCGAGCGTAGGCCTTTCTCCTGGTGGATGGTCGATCCGTTGACCAGTTGACGGGCGCAGATGAGCTTGCCGTCGACGAAGATCGCGTGATCCGGGGAAAGCAGCAGATCGCTGTGCGGCATGTTGTCGGCGAACGCGCCGCGATGGATGCGGACCGGCGCCACGGCCTCGGGCCGCGGATGCGCGGTCAGGTCGATCCGCCGCCGGCCGACCCAGTGCACCGGCCGGGCGATTAGTTCGCCGTCCGCCAGGGTCAGCACGATCTCGTCCTTCATCAGGCTTTCGACCGTACGTTCGCCGGTGGCGGTCAGGATGCGCGTGCCGGCAGCGTAGCAGGGCTGGTCGCTGAGGAAGAAATCTGTCCCACCCGCACCATCGGATACTGCGTCGACGAACCAACCCGTACCGGCGTTCGCGATCCCGGTCAGGTTCAGAGTGTGGCCGTCCGAGAGACCAAACGAACCACTCGTGCCGGTGCCAGCACTGGAGCCGACGATCGAGAGAGACGAACGATTCAAATAGTCGATGAAGTTCGTCGTCGACTTGGCGGGGCTCGTGCCGACGCTGAGGCCGACCACGTCTTCGTTCTGAGCCACGGTGCCAAAGTCGAGCGCGCCGGCTGTGCCGAGGAATGTGAACCTGGTGCCATCGGCAACGGTCCCCGAGGTCTGCAGGACCGACGCCGCAGTGGCGGCAATATCATAAGCAAGACCAGGGGAGACGCCGATCTTCCCGATCAGGCCCAGCGTGCCGCCCGAAGCTTCAACGGTGTTGGGGCCAGCACCAGATTGAGTAATGTCCGCGGTGACCGTGCCGAAGCCGATCAGCGTCCCTGCTCCCAGTGTGCCGCCGAGTATGATGCCTGCGCTGTCCTTCAGCGAGCCGCCATCCATCTGTATCCTGCCGAGCGAGACGCTTAGCGCGGTATTGGAGGTCAGCGTCACCGCGCCCGAAAGCCCCACTTCCAGCGTCTGGTTGGCATTCGTGATATCCGCCAGCGTGGCGACCGTCGCAGTGCTGTCGAACTTCAGGTCCGAGGTCGAGGACAGGTTGATCGCGGCGACGAGCCCGCTGGCGAACGTCCCGGTCAGATCGAGCGTGCCGCCTGACGCGGTGATGGTACCGGTGGTGGTGTCGTTGGGTGTCAGGTTCGCCGTGACTTTGCCGAAGCCGCTCAGCGTTCCCGCCTTGCCGAACCGAATTCCGCTGGTGTCGGAGAGGATGCCGCCCGACATAATGATCGCGCCTGAGTTGACATCCTCGCGCACGTTGATCGTCAGCGCGCCCGCCGCGCCGATCTCCAGCGTCTGGCTCGCACTGCTGAATGCGATCGGCGTCGCCAAGGTGGCTGCGCCATCGATCTTCAGATCCGCGCCTGCCGTGTCGATCGTCAGCACCGGACCGTTGACCGTGCCCTTCAGATCCAGGACGCCGCCGCTGGCTGCGAGGGTCCCGCCGCCGGAGATCGCGCCCTCGATCGAGCCAGAGCCTGTTATTGTACCATTGTCGATGAGCCCGCCGAGCGTTGCATTGAGGTCTGCGGGCGTGTTCATCGTGACAGTACGTCCGGAGACGATGGTCACGCCGCCGGCACCTGACGTGATGGTGCCGCCCTGGAACGTCAGATTGCCGCCCACCGTCAGCGTGCCGGCACTGAACGTGCCGCCGGAAATTGTGTCCGCGGAGCCCGAGGCCAGGTTGGCGAGCCCGGTGACGTTCACGGCGCCGAGGCTCGCGGTGAAGGTGCCGCCGGTCTGGGAAAATGTGCCGGTGGAGAGGGTGGCGGATGCGTTCGTGAAGCTGATCGTGCCGAGGGTCAGGGTGGTGGCGCCACCGACGGTCAGTGTCTTGGCGGCGGTGTTGAACGCCAGCGTCGCGTTCGCGCTGCTGACGGTCAACGCGGCGATCGTGGTCGTTTGATTTTCGTTTACGGTGTAACTGTTACCGGTCTTGTTGATGATCGCGACGTCGGTGGCGCCGGTGCCACCGGCGAAACCCGTAGAACTCCAAACGCCGTTGGTGCCCCAGCTGCCGGTAGCCGCTGTCCTCCAGGTATAAGTTGTCGCAGTCACGGCCACGATAGCCTCCAATGGTTCGGGATCGCACCATCAGCCAATATGGCTGTGCAGCGTCTTTTGAGTTGCCTCACTAACGACCTGGCCATCGTGACTGACAGCGATCATACAGACGCGTCACCTGGACGGTGAAAAGCAACGATAGGCGGCAGCTCTTTGCTTCGACCATTCCCTCACCCGCGTGCAGGCCCCTGGCGATGGACAACTGTGATCTCCCGCCGCAGCACAGCATTTGGCGCAATACCCCTACCAAATGCTTAATGAGTCGGAAGTCGCACTCGGCTGCCACCGAGGGCAGCCAGATCCGTCACTCGGCGAGAATGCCTATCCGCCGGAGCGGTGGCACTTTTCGCTCGATCAACCCGCGAACCGAGTTGGGTATGAAACGGTGTTGGAGTCCCGGAAGGCCCGTTTGATCAATGCGGTGTCCATGGCGCTCGGAACACCGCCCGGCCGGTTTGGCCATCCGGTCAGGGTCCGCCCACGATCACGACGCCCAGCGCGTCGTCAGCCGGGCATTGCCATTGGCTCACGCAACAGGATCTCGTGACGGCGGATGCCGTCGAGCGCATTGGTCCGCACGATGACCAGTTCGCTGAATCCCGTGCGCCGCGGCCCGCGGACAACAACGCTCACCGTCGCCACCTGGCTTGCTTCGTCTGCGTTACGACGAGGCGCCGCGCGTGCCTTGTTCCCCAGGGCCGCCGCAACCACCGGGTCAGTGGTCGATCCATCGGGATCGGCTTCCGAATACAGCGTAAGATGCGGCTTCAGCCGGGCGAGCAATTCCGGCGTCATGCCCAGAACGGCACCCAGCTCATCCAGACTTTCGAACGATGCGCCAGGCGGGGCATAGTCGCGCCCCGCGGCGGCATACTGCGGCGCCTTCGCGCCCAGCGGCAGGGGTTGCTCCCCCTGGGTGCGCCAATCGGTGATCGCCGCGGCCAGTCTCGCTGCAAGCGTGGCGTTGGCGCCGACCTCCACCATCAAGGCCTGCAGCAATTCCACCGGCGCGAAGTTGGGGTTCACCTTGCTGTTTTCGTTCTCGATCCGCACCTCGATGCGGTTCTGTCCGGACCGGAGCAAATGCGGGCTGCCATCCGCGCGCCAGCGCCGTGCCGATGGGTCGAGCAGTGAGAAGATGGCCTGCTGCACGGCGCCGTCCGCGGCTGCCTCCGCGGCAGCGCCATCCACCAGATTGCGGGCGCGCTGGGTATCCTGCCGGCTGGTCGCGACGAGTGCGGCGCCGATCAGGGACAGGAACGCCAGCGTCCACAGCACGATCAGCAGGGCGAACCCACGCTGCCCGGAACTGCGGCTCATGGCCGGTCCAGGTCCGGAGCAGCCACGATATCCGGCCAGCGCCGCTGACCTGGTTCCGTGAATGCGAGCCGGATCCGCACCATCGCGGGAAGTTCGTTACCCTTCCAGGCCGTGGTCCACCCGTTGCCGGGCGCCCAGAAGGACAGCTCCATGTTGGCGACGCCGGCGAGCAACTCGGTCTCGGTGAATTGCGGCGGCCGCAGGCGTTTGGCGTGCAGGTAAGGCCGCCAGCGCAGGACCAGCCGATGCTGGCTGTCCACGCCCAGTGCCGCCTCCACCCGGTTGGTTGCCATCCCGGACATATCGGGCAGCCGGCTGATGAACGCGAGCTTGTCGGAACTGCCGGTGAATTGCGGTGGGTCCGTCTCGTTGCCGGGATCCGTATGTTCGATCAGGTGACGCAGGGTACGGTCTACGGCGTCGAAGTTCTCCCGCTTGTCGGCCGTGCTCGTTGCCTTGTTCCATGCCATCAGCCCGAAGCGGATGCCCTGCCCGAGGCCGACCACCACGAAACCAAGGACCACGAGCGCAACCAGCACCTCGATCAGCGTGAAGCCGTTGGGCCGCTGTGCTGGCCGGATGACCTGTCCTGACCGCGAGCAGGCATTCGCCGAGGCCGCCCGCCTTCTCATTGCGCCGCCGCTTCGATATGCTGGGTGTCAAGCCGCACTTCGCGCCTTGGACCGCCCTTGACTGAGCGATCGGTCCACCAGACCCACACACTGACCGAGTAGAGCGCCACCCCCACCCATGTCGGTCGGCCCGCGCCCCGCATGCCGAGCGGGCGAACGGCTGTGTTGGATATTGGCGTAATGCGCACGTGCCAGCCGTATCCCCCGCCGTCCTCGCCCTCCAGATCGCCGGGAACCATGGGCGCGCCGTGGACAGCGATCGCCAGGCGCGAGCGGGCCCGCGCCAGCGCCTCCTCATAGCGGGCAGCGGTCTGGATGGACTGCAGGCTGCTCAACCCCGACTGGAACAGGACCCCAAGCGCCAGGCCGGCGATGAGAAAGGCGATCATGACCTCGAGCAGCGTGAACCCGCTCGCGGGGCCGGCCGACCGGCACCTTTGCCGACACTGCGTCCTTGAGGCTGCGTCAAGGGCCCGGCGGGCTGACCGCCCCGCCGGTTGCGTTGATGGTTTCATCAGCAATGTCAGGGGTCGTAGTTGTTTACCGATAGATAATATCTCGCTTGCGGCTGGGCAATGTCGCAGGCGACACGGCCTGCCTCGGCAGTCTACCACGGAATCCGACGCGCGGTCGGCATCGAACGACGAAAAGCGGAGAGCATGTTTGCTCTCCGCTGTTGCGCATCGGTGGCCGATCAGCCTGCGATCCGGGGCTGCTGCGCCCGGGATCAAGGTTTGGATGGAACAGGCTGTTACATGTCCTCGCACAATGGCAGTTTCGTGACGACACCCTGCCCGGCCAGTCCGACCGCGGACGGATCGGTGAACACCATCAGCGACTTCTGGTCGTCGGCGATGCCCAGCCCGGTGGTGAGCGAGATGCCGGTCAGGATGGTGCGGAACTGGTAGTTCGTCATCCCGGAGAACGGATCTACCGTCAGCTTGAACTGCACGACCGTGCCGCCGAGCGGGCCGGTGTACATGTACTTGTCGCCGTTGGCCGCGACATGGGGGATCAGGGCGGACGGCTGGGTGACCAGGGCCGACGAGAAGCCGAAGTTCGGCGCGGCATTGCCGCAGCCGTTGGACACGGTGGCACCACCTCCGCCAGCGTTGCCACCGCCGCCACCGCCGCCACCGCCGCCACCGCCACCGCCACCGCCGCCACCGCCGCCACCACCGCCGCCGCCACCACCACCACCACCGCCACCACCACCACCGGCGATGACGCCGACACCGCCAGCATTGCCACGCGCGAAGGCATTGGCCAGCGACGTCGAGCCGTTGTGCTGCCAGATGCAGTTGGGCCATGCGGACGGAAACGCGCCGCCGGGCTGGCTGTCGAAGCTGTTAACGATGCGCTGGCCGCCGAAATAGGGCTGGTTGTCCGGGCCGAAGACGGTGGTCAGATCGACCGCCAGGGCGTTGTTGCCGATCTGCATGCACGGCACGGTGCCGGCCGGCGGGACGAAGAAGTTCGGGTTGATCGGCTTGGTGATGTCGCCCGGATCGCCTAGCGGGTTCAGGCAGGCATAGACGTACTGCGCCCGCCGGATCGAGGTGGCGATGGCGAACTGTCCGTCCGGGCTGACCGCGGCGTTGGTGAGCTTCTGGCCCTCCGGAATGGCGGCGTAGTAGTTCTGCGGTCCGGCGGTCTTGCCGGCATTGCCGCCAGTCACAGGAGTGACGACGTTGTTGAGCTGGATCGAGAACAGCCCGCCCTTGATGCCGGCCACGAACAGGTAGGAGGTCGCGGTCTGCGGCGTGGTGGCCTTGCCACGGGAGATCGAGCAGCCGAGCTGGTTGGCGTAGGTGTTCAGGGGATTGGGCGTGGTTGCGGTGCTCAGCTTGTTGGGATAGCAGACCGGGGTGACCACCTGGCCCTGAAACGGGATGTCGCCGAGGTTGGTGACCCTGCCACCCTTGATGATCGGCAGGATGATGCAGTCGGTCGGCGTGTTCGGCGGGATGCTCCACCCGGTGGACAGGCCGGTCGTCGGATCCACCCCGACGTCGGTCTCCTTGCACAGCGTCGAGCCCTGGTCGAACACCCAGTTGTGGCCGCCGCCGGTCAGGGGCTGCGCCGGGTCGTTGTGTTCATGCACCGAGCTGTCCGGGATGAACAGCGACCCGGCGGCGGCGGTGAAGACGTTCGGCGACCAGTTGGCCGCGGTCAGCACCTGCTTGTCCCGGCCAACCACGAAGCCGCCGGCCGGCATGGTGGTGCCATCCGAGCAGACCGCCCAGGCGGCGCTCTGTGCGCCGAGTGACAGCGCGGTCGTTGTTGCCAGCAGGGCCCGACGCCATTGAATTCGCGGCCTGGAAGCCGATCTCCCCCCACCGCCGACAGAGCGCGCAGCTGTCCCATGTGTTGCATTCATACCCTTGAAACTCCTGGCAAATTTGTGAATTTGGGCCGGGATCGGCCGACGTGAATCTTGCATAATCGCAATATTCCATCAACCTAAATTGACTCGGTCACGTTCTTGTGATGTTGCCGTAATGAAATATATAGGAACTGCCCCATCAGCGGATATCCGCGTGCGTGCCGAAGCGACGCGCGTCATGCTTCGGGTGCATGCGCCCGGCGGAGTGTGTGACTCGGATCGGAATGAACGGCTTGAGGCCTGCGCGGCGGGCTCCCGTCAGCACGGCCACGCCTGCCTCGGCGAACGCCAGGGGGCCGTCATGACTGGGCATTCCACGGCGCCACCCGACTCGGCTTGATTGGACCGCCAAAACCAACGATCCACAGTTTGCCGGTGAACGATTTGGCGAACGGCTGCGGCGTCAGGTAAAAAAAATACGGAGAGCCTGCCTGCTCTCCGTATTCCCCAAGTGTTTGGTCAGTCGGCCTGCGATCCGGATCTGGGTAGACCGGGATCGCAGGGTCGATGGCGAAAGACGACGGCTTACATGTCTTCGCAGAGCGGCAGCTTGGTCACGACGCCCTGGCCGGCCAGCCCGACGGTGGACGGATCGGTGTAGACCATCAGCGACTTGAGGTCGTCGGCGACGCCGAGGCCGCTGGTGATCGAGACCCCGGTCAGGTAGGTCCGGAACTGGTAGCTCGACAGGCCGGAGATCGGATCGATCGTCACCTTGTACTGCAGCGACCGTGCCGCCGAGCGGACCGGTGTACAAGTAGCCGGCGGTCTTGCCGTCAGCCGTCGCCAGCCCGTGGGGGATGATGGCGGACGGCTGGGTGACCAGTGCCGACGCCGAAGCCGAAGTTGGGCTGGGCATTGCCGCAGTGCCCGGCGCTGTGGTTGTTGAAGACTGTCTTGCAGTTCGCCTCTCCTGCATCAGCGTGCTCGGTCAGACCGCCGAACGCCGTTGAAGGTGCACTGCGGCCACGCGGAGGGGACCGGGTTCAGTGCGCTGCTGCCAGGCTGGCGTCGAAGCTGTTGACGATGCGCTGGCCGCCGAAGTACGGCTGGTTGTCGGGGCCGAAGGCGGTGGTCAGATCGACCGCCAGGTTGTTGTTGCCGACCTGCATGCACTTCACCAAACCGGCCGGCGGGACGAAGAAGTTCGGGTTGATCGGCCGTGCTCGGGTCGCCCGGGTCGCCCAGCGGGTTGAGGCAGGCATAGACGTACTGCGCCCGGCGGATCGAGGTGGCCATGGCGAACATGCCGTCCGGGCTGACGGCGGCGTTGGTCAGCTTCTGGCCTTCCGGGATGTCGGAGTAGTAGTTCTGCGCGCCGTTGATCTTGCCGGCGTCGGAACCCACTGGAGGGGTAGTGCCGGTCGGAAAGACGTTGTTCAGCGGGATGCTGAACAGCCCGCCCTTGATGCCGGCCACGAACAGGTAGGTGGTCGCGTTGTTCGCGGTGGTGGCGACGCCGTGCGAGATCGAGCAGCCAAGCTGGTTGAAGTAGGTGTTGGCGGGATTGGGCGCGCCGACCGCGCTCAGCTTGGTCGGATCGCAGGTCGGGGTGATCGCCTCGCCCTGTAGGGGATGTCGCCGAGGTTGGCGACCCGGCCGCCCTTGATGATCGGCAGGATGACGCAGTCGGTCGCGGTGTTCGGCGGGATGGTCCAGGCGGTGGCCACGGCGCCGCCGGGCCGCCAAGGTCTCGTCTCCTTGCAGAGCGTCGAGCCCTGGTCGAACACCCAGTTGTGTCCGCCGCCGGTCAGCGGCCTGCGCCGGATCGTTGAGTTCGTTCACCGAGTTGTCGGGGACGAAGATCGAGCCGGCGGGCGCGGTGAAGACGTTGGCCGACCAGTTTGCCGCGGTCTGCACCGGAGCCTGGCCGACTACGTAGCCGCCGCCCGGCAACGTGGTGCCGTCCGAGCAGACCGCCCAGGCGGCGTTCTGCGCGCCGAGCGACAGCGCGGCGGTGGTGGCCAGCAGGGCGCGGCGCAAACGAAGGCGTGGCCTGGAGGCGGAACCGATAACTATGTCACGGGTCGAACTCATAACCTTGAATCTCCTGAACAAGCGGTGCGGTGGGGGGGTTGGGACGAAAGTGAGAGCGGAAGACATTGCATTATAGCAACGTGCGGTCAAGAAAAATTGATATCGATATAATTTTTTAAGCCGAATAAAGCCTTCTTCGTATGTTTGGCGGCGTGACGATGAGCGGATTTCCCGCCACCGGCGGGGCCGAAATCGGTCGTGTCACGCATCGCGTCCATAAACCTGGAACCTCTGACAAAAGATACGGCTCGGGTGGGAGTGAGCGGCGCTCATATTGCATTATGTTAACGTTCGGTCAAGCAAAATTGAATTGCACGATGGAATAATTTGCTTGTCGAAAGATGATTTTGCGGTTTCCGGGATCCTCCCGGTGCCGCCGACGGTTCGCCGGGCAGGTCGAACCATCGTGACCGCCCGCACCTGCCGGTGAGCAGCCGCCATTCGGGAACAATTGAGACAACGGCCCCGAGCATGCCTTGGCGAAGGCCCAGGGCAGCAACCCGGTCATCTTGCATGGCGGCGACAGGAGGGCCCTGATCGGCCGCGATGCGCCACCGGCGATGAAAAGGATGCGTGCGATTCAGGTTTGACTTCTCATGGCCACGCCACGCGATCGTCGCAGCGCCGGATACGTTTCATCCGCCTCACGCAAATTTTTTCTTGCGTCATGGAATAATACGGTATTAGGGATGTTCAGAGCCGCCGCGCACGGAACGGACAGTGTGGCAGCAGTGAGCGATGGGGGGTCATGATGTTCGGGACAGTTCTCGTTTCGACGATTGGGATAGCTCTTCCGGCCCTCACCGGCGTCTTGCTTGCGCCGAGGAGCGAGAGCCAGCCATCCGCCGCTTCACCGCAGATCTGGTCGCGGATCAAAAGGAACCAGTGGCACCTGCTGCAACATAGCCGCTCGTATCTTGCATCGTTGAGCGCCGCCGTTCGCCAGAGACATCTGCCCGGCAGCATCGCGCACACCTCCTCGGGTCGCGCCGGCTGAGCCGTCGAATGTCGCACGCGAACAATCCTCGGTTGGGATTCGTGCCGTGAGACGATCGGCGGTGACAGGCGGCACGCTTGTGCTGCTCGCGCCCGGCCTGTCTGCGGCACACAACGGATGGCTCCGCGCAAATGACGCGCCATCGGCCGCGGCTGCCACACGGTTCTGCGCGCTGAAGCTGGTTGCCGCCGTCATCGACCGGGCAGCGGATGCAGCAGGTCGCTGGGCAAAAAAATTACGGAGAGCCCGCCTGCTCTCCGTATTCCCCAAAGGTTGGCAAGTCAGCCTGCGATCCGGGGCCGGGGAGACCAGGACCGCAGGGTCGAGAGTGAGAGACTGCCGATTACATGTCTTCGCAGAGCGGCAGCTTGGTCACGACGCCCTGGCCGGCCAGTCCGACGGTGGACGGATCGGTGCATGACCATCAGCGACTTCGAGGTCTTCGGCGACGCCGAGCCCGGTGGTGATCGAGACGCCGGTCAGGTAGGTCCGGAACCGGTAGTTCGTGAGACCGGAGATCGGATCGGACCGTTATCTTGTACTGCAGCGACCGTGCCGCCGAGCGGACCGGTGTACATGTACTTGTCGCCGTTTGCCGCGATGTGGCTGATGATGGCGGACGGCTGGGTGACCAGCGCCGACCCGAAGCCGAGGTTGGGCTGGGCATTGCCGCAGTGGCCGCCGCTGTGGTTGTTGAAGACGACCTTCAGCTTATCCATCAACGAGCCGGTCAGACCGCCGACGCCGTTGAAAATGCACTGCGGCCACGCGGACGGGACCGGGTTCAGCGCGCTGCTGCCAGGCTGGCATCGAAGCTGTTGACGATGCGCTGGCCGCCGAAGTACGGCTGGTTGTCGGGGCCGAACGCGGTGGTCAGATCGACCGCCAGGTTGTTGTTGCCGACGCTGCATGCACTTCACCGAGCTGGCCGGCGGGACGAAGAAGTTCGGGTTGATCGGCTGGCTCGGGTCGCCCGGATCGCCCAGCGGGTTGAGGCAGACCTCAGACGCCCTGCGCCCGCCGGATCGAGGTGGCCATGGCGAACATGCCGTCCGGGCTGACCGCGGCGTTGGTCAGCTTCGAGCCCTCAGGGATGTCGGAGTAGTAGTTCTGCGCGCCCGTTGATCTTGCCGGCGTCGGAACCCACCGGAGGGGTAGTGCCGGTCGGAAAGACGTTGTTCAGCGGGATGTTGAACAGCCCGCCCTTGATGCCGGCCACGAACAGGATAGGTGGTCGCGTCGTTCGCGGTGGTGGCGACGCCGTGCGAGATCGAGCAGCCAAGCTGGTTGAAGTAGGTGTTGGCGGGGTTGGGCGCGCCGGCGGGCTCAGCTTGGCCGGATCGCAGGTCGGGGTGATCGCCTCGCCCTGCAGCGGGATGTCGCCGAGGTTGTGCGACCCTGCCGCCCTTGATGATCGGCAGCAGCACGCAGTCGGTCGCGGTGTTCGGCGGGATCGTCCAGGCGGTGGCCACGGCGCCGCCGGCGCCGAGGTCTCTCTCCTTGCAGAGCGTCGAGCCCTGGTCGAACACCCAGTTGTGTCCGCCGCCGGTCAGCGGCCCGGCCGGATCGTTGAGTTCGTTCACCGAGTTGTCGGGAACGAAGATCGAGCCGGCGGGCGCGGTGAAGACGTTGGCCGACCAGTTCGCCGCGGTCAGCACCTGCGGGTCGCGGCCGACGACGAAGCCGCCGCCCGGCAGGGTGGTGCCGTCCGAGCAGACCGCCCAGGCGTTCTGCGCGCCGAGCGACAGCGCGGCGGTCGAGGCCAGCAGGGCGCGGCGCCAGTGCAGGCGCGGCCGCAATTTCATTTCACGAGTGGTAGTCATGACCTTGGATCTCCTGAGCAAGCGGCGTGATTGGGCCGGATTTTATGAACCGGACGTTTGGACCACTATGGACCGCCGGTAATCTTGCATATCCGCAACGTGGCAGCAAGTGAAATAATAATGATCACATTTTGATGATATGCATGTAAAGAGGGAATAATATCGCCGCGGCACTTTTTCATGTCCTGCGGCTCTCCGGACACAGCGCGTCATCGGAACGATACGGACACGGAAGGCATGGATGCCCCCCGTGTCCGCGCATCGCTCACCGGTCGGCCCGCTTTCGGCCGCCGCCGGATCGCGGTGTTGTCGGTTTTCGGATCGGCTATGGGACGTCCTCGCACAGCGGCAGCCTGGTCACGACTTCCTGCGCCGCGAGTGCGACCGCGGACGGATCGGTGAAGACCATCAGCGACTTGAGGTCGTCTGCCACGCCGAGCCCGGTGATGATCGGGGTCCCTCCGAGGTAGGTCCGCATCGGGCTGTAATTCGAAAGTCCGGTGACCGATCGACCGTCACCTTGGTCTGCACGACCGGGCCGTTGAGCGTGCCGGCGTACATGTAGCTGCCGTGGCTGATCAGAGCGGCCGTCTGGCCGAGCAAGCCGTCCGGAAAGCCGGCGTTCGGCTGGGCACTACCGCAACCGTTCGCACGATTATGCGCGAAGGCATCGGCCAACGACGTGGAGCCGTTGTTCTGCCAGATGCAGTTGGGCCATGCGGTCTTGGCCGTTCCACCGGGCACGCTGTCAAACGTGTTGACCGTTTTCTTGCCCGCGCTTTGCCCGGCAAAGTAAGGCTGGTTGTCGGGCCCGAAGGCGGTGGCGAGATCGACCGACAAGGTTGTTGCTGCCGACTGCCATGCAAGGCACGCTGCTGGCCTGCGGGACGAAGAATTGCGGATTGATCGGCTTCGTCGGGTCACCCGGATCGCCGAGCGGGTTGAGGCAGGCAAACACCGTCGTCGACCGCTTGTCCGAGGTGGCGATGGCGAACCGCCCGTCCTTGCTGACGGCGGCGTTGGTGAGCTTCGACCCCCCGGGGATGGCAGAGTAATAGTACTGCGATCCGGCGATCTTGCCGGCGTCGGCGCCGACGATCGTGCTGCCATTGGTGAGCTGGATCGAGAACAGCCCGCTCTTGACGCCGGCCACGAACAGGAAGGAGGTCGCGTGCTGAGCGTCGGTGGCAACGCCGTGGCTGATCGAGCAGCCGAGTTGGTTGAAGTAGGTGTTGGCGGTTGACGCCAGGATCGCCGGATTGCAGGTCGGCGTGATCACGTCACCCTGGAATGGGATGTCGCCGATGCCGACGGCGAACTGCCCTTGATGATCGGCAACTCGACGCAGTCGGCCCCGATGGTCGACGGGATCGACCACCCCGTGGCCAAACCAGTTCCCGGCCCGACGTCGCTCTCCTTGCACAGCGTCGAACCCTGGTCAAACACCCAGTTGTGTCCGCCGCCGGTCTGCGCCAGCGCCAGATTGTTGTTCTCGTGGACCGAGTTGTCGGGTATGAACAGCGAACCGGTGGTGCCGGTGAAGACATTCGGTGACCAGTTGGCAGCGGGCGCCACGCCGATCGTGAAGCCGGCGGCTGGAAGTGTGCCGCCATTCGAGCAGACCGCCCAGGCGGCGTTCTGTGCGCCGAGTGAAAGTGCGGTCGTTGTCGCCAGCAGGGTCCGGCGCCAGCGACCCTGTGTCCTTGAACCGGATTTCCGCCGGTCAAGGATATCCGTGTTGATCGTTTCGTTTGTTGTGCTCATGGCTCTCTCCAAATCTCTCTCCAGTCGGGTCCAGGATTGGGCTCGACTTCAGCTCGGTGCGGGCCTGTTGTTGGCATCATTTGGTCGCAGTGGTACGCTCATAAATCATGTTGATTTATGACTTGCCGCAGAACGGATTTTGCTGATGACGGGTCATGGCCGATCGACGCCGAAAACAGCCTCCACTGTTTACATTTGGCGGTGCGTTCGTCTCATGCTCGTGTCCTCGTCATGGAAGGCGCCCGGCTTGGCCACCCGGGCAGGTTGACGGGACGTAATTTGTGATAAACCGCAACGACGGGTCAAGTGGGATAAAGAGCCGGACACAATTTTATGATCGGTCCCGACATAATTCGGGCGCCGCAGTCCGCTTCCGCACCCTTTCATCCGATCTGCCGATAGGCGGCTGGTACGGAGTGCATCCAATCGGCCAGCAATGATGCGGATGGCTGGCCGATCAGCCTACGATCCGGGGCTGCTGCGCCCGGGATCGCAGGTTTGGGTGGAACAGGCTGTTACATGTCCTCGCACTATAAGTTTTTGTTGGCGGGCGGGAATATTGCAGTCTGGCAATTTCTCGTCAAGGAAATTTAAGACGACTCCATACTTATAATGGAATAAAACCAAATTGCTCTCCTATGGGATGTCCCCTCCCCGGCGCTCCCCGCTGGCGCGGCTCCGCACTGCTACCTGAAGGGCCTGATCGCCCGCGCTCCGCGGCGCGACCGACCCTGCCAAGCCGAACAGGGGCTAGTGAAACTCGGCCAGCCGGGCCAGCAGGAAGTCGCGGAACACCGCCACGCGCTTCGAGTTGCGCAACTCCTCCGGGTAGACGAAATAGGCGTCCACCTTCGGTCCCTTCAGGTCGGGCAGCAACCGCACCAGGTCGGGATTCTCCGCCACGATGAAGTCGGGCAGCGCGCCGATCCCGAGGCCCGAGCGGATCGCCAGCAGCACGGCATGCGTGTTGTTGACCTCCAGCAGGGCGCGCCGCGGATTGCCGGGTCGCCGCCCGGCCTCCGCCAGCCAGTTGATGTCGCTCACCGGCGGATGGTGCTGGCCGAACAGGATCAGCTTGTGCGCGTCCAGATCCTCGGGACGTTGCGGCACGCCATGCTCTTTCAGATACTCCGGCGAGGCGCAGATATGCCACTGCACCGTCAACAGATGGCGCTGCACGAGGTCCGGCTGCTTCGGCGGATGCATGCGGATCGCCACATCGGCCTCGCGCATCGCAAGATCGAGCTCCCCGTCGTCCAGCAACAGCGAGATCGACACGTCCGGATACATCCGAAGGAACTCGTGCAACCGCGGCGCCAGCCAGTTTGCGCCGAACGCGACCGTCGTCGTCACCTTGAGCCGGCCGGCCGGCTTCTCCTTGCTTTCCGTCAGCAGCGCCTCGGTGATCGCCAGCTTGGCGAACACTTCCCGGACCGTGCGGTTCAGCGCCTCGCCCTGCTCGGTCAGGATCAGGCCGCGCGCGTGGCGATGGAACAGCGGCACCTGGAGCGCCTCCTCGAGTGCCGAGATCTGGCGCGAGACGGCGGACTGGCTGAGGTTCAGCGTATCCCCCGCATGCGTGAAGCTGCCTGCCTCCGCTACGGCATGGAAGACGCGCAGCTTGTCCCAGTCGATCACTCGGTCACTCCTCTCCGCCGGGTTCAGCTCCCGACGGCGTCCATGAAACCAGCCCTGGCGTCCGTCGCTGCCCGCCCCCTACCTACGCAAAGCAAGGCAGCCTAGACAATTTCCCACGAGTCCGGTGGTTTCGCGTGGACCTTTTTGTGGATTTTTCGCTAGTCCGCGGCAAGTGCCGCCCCCGGACGCGATCCGGGGTGCTCGGCCAGCCCGGCCAGCCACTTCTCCGCCTCCAGTGCCGCCATGCAGCCGGTGCCCGCGGCGGTGACCGCCTGGCGAAACACCTTGTCCTGCACGTCGCCCGCCGCGAACACCCCATCAGCCGAGGTCCGCGTGCTGCCCGGCGCCGTCTGGATGTAGCCCTCGGCGTCCATCGTCACCTGGCCGGCGAAGATCGCCGTGGTCGGTGTGTGGCCGATGGCAACGAACACGCCGTCGACCGGCAGGGTGGTCACGACACCGGTCTTCACACTGCTCAGCCGGACGCCGGTCACCACCTCGGGGGTGCCGCCACCCTCGATCTCCTCGACGACGCTGTCCCAGATCACCCGGATCTTGGGGTTGGCGAAAAGCCTGGCCTGCAGGATCTTCTCCGCCCGCAGCGCATCGCGGCGGTGGATGAGCGTGACGCTCTCGGCGTGGTGTGTCAGGTAGAGCGCCTCCTCCACCGCGGTATTGCCGCCGCCGACAACGGCCACATGCCTGCCGCGGTAGAAGAAGCCGTCGCATGTGGCGCAGGCGGATACCCCCCTGCCCTGCAGCCGCTGTTCGGACTCGATGCCCAGCCACCGCGCCTGCGCCCCGGTGGCGATGACCACGGAATCCGCCAGGAACACATCGCCCGAATCGGCCACGCAGCGGAACGGACGGGCGGAAAAATCGACCTGCACGATCAGGTCCTGAACGATGCGCGTCCCGACATGCTCGGCCTGCGCCGCCATCTGCTCCATCAGCCACGGGCCCTGGATCACATCGGCATAGCCCGGGTAGTTCTCGACGTCCGTGGTGATCATCAGCTGGCCGCCCGCCTGGAGACCCGCGAGCAGGATCGGCGACAGGCCGGCGCGGGCCGCATAGATCGCGGCCGTGTAGCCGGCGGGGCCGGAGCCGACGATCAGCATGCGGGTGTGATGGGTTTCAGGCATCGTCGTGTCCAATGCTGCGGCGCGTTGACCATATCGGCCTGGGCCGCCGCCAGACAAGGAAGCAAGCAAGGTTTCGCCCGGAGGCCACCGAGGCAGGTATGCCGAGGGCCACCGAGGCAGCGATGAATGCACTTCGCGCGAAGCGCCATTCCTACAGCCTCGGCTTCCCCGGCCTGCTCGGCTTATCGGCCTTGCGGGCGCCACATTGTGCAATATTATTGCGTCTTCCCGGCCACCCCTGGAAACGTCACCATCGAAGCCACACGCCCAGCGCCAGGTAGAATGCGCGCATGAAGAGCCCTACCGCCGAAACGCCCATCCTGGACGCGATCGACCGCCGCATCCTGTCGGAGCTGCAAGCCGACGGCCGGATGACCAACGTCGAGCTCGCGCGCCGGGCCGGTATCTCTGCCCCGCCATGCCTGCGCCGTGTGCGCCGGCTCGAGGAGGCCGGTGTGATCCGCGGCTACCATGCCGATTCGGATCCGCAGAAGCTCGGCTGGGAGATCATTTTTTTCGCCATCGTGGGACTGGACAGCCAGAAGGAATCCGTTCTCTCCGCCTTCGAGCAGCTGGTCGGCGGCTGGCCCGAAGTGCGCGAATGCCATATGATCCGCGGTGGTGGCGACTTCCTGTTGAAGCTGGTGGCCAATGATACCGCGCACGAAAACCAGCTCACTCAGCGCCTGACCGGCTCGCCCACCGTCACGCGCGTGCAGACGCTCCAGACAATACGGACCAGCCGTCATCTGGCCGGGGTGCCTCTCTAGTCCGGCTTGACGCCTTCGCGCCGCCCGTTATCCAGGTTGGGCCGGATTTTGAGCGGAGCGCATGCCCCAACCCACCACCCTGGCCTTGTTTCCCACGCGTGCGGGGGCGGTTGGCGCTCCGGAGCTCACCGTGGTGGTCCCCTGCTACAACGAGCGGCCGAACGTGGCACCGCTGGTACATCGGCTGGACGCCGCCCTGCTCGGCATCGCCTGGGAGGTGGTGTTCGTCGACGACGACAGCCCCGACGGGACGACAGCCGAGGTGCGCCGGATCGCCCAGGGCGACCCGCGCGTGCGCTGCATCCGCCGGATCGGGCGGCGTGGCCTGGCCTCGGCGGTGATCGAGGGCGCGCTCTCGTCGTCGGCGCGCTTCGTCGCGGTGATCGACGGCGACCTGCAGCACGACGAGACGAAACTCCCGGACATGCTCGCCGCATTGCGCACCGGCCGCTACGACCTCGCTGTCGGCAGCCGCCACGTCGCGGGCGGCGATGCGTCCGGGCTGGCCAACCACTGGCGCGCATGCACTGTCGGACGGGGGAATCCGGCTGGCGCACCTCGTCCTGCCGGTTCGCCTGACCGACCCGATGAGCGGCTTCTTCATGCTGCCGCGCCCGCTGTTCGAGCAGCTCGCCGGGAACCTCACCGGCCAGGGCTTCAAGATCCTGCTCGATCTCACGCTGAGTTCGCCCGCGCCGCTGCGCGTGATCGAGATCCCCTTCCACTTCCATGAGCGCGTCGCCGGCAAGAGCAAGCTGGACGCGCTGGTCCTGACGCAGTTCGCCGGCCTGCTGCTGGACAAGGTGTTCGGCGGGCTGCTGCCGCTTCGCTTCATCTCCTTCGCGCTGGTGGGCGCGCTCGGCGTGGTGGTGCACCTCGCGGTGCTGACGATGGCGCTGAAGCTGACCGGCGTCGGCTTCGAGGCCGCGCAGGCGGCCGCGACCGTTGTTGCGATGGTGTTCAACTTCCAGCTCAACAACGAGCATCACCTATCGCGACCAGCGGCTGCGCGGCCCACGCCTGTGGCGGGGGCTGCTGGTGTTCATGCTGGTCTGCAGCTTTGGCGGGGTCGCCAATGTCGGCATCGCTCAGGTGCTCTACGAGCGCCACACCGCCTGGAGCATCGCCGGCGCGATCGGCGCGGTGATCGGCGTTGTGTGGAACTACGCGGTTTCGGCCACGCTGGTCTGGCGCGCCAGGTGACAGCCGGCCTGGGGCTGGCGGCGCTTGTCGCGCTGACCGTGCTGCGCCTTGCCGTCGCCGCGGGCACGCCGCTTGCGCCGGACGAGGCGTATTACTGGGTGTGGTCGCGTGCGCTGGCGGCGGGATATCCCGATCATCCGCCGATGGTGGCGCTGTGGATCCGCCTCGGCACGGCCCTGGCCGGCGACACGCCGCTCGGCGTCCGGCTGCTGGGGCCGATCTCGGTGGCGGTTGCCTCGTTGCTGCTGGCCGATGCTGCCGATCGTCTGTTGCCGGGGCGGCGTGCCGGGTTGCTGGCTGCGGCGCTGCTCAATGCGACGCTGCTGGTGGGTGTCGGCGCGGTGATCATGACGCCGGACACGCCGCTGCTGTTCTTCTGGACATGCTGCCTGTGGGCGCTCGCCCGGCTGCTGCACGGCGGCAATGCTGCTTGGTGGCTGCCGGTCGGGCTGTTTGCCGGTCTGGCGATGGCCAGCAAGTACACGGCCGGATTTCTCTGGCTCGGCCTTGCGCTGTGGCTGCTGGCGACGCCGTCGCTTCGCGGCCACCTGCTGCGCCCCGCGACATGGCTTGGCGCGCTGCTCGGCGGGACGGTGTTCCTGCCCGTGGTGTTGTGGAATGCCGAACACGGCTGGGCGAGTTTTGCCCGGCAAGGCGGACGCGTCGCGGAGTGGCGCCCGTCCAGCGCCGTCCGCTTCATCGGCGAATTGATCGGCGGTCAGATCGGGCTCGTGACGCCGCTGGTGTTCATCCTGTTCGCGGCCGGCGTGGTTTACGCAGCGCGGCTCGCATGGCAGATGCGGGATCCCGTCTGGACCTTGCTCGCCGCCCTGACCCTGCCGGCGGTGCTGGTTTTCACGCAGCATGCATTTGGTGACCGGGTGCAGGGCAACTGGCCGGCGATCATCTATCCCGCGGCCGCGATCGCCGCGGCGGGACTGCCAGGGCGGACCTGGGTACGCCTGCAAAGACCAGCTTTGGCGCTTGGCTTTGCCATCACACTGATTGTCTATCTGCAGGCAGGCCCGGCACCGGTTCCGTTGCCGGTATGGCTCGATCCGATAGCGCTGCGTCTCTCCGGCTGGGACAGCCTCGCCGCCCGAATCGCCGACGTTCGGCGACAGCAAGGCGCCGACTTCGTCGCGGCCGAACATTACGGAGTGGCGTCCAAACTCGCGCTCGAAATGCCCGCGGGCGTTCCGGTTGTGGGGATCGAGCCGCGCTGGGCGCTGTTCGATCTGCCCCACCCGCTGCTCGCCGGTCGGACGGGCATTCTGGTGCGCAGCGCCCGCCGCGGCGACATCGGCGACCGCTCGCAGTGGTCCTCCATCACGGAATTGGGCGAGGCCGAACGGATGCACAAAGGAAGCGCGGTCGAGGCGTTCCGGCTATTTGCCGTCACCGGCCAGGCGGGTTCGGAGCCTGCCGCGTTGCTGCCTCGCCCGCGCTGACGCTGGAGGAACTTTCTACGGCACTACATTCCGCCGGCGGACGCCATTTCCGGGCTGAGCCGATAGCCGCCATTTTCGGTGACCAACAGAACCGGGCTCTTCGGGTGAAGCTCCATCTTCTGCCGCAGACGATAGATGTGCGTCTCCAGCGTATGGGTCGTCACGGTGGGGTTGTAACCCCAGACCTCGTGCAGAAGCATCTGACGATCCACCGCGCGACTGTCCGACCGATAAAGGAACTTGAGGATCGCTGCCTCTTTGTCGGTCAGACGAATGCGGCGATTGTTGCCCGGCTCGAGCAACAGCTTCTTGGCGGGTCGGAAAGTGTATGGCCCGACCGAGAAGACTGCGTCCTCGCTGCTCTCGAACAGACGCAACTGGGTGCGCAGACGCGCAAGCAGTTCGTTCGTGCGAAATGGCTTGGCAATGTAGTCGTTCGCGCCGGATTCCAGGCCCCGTACCACATCCGCCTCACCGGCCGAACCGGTCAGCATGATGATCGGCATCTTGTGCCCCTGTCGTCGGACCCTGGCACAGAAATGGCATCCGTCACCGTCCGGCATGCCTATGTCAAGTATCACCGCGTGGAAGCGACCATCTTCGTCATTGAATATCTTGCCTGCTTCATCGAGCGTCGCTGCCGTGGTCACTGAAAATCCGTGATCATCCGCAAGCTGTTCCGCCAATGTGTCACGGAGAAAGTCGTCATCCTCCACTATCAGGATGGCTCGCTTGGCTGCCATTGTTCTGTCCCCCTGCTGCAGCTGTCGTCTTGCCAAAGGTGCATCCGATGGCGTCAGCGAATGCTCGGTTCCAATCGTGGCCAAAATTAGCCACCTCGGGTTCTCTTTGTTGTGAACCACGAATGGCGCCACTCAAGAAACCGCGATACGTGAGCTGATGAAAATGAAACGCCGCAACGTCCGGGCCTGTCCTGATGATCGCCATCCGCACGATGCGATATTATCGAGCGGAGTACAACCGGTATCGACCCGCCCGCAGCCGAACCGCTACGGCGTTACGTTTCGCCACCGGGAATCACAGGAAGATTGAGGCGATAGCCGCCATTCTCGAAGACCAGGAGCGCCGGGAACCTTGGGTCAGGCTCGATCTTCTGGCGCAGGCGGTAGATGTGTGTTTCCAGAGTGTGGGTGGTCGCGGTTGCGTTGTAGCCCCATACCTCGTGCAAAAGGATGTCGCGGTCCACGCGACGACCTGCCAAGCGATAGAGGTACCTGAGGATCGCCACCTCCTTGCTGGTCAACCAGACGCGACGATCGCTGAGTTGGTCATGCAAGAGCTTCTTGGCGGGACGGAAGGTAAATGGCCCGAGGGCAAAGGAGGCTTCGTCGCTGCTGTCGAATGTGCGCCACTGAGCGCGCAGCCTTGCCAGCAATTCGTTCAGGCGGAACGGCTTGGCGATGTAGTCGTTGGCGCCGGAATCGAGGCCGCGAACGATATCACACTCGCCACCCCGACCGGTCAGCATGATGACGGGCATCGTGTGCCCCCGCCGTCGGAGCTCGGCGCAGAAATCGCGCCCGTCGCCGTCCGGCATGCCAACGTCCAGTATCACGGCGTCGAAGGGCCGGCCCTCATCATCGAGGATTTTCTCGGCCTCATCGAGCGTCTCGGCGGTGAAGACGGTGAAGCCGTGGTCGCCGGCGAGGTGATCCGCCAAAATCGCCTGAACGGACGCGTCATCCTCCACAATAAGGATGGATCGCTTAGCCGACATAGTCATGCCCCCCGTACCCGCGGGCTTCGTTGCCAACGCGCATTCAATCTACGAGTTCAGGATCGTCCCGCATTCCCAAGGTAACGGTGTCGTGACGATCTGGCGGCGGCCTGGATGCCCTCGAGAAGCGCGACCGGCTTTGCCAGGCTTGTCGGCAATACGGCTGTTGCTGGTCAGACGGATCGGCAGCTAATCTGCCCTCGGACAGGCGAAAAGACCGTTCATGGGGGAAATGCCAACCTGGAATACCGGCCGGCGGGGCGCCGGCTCCCTGCCGTCTGCTGGACGCAAGGGACCGAGATAGCATGGCGGATGTCCGCGTGCCTGCTGCTGGCGACGGGAGCATGGCCGATGGCGCGCGCGCAGTTGCCGTTCGACCTGCCGAAGGCCGCACCGCAGGACGGAGCGAGCCTGTTCGTCAACCAGCGCGGCACCTGCCACACGGTGGAGCCGCGTGCCCCGCCCCGGCAGGGACCCAATCTGGCGGGCGTCTACATGCGCAAGGCCGGCACGTTGGCCGGGTTCCGCTATTCGGCCGGGTTCGCACGGACCGCGTTCGACTGGGACGACACGCATCTCGATGCCTGGCTGAGCAGCCCACAACGGCTGATCCCGGCTCGGTGATGCTGTACCACCAGGACGACCCGGCGATCCGCCGCACCATCATCGCGTGGCTGAAGGATCAGCACTGATGGCCAAACCGATCCATACCATGATCCGCGTGCTCGACGAGACGCGCTCGGTGGATTTCTACCAGCGCGCTCTTGGCATGCGGATCGCCGACCGCTTCGCCTTCGACGGATTTACCCTGGTCTATCTGCTGGCGGAAACCGGCGCGTTCGAGCTGGAGCTGACGATCAATCACGGCCGGACCGAACCTTATTCGCTTGGCGACGGCTATGGCCACATCGCGCTTGCGGTGGATGATCTGGCCGCGGAACATGCGCGGGTCACGGCAGAAGGGCTGACGCCGACCCCGATGCGCGAATTCCATCGCGACGGCAGCCTGATGGCGAAATTCTTCTTCCTGCAGGACCCCGACGGCTACCGCATCGAGGTGCTGCAGCGTCATGGCCGCTATCGCTGAGCAACGGCAATCCGGACAGCCAAACCGGGCAACCCAAAATTGATAACAAAGGGAGAGACGAACATGAGGCAAGTGGACAGGCGCACCAGGGTCAGTCGCCGCGTGTTCCTGCGCGGCAGTGCGACCGCGGTTCCCGCCGCCGCCGTGGCGGCCGCCGGCATCAGCATCGGCGCGGAGGCGGCCTGGGCGCAGGAAGCCAAGAACCTCAAGCCGCACACCATGGCGACATTGGTCCGGCTGGCACGCGATATCTACCCGCATGACCGGCTCGCCGATGTCTATTACGTGCAGGCGGTGGCGGGGTACGACGCGAAGGCCGGGCAGGACGCGGCCTTCGAGAAGATGGTCGAGGACGGCGTGGCGCAACTCGATGCCGCCGCGCAGCAGCACCACAAGAGCCCCTATTTGATGGTGGCGTGGGAGACCGACCGTGTCGTGCTGCTGCAAGGCGTCGAGCACGGCGCGCTGTTCCAGAAGCTGCGCGGCGACCTGCTGGTCAGCCTGTACAACAACAAGGAGATCTGGCCGAAGTTCGGCTACGAGGGCGCATCGGCCGACAAGGGAGGCTACATCAACCGGGGCTTCAACGACATCGACTGGCTGCCGCAGGCGTAGGGGAGGCGACGATGGCGACATTCGATCTGAACGACGACACCGTGGTCTGCATTGTCGGCTCCGGCGCCGGCGGCGGCACGCTCGGCAACGAGCTTGCGCAGAAGGGCGTCAAGGTGGTGATCCTGGAAGCCGGCGGACGCCATGAGATCCCGGATTTCATCAACGACGAATGGGCGAGCTTTACCCAGCTCGCCTGGAAGGACATGCGCACCACGTCGGGTTCCTGGCGCGTGGCGCACGATTTTCCCAACCTGCCGGCGTGGATCGTCAAGTCGGTCGGCGGCTCGACGGTGCACTGGGCTGGCGCTTCGCTGCGCTTCCAGGAGCACGAGTTCAAGGCGCGCAGCACGTACGGCAACGTCGCGGGTGCGAACCTGCTCGACTGGCCGGTCACGCTCGCCGAGATGGAGCCGTGGTATGCGAAGGCCGAGGACAAGATGGGCACGACGGGAACGAATGGGATCCCGCGGCTGCCGGGCAACAACAACTTCAAGGTGCTGGAAGCCGGCGCCCGCAAGCTCGGCTACAAGGAGGTGCACACCGGGAATATGTCGATCAACAGCCAGCCGCGCGATGGTCGCGGCGCCTGCCAGCAGATCGGCTTCTGCTTCCAGGGCTGCAAGTCCGGCGGCAAGTGGTCGACGCTGTATACCGAGATCCCGAAGGGCGAGGCGACCGGCAACCTGGAGGTCCGGCCGAACGCGATGGCCACGCACATCGAGCATGATGCGCAAGGCAAGGTTACAGGCGTGGTCTATGTCGATGCGAACGGCAAGCAGCAGCGGCAGAAGGCGCGCGTGGTCGCGGTGGCGGGAAATTCGCTGGAGAGCCCGCGCCTGCTGCTGAACAGTGCATCGCCGCGCTTCCCCAAGGGCTGGCGAACAGCTCGGGGCAGGTGGGCCGCAACTACCTGCGTCACACCACGGGCAGCGTCTATGCGGTGTTCGACAAGCCGGTGCACATGTATCGCGGCACGACCATGGCGGGTATCGTGCGCGACGAATCGCGCAACGATCCGAAGCGCGGATTCGTCGGTGGCTACGAGCTGGAGACGCTGTCGCTCGGGCTGCCGTTCATGGCGGCGTTTCTCAATCCGGGCGCCTGGGGCCGCGGCTTTACCAGCGCAATCGACGACTACCCCAACATGGCGGGCCTGTGGATCGTGGGCGAGGACATGCCGCGCGAGCAAAATCGGGTCACGCTCGATCCGAAGGTGAAGGACGCTAACGGCATGCCGGTGGCCAGCGTGCATTTCGACGACCACGAGAACGACGAGAAGATGCGCAATCACGCCTACCAGCAGGGTGCGGCCATCTACGAGGCTGTCGGGGCAGTGCGCACCTTCCCCACTCCGCCCTATCCGAGCACCCACAACCTCGGCACCAACCGCATGAGCACGAACGCGCGCGACGGTGTGGTGAACAAGTGGGGGCAGGCGCACGACATCAAGAACCTGTTCGTCTCGGATGGCAGCCAGTTCGCCAGCGGCGCGGCATGCAATCCCACGCTGACCATCGTCGCGCTGGCGATCCGACAGGCCGATGCGATGGCCGGGATGATGGGTCGGAAGGAAATCTAGCCGACACCCGCATGCCCGCGGTGGGTGTCGCCGAAACCGGCCGAGCCGAAGGAACGATGATAATGGTGGTTGGGACTCGCCGCGAATTGACTGTGCCAGTTGCGGACAGCCTTTCGTTCTCATCGTCATCCCCGCGAAAGCGGGGACCCAGTTGCAGCCTGGGTCCCCGCTTTCGCGGGGATGACGACAAAAGATGCCGACCCGCGACAGCTGGTTGGATTAATGCGCTGCGAGTCCAGGTATCGCAATGGCCGTCTGCGTCATCGCGATTTGCCCGGTTCGCGCCAGCGCCGAACAGGTCATCGTGAAGATGTGGATGCACGAGCATCCGCCGCGCATCGCCATCGACAAGGCGATCATTGCCGCATTTGAAAATGCCAATCCCGACGTCAAGGTCCAATACGAGGTGATCCCGGTCGCGGAGTACGGCACCAAGCTGCTGACCGCGTTCGCCTCGGGCGCGGGTCCCGACCTGTTCAACCAGTTCTCCGGGCTGGTCGCGCAGTACTACAATGCCCGCGTGCTCGCGCCGATCGACTTCGGTGCCATGGGGTACGCCGATGAGGCCGCGCTGACCAACCAGTATCTGAACGGGTTCGATGGCGCGCGCTTCGCCGGCCGCCTGTATGGCGTCCCGACCGAGGTCAGCAACTGGTCCTGCTACGCCAACAACAAAATTTGGCAAGAAGCCGGGCTCGATCCAAATCGCGATTTCCCCACAACGTGGGAAGCCTTCCCGGCGGTTGCCGAGAAACTGACGCAGCGCGACGCAAATGGCGTGCCGCTTCGCCGCGGCTTCGACTTCAACTGGTCCAACCGCAATGCCGCCTGGCTCACCGCCAGCACTATGCTGCACCAGCTTGGCGGAAATCTGGTGGACGAGGCGGCTACAAGGCGACATTGGATACGCCGGCAGGGCAACGGGTGATGCAGTACTGGGCGGACTGGGCCAACAAACTGAGGCTTGGAGGACCGCAGTATACCGACTCCCGCACCGAGTTCCTCGCGGGCCGGCTCGCGACGGAATGCAGCTTCGGCATCTGGGGCGTCCCGCAGATGAAGGATGCCAGGATCGATTTCACGGTGACACTTGCGCCACGCTGGTCGGACGCCGTCTCGGACAACGGCTTCGACGCCTATGCCTATTACATGATGGTGAACGCTCGTTCCTCGGCAGCGACGCAGAAGGCTGCCTGGAGACTGGCGCGCGCCTACACCGATCATGCGGCTGACCTGTTTACCGGCGCCGGCCTGTTCGTGCCCCGCAAGGAAGTGATGGACCTGCCGGCCTACAAAGCCGACCCGACAAGCGCCGTCTTCATCGACGAACTCAAGAAGGCGAAATTCTCGCCCCGCGTCGTTGGCTACGATCAGGTGGCGGATACGCTGCTGCGCGGCCGCGACAGAATGGTGCAAGGCGGCGAGCCGGTGGCGAGCGTGGTCCCCCAGGTGAACGACGAGATGAACGCGGTGCTGCGGCGCGAACGTGCGCGCGCCGAGGCGATGGCGAAGTAGCCGGGAGGCAATGTTCGCGATACGGCAGCGCCCGCTGAACCGAAAGTGGTGGGGACTGGTCTTCGTCCTGCCGGTGGTCGGGTTCTTCGCGCTGTTCAGCGTCTTCCCGGTCATGTTCGGCTTCTATCTGAGCCTGACCGACTATGACCTGCTCAGCCTTCCGGAATGGGTCGGGTTTGCCAACTTCCGCAACCTCCTGGCGGATCGCCTGTTCCTGACGGCGCTGGACAACACGCTGGTATTCGTCGCCGGCAGCACCGTTCCGGTCTGGTTGGCCTCCTTGCTGGCCGCGCTGCTGTTCGACCAGGCCTTCCGCGGTCGAGACATCCTCAAGGCGACCTTCTTCCTGCCGGTGCTGCCGCCGGTCGTGGTGATCGCGGTGGTCTGGCGCATGCTGCTGCATCCAAATGGGATCATGACCTGGCTGGTCGGCTCGTTCCGCGGCATTTCCGAAATCCGCTGGCTGGCCGATACCGTGCTCGCACCTTTGTCGATGATCGTGGTGCACGATTGGGCGGTGATTCCGTTCTTCATGATGATCTGGCTGGCCGGTCTTGCCGGCATTCCGCCGGAGCTGCGCGAGGCGGCGCATATCGACGGGGCCAACGCAGTGCGCACCTTCTGGCATATCGAGTTGCCGCAATTGCGCGGCACGGCCGTGCTGGTCGCGGCGCTCAGCACCATCAACGCCTTTCAGACCTTCACGCTGCAATATGTGCTGAGCCCCGATCCCGGCGGCCCGGCAAACTCGACCTTGGTGCTGGGTCTGCTGGTCCTCAAATACGGCTTCCAGTATTTCCGCATGGGCGATGCCGCGGCGGTATCGGTGGTGATGTTCGCGATGATCCTGACGGTGACCGCGGCGCAACTCTGGTTCAATCGCCGAACGGCCTGACATGCATCGGCGTCGCATCAGCGCAGGTCCGGTCTTGTTTCTGATCGCGCTCGCCGCCGCGATCCTTTTCGCGTTCCCGATCTGGTTCATGGTGACCGCTGCCTTCAAGGCGGAGGAAGAAATCCAGGCGATCCCCATCCACTGGCTGCCGCACGACTTCCAGTGGTTCGCCCGCTTTCGCGAGGCTGCCGACTTCGCGCCGTTGTGGCGCTACTTCTTCAACAGCACCGCCTATTCGGTCGTGCATGTCTGCGTCACCGTCTTCTTCGGTGCGCTGGCCGGCTTCGGCTTTGCCAAGTACCGCTTCCCCGGCCGCACGTTTCTGTTCTTCTTCGTCATCTCCACGATGATGATCCCGTTTCAGGTGCTCGTCGTGCCGCTGTTCATCGAGATCAAGGCGTTCGGCTGGGAGAACAGCTACGCCGGCCTCATCGTTCCCGGCATGATGAACGCATTCGGCGTGTTCATGATGCGGCAATACGCCGCCGAGCTGCCGGATGAGCTGCTCGAGGCCGCACGTGTCGACGGCGCCGGCGAATTCCACATCTTCCTTCGCATCGTCATGCCGCTTCTCGTGCCCGCGCTGGCCAGCCTCGCGATCATCGTGTTCATCTGGTCGTGGGGCGCATTTCTCTGGCCATTGGTGATTGTGCAGGACCGCGAGCTCAATGTGCTGGCGGTCGGCCTGACCAACTTCAGCCAACCCTATCAGCGGCAGCCAATGTGGGGAGCGGCGATGGCGGCATCGACCGTCGCGACGATCCCTATCGCATGCCTGTTCGTGTTCTTCCAGCGCTATTTCATCAAGGGCCTAACCGCCGCCGCGGTGAAGGGCTGATCGAGCCTAATGCTTCGGTTGGAGGCGCCGTTCCCGCAACGTAATGGCCGTCCCCGGACACTTGATCCGAGGATCAGTCCCGACCGTCCGTCACGGCACCGGCGCTGGTGGGGATGGCCGGGACAAGCCCCATAAGCATCAGGTTAAGGATGACGCTGGAGAAAAGTCCTCCCCCTCCCCTTGCGGGAGGGGGTTGGGGGGAGGGGAGAGGCGGCATGAAGTCAAGCCTGGCACTTATGCCACCAGCTTGCCTTGTGCTGGTGCTACCCCTCCCCACAACCCCCTCCCGCAAGGGGAGGGGGAGAATTCCGCGTTGGCCATCGCTTATCCTGATGCCGATGGGGACAAGCCCGGCCATGACGGAACAAACGAGCGGTAACAGAACGTCGTCGGTTCGGACCGTTGGTGTAAGTTGAGGCAAGGTGCTGACGGTTTGCCTGAAAGCAGCCCCGCGCGCCAGGCTTGCCGTGGACAGCCCGGCGATACAGATTTCTCCCGCCGGCCTGCCTGAAGTGCCTGGACGATGCCGGCCAAGGAACAACGGAGGAGGCGGAAATGTCTGGCCCCATGGAACATGAGCCACACGGCGCGCACCAGACGAAGAAGGCAGCCGCCAGCGGCTGGATCGGTTCGGCGCTGGAATACTATGACTTCTTCATCTACGCCTCTGCCGCGGCCCTGATCTTCCCCCAGGTCTTCTTCCCCTCGGACAACCCGCAGGTCGCCATCATCGCATCGCTGGCAACCTACGGCGTCGGCTACGTCGCCAGGCCGATCGGCGCCTTCTTCCTTGGGCATTGGGGCGACACCCACGGGCGCAAGACCGTGCTGCTCCTGTGCATGTTCCTCATGGGCTTCTCGACGATGGCCGTCGCGTTCCTGCCGACTTACCAGCAGGCCGGCATCCTGGCGCCGGTCCTGCTGGTCGCACTGCGTCTGATCCAGGGCTTCGCGGTCGCCGGGGAGATCTCCGGCGCCAGTTCGATGATCCTCGAGCACGCCCCGTTCGGCCGCCGCGGCTACTACGCCAGCTTCAGCCTCCAGGGCGTGCAGGCCGGACAGATCCTCGCCGCGGCGGTCTTCCTGCCGCTCGCGCATTACCTGCCCGACGAGGCGTTCCGGTCCTGGGGCTGGCGCATCCCCTTCTTCCTCAGCTTCGTCGTCATCGTCGCGGGCTACATCATTCGCCGCAAGGTCGCGGAAACGCCCGCCTTCGCCGAAGAGGGCGAGCACGGCGCGGTCCCGCGCTCGCCGATCATCCAGGCCTTCGAATACAGCTGGAGGGACATGCTCCGGGTGGTCTGCATGGCCCTGATGAACGTCATCCCGGTGGTCGCCGCGGTGTTCGGCGGAGCCTATGCCGTGCAGGCGGCCTACGGGATCGGCTTCGACAAGGACGTGTATCTGTGGATACCCGTCCTGGGCAACATTGTGGCGGTGATCGTCATCCCCTTCGTCGGCAACCTGTCGGACAGGATCGGCCGCCGGCCCCCGGTCATCATCGGTGCGCTAGGCGCGGGGCTGCTCTCGTTCGTCTACCTCTACGCCATCAGCATCAGGAACGTGCCGCTGGCAATCGTCACGTCGCTGCTGATGTGGGGCATTGTCTACCAAGGCTACAACGCGATATTCCCAAGCTTCTACCCCGAACTTTTCCCGACGCGCACCCGGGTCACGGCGATGGCGATCTCGCAGAACGTCGGGACGACCATCACCGCCCTGCTTCCGGCGCTCTTCGCAACCGTTGCGCCGCCCGGCTCGACAAACATCCCGCTGACGATCGGCGCGATCACCTTCGCCGTGACCATCGTCGCGGCGCTCGCCGCCTGGAGCGCCCGGGAGACCTACCGGGTCCACCTGAACGACCTCGGCGACCCAGGCGCGGTTGCCGTGGACAAGCAGGACTACGACCGGTTGCGGGCCCAAACTCTTGCTGCTGCGGGGTCACCGAGGGCACTCGCATGAGCCGGCTCGTTTGCGTGCTGAACGGCCCGAACCTGAACCTTCTGGGCAAGCGTCAGCCGCACATCTACGGCCACGAAACGCTGGCCGATATCGAGCGGGACTGCCGTGCCCTGGCCAAGGAGCTCAAACTCGAGCTCCGCTTCCACCAGAGCAACCGCGAGTATGAGATCATCGACTGGATCCACGAGGCGCGGGAGACCGCCGGCGGCATCGTCATCAATCCGGCGGCGTTCACCCACACCTCGGTCGCCATCCTGGACGCCCTGAACACGTTCGACCCGCCGGTCATCGAGATCCACATCTCGAACGTCCATAAGCGTGAGGAATTCCGCCACCACTCCTTCGTGTCCATGCGCGCCGATGGCGTGATCGCCGGGTTCGGCACGCAGGGCTACCTGCTGGCCCTGCGCCGGATCGCGCGACTGATCGACGAGAAGGCGAAGTAGCATGGCGGTCCCAAGGGCTCGCCGCGCGTTGGCCGCGTCAGTTGAGACCAGCTTTCCGTTCCAGTCGTCATCCGCGCGCTTGTCGTCATCCCCGCGCTTGTCGTCATCCCCGCGAAAGCGGGGAACTAGTTGCCGCCTGGTTCCCCGCTTTCGCGGGGATGACGAGAAGAGGCAACCTGCCGGCCATTGGGAGGTTCACAATGCCTGAACCGATCAGCCCGGCGCCGCGGCACGCACGACCCCTCCGCAAGTCGATCGCGACCGTGGCGCTCAGCGGCTCGCTGGTGGACAAGCTGGAGGCCGCCGCAACGGTCGGCTTCGACGGCGTCGAGATCATGGAAAGCGATCTGCTCACGTTCGACGGCTCGCCCGCCGATGTCAGGCGCATCTGCGAGAACCTCGGCCTCGCCATCGACATCTATCAGCCGTTTCGCGACTTCGAGGCGATGCCCGAGCCGCAGCGCAGCCGGAACCTGGATCGCGCGGAACGCAGGTTCGATATCATGCAGGAACTGGGCGCCGATCTGGTCCTGGTCTGCAGCAACACGCAACCGGCCGCGCTGGACGACGATGCGCGCGCCGCGGCGGACCTCGCAGTGATGGCCGAGCGGGCGGGCCGCCGGGGCCTGCGGATCGGCTACGAGGCATTGAGCTGGGGCCGCCATGTGCGGCTTTGGAAGCACGCCTGGAATATCGTCAAGCAGGCCGGGCATCCGGCGCTGGGCCTGATCGTGGACAGTTTTCATACTCTCGCCCTGAACGACGACCCCACGGGCCTGGCGGATATTCCGGGCGACCGGATCTTCTTCGTGCAGCTCGCCGATGCGCCGCGCCTGACGATGGACGTCCTGTCCTGGAGCCGGCACTACCGCAACTTCCCCTACCAGGGCGACCTGCCGGTCGAAGGCTTCGTCCGCGCGGTCCTGGCCAGCGGCTATAAGGGACCATTGTCGCTCGAGGTGTTCAACGACAACTTCCGCTCGGCCCCTGCGCGGATGATCGCGCGCGACGGCCTGCGCTCGCTGATCCTGGTGGAGGCCCTGGCAACCGGACCGGACACGCTTCCGGCGCTTCCGGAGATCGACGGCATCGAGTTCCTGGAGTTCGCCGTGGACACCGCCGCGAGTGAGGAATTGGCAGGTCTGCTGCGCCGTCTGGGCTTCCACGATGCGGGCCGCCACCGGTCGAAGTTGGTCGAACTCTACCGCCAGGGGAACATCAATCTTGTCCTGAACAGCGAGCCGGACAGCGCGGCGTATGAGCATTTCCAGCACCACGGCGCATCGGTGTGCGCCATGGCGCTGCGGGTGGACGATCCCGCCCGGGTGGTGGCTCGGGCGCGCGCGCTCCTTGTACCTGACTGGCGGGAACGGATCGGTGAAGGCGAGCGCCAGATCCCCGCGGTCCGCGGCCCGGACGGAACGCTGATCTACCTCGTCGGTCGTGACCCGTCCGGGAAGACCATCTGGGAGGAGGATTTCCACCCGCTGCCCACCGAACCGGAAACCGCCGGGCTGGACACAATCGACCATCTGGCGATCGCGCTACCGGCAGGGCGCATGGACACATACATCCTGTTCTGGCGCGCTCTGTTCGGGCTCGAGCCGCAGCCGGTATGGGACCTGCCCGACCCCTACGGCCTGATCCAGAGCCGGGCCATGGTGAGCCGCACGGGCGCCCTGCGGCTCACATTCAATGTCTCCGAGGCGCGGGACACGGTCACCAACCGCTTCGTGTCCACCTTCGCCGGCGCCGGTGTGCACCACATCGCATTCGCGACCGCCGACGCGGCAATTGCCGTTGATCGTCTGGAGCGATCCGAGGCGCCGAAGCTCGCCATTCCCGGCAGCTACTACGAGGACGTGTCGGCCAGGCTCGGCCTGGAAGACGCCACCACGGCGGAGCTGGAGCGACTGGGACTGCTCTACGACAGGGACGCCCTCGGCGAGTTCCGGCACACCTATACCGACTCTTTCCAGGACCGGTTCTTCTTCGAGATCGTCGAACGCCGTGACGGCTATGCAGGGTTCGGCGCCGCCAACGCCGCCGTCCGGATGGCGATACAGGCCCGCCTGCATCCGGCCCGAAGCTAGCTCCGGCCAAACCGTCGGTGGGACGCCTCGCGCCGACCGCGGCAGCGCCCTTCAGGCACCCGTCACCGGTCCTGTGTTCTCGCCGCCCCCACACAGCACCGCAAGCCCCACCACGACCGCGCCCACCATGCAGACCGCGCCGTAGCCGACCGTCTCCATCGCCCAACCGCCGAGGAACGCACCGATGGCGCCGGCCAACGATGAGGATGCGTTGAACAGACCAAGCGCCTCACCCTTCTCACCGGGTGCGAGGTGCGCCGCAAGCGCCGTACCGCTGACGCCAAGCAGCGGCCACGCCATCACCAGAACGACAAATCCGGCCAGCGCCAGCGGTACGCCCAACATCCCCGATAGGAACGCAACGGCCAGGATCGCGATGGCAATGGCGCGGGCGGCGAAACCCGTCCGCAGCACAGGGCGCGCGCCGCGCTGTTTCGCGGTGCGCGCCGCCAGCGGATACATCGCCAGGCTGGCAGCCGCGGCGAAGGCGTAGGTGGTGGCGGGCAATCCCGTCGACACGCCGAACTCCCGGATAAGCGCGAGCGGGAACATCGTCAGCACCGCGCTGATTGCGACGAACGCTACGAACCAGACGATCATCAGGCGTGCGAACGGCATTTCGAGTTCGCGCAGCAGCGTCCCGAGCCCCCTCCAGGTGACGATATGGAACAGCCGCTGTGGCGAACCGGCCCAACCCTCACCGCCGAGCGGCGGGTGCGCTGCCGCCGCGGCGCGCGGAACCGGGACCTGAATGCCGCGCAATGTCAGCCACGCCATCGGCACGGCCGCGGCCACCAACGCGGCTGCGACCGCGTAGGCGAGCGCGTAGCGGCCACCGATGAACCCCGCCAGCAGCAGACCCACGACCTGGCCGAGCCCGCTGAACGCCTGCAGCGCGCCGATGCGGGCATCCCATTCCTCGGGCGGCCGCACCTCGACGATGAACATGTTCGCCACCGTGTTCGCGGCGGCAAAGCCGAGGCCAAGGATCAATGCCAGCGCAGCCTTGAGAGGCAGGCTGAGCTGTGCCGGCATCAAAACAAGGGCGAGCAACGCGGCCAGCATGCCGGCCAGCAGAATCTGCCGGTGCAGCCGCCGGCGATCGGCGAGATGGCCCCAGAATGGTGCGGTCAAGCCGGCGAGGTTCATCACACCGACAATCGTGCCCGCGTGCGTCGACCCGCCGGCGGACAGCGGCAGCAGCATCGGCAACATGCCGCCCTGCACGACGCCAAGGCATGCGTAGGCGAGAAACCACGGCTCGATCCAAGGCAACAGGCGGCGCGGAAAGGTGACGAGCCCATGCGGCAGGTGCGGATCGGGCAGGTGAAGGTGGTGACGACGCTCCCGCTCCGAGGCTCCCGCCGCATGTTCCATTCCACCCGTCCCCCTGGCCGGGCAATTTTGATATCCCGTCGCGACCAGCCGGCCAACTCCCGGCGGAACGCCAGTGTCGGTCTGGCATCCGGAAACGCGCCATGACGGGCGTCAATTCGGCGGTGGCGCACCGCAGTTGGCTAACGGCTCGCCGTGCACCGACGGCGTCCAGTTGCGAACGGCGCTTCGTTCTTGTCGTCATCACCGCTCTTGTCGACATCACCGCTCTTGCGGTCATCCCCGCGAAAGCGGGGACCCAGACTGCTGCAACTGGGTCCCCGCTTTCGCGGGGATGACGACACGAGGCGGCGTCCCTGTGACACCTGACGTCGGTTTATTCGCGGCGACTCCTACGTCCCCACGCGCAACTGCGCGCTGGCGAAATCCGCGAAGAACTGTGCCAGCGCTGACACGGTGGCTTCGATCAGCGCCTCGCCGGCAGCCTTCGTCGCGGCGGCCGGATCGCCATAATAGCCCACATCGCCGGCGGCGAAGATCGACGCCCAGAATGCCCCGGCAGGACGCAGCGGATCGGGCGCGTTGCCGGCAATGTAGGAAGGCTGCAGACGCGGCGGCAGGCTGCCGATGCGCGCCGCAATGCGATCCGCCGTTTCCGCCGGACGCAGTGCAAGCTGCATGGCGGTCTCATATGCGCACGCATGGCCCGACGCCGCGCAGCGCGCCGGGCAATACCTCCAGCCATTGCTTCTGCCCAGGCGACATGTAGTTCACATAGCCGACCTCCAACCCACGACTTGCCAGCGCGGTGCAGGCGGACGCCAGCGGGCTTTGATTGCCACCGTGGCCGTTGACGATCAACAGGCGTTTGAATCCGGTGCGGTGCAGGCTCTCCGCCACGTCGGTCACCAGCCCGACGAACGTCTCCAGCGACAGCGTAATCGTGCCCGCCCAGGCGCGATGATGCGGCGAGAAGCCGAACGACGGCGGCGGCAGCACCAGCACATGCGGCGCCGGGCAACAATCGGCTGCGGCCAGCGTGATGCGATACGCCGACAGCGTGTCGGTATCGACCGGCAGATGATCCGCATGCTGCTCCACCGAACCGACCGTCAGCACCGGCAATGCACCGGCATCGCGCGCGGCGGCGATCTCCGCGCGCGTCAGTGCGCCCCAGTCGTGCGTGCGCCGCCAGTCGTCGCTCATGAATTTTCTCCCGTGGTGGTTTCCGGCTCTTCCAGTTCGATGCTCAGCTCGCGCAGCGCCGCGGTGTGCGGATGGCGCGTGCGGCCGGCACGCAGATCGTCCGCCGACAACAGCTCGACCAGCTCACCGGCCTGCATCACGCCGATCCGCGCGCACAGATGCGCGACAACCGCCAGGTTGTGACTGACCAGCACGTACGTCAGACGATGCGCCTGCTGCAGATCCGACAGCAAATTCAAAACCTCCGCCTGCACCGAGACATCCAGCGCGCTGGTCGGCTCATCGAGCAGCAGCACCTGCGGTTCCGCCATCAGCGCCCGCGCGATCGCCACGCGCTGGCGCTGTCCGCCCGAGAGCTGGTGCGGGTAGCGGAAGCGGATCGCATCCGGCAGCGCCACCTCGTTCAGCCCGCGCATGATCCGCCGCTCGACGTTGTCCATGCCATGCACCAGCAGCGGTTCGCTCAGCAGCCGATCCACCGTCTGGCGCGGATGCAGCGAGCCGTACGGGTCCTGGAACACCATCTGCACGCGGCGATAGAAGTCCTTCGACCGGCGTGTCATCAGCGCCTTGCCGTCAACCGACATCCTGCCGGTCCAATTCGGATTAAGCCCGGACAAGGCGCGCAGCACGGTCGACTTGCCGGAACCCGACTCGCCGACGATGCCGAAGCTTTCGCCGCGTTCCACGTCGAACGAGAGCGATTTCACCGCCTCGGTCTTGCCGAAGCGTACCGAAAGCCCCGCGACCTCGATCATTGCTCCAGCCATGACGGGTCCCGCTGCATCACGATGAGGCGTGGCTTCTTGTGGCTGAGCGTCGGCAGGCATTCCAGCAGGCCGCGCGTATAGGGATGCCGCGCGTGCATCAAATCTGCCGCCGCCACCTCCTCCACCACGCGCCCCGCATACATCACCGCGACGCGGTCGCAGAAGTGCGAGACCAGCGGCAGGTCGTGGCTGATCAGGATCAGGCCCATTCCCCTGCGCGACACCAGGTCCTCGATCAGGCGCAGGATTTCCGCCTGCACCGTGGCGTCGAGCGCGCTGGTCGGTTCATCGGCGATCAGCAGCTCCGGGTCGGGCGCCAGCATCATCGCGATCATCACGCGCTGTCCCATGCCGCCGGAGAGTTCGTGCGGATAGGCCTGCGCGACATGCCTGGGGTCGCGGATCTGGACCTGCGCCAGCAGCTCGATCGCCGCGCGTTCGGCAAGCTTGCGGCTGCCGCCGCGATGCACGCGCCAAGCTTCCGCGATCTGTGCGCCGGCGGTCATCACCGGATTGAGCGAGAACTTCGGGTCCTGCAGGATCAGGCCGGCCCGCGCGCCGCGGATGCGACGGAGTGCGGCTTCATCGGCGTGCAGGATGTCGATGCCGTCGAACTCGAGCTTGTCCGCGGTGGTGACAGCATTGGATGGCAGCAGGCGCAGGATCGAACGCGCGGTCAGCGACTTGCCGGAACCGGATTCGCCGACGATGCCGAGCTTTTCCTGGCCGAGCGTGAAGGAGACGTTGCGCACGGCGTCGGAAAAGCCGGTGGCGGTGGGGAACTGGACGCGCAGGTTGCGGATCTCGACCAGCATTCCTTACCTGCACGTGCAAAGTAAGAAAGCATTCACCACAAAGACACAAAGACACAGAGAGGCAGGACTTGGCGCTGCGCGCGAAGCGCACATGTTCGCTTCTCTGTGTCTTTCTGTGTCTTTGTGGTGCATTTTCCTGTTTATCGCTGCCGCGGATCGAGCACATCCCGCATCCCATCCCCCAGCAGGTTGAACGCCAGCGACGCGACGAAGATCGCCACGCCGGGGATCGTCGGCACCCACCACTGATCCAGGATGAACGCGCGCGACGATGCGATCATGGTGCCCCATTCCGGCATCGGCGGCTGCGCGCCCATGCCGAGAAAACCGAGCGCCGCCGCGGTCAGGATGATGCCGCTCATGTCGAGCGTCACGCGCACGATGACGCTGGACAGGCACAGCGGCACGATGTGGCGCAGGATGATGCGACCGCTCCCCGCGCCCGCCAGCCGCACCGCGGCGATGAAGTCGCTGCCGCGCACGGTCAGCGTGTCCGCCCGCGCCAGTCGCGCATAGGGCGGCCACGCGGTCAGTGCGATCGCGATGATCGCGCTGGTGATGCCGGGCTTCAGCGCCGCGACAAATGCAAGCGCCAGCACAAGCCGCGGGAAATGCCAGGAACACATCGGTCACGCGCATCAGCACGCGATCCGCCATCCCGCCCAGATAACCCGCGACGCTGCCCACCGCGAGCCCGAGCGGCGCAACCAGCAGCACGACGGACACCACCATCCCCAGCGTCACGCGCCCGCCGTACAGGATGCGGGAATAGATGTCGCGCCCCAGTTCGTCGGTGCCGAACCAATGCGCGGCCGATGGCGGCGCCAGGCGTCCGGCGAGGTCCTGCGCGCTCGGATCCTGCAGCGCCAGCAGCGGCGCCGCGAGCGAGGCGACGATCATGATCGCCACCGTCACCAGCCCGACCATCGCAAGCCCGTTGGTGCGGAACTGCAGCCAGCCGCGATAGCGCCGCACCCAGGCGGCATGCGCGCGCGATGCCGGCGTCTCGCTCAGCAGCCATTCGCGCGACAGCACGCCGCTCATGCGACGCGCGGGTCCAGCAGCCGGTACAGCACGTCGGCCAGCAGGTTCAGCACGAGATACACCAGCCCGACCACGAGCGTGGCGCCCAGCACCGCATTCATGTCGGCATTCAACAGCGACACCGTCAGGTAAAGTCCCAGACCGGGCCAGGAGAATACCGTCTCGGTGATCACCGCGCCCTCCAGCAATCCGGCATAGGCCAGCGCCAGCACGGTCACCAGACGCACCGCGATGTTGCCGAACGCATGCCGCCACAGGATGCGCGCTGCCGACAATCCCTTGGCGCGCGCGGTGATGATGTATTCGCCGGCCAGCGACTCGATCATGAACGCGCGTGTCATGCGCGTGATGTAGGCCATGGAGAAATACGCCAGCACCAGCGCCGGCTGCGCCAGATGCGCCAGCGCATCCCAGAACGAATCCCAATCGCCGGCGATCGCCGAGTCCAGCACCAGCATGCCGGTGACGCGCGGCACCAGGCCCTCATACGCCACGTCGAGCTGTCCGGTGCCGGGCGCGATGCCGAGCTTGACGTAGAACACCAGCAGGCACATCAGGCCGAGCACGAACACCGGCACCGACTGGCCCGCGAGGCTCACCACCCGCACCACGTGATCGAAGCGCGAGCCTTGCCGTGCCGCGGCGAACACGCCGAGCGGCACGCCGACGACGATGGCGATGATCATCGCCGTCGTCGCCAGTTCCAGTGTCGCCGGAAAGAACTGCGCGATGTCCGCGGTGACCGGATGCGAGGTCATCACCGACCGGCCGAGATCGCCGTGCAGCAGGTTCGACCAGATAGATCCAGAACTGCACGAACAACGGCTTGTCGAGGCCAAGCTGCTCGCGCACCGCGGCGATCACGTCGGGCGGCGCATGATCGCCGGCGATCGCGATCACCGGATCGATCGGCATCACCCGCCCGATCAGGAACGTGACCAGGACAAGACCGAACAAGGTGAGTGGGATGCTGGCGAAACTGCCCGCCAGCATCTGCAGCCGTGGCGTTCACGCCTTGGTGATCTGCGCGTACTTGGTGTAGTCGGGCATCGGCCCGACGTGGAAGCCGGACACGCCCTTGCCCAGCACCGCCACCGCATTCTTCTGCAGCAGCATGGCGAACGGCGCGCGCTCCATGAACTGCCGCTGCATCGTCTGGTACAGCGCGATGCGCTTCGCCGGATCCAGCTCGCGCACCGCCGCCTGCGACGCGGCGGTCAGCTCCTTGTCGACGAAATGGCTGCGCCAGGCGAGGATCTTCAGCTTGCTCGGCATCGGAATCGTCGGGGTTCTCGCACCACGCCTGCGCGTTCGAGTTGGGGTCGAAGTAGTCGGTGCCCCACACCAGCATCGCCAACTGGTGCTGCCGCGCGCGGGTCTTGGTGATCACCTGCTTCTGCTCGCCGGGCAGCAGCTGCACCTTGATGCCGATCGCCGCGAGGTCCGCCTGGATCGCCTGCGCGATATCGGCGTACGGCGACTGCGAAATGTAGTCCATGTTCACCGCGAACCCGTCCGCCAGCCCGGCCTCGGCCAGCAGCTGCTTCGCCTTCGCGACGTCCTTGCGGAACGGGTTGTCCTTCAGCGCGCCGGGCAGCGCATCGGGCAGGAATGCCTGGCAGACGCTCCAGGTGTCCGGCGTGATGTTCTTCGCGATCGCGTCGTAGTCGATCGCCCACTTGATCGCCTGGTGCACCTGCGGCTTGGCCAGTTCCGGCATCGCCTGGTTCATCGCGATATACATCGACGTGCCCTGCGGCGATGCGTTCACCGTCAGGTTCTTGTTGCTGGCGATGCTCTTGAGCTGATCCGCGCCGAGGTCGCGCGCGATGTCGGCATCGCCCTTCTGCAGCAGCAGAAGCTGCGCCGACGGATCGGCGACATGGCGCATGCACGATGCGCGACATCAGCGCCTTCTCGGCCGCGTTCGGATTGGCATCGATGATCACGTGGTCGCTCGCCTGCCATGACGGTGAGCTTGTAAGGGCCCGCGCCGGCCGAGTGCGTCTTCAGCCAGCCGTTGCCGAGATCGCCGTTGGTCTGGTTCGCCATGCACCGTCTCCATGTCCACCACGCTGCCGACATTGGCGGTCAGGCAGTACAGCACGAAGCTGGTCGCCTGCGCCTGCGGCAGCTTCATCTCCAGCGTGTAGTCGTCCAGCGCGCGGACCATCTTCTCGACGTTGTCCGGCTTGAAGCCGAACTGGGTGATGATGAAGCCCGGCGTCTTGTTCAGCTTCACCACGCGATGCAGGCTGAACGCGGCATCGTTGGCGGTGACCGGATTGCCGGATTCGAATTTCGCATCGCGGCGCAGGCTGGAAGGTGAAGGTCAGGCCGTCGGGGCTGACGTCCAGCTCTCGGCGAGGTCGCCTGCGATCTTGGTCGCATCGTCCGCATCGGGCCGGACCAGCCGTCGGTAGCAGTTGGCGTCGACCTCGTTGTTGGTGAATTCGTAGGACTCCGCCGGATCGAAGCTGACGATGTCGTCGATCTGCTTGGCCATCACCGCGACGCCCTTCGGCGTGGCGGCGTGCGCGCCGGTCAGCACCGCGGGCGCGGCAACGGTGGCGGCCGAGGCGGCCAGCAGGTTGCGTCGGGTCAGCATGCGATGTCTCCCAGTTCTTAGTTTGGCGCCGATTGGCCGGCACTTTGCCAAGGCTTCCCCGCCCGCGCTAGGTTGGCGCCATC
>CAWCDM010000125.1:0-110102 GCA_963794185.1 uncultured Alphaproteobacteria bacterium | reverse complement strand
CCCTGTGGTCCCGGGTGGCCGACGCCGACACATCTTCGCGGTGACCCAGGCGCGCGGCACCGCCAACTACTTGATACGCGCCGGCGCCGCGCTGTATGGCCGGCCGACGAACCCGCGGACAAATGACCAGGTGATCGCGCTTTATCGAGCATGCGGCGGCACTGGACCCGAATTCAGCTGTCGCGCTGGCCGGACTGGCCGAAGACCCTGTTGAACAGCATCAATCCCTGGAGCGACGACCCTGGGGCACCCGCGAACCTTCGCCGCGTAGAGGATGTGATTACCCGGGCCGAACTCATCGCGCGGAAGAGCAACTCGTGATGGGGGTGAATTTTACCTGCTGGCGATGCAGCGGCGTTGTCCGGACGCAGCCGCGGCGGGCCTCGACGACCCGGACCTGAGCGGTCCTCATCTGACGCTCGGCATCTGCCGCATCCATGATGGTATGGCCGCCGAGGCGATCCCGGCGATCGAGCAGTCAATCCAAGTGATGCCGCAACCCAGCGGTATTCATCCGCTACCACTTCATGGGCTACGCACTGTTGTTTCTAGGGCGGTATGACGAGGCTGTTTCCTGGCTGCAAAAGGCTCTGGCAGCTCATCCCAGCGACAGTCCCGAAAAGCGCGGCAATATCCATGCGGCCGTCGCTGCGGCGCAGGCTCTGGCGCGCGACATGGCAGCGGCCCGACAAAGCGCAGCTGAGGCCATCCGGGCTTGGCCAACACTGACCGCACGAAGCTATTACCCCCTCGCGGTGTCGAACCCCGTTGCAGTCGCGCAGATCGCGCGCATGCGCGACGGGTTGCGGCTCGCCGGAATACGCGATCACGCCGATGAGGATGCCGATCACGGCCTGCCGGCGGACGAAGCCCTGCACACCACGTATGACGCACCGACGCCGCTCGCCGCTCCGGGCGTGCGAACCATCCGGGCCTCGGATCTGGCCGCATTGATGCAGGAACGCAGGCCGCTGGTGCTTGATGCCTCGAACCCGTGGGTCAGTCGATCCCGGGCGCCATCGTCTTGGGGGGTGTCGGCGTCGGCGGCAGTACGTCCGACGAGCCACAGGTGCGCCTGCGCAAGAAGATGCGCCAATTGACCGGTGGCAATCTGGACACGCCCATCGTCACCGTGGGGTGGAACGCGGAGCGCTTCCAGGGTCGCAATCTCGCGCTGCGGCTGGTCGCCCTCGGCTATTCCGAGGTCTACTGGTACCGCGGCGGTCGCGAGGCCTGGATGGCGGCCGGTCTGCCGGTGGCCGAGGTGACGCCGCAGGACTGGTAGCGCGTTCCTGAACCTCCCGGGCCGATTTACAAGGTTAAGCCAGAATTAGCGGACGTCTGCACCCGGGTCTTATTGCGCTAAACGCCAAGCGCCGTGCACTTCGTCGGCCGGTCCGTCGCGCAGCGAGTCCCGCTGCGCAGGTTCGTCACGGACTGACCAAAAGACTAGAACGGGAGCACAACAATGGCCAAGGGTGGCAAGGCGTCAACGACATTCACCGGCAGCCCGGAGACGTTCCAGCGCGCTTCGATCGGAACGTTCAAGGACAGCAGCTTTCCGACAGGCTGGTTTGATACGGCGCAGGTCAGTCAGACTCAACCGCGCCTCAGCCTTCCGCAGTGGTGATCGAGACGACCGACGCCTTCGGTCATTTAACGAAAGCGCTGGCGACCCTTCCCGGCATAGCCGTCAGCCAAGGCATCTATCGCCCGATTGAATCATCGGACTTCTACATGACGCGAGCGGACGTTCGAGTTGACCAATTAGCGATATCGATCCAGCGGTCGCTGTGGAGGACCCCAACAACCCCGGTTTCCTCCTTTGTGGCTGTCCGGTTGGAACAGAGAATATCCTGGACTGGGCGATGCAGGTTGGCTTTGAAAATCTCGACGGTACCATTGACCCTGGCGAAGCGCCTGATGCGGGCATCGTCGCGTCGGCAGAGACCCATACCTGGCACCTTTTTGCGGTGACCCCCAACGTTGTCGCCGACATCGACCTTGGCGTCCGAGTCGAAGAAGGCAAATGGTACGGCGTGGAGACCGATTTCGACGCCACCAATGGTGCCTTACACGGTCTGATCACCGACAAAGTGACCGGGGCCATATTGACCGACACTATCGCATTTTTGCACGATCCCAAGTATGGCGCATACGACCCGAGCGTCGATGGCGTGTTCAACAGCGAAGCGTATTTCGATAGCGAAATATCGCTTCTCCACAGCAGTGACCCGACATTGACGCTGCCTGGACTTGCCGTGATCGACAATATCGATTCGTTTCAGCAACATCATGGCCCTGCCTTTGGCTATGGTCCTGACCACGGTGGCGACACCACGTGGTTGGATGGCATCCGTCTCCAACCACGGATGACACTGGCCTGCTACTCAATGGGCATTAGGGCGAAGCGATTCGCCCTTCTGTCTTGGCGACGCAAGGCGGTGACCTGCAGGCCCCCAGCAACCCACCCGCTGGCAGGCTGCCGCGAACTCAGTAGCTGCGCGGCAATCCAAGCACGTGTTCGGCGATATACGAGAGAATCAGGTTGGTGCTGATCGGCGCCACCTGATAAAGTCGGGTTTCCCGGAATTTGCGCTCGACGTCGTATTCCTCGGCGAAGCCGAACCCGCCATGCGTCTGCAGGCACGCCTCGGCCGCCGCCCACGCCGCGTCCGCACCGAGCAGCTTGGCCATGTTGGCTTCCTCGCCCGGCGTAAGCCCCGCCTCGAACTTCGCGCAACCGTCGCGGATCATCAGTTCTGCGGCACGCATCTGGGCGTAGGCGCGGGCGAGCGGGAACTGGATGCCCTGGTTCTGCCCGATCGGCCGCCCGAACACGACGCGGTCGCGCGCATAGTCGGTGGCCTTCTTCAGGAACCATTTGGCGTCACCGATGCTTTCCGCTGCAATCAGCAGACGTTCGGCGTTCATGCCGTCGATGATGTAGCGGAAGCCCCTGCCCTCCTCGCCGACCAGGTTCCCCGCGGGCACGATCATGTTGTCGAAGAATATCTCGGTCGAGTTGTGGTTCATCATGGTGCGGATCGGCCGGATGGTCATGCCGTGGCCGACGGTTTCACGCATATCGACGATGAAGGTGGAAAGCCCGTCGGTGCGCTTCTTCGCCTGGTCGCGCGGCGTGGTGCGCGCGAGCAGCAGCATCAGATCGGAATGCTCGGCGCGGCTGGTCCACACCTTCTGGCCGTTCACCACGTAATGGTCGCCCTCGCGTTTGGCGAAGGTGCGCAGCGAGGTGGTATCGGTGCCGCTGCTCGGCTCGGTGACGCCGAATGCCTGCAAACGCAGGTCGCCGGTGGCGATCTTCGGCAGGTATTCCTGCTTCTGTTTGGGCGAGCCATGCCGCAGGATGGTGCCCATGATGTACATCTGCGCGTGGCAGGCGGCGCCATTGCAGCCCTCGGCATGGATCGTCTCGAGGATCGCCGCGGCGGCCGAGAGCGGCAGGCCGGCGCCGCCGTATTCCTCGGGGATCAGCGCGGCCAGATACCCGGCCTCGGTGAGGGCGCGGACGAACTCGGTCGGGTATTCCCGCTTTTGGTCCAGCTTGCGCCAGTATTCGCCGGGGAAGCGGGCGCAGAGCTTCGCAACCTCGTCGCGAATTTCGGCGTGCGGGTCAGTGGGCAGGGGTTGGTCCATGTCGGTCTCCCGAGACGCTCCGGGGTTGCTTAGGCGTCGGCTTTCGGGCGTGCAAGCCTGTGATCCGGCGGCAGCCTACGGCCGTTTAGGCTGTGGGTGCTCGCGTGGCGTTCAACGCACCGTCAGTGCGGTTCGGTCTGGCGTAATCTTTACGCGGAGGAAAAAGGGAGGACCGCGGAGGTCGCTGAGTAGACAAGTTTTGCGCCTCGCGCGAAGCGCATAGGGCTTTTCTCCGCGGATTCCAAGGTCCTCCCTTTTTCCTCCGCGTAAAAATTGAAGGCCGTTGCCGACCGCACGATCTTCGCGACTGGGGACACCGTGCTCCGCCGCGGGATCGCGGGCCAGGCGGCTGCCTTGCACAACCCCGATGATGCTTCTCGCTCGACATCAGTGCGGCACCAGCGACAGGACAATCTCCACAGCGATCAGCACCAGAATTGCGATCTCCAGCAGCTCGGCCCGGGCGCCGGCCGCCTCGCTGTGCAACGCCATGTAGGTCTCCCGGATGATCGCGAGCTTGCGGTCCACCGCGGCACTGACGCTGCGCACGCGGAACAGCTCGATCGCCGCGGCGTAGACCCGCGCGAGGTAGACGTCCTCGGTCACCTGCAAGGCATTGTCCACTCGTTCGGCAAGTTCGGTGACCTCGGCCACCAGTGTATGCAACCGCCGCGCGAGCCGCGCATAGCGACGGGACGCGAGCAGGTTGGTCCGTCGTCGCGCAGCCTCGACCAGGTCGCGCACGCGCGGCAGCTCATCATCCAGCGTTTCGTCGTAGGTCCGCATTTCCAGAAGCTGGGCGTTCGCCATCTCCAGCACGTCCGCGACATCTGTCTCGCGCTGCGGATCGTAGATGAAGGCACGGTCCCATGTGATCACGGCCAGGTCGTCCGGATGGTAGGAGAAGCGCTGCCGCAGCAAATCGCGCCGCGCGCCGTCGGATAGAGGCTGCTGTTCGCCCGAGAGTAGGGGAACCAGATCGGCGCGCTCCAACAGCGCATCGGCCGTGACGTGCTCGTCGAAGGCATCCACCAGGGCGACCAGATAGTCCTCCTGCAGCGACGCCGCTGTTGGACGATCCAGCGCCTCGCCGAGCAGACCCCGCAATTGCGCCAGCAACGCGTTCCAGACTTCGCTCTCTGCCGCCGGGCCGATCGCCAAATCGGTCTGGTTCACCAGTCGGGTGAAGGCGGTCCAGGTCAGGTCCTGCGCCGGCAGACGCAGCGCCAGGGCAGCGATTCCAAAATCGTAAAGACGGACGCTGGCGGTGGCGTGAACCGGCAGCCCATCGACCTCCAACGCCACGGTCTCGAGCTCCAGCGCCAGCGGAGGCACGCCAAAAGACACCGCTTTCGGGGGCGTGCCGACCAGTCTGCTGCGTGCGCTCGCACCCTGGGCCCGCCGCGCCCAGAGTTGCTCGGCGCGCCTCAGGTCGATCTCGTAGGCAAGGTCGAACAGACGGAGCGCGACCACGTGCCCCGACCCCACCCGCAGCTCATCCTCCGCCATTCGCTGCTCCCGCGGCTCTGGCAGCCAAGCCGGATATTGCGTGATCGCGCGGCGGGACCCAATGCCGATCTGCTCGCGATGTCGTGTGAGCTCGACTGCCGCGGGGGTTGGTCCAGCTTCTAGACAGGTTGCGGGCTCATCGGCACCATTGAGCGAGGTTCAACAACAGGGGCGAAGCAGATCCGCCGATGGCATATGAGTATCCGACAGCGGCAGGCATTCTCCGGTTGATCAAGGTTCGGGGGAGCTGGCTCGTGCATTTCGCCGATCGCCGATCTGGTCGATGGTCTTCGCCGGACGAGGCGGCCAAGGCCGTCGCCCGACATCGCTCGGGCGTCACCGCGTGGGATCGTCACTGGGACGAAGCGCCCGAGGACCTGCTGGATTGGCGACCGCTCGGGGACTCGCTGTAGGCCACGGTGCTAGCTGAAGCGAGCCCTGCGGACCGGTACTGGACGCTTCGGCAGGTGGTCTCAGAGGCTCTGTCAGGCGATGACCGCACGCAGCCGCGGAGCGGTTTCGATGCTTAGCTCCTCGTAAACGTCGAGATAGTTCTCGGCCATGCGCCGAGCGGTGAAGCGGCGCTCGAACTGCTGGCGCACCAGATTGCGGTCCAGTTCGCCCAGCCGGTCTACAGCGGCGACGGCGGTCGTCTCGTCGCGCACGATGAAGCCGGTCAACTGGTCGTCGACCACCTCGGGCACCGAGCCGCGGTTGAAGGCGATCACCGGCGTGCCACAGGCCATCGCTTCGATCATCACCAGGCCGAACGGTTCCGGCCAGTCGATCGGGAACAGCAGCGCATGGGCACCGGATAAGAATGCCGGCTTCTGACTGTCGTTGATTTCGCCGATGAATTCGACATGCGGGCTCTGTCTGATGAGCGGCTCGATCTCGCTCTCATAGTAGGCGCGGTCGGCGTTATCGACCTTGGCGGCGATCATCAGCTTCATGCCGGCCGCGCCCGCGATGCGGATCGCCTTGTCCACGCCCTTCTCCGGCGAGATGCGTCCCAGAAAGGCCAGATACTGCTGCTTCACCGGTTGCGGCGTGAGCAGGGCCGCCGGCATGCCGTGATGCACCGTGCGGATCCAGTTGAGGTTGGGGATCGGCCGGCGCTGACTGTTCGAGATCGACACGAACGGCGCGTCGAACTGCTCATAGACGTCCTTGAACTCCGGTATGTCGAGCCGGCCATGCAGCGTCGTGAGGAACGGTGTGCGCTGGCGGCTGAACAGCGACAGCGGGAAGTAGTCGGTGTGAAAATGCAGCACATCGAACTCGTCGGCGCGCCGATAGATCAGCTCCATCATCCGCATGTAGATGGCGATCCAATCGATGACCGTCGGATCGAGCCGCAGCGCCTTGTCGCGCATTGGCGCGAGGGTGGCGGAAGTGATCGAATCACCGCTGGCGAACAGGGTCACGTCATGACCCATCGCGACAAGTTCCTCGGTGAGGGAATAGACAACCCGCTCGGTACCACCGTACAGTTTAGGCGGCACCGCTTCGAACAGCGGAGATATTTGAGCAATGCGCATGCAGGCGGACCCCGACCTTTATTTGCGTTCAATAAGTATTCCGCGCTGCTCTTCTGAGGCTTGACTTCACATAGGGCCCGCGCTTATCACTTAGTCGTTATAGATGGGGAATGTGGCGAAATATCGGCAGGTCTTCCGCCGGGAATCGCCACGGGGCGGGTGAAATGGCGAAGAATACGGCAAGATTTGGGCAAGACGCGGTCGCGCTGCCGCGTCTGCGCGTGCGCCCGGCTGGCTTCCTGTGGCAGTACGTGCGCCGCCATCCGTGGGGCCACGCGATCGTTTTCGTTTCGGTTCTGGTGGCCGTCACATGTGCCGTTTCCGCGCAGTATGGGCTCAAGCACCTGATCGACATCGTCGCCGCCGGCCCGAGCATGGACGGCCGCGTGTGGTGGGCCTTCACCCTGCTATGCACGCTGGTCGCCGCCGACAATCTGCTGTGGCGCGTCGCCGGCTGGGCCGCTGCCTATACATTCGTGGCGGTGACCGGCGATATCAGGCGCGACCTGTTCCGCCATCTGTCCGGCCACTCGCCGAGCTATTTCGCGGAACGGCTGCCGGGTGCGCTGGCCAGCCGCATCACCGCGACCGCCAACGCCGCCTTCATCACCGAGAACACCGGGTCGTGGAACGTGCTGCCGCCCTGCGTCGGCGTGGTTTGCGCCATCATCTTCATCGGATTTGTGAACCTGACGATGGCGGCCGCACTGGTCGCCTTCGCGGCGGGTCTCGGTGCGCTGGTGTTCCATCTTGCGCGGCGTGGGACGCCGCTGCATCGCAGCTTCGCATCGAAGGCGGCGGCGGTCGACGGCGAGCTGGTCGACGTGATCTCGAACATGGGCGTGGTGCGGGCTTTCGGCGCCACGTTCCGCGAGCAGAAGCGCATCGGCGCCACGATCGGCGTCGAGATGGGCGCGCGCCGCACCAGTCTGCTCTACCTGGAGCGGCTGCGCCTGATCCATGCGGTGATCACCGCGGCGCTGATCGCCGGCGTGGTCGCCTGGGGCATTCTGCTGTGGCAGCAGGGCCAGGCCACTGTGGGCGATCTGGTGCTGGTCACCGCGCTCTCGCTCGGCATCCTGCACTCGACGCGTGATCTCGCCGTGGCACTGGTCGATCTGACGCAGCACATCGCGCGGCTCGAGGAAGCGATCGACGCGCTGCTGACCGAGCATGAACTGCCCGACCGGGAGGATGCCAGGCTGCTGCTGCCGGGTCCCGGCGAGGTGACATTCGATCAGGTCCGCTTCGCCTACCCCGGGCGTGCGTCGGTGCTGCGCGAGTTCGATTTGACCATCGAGCCGGGTCAGCGCGTGGGCCTGGTCGGCTACTCGGGCGCCGGCAAGTCCACCGTGCTGGCGCTGCTGCAGCGCTTCTACGACATCGAGGGCGGCCGCATCCTGATCGATGGGCAGGACATTCGCGACGTGACGCAGGAGAGCCTGCGCGCGACGATGGCGATCGTGCCGCAGGACATCAGCCTGTTCCACCGCACGGTGATCGAGAACATCCGTTATGCGCGGCCCGATGCGCCGGAGGAGGAGGTGCTGGCCGCCGCCGAGATGGCGCACTGCCGCGAGTTTATCGAGGCGCTGCCGGACGGCTTCGCCACCATGGTCGGCGATCGCGGCGTGAAGCTCTCGGGCGGACAGCGCCAGCGCCTGGCGATTGCGCGCGCCCTGCTGAAGGACGCGCCGATCCTGCTGCTGGACGAAGCCACCAGCGCGCTGGACAGCGAGAGCGAACAGGCGATCCAGGATGCGCTCGACCGGCTGATGCAGGGACGCACGGTGATTGCCATTGCGCATCGCCTGTCGACCCTGACGCGCTTCGACCGGATCATCGTGATGGATCACGGTCGCATCATCGATGACGGTCCGCCCGATGTGCTGGCGTCGCGACCCGGCCCGTATCGCAACCTGCTGCGCCGGCAGCAACTGCTGGAACCGATCCCGGAAGCGGCGTGAGTGTCGCGCCTGGTCGTCGTCTCCAACCGGGTGGCGCCGATCACGGAAGGTGAACCGACCTCCGGCGGGCTGGCGGCCGGTGTGCTGGATGCCCTGAAGCAGAACGGCGGCATCTGGTTCGGCTGGAGCGGCGAGATCGCCGACGACCCTGTCGCCACGACGACCGCCGAACGGACGGTGGGGCCGATCACACTGTTCACCGTCGATCTCTCGCGTCGCGACTACGACGAGTTCTATCGAGGCTTTGCCAACGGGACCCTGTGGCCGACGCTGCACTATCAGGTCGGCCACGCGCATTTCGACTGGGCGGAGTTCGCCGGTTATCGTCGGGTGAACGAATTGTTCGCTCGGGCGATCGCGAAGCTGGTACGGCACGATGACCTGATCTGGGCGCACGATTACCATCTGCTGTGCCTGGCGGAGGCGTTGCGGGCGGCGGGGCTGCGGAACCGCATCGGACTGTTCCTGCACACGCCGTTCCCCGCTCCCGCTGTCTTCATGACCAATCCGGCGCACGCCGAACTGATCCGAGCCATGTGCCGGTTCGATCTGCTGGGCTTTCAGACCGAAACCGATCGCACAGCGTTCGCCGACTACCTGCTGCGCGAGACCGGTGGCGCCTCGCTGGATGCGGAGCATCTAAGCGCCTTCGGCGGCACGGTGAAGACCGGGGTCTATCCGATCGGCGTGCATGTCGACGCGGTGCGCGAAGAAGCCGAGGCACCGGCCAACCGCCGTTATGCGTCCCGGTTGCGCGCCAGCCTGCTCGGGCGGCCGCTAATCCTTGGCGTGGACCGGCTGGACTATTCCAAGGGCCTGCGCCAGCGATTTTCCGCTTTTGAACGCCTCCTGCAAAACCACCCGCATCACCACGGCGCGGTGGTATTCATGCAGATCGCGCCGCCGTCGCGCGGCGATATCGAGACGTACCGCGAAATCCGCCGCGAGCTGGAAGCCGAGGCCGGCCGGATCAATGGCCGCTTCGCCGAAGTGGACTGGATGCCGCTGCGCTACCTCAACCGCGGCTTCGCGCGCAACGCACTGATGCCGCTCTATGCCGAGGCGCGGGTCGGCCTGGTGACGCCGTTGCGCGACGGGATGAACCTGGTGGCGAAGGAATACGTCGCCGCGCAGGATCCGGACGATCCGGGTGTCCTCGTGCTGTCACAATTCGCCGGCGCGGCGCGTGAGCTGGATGCGGCGCTGATCGTCAATCCGTACGATGAGGCAGGGGTCGCCGCAGCACTGGACCGCGGTCTGACGATGGAGCGCGGCGAACGGCGCGAGCGCCACACCGCGATGCTGCGGGTGATGCGCCGCAACAGCCTGGACGCCTGGCGCGACCGGTTCGAGGTGGATTTGCGGGGTGGCGACCGCCTCGCCGAAGCCTGCGGCCAGTAGGCTGGGCGGAGCAAAGCGATACCCATCATACTGTCGCTGAACAACCCGAGAGGCTCCGCAATGCCCACCGCCCTGCCGGATGTCGATGTTGTCGTGGTCGGCGCCGGCGTCGCCGGCCTCGGCGCGGCGACCGCCTTGCGCGACGCCGGACGAAGCGCGGTCGTGCTCGAGGCATCGGGGCGCATCGGGGGGCGGGCGTGGACGGCGTACCCGCCGGAACTCGGCGGCGTGTGGTTCGACATGGGCGCGGTGTGGCTGCACAGCGCCGAACACAACCCGCTGGTGGCGATCGCCCAGGCCGCGGGCGACGTGCTGCTGCGGTCCGACGCGCTGCGGGTGGAGCGCACCTTCGTCGGCCAGCGCGAGGCAACGGCGGAGGAATATGCCGATTATGCCGGTTCCTGGCAGCGTTACGAGGACAGGGCCGCCGCCATCCTGCGCACGTGCGACGATGCGCCGCTGGCCGAGGTGGCGCGGTCCATGCCGGACGATCCCTGGGCGGTGACGGTGGAGACGTGGGAAGGGCCGATCATCTGTTGCGCCAGCGCCGACGAATTCAGCATGCGCGACTGGTACCGCAATGTGCTGTCGGGCAGCAACCTCGTGCCGGACGGCGGCATCGGCGCGTTCGTCGCCCGACGTCTGGGCGAGGGCCTCGACATCAGGCGCGCGACGCCGGTGACGCGACTGACCTGGAGCGGTTCCGGCGTGGTAGTGGAAACCCCGCGTGGCACGGTCACCGCGCGGTCCGCCATCGTTACGGTCTCCACCGGCGTGCTGGCCGCGGGCGCGATCGCATTCGATCCGCCGCTGCCGGCGGAGGTGCTGGCCGCGATCCATGCGCTGCCGATGGGGCTGGCGATGAAGGTGGCGTTGCGCGCCGCCGGACCGGATCGGCTCGACCTGCCGCTGCACTGCTCGGTCGATCGGCAGGTAAGGCGCAGCGGCGATCCCACCATGGGGTTCCAGTGCTGGCCTTACAAACGCGACTACGTGCAAGGCTGGGTGGGCGGCCCGGTGGCGTGGGAACTGGCACGCGCCGGCGAAGCCGCCGCGGTGGATTTCGCGCTCTGCCAGTTGCGTGCGCTGTTCGGCGGCCGGGTGGATCGGCTGTTCGCCGGCGGGCCATCGCTGGTCACGCGTTGGGACGCCGATCCGTTCGTGCGCGGTGCTTACTCGTTCGTCGGCCCGGGCGATGCCGATGCACGAACCGCGCTTGCCCGGCCACTGGCGGACGGACATCTGCTGTTCGCCGGCGAGGCCTGCCACGTCGGGATGACCGGCACCGTTGCCGGCTCCTGGATCAGCGGACAGCATGCGGCGCGCGTCGCGGCGTGATAATACCGCTGTCAGGAGGGACCCCATCATGAGCATCCAGGCACTCGGCTAACTCGGCATCGGCACGGACAAGCTCGACGACTGGACAAACTACGCCACTACTGGCTTGGCATGCAGGCGGTCGATCGGGGCGCCGACATCCGCGCGTTCCGCATGGACGACCGCAAGGAGCGCCTGGTGATCGATCGATCGCTGCCGGAGGGACAGCGCTACTTCGGCTGGGAGGTCGCGGATGCCGCGGCGCTCGATGCGCTGGCAGGGCGGCTGGAAGGTGCCGGGGCGGCGGTGAAGCGCGAGCCGCAGGCGCTTGCCGACCAGCGGTTCGTCCGCGGCCTGATCTCGTTCGCCGATCCGTCAGGCAACCGCCTGGAGGCGTTCCACGGCGCACAGATCGCCGATGCGCCATTCCGTCCCGGCCGTTCGATTTCCGGCTTCCGCACCGGCCCGCTGGGGATGGGGCATGCGGTGCTGATGGTGACCAGCATCGAACCCGCGCTGGCGTTCTATCGCGACCTGCTGGGCTTCCGCATCAGCGACTACATCCGCAAGCCGATCACCGCGTATTTTCTGCACGCGAACCCGCGCCATCACAGCGTTGCGCTGTTCGAGACGCCGCGCACCGGCATGCATCACCTGATGATCGAGCTGTATTCGTTCGACGATGTCGGCCAGGGCTACGACATCGCGCAGGGCGAGAAGGATCGCATCGTCGCGACGCTGGGGCGGCATCCGAACGATCTGGTCACGTCGTTCTACATGCACACGCCGTCGGACATCCTGGTGGAATATGGCTGGGGCGGCGTCGAGGTGGACGATGCGACCTGGCAGCCGCAGGAGATGACCAGCGTCGCCAGCTTCTGGGGCCATCACGGCCTGTTCGACGCCATGGGACCCGACGGCCCGCCGCCCATGTCGGCCCCCGACGTGATACGCGCGCCGCTGCAGGTGATCGAGGGCAACTACCATCGCATGAGCGGCGTGTGCCCGTGGTGGGATGCCATGAAGCGGTGACGGTGCGGCCGGCTCTTCGCTAATCCGTCTTGCCGGTCTAGGCTGATCGCAATCCAGGGAAGGAGCACCCCGATGCTGTCACGCGAGGAAAACGAACTCGTCACCCGGGTGGGACAGGGCACCCCGATGGGCAATGCGATGCGGATGTACTGGATCCCCGCGCTGCTCTCAAAGGAGATCGCCGAACCCGATGGCCCGCCGGCGCGCGTCCGCCTGCTCGGCGAGGACCTGGTGGCCTTCCGCGACAGCGACGGCCGCATCGGACTGATCGAGGAATTCTGCCCGCATCGTCGCGTCTCGCTCTATTTCGGGCGCAACGAAGAATGCGGCCTGCGCTGCATCTATCACGGCTGGAAGTTTGATGTCGCCGGCAACTGCGTCGACATGATGAACGAACCCGAGGAATACGACTTCAAGCACAAGGTTCGCATCGACGCGTATCCGACCTGCGAACTCGGCGGCATCGTCTGGGCCTATCTTGGCCCCGCGGAAAAAATGCCGCCGCTGCCGAAATTCGCCTGGACGCAGGCGCCGGAGGCCAACCGCCACGTCACCAAGGTGATCGAGGAGTGCAACTGGCTGCAGGCGCTGGAAGGCGGCATCGACACATCGCACGCGCCGATCCTGCATCGGCTGCTGACCGACAGTTCGAAGCGCGGCGGCATCAAGCCGTCCAATCCGTTCGTGCGCGGCAAGGCGCCGAAGCTTGTCGTCGACGTCACCGACTACGGCTATCAGTACGCCGGCATCCGCCCGCTGGATGGCGGCGACGATGTGCACATCCGCACCTATCATTTCGTCATGCCGTTCCACCAGATCAGGCCATCGAGGTCGGAGAGCGGCCTGGAACTCGATGCCGGACATATCTGGGTGCCGATCGATGACGGGAACTGCATGGTCTACAACTGGAGCTACTGCCCCGACGGGCCGTTGACCGAGGAGGACAAGCTGGAGCGCGGGCTCGGCAACGGGCCGATGCACGTCGATCCGGTGACGTTCCGCTCCAAGGCGAACAGATCCAACGATTACCTGCTGGACCGCACCGTGCAGCGCGAGGAAACCTTCTCCGGCATCGACGGCATCAACGCACAAGACCGTGCGCTGCAAGAAAGCATGGGACGCATCGTCGATCGCTCGAAGGAACATCTCGGTCCGGCGGACAAGGCGATCATCCAGGCGCGCAAGCTCCTACGCCAGGCGGTGAAGACGGTGGAGGCCGGCGGCGCGCCGGACGGCACGGGCACCAGCTACTACACGCTGCGCGCCCACGAGTCGGTGCTGCCGCGCGATACCGACTGGCGGGTGGAACTGACGCCGGAGATGAAGCGCGAGGCGATCCTGCAGACGGTTTGAAAGCTACACGGCTGCTGCCAGCGCGCGGAACACGGGCAGGTCGATGGCATCCGGGCCGATCACCGACACGCCGGCATCGGCCAGCAGCCTGAGACAGTCCGCGTCCTCCGCGACCGCAAGAGAGCGTTGCATTGCTTCGCTCTCTTTCGCCGCCTCGGCGACGAGACTGCGAAGCTCCACTGGCAAGGCATCGAAGCGCGCACGGTTGACCAGCAGCAGCGCGATGCCCAACAGATGCCCGGTCAGGCTGACGTATTTGTGGTGCGCCTGCAGACCGAAGTTGACCAAATTGGTGAGCGGGTTCTCCTGCGCATCGACCGTGCGCTCCGCGACCGCGCGCGGCAGGTCCGCGACATCGATGAATACCGGCTGGAAGCCGAGCCGCCGGAACGCATCCTGGTGCTGCGCGTTGTCGAGCGTGCGCAGGCTCAGGCCGGCACAGTCGGCCGGCGTGCGGATCGGTCGGACGGCGTTGCTGATGTGGCGGATGCCGTTGTCCCAGAATCCAAGCACTTGAAATTCCGTTGTGTCGGCTATCTGTTTCGCGAGTGACGCCCCGGTGTCGCCATCCAACAAGGCGAAGCTGGCCTGGCGTGGGCCAGCCTGGAACGGCCGGTCGAACACGCCCAATGCCGGCACCTGACCGGCAAGGTAGCTCGATGCGAAATAGCAGCCGTCGAGTTCACCGCTTTCCACCATGGTCAGCAGATCGGCTGCCTTGCGGCCGAGGCTGATGATGCTGTCGGTTACTGTGATGGCCAGCGTACCGCCGGCGCGCCTGGCAACTCCGTCACGCACGGCGTGGAGCGCGCGCGTGTGCACAGACCGGGCCGGCTGGTAGCCGGCAAAATGCAGGTTGATCATTGCGGGTTCGGCACCGGTTCTCCGATCGACAACGTGAACGTCTCGGTCGCAGCAGCTTCTTCAACCAGCAGACTACGAAACAACGCAATCTTCGGCCTCTCGACCGCTTCCGGCAAACCGAGCAGGTAGTAGGCGAAGGCGGTTGGCGCCGTCAGCTTCAGCGGACAGACCAGGGCGCCGCTCGCCATCTGGTCGGCGACCAGGCTGGCGCGGGCCAGTGCAACACCGAGCCCCAACACCGCTGCGTTGATCAGCATGCCGGCCTCGCTGAAGTGCTGGCCGGCATGGCAGTCCGCATCCGGCCTGCCGAGACGGTCGAGCCAGGACCGCCAATCGCTGTCGCTGCCGTCGGCGGCGGTTGCGGAATCGTGCAGCAGCGGCAGCGCGAGCAGCGCGTCAATTCTGTCGACCGGCTCGCTTTGTTCGAGCAGCCTGGGCGCGCAGACCGGAAAGACGCAATCGCCCATCAGCCGCGTCGCGTAACCGCGTAACCGGGATACGGCGGCCTGCCGAAACGGATCGCAATATCGATCCCCTCGGCCCGCAGATCGAGCAGCCGCGGATCGGCGATCACCTGCACATCGAGATCCGGGTGCCGGCTGCGAATACGCGGCAGGCGCGGGATGAGCCAATACGACGCAACGGACGGCAGCATCGTCACCTTCAGCGGCCCCTCATTGGCGGGCTGCGCGAGATCGACGATGCTGCGGTCGATCTCGCTGATCGCGTGGCCGATCTCTGTGCGCCAGCGCCCGTCCCTATGGGGTGAGTTCGAGCCGCCGCGTGAGGCGTTTGAACAGGGAAAGCCCGAGTTCTTCCTCGAGCCCGCGGATGCGGTGACTGACCGCGCTCTGCGTGAGGTTCAGTTCACTGGCGGCGTCGGTGAAGCTCAGATGCCGGGCGGCCACGACGAAGATCCGCAGTGCATCGAGCGAGGGAGTGCGAGCCATGTGACGAATACGGAGTGGACGAACCGAATAAGGAGGGGATCGATCAATTCAATGAACGCATGAATTCCGCTCACAGGCAAGATGAAAAGCAATCCCTTGTCTTTACCGCCATCACAGACTAATTGCGCAGCCCGCGGCCGAGTTGGTTGCGGATTCCAATCAACCTCGCTTGCGAGACGTCCAACCATGCGACACCAGAACGCTGCCCAGACATTCCGGCCCAGTCGCGGTCCGCAATACACGTGGCAGCGAGTACAACACGCGGCGGTAATTGGATTCATTCATGGATCCGGCAGGGGCGATTCTCGCGACGGCGGGATGGATGTGAGGCAGATCATAGCGGCCGTCCTGCCCTGCCGGCTCTTTAGCGACGCCACAACGGTGGGAAAGCCAGTGTTCCAGGACGTCAAGCACACTGTAGGAAAGTTCACGGTCCGTCCGTCATCGGGTCGGCCCGTTGGTGCTGATGCGAGCGGAAAAGGTGACGCCGAGTTGCTCGCAATCGCGCGCCAACGACGCGCGGAATACATATGGACATTGGTCGCAGCGCGGCTCAAGAGGGCGGGCTTCAAACTCGGCGTCGCCGAGCGCATACGCGGAACATAGGGTGCGATGCAGCCAGGTCGGCGGCGGATGCTCCTTCAGTGCGCGCTCCTGCCATTGGGCGGCGTCAAGATAGCAGCCAGCGGCGAAATGTGCACGACCGATTTCAACCATGCTGTTGCACGCGAGGGAGTCATGCGGCGAAACATAGAGCGCAATCTTGCAACGCTCGCTGGCTGACTCTGCGTCTCCTTGGATTCCCGGTCGCGAGACCGGAGGACAAACCGATCGACCGAATTGGGCCTGCTTTGTCAGGAGTTTCATCACCGTGATAACGTGCGAGCGCGGATCCATAGACTACGAAGAGTGCGGTGACGGCCCGACGGTCGTCCTTGTGCCCGGATCATGCAGTACCGGCGCCGCGTGGCGGTCCGTAATCTCCGAGTTGGGGAGCAGCTTCCGTTGTGTGACGACGAGCCTGCTCGGGTACGGCGGGACGGCCGAACGCCGCACCATCCTGGATACCGACATCTCTCACGAAGCCGAGATCGTCGAAGCAGTCGTTCGACGCGCGGCTTGTTCGGTGCATCTCGTCGGTCATTCGTTGGGCGGTCTCGTTGCGCTCGCCGTCGCGCTCCGGAAGCAGGTGCCGTTGCTGAGCCTGGCGATCATCGAGGCTCCCGCGCCGGGATTGCTGCGATCCATGGGAGAACACCAGCATTATCGTGAATTCCGGGAAATGACCGACAGTTATATCGGCGCGTTTTACGCCGGCGAGCGTGCGGCGATCGAGTCGATGATCGACTTCTATGGTGGCGCGGGCACTTTCGCCGCCTGGCCGCAACGGGTTCGCAGCTACGCCATCGAGATGACCACGGTCAACCTCCTTGACTGGATCGCAGCCTATAGGTTCCAGCCGACCCAGGCTGCTCTGGCGAGCATCGAGGTCCCCGCTCTTGTCGCATGGGGGGCGGCAAGCCACCTGGCGGTGCAGCGCGCGAACGAGCTGCTGGGCCGGTGCATGAAAAAGGCCCCGGTCGTCAGGATCGCCGGGGCTGCCCATTTCATGATTGCGACCCATGCCAAAGAGGTGGCCCGGGTGATCTCTTCAGGTTATGGATGGAGAAACCAAACCGATGCACGCATGAATTTGGCTCGCACGGAAGATGAAAGGCGATCCATCGTCACCGCCGCCGTCACCACCTAGTTGATGCGTTTCCGAGCTACCACGGCTCACAAATAGAAAGGCAAAGGACGAAAAACCATGAGTGGTTCACATTCCGGCACGTGCTTCTGTGGCGCTGTCGAGATCGAGGTTGCCGGCCAACCCAACGCGATGGGCTATTGCCATTGCCGATCGTGTCGTTCCTGGTCGGGCGGCCCTGTGAACGCCTTCACCCTTTGGGCGCCGGAAGCGGTGAACGTGGTCAAGGGCGCGGAACATGTCGCGACCTATAACAAAACGGAACTGAGCCATCGGCAGTTCTGTCGGCTCTGCGGCGGCCATCTGATGACTGCGCACCCGCCGCTGAAAATGATCGACGTTTTCGCCGCGACCATTCCAGGACTTAAGTTCGCGCCACAGGTTCACGTCAACTATGCCGAGACAGTGCTGCCGATGCGCGACGGACTACCGAAACTGCGGGATTTCCCGGCCGAGTTCGGTGGCTCGGGTGAGGTCGTCCCGGAGTAAGCCGCGGCGAGCCTTGCCCTGAGCGCCGTTCCGTGCAGAGTCGCCGCTTCTTGCAAAATCGATGCCCATCAACAAAATGAGGCTGGTGCGCGCGAGTGCACCAGCCTCATTTGGAGTGTGCTCCGGGCGGATCAAGCAACCAAGGCTATGGTTTCCCCAGCTAGACAGTTACAGCACCTTCCGTGCCACAGTTATTGCTATTGCGTCACCTGGTCCGGCAATGTCACCTGACGCAAGTACCACGGCAGCGATGTGATGCTGACCAGCTGTTCCGAGCCATCGAAGATCTGCGACATTAGCCCCCCGATGCCTTGAACACAAAGCTCTGTGTGCGATCGACACCGGTCACCGCGCTTTTCACCACGTCGTTGGCCGACTTGCTCCGGTAGATGCGATAATAGTCCGGCTTGATCGCGGAATGGACCTTCGCCTCCGTCTTGCCGCGCGTGGCGACGCCGCGAGCGTATTTGAGCTGAAGCTCCACCGACTCGCCTTTCTCGCCTTTGAATTCCCACGCCTCCTCCCCCATCGAGGCGCCCGCCGCATCGGTGTGGATGTGCCGGTCGACCGTCACCTTGGCCAGCGCGAAGGTGCCATAGGGTCCAGGTGCAAGGCTGGGCGCCGATACCAAACCGGCGACCACCATGGGCATGCTTGCCTCGGTGCCATTTTTCCGGGCCGGGACAGCCAAGGCCACAAGGCGCGCGATCTCTCCAAGCTTGCCATCAGGGTTCTGCACCGTCAACCAGTCGATGAAGTTGACCATCAGATTGGCGTCCTTCGAGGGGCCAGCGGGAACCGGCGCCGCCTCCCACCCTTCCGGCAGCAGCTTCCGCACCGCCGCATCGGGTAATTTGAACGCCAATATCGTTCGCTCCTCGCCATACGTGCCGACGAGCTTCTCCTCGGCCGTGGCCGGACCGAGCAACCCAACTGCCAGCAAGGCAGCGACGCCAACGGTGAGAGCCGCTCTTCGTGACGTGATCATTTGATTCTCCCCATGTGTGCGGCGGCGTTATCCCGCCTGCAACGCGGAATTTAACCACGCCAGTACCGCAAAGGCACGGGAAAATATTCTGCTGCGCTGCGGTGGCTGGAGTGGCGCAGCGCAACCCACCAACCGCATCAGCCACCCGGCGCGCCCTGCGCCTCCACGTAAACTGCGTAAACGGACTGACTCGCGGCCATGAACAGCCGGTTCCGTTTCACGCCGCCGAAGCAGACATTGGCGCAGCGTTCCGGCAGCAGGATGCGGCCGATCAACGTGCCGTCAGGCGCGAACACGGCGACGCCGTCATCGGCCTCGCCGCCGGAGAACCCGCACCATACATTGCCCTCGGTGTCGCAGCGGATGCCGTCCGCCCAGCCCGGCGTCGCAAAGAACACACGCCCATTCACTGCCCTGGTGCCGTCCGCCACGATGTCATAGACATGCGTGGTCTTCGGATCAGCCGGCGTATCCACGACATACAGCCGCTGCTCGTCCGGCGAGAACGCAAGCCCGTTCGGCCGCGCCATGTCGTCGATCGCGACCGACATCTCGCCGGTCCGCCCGTCGATGCGGTACACGCGATACGGCAGCTCCGGCGTGCCCGTGTGCCCCAGATAGTTGCCGCGGATGCCGGCGCCGTTGTCGCTGAACCAGATCGAGCCGTCCGACTTCACCACCACGTCGTTCGGCCCGGTCAGCCGCTTGCCGTCGAACCGCTCGGCCAGCACGGTGATCGAGCCGTCGTAATCGGTGCGGGTCAGGCGCTGCGCATCCATCTCGCAGGTGATCAGCCGGCCCTGGCGGTCGCGGGTGTTGCCGTTCGCGTAGTGCGACGGCCGGCGGAACACGCTCACCGCCCCGGTCTCCTCGTCCCAGCGCATGATGCGGTCGTTCGGGATGTCGCTGAACAGCAGCTGGCGCGTGTCGCCGAACCACACCGGGCCCTCGGTGAAGCGGCAGTCGCCGGCAATGCGCTCGATCGCCGCGTGGCCCAGCGCGATGCGCTCGAAGCGCGGATCGAGCGCGACGATGTTTGGATCCGGGTAGCGGATCGGCGCCGGCGAGTTCCATCGCGATGTCATGTTCGGTTTCCTCCTCGTGGCATTCGGCGCATTGTGTGCGCCGGACACCGGAGGGACAACACCATGCAGCTCGGCATCCATCTGCCGCACGCCGGCGAGCAGGCGACACCGGCGCTGATCCGGCGCCACGCGATGCGCGCCGAGGCGCTGGGATTCGCCGATGTTTGGGTGAGCGAGCACATCATCGTGCCGCGCAAGGAATTCCCGCGCTCGCCGCTGTTCTACGATCCGGTGGTGACGCTGAGCTATGCCGCCGCGGTGACCGAGCGCGTGCGCCTCGGCACCACGGTGCTGGTGCTGCCGATGCGCCATCCGCTGCCACTGGCGAAGGAGCTGGCGAGCCTGCACAATCTCTCCAACGGACGGCTGATCCTGGGTGCCGGCGTGGGCTGGCTGGAGCCGGAGTTTGCCGCTCTCGGCGTGCCGTTCAGGGAACGCGGGCGACGCATGGACGAGGGCATCGCGATGATGCGCGCGGTGTGGTCGCAGGATCCGGTGACATTCGAGGCGAAGTACATTCCGGCGAAGATCGTCGATATGACGATGACGCCGCAGCCGGTCAGTCGAATTCCGCTGTGGATCGGCGGCAGCTCGGACGCGGCCCTGAAGCGCACCGCGCGCATCGCCGATGGCTGGCATGGCAGCCGCGAGACGCCGGAACAGGCCGCGCCGGTCGTGAAGCGCCTGCGCGCGGAGCGGCCGGGCGCCGACTTCACGATATCGATGCGCACGCATTGGGACGGCAAGGATCTGGGTGAGCTGCGCGACCGGCTGGCGGCATACGAGGCGGTGGGCGTGCAGCACGTGCTGGTCGCGCCGGTGAACCGCGAACTAGACGATTGGGATGCGGTGATCGAAGGCGCCGGGCGGCTGGTACGCAGCTAGCCGACGAGCCGGACCGTCCTCAGGCGGCGTCGTGGAAGATGATCCCAAGCGTGTGACGCCGGCCGCTGAGCACGCGGCTGACGCCGTGACGCATTGTCACGCGATACGGGCCGCGTGTGCCCTGCGCCGGCCGATGGTGCACCGGGAAGATCACCGCCTCGCCCTGGGCCAGCGGGATGACCTCGACACGCGACTGGGCACGTGGGCGCTGCTCCACCAGCACGAACTCGCCGCCGGTGAACTCGGTGACGGGGTCGCTCAGCAGCAGCGTAAGTTGCAGCGGGAACACCATGGAGCCGTATAGATCCTGGTGGAGGCAATTGTAGTCATCAGGGCCGTAGCGCAACAGCAGCGGGGTCGGCCGCGTCTGTCCCGCTGCGTGGCATTCGTCCAGGAACACCTCCAGCGTCGCCGGGAACCGGCCTTCGTCGCCCAGCGTTTGGCGCCACTCGTTGGCGATGGCAGCGAGGTGCGGATAGAGCGTGGCGCGCAGCAGTCCGACCGGGTCCGGCAGCGGATAGGATAGGTATTTGTATTCGCCGCGGCCGAAGCTGTGCTTCTGCATCACGACTCGGCTGCGGAAGCGCGCCTCGTCGTCGTAGAGTGCGGCCAATCCACGGCACGTCGCCGCGTCAAGCAGGCGCGTTGTCGCATAGCCATGTGCAGTGAGGTCGGCGGCGGTGTGGGGCCAATCGATGGCCGGTAGGGAGCTGAGTGGCATAGGCACAACATAGGCGAGCTGCTCAGGATTGCACGTTCCGGACCTTGCTCTGGCAGCCCCTGCAGCCGCCATCGGCGTCACGGAGGTTCTGCCCGGCTAAACGCCTGGCGCTGCCGGTGCGCCAGAAAATGAGCGAGCGCATTCTGCCCCGGTTCAAGCCCGTAGGTCCCGCGATACCGGTCAGGATCGAAATCTGGGACGAGCCTGCGTCCGGCCGCCTCTCCCCCGAGAGTATGGTGCACCAATGGATTGATCTTCACGCGCAACGTCGGGGTTGGTGTGGAGGTACCGGTGAACATCGAAATGGGTGTTCGGCTTGCGCCCTTCGCGCCAGCCGAGGCGGCAGAAATGCTCGGTTGCGTCCAGCGCCGCCGCGCGCATGTCGATGCCGTTGATCAGGTGGTACCTCGGGTCGATCAGGCCCGAGGCCATGATGACAGGAAGATCGGGGAACGGCTCGCACTGCAGGCGCTGCATGTCGTCCAGGTAATGCGCAAACGGGTCGTCGCCGGAGCCCGGATCGTCGCGATAGGGCACGAGGTGCAGGACTGACCACAGCTCCGGCACCGGCGCGAAGCAGCCGGTGGTCCTCAGCGTGAGGAAATGCGCCAGCGCAACGCCTCCGGCAGCAGGTCGTGGGCGGTGCGATACCATACAGGATCGAAGTGCCGGATCGGCCAGTGCCCCTCGTGGTCGCCGTGACGCACACAGTGCAGTAGCGGACTCATGCCCGCTTCGTGCACATCGGATTGGTGTTCAAGATACCAGGTCGGGTCGAAATATCGGTTCGGCTTGCGTCCCTCATGCCAGCCGAAGCGAATGAAATGCAGCAATGGATCGAATTGGCATCCCCGACATCCCTGTTCTGCAGCAGATACCGGGCGGCCCCGAACAGGGCCGATGCATCGAGTTCCTCGAACTCGTCAGTGTCGTCGCGGCCACTCACGATCCGGGCGTCTCCGCCAGAATTTCCCCCGCGGCTTTCTTGCAGACCTGCATCAGCCCAATCCGATCTGGGGACGCAGCCTGAGCTCCTCGAGGTCCAACTCCTGCTCGAGCGCATGCAAAGCATCATCCTCGATCTCTCGCGATCGGTGCAGACGAAGCAGCTCCGCCCGACTGGCGGCAAGGGCCTCGCGACGGAGAGAAAATCGCGCAGTGCGTTCGGCGCGTACGACGGCATCGTTCTCGTTCACGCGCACCAGCCAGCCGGCACGGTCCCGGTATTCGCGCAGCATGTCGGCCGCGATTGCACCTTCCAGCGGGTCAATTGCGCGCTCCTCGATCACGCGCAACGCGGCGGCTGCGATCGCGGCGCGCGCCTGCGCATGCTCCGGCGCCGCCTCGTCGTCCACCCTCGTATTGAGCTTCAGGACGCCGATCATGACACTCAGCGTGCCGCCCTGGATCAACAGGGTCACCAGGATCACGGTGAAGGTGATCAGCAGGATCGGGTCGCGATAGGGGAAATCGGTGGGCAGCGCCAATGCGGCGGCGAGGCTGACCGCGCCACGCATTCCAGCCCATCCGATGAACAGCGGCACCGTGGGTGGTGGGGATGGATCGTGGCGACGAATTGCGGGAACGAGCAGCCGAGGCAGATAGGTGGCGGGAAAAACCCAGGCCAGCCGCGCGGCGATGACGCCGATCGAAATCAGCAGCGCAAGCGGCAGCAGGTTCGTCGCGCCATGCCCGTCGAACCGCGCCAATATTTCGTGCAGCGACAGGCCGACCAGAATGAATAAAAGCGCTTCCAGAACGAACACCGCAACCGACCATGCGGCACGTGCCTGCATCCGGGTCTGCGGAGAGAAGGTTTCGTGCTGGTACCAGCCCATCAGCAGGCCGCAGGCGGTTGTGGCCAGCACGCCGGAGACACCGATGGCCTCCGCGAGCAGATAGCTCGCCCAGGCGACCAGGAAGCTTGCCGCGATCTCGAGGTTGGTGTCGCGCAGCCGACGGAACACCCAGATGGAGCCATAGCCCCAGGCCGCGCCGACAACGATGCCGCCCACGAACAGCAGCACGAAGCTGGATGCCGCATGGACCAGGCTGAACTGGCCGGTCATGGCGGCCGCTATGGCAACACGGTACAGCACCAAGCCAGAAGCATCATTCACCAGGCTTTCGCCTTCGAGGACCGTCACAATGCGTTGCGGAATACGCAGCCGCCCGAGCACGGAGACGGTGACTGCGGTATCTGTGGGCGAGATGATCGCTCCCAACGTGAAGGCCGCAGCCCAGGGCATATCCGGCAACAAGGTCTTGGCGGCCCAACCGATCGCAAACGCGGTGAAGAACACCAGGCCGACAGCGAGCAGCAGTATTGGGCGGAGATTGGCTCGGAATGCGCGCCACACTGTGAAAAATGCGCTAGCCTGGACCAGCGGTGGCAGGAACAGCGCCATGTACAGATCGGGGTCGAGATCGAGGACACGGACACCCGGCGTGACTGCCAGAAGCATGCCCCCGAGCACAAACGCGACAGCGGGCGGCGTGTGCAGGCGGCGCGCGACGAACGCAAGCAGCACCGCGACCGTCAGCAGCAGGAGAACAAGCTCGAACGCAGCGACCGCGGTCATGGCGGCAAACTGCAGAAGGGGGACCAAATCTCTGTCAGTGTCGCAAAACGACTGATGGCGTCGCCGGAAGGTCCCAGGTTGCACTCTCGGGCTCGGCTTCCGAACGATGCGCGATCGAATACTGCTTCATGCATCGCGACACCGGCTGCTGTGCGGTCGGAACGGTCGTGAGTGCACGCTATGGACCAGTGCGTTCCAGCTCGAGCATATAGTCACTTACCGCCGAACTCTTCTCGCCTCATGCGTTGAATCGTGCCGTCTGCCAAATCCCATCAAATCATAGCCGGAACGATGACGGCCTCGGTGAGGCGTCCCGCCGCGGCAGCCGCGGCACGCCCGGCTTTGGTGAGGTAGTAGCGATAGGTTCCGGTGATGCGCTTGATCACGCCGATGTCCAACAGCCGGCGCAACTGTCTCGATAGCCGGGTTGGCGAGAATATCCCGAGGTCGGGCAAAAGGTCGCCCCGGCGGATGCCGGCGATATTGACTCGAGGATTTTGCAGGGCATGCAGCAGTGCGCTGTCTCCTGGTTCGAAGAAGTTGATCCCCTTGACGATCCGGCCATCCACCTCGCGTGGTTTGGTCACACGCTCGAGCGCCCGAACCCCGGCGGAGAAGTCGTCGAGCGCAGACAGATGCGCGATATAGCGCCGGTTGCAGCCAAGCAGAATCGCCCGCAGGTCGATCAGGCTGTCGATCGTCTTCTTGACCGGTGCGAGTTCCCGGGTCGATGGCCCCTGCCGATGTTCCACCTTGCGGTGGTGCTTGAAGAACGACACATCGTTGGTGGTCGTCTCGATACGCAGCACGATGCCGTGCTTGTCGTACATCTTGATCGAGCACTTGCCGAAGCGGTGCTTGATGCAGGTGCCCTCGATCCGGGTGGAGAACTGCGAGCCGACCTCTTGGGCCAGCAATGGCGTGATCTGCCGGCCGAGAAACGTGGCGACCTGCTCGGCCTTTACGCTCAGCACCGACTGGCGGACCAGTTGCTCATAGAGCGGGCCGAGCGCTGTGGTGGAGCGGAACGCCAGGTCGGTGGCGTATTCCACCTGCATCAGGCTCCAGTGATAGGACTGCCCGAATACCTCCGACACCGGGCAGCACAGCGCAGCGTAACCGTCCAGGGTGCGGTGCAACTGATCGGGCGAGAGGGCGTCGGCCAGTTGCTGCGCGCGACCCCAGTCGTCGATGCGCACGAAGGCGTTGTCGGCCATGGTGTAGCCAATACCCTGCGCCGTCAGCTTGCGGGCCAGCCAGCTATGGCCATTGCAGTAGAATTGCAGGCGGAACGGCGACCATGTGGGGACCCGCAGATAAACCAGCCCGAACTTCGCATCCTGGAAGTAGAAATAGTAGTGCAGGCACTTGCCGCTGTCTGGCCGGATGAAAGTCTTGTGTGTCTGCTTGTCGTGCCAGGGTTTGTAGGCATCGCAGGCCTCCATGGCGGAGATGATGTGCACCAGGCCCGGATGATCGCCACGTTTCGCGAGCACGCGTGCGACAACATCCTCCTTGCGAATATGCGCCTTGCCGACATGTTCTATGGTCACTCCCGCCTCGGCGGCCAGTGATGCCGCTCGCTCGCGCACGCGATCGCGCAGCGTCTTGGCAAATTCCGGGTAGTCGAAGATGCGGATGCCATTGGCATTGAGATACCCGGTCATCCCGGCGGCGTAGCACACCACCGGCAGTGTCCCGGTGATTACCAGACGGTCGTAGCATGACAGCACCCCGGCGATCCGGTCGTCGTAGCGTTCCATCAGCGACTGGCTCATGCTGCCACCCCGGGGACAATCCAGCGGGGGAGACTACACCAGACCTGTTGGTTCCGGCTCCGCCGGCTTAGGTGCAGCCGGGCGAACCAAATCTGCCCAGGATATCCAGTTGGCCGCGAAAAGTGGCACCTTCGAATTGGCCAACGATCCAGTCCTGTCCGTAGACCATCTGCAAGCCGCCATCGGCGGCGATCGTGCCACGAAATCCGCCGAACCGTGCAGACTTTCCCCGCACGGCAAAGCCGGAGACCGTGCGCGCGTCAGTACACAGACCTCCGCCGGTGTCCAGCACGGTCGCGGTGCCAGTATAGGTGCCGTCGCGACTTATGCCCCGAGCGGGAGGCGGCGACGAAGGCTCCAGGCCTGGTGGCGGGGCCGCCAGACCGTCTGGCATGGCGGGCGTGGGCGAGTTCAGCGGCACCGGTCCGGTTGGTGTGTCGAGCACGACAGCCGGAGGCCCCGAACAGGCGAACAGCATCAGGCACGCGAGAACACGGCACGCATTCCAAACGGCGTGCATTGAGTTTGCGACATTGGTCGGCCGAAGCCGGTTGGTGCAAACGGTCATGCTGTCGGTCTTACAACCTCTGAAGTTTCATTGGCGTCCTCGCCGCGCGGCTGCCGCGATTTGCGTTGCTCGCGGATCGTCGAGGCTCTCAAGCGACGCGATCACGGCGTCAGCCAAATCTGGCCTGGTCCGCGCGACACGTCCGAGAAGAACGAGGCATTCTTCATCGGCTAGCACGGATGCGGCGTCGATCACCTCGACCGAAGGGGCCTGACGCAACAGAAGGGCAAGCGCAGGCCGGCCCTCTATCCGGCCCATGCGACCGAGCGAGCAAGCCGCTGCGGTGGCAACGAAGCCATTGAGGTCGCCGAGCAGTTCGATCATCAGAGCAATGGTCTCCGGACCGGGTCGGGCGCAGCGACACGCGCTGGCGCGGATCTCGGGATTGGGATGGCGGAGCAGCGACGCAACGACAACCGAGGGAAGATTCGCGCCGATCTCCGCGGCCACTTCGACGGTGGCCCGCAGGCCGGGTCCCTGCACAATCTGGTCAACGATGATTCGCGCCACGGCTTGCGCCGAGTCGCGGCCACCGATCGCGGCGAGACCCTGAAGCGCAGCGATCTGCTCGGGTATGGCGTGTTCCATGCCGAAGCCCTTGAAGCGTCGGCAGAGCGCCTCCAGTGCCGGTACGGCGCGCGTCAGACGCCGCCGCCCGGCCTCCGCCGCGAGGTCGTGGCAATCAGCGAGCGAGGCCCTGGGAATCGCGGCAATCAGTGCGTCGTCGTCGAGTGCGGTCGGCGTCAGGCGAACCCGTTCGGTCTCGGCCGGAACCGTGCAATCCGGGCGGAACCCGGCGGCATCAAAAAGATCAAGCTGTCTGTGTGGCATGACGGTCTGGCACTTGCGACGGTTGACGACAGAATCGGCCTCCACGATCCTGGCTGCAAGCCAGCCCCCCACTCAACGCTACCGCCTGGCGTCCACCATGAACCGTTCGATACGGTCGAAGTCGTGCAGGTCTTGAGGGCGGGGAATACCAGGAACTCTAGCGCAGCCGCACGCAAGCGGCTAGCCTCGTTCAAGGTTTCACTGCTCGGATTGTGAGTATCGCCCCTTCGACGTAGAGCAATTGAGGCAAGGCCTTGCGTTTCGTCCGGATGAAAGCCATGCCTGCATGGCGGGCTTCGTATGAGATACGAGATGACCTGTCTGCCCGCTTGTATACGTGATCCATGTGCCTCTGCAGGATTGAATGAATGATGCGGCTAGAGAGAGTATTGCGTACGTGCCTGCGTCCAGTGATCGCACCGATTCGCGCGGCAGTTGACCGTAGAGTCGCGGCGCTGGTCGATGCTAGACTGGCAGGCCTACCCGGTGCACGCGCGCCCAATTCCGCCGACATGCGACCGACCGAACCGCCTGCGCCGACACCGGCACTTGTGCGTCCAGTGGTACCACGACTTTATGCATATCTTTCGCCGGACGTTGCGTTGACCCAACTATATGATGGCCATTTCATATATGTGGACCCGGCCGACGAGGAAATGGGCTCACAGCTAATCGCAAATGGCTTTTGGGAGATGTGGACTGACAAGCTCGTGCGCCGCTTGGTCAGTACAGGTGACAGGGTAATCGACGTCGGAGCCAATCACGGATACTATACGCTCATCATGGCATCGTTGATTGGCGAAACTGGCCGGCTCGACAGTTTCGAGGCAAATCCGCGAATCGCTCGGCTGCTGACACGATCGGTCTGGTTCAACGGCTACGCGCCCAGGGTTACCGTGCACGCTGCCGCAGCCGGTAATGAATCCGGAACGGCACAATTTGCCGCGTGGCGGCATCAGAGCGGAAGCGGGCATCTGCTGGTCGATGTCCACGCCTATGCCGAGGACACAATGAAGTTGACCGTGCCCATGGTGCGCCTCGACGATGTGGTTGGTGAGGACCCGGTGGACCTGATTCGAATCGATGCCGAGGGCGCTGAACCACTCATTCTGGAAGGAGCTCGACAAGTCTTGCATCGTTCGCCAGCAATCAGGATCTGCATGGAGTGGGGTGTCGGGATGATGTCCGATCGCAGGGATGTCGGCCATTTCATCGCAGAATTGAGGGGTGATGGCTTTCAGTTCTGGAAGATCGAACACGATTCTTCCCTAACTGAATTGACAGATGAGGCCTTGAAGACCGTGGAACTTTGTAACATTGTGGTTGCGCGCGATTATCCGATCAGATAGCCAATGATAGCTGGAGCCAACATACTGACAATTGTATCATTCGGCGTGTTTCGAGCTCGCAAGCGGCAGACGGAATATGCTGGAGCTAGTAGGTTCCCCAGCGTGCCAGGTCATGTGCGACGCATCACTTTCACACGAACTGTAGAAGTCCGGCCCTTCGGATCGAGCTGTCGTTCGACGGGTTTGCCTGGCATCTTATTCCGGACGATAATCTGGGAAAATCGTAGTCTCAGGCAATGATGCTATTGATTCTCGGACGAACTGACTGAAGCACTCAAGGACAAAGCGCACCTGATAGTTTACAAATGTCAAACCCGAGGCCGATTGCTGCTCGGTAAACCTGTTGGCGGGCGCCATGAACTGTCGTTCGGGCGCAATCAGCTTGTGGCGACGGTTCGTGATCACGGAGATGTTTTGGTAAAGGAGCTGATGCATCGCAGGGTCGAGTACGTTCTGCAGTCCAAGGTTCGGAATGTTCAACGCCCCCGACATTGCCCACAACATGGAATTCACGGTGATCATACGGAGTGGGGTGGCGTCGGATTTCAGAGCGGTCAGCATGCCGGCTGTATCGTTCGGCGTGACCGTCGTCACGTCAACCACGCGTAGGCCGGCATCCGCAAGATCGAGTTGCGAGAACGACACGACGAAGTATCCCGCCGCGATCAGACCGAGAACGAGCCTTTCGGCATAGGGATAGACATAGCCCGACGAACGAACGTCGAAATGACAGCAGACGATGCCACGAATATCGCGAGATGCCGCGCGTCGACGGACATCTTGCAGGATGGCTTGTGCGGGTTCGGTCAGCGGTTCAGGATAGAGTATCGGCCGCGGCGCCGGCAAGATCTGCGGCAGTCCGAAAGTCTGCAGCAGCGACGCCACCCGATGCGGAACCATCCGGTCGGTATCATTATAGAGCACCGGCAGGATCAGGAAATTCGCCGGTATGTCCTTGACCGCGTCGCTGAAGTCGTAATCCTTCCAGTGCTTTCCTGGTTCTTCCAGCCAGTATTTCTTTGGTTCTCCTCGATAGACGAAGACCCGGTCCACGTTGGGATTGCCACGCAGCATCCCGGCCAGCAGAGGCGAATTGACCTCATCGAGGGTGCTTGAGGCATAGGCGTAGATCGGCAGGTCGGCATGGGTCTGGCGCAGCGCCTCGAGCATCGGCGTGGCGATCAGATAGTCACCAAGTCCCATGAAGAAGATCAGGGCCAGACCGTCGATGCGCTGCGCGCGGCGTGCCGCGGCGATGTCATAGGAACCGTAGCGTGTGCCCGGCGGCGCAATGCGCACCGGCGCGGCGCGTTCCGACGGCGCCTCCAGGTCGCGAACAGCCGGTGCGCGGGATGGCTTCTTCCGGGTGGCGACCGGTGTGAGAGCAATGCCGAGCCGGCGATAGGCTGCCGCCATCTGGTTTACATGGGCAGTGAACGAAAATCTCTCGGCCTGTTGTTTCCCCATCGCGGCCAGCTCGGCACGCTTTCCCCAATCCAATGCCAGGTCGCGAATCTCGCGCATCATCCCGGGGATATCGAGCGGGTTCACCAGCACGGCCGCATCGCCCGCGACTTCAGGCAGCGAACCGCCGGTCGATGTGAGCACGGGCACACCAACCTGCATCGCTTCCAGCACCGGCAACCCGAAGCCCTCATAGACCGACGGAAAGGCGAAGAATGAACAGCACTGAATCAGAGCTGTGACATGGCGCCGCGGCAGATAACCGAGATGCTGCACCAATGGCTTGTCGATGCCGGGCACAGTGGTCGTGCGCAGTCGCGCGATCAGCTCCCGCACGTCATCGTTCAGCCAGCCCTGAGGGCCGGCGAGCAACAATTGCTGACCGGTATTCGCGAGCGTGAATGCCTCGATCAATCGGTACAGGTTCTTCTTCGGCTCCATCGCACCGCAAAAGAACGCGTATTGTCCTGGCTCGGCACCATAGATGTCGGAGACGAGCCGTTCCGCGTCCTCCTGCCGCAACAATGGCGGCGGCACCGAGTGTTGATAGACGACGCTGATGCGCTCATCGGGCAGACCAAGAATCGACACGAGATCCTCACGTGAGCGTTCGGACGTGGTGATGACGTGATCGGCCCGTCGCGCGATCATCGCATGCAACCGCGCCGCACGCCCGCCGATATCCACCCCGAAATGCGGAAAACGCAGCGGAATGAGATCGTGCACCGTATAGATGTTCGGCATGCCGCGTGCCGCTATTGGCACCGGTCCTGTCCAATGCATTGCGCTGAAGTGCTGCTCGAGGTTGATCTCGGTGAACACGCCACGCCGCGCGAAGACCATGTGGGCATGATCGCGAACCTCGTTTGCGTTGAACAACGCATCATGCTTCGGCAGGCGCGGCTCCAGGGTGTCGAGGGCCATGCCCTCGACCGGCACCGGATATGCGTTCAGGCGGGGACGGTATCCGAAGCGGGTGCGCCACAGCATGCCGAGAGCCTTCATCCGGAGCGAGCGTTGTGGCATTCGGCCAAACACCTGGGTGGCCATTGTGATCCCCGGCACGTCCTTCAGGGCCCGTGCCCTGCCGCTCAACAGCAGATCCACCCGTGCACCGGCTGCCTGCAGCACGTCGGCGACTGCGCGCGGGTAGGATCCAATTCCAGTCTGTTCCGCCTGGAACAGCAGCGACCCGTCGAGCAGAATTCTGGTCACGTCGAAGTGCCCGTCGTACGCATCGTCAGTATCGTCTGGTCGCATCGTGTTGTTCGGTCCTCGGTCGATGTCTGTGCCACATTCAGAATTTGTACTGGGGGCCTTGTTTCATGGCGTGCGCATCGGCGCAGGCGCAGGCAATGATTGGTACGTTGGCAATCCCGGAGGTCGGGGGGAAGCCAGATATACCAGTTTGGATCGGTCAACGGTCCAGCGCAAAAAAAGGTGATGGCGAGCATCATTGCGCCACCTTGACGTCTCCTTGGCGATGCCGTATCGAGCGGCAGCGTTGTGTTCCACGGAACATTTGGTTAGGCCGCCGGCTGACGGGGCATCGCAAATTGCGGCGGACATTGGGTCCGGAAACGTGGAGTACGGGCGTGATAAATAGCATGGCATGCAAGATTTGTGGTGCGCCTTCACCAGAGACATTTCGGATTCCGAAGTCCAAAAAAACCGGGCATCCGATTCCCGATCTTCCCGACGACTGTTCCTATTACCTATGCAGCGAATGTGGTTTTTGCTTCTCCACTCTCCTGGACGCCGCAGACCACACCGAGATATATGACGAGTTGTATTGGACTGACCAGGATCCCGACTGGTACGGCCGGGTCTCGGAGACTCTGCGTCTCGTTCTGCTAGCCAACCAGCTCGTGCAGCGGCCACCAGACAAGCTCGAAATCCTTGATTTCGGTTGTGGTATGGGAACGTTCGTCGAAACCTGCCGCAGGAACCTGCAGCTTGACGCGTGGGGCACTGACATCGTCACACCGAAGTTTGGCGCTGACTACTTTCTGCCAAAGGTCGATCGGAAATTCGACATCGTCGTGGCATGCGAGGTGATGGAGCATATCCCGACCCCGGCTGAAACGTTCCGGGCAATCCGCGGCATGTTGAAACCAGGTGGCGCCTTTGCGTTCCAGACTGCCGAGTACCGACCGCGTAACAGGTCGTGACTGGTGGTATGTCGGACCCGACAACGGCCATATAAGCCTCTACTCCCGTGGTGCCCTTGATAGTCTGTTCAAGCAGCTGGGCGGCTGTTCGCGGTCGATGTGGCGCAATTATCCTGGGGTACAGGCATGGCAGTTCGACAAGCCACAATCGAGTACCGAGGAGGGAAGGTACCGGGCATTGGAAGACCAATTGGCGGCGATACATCGCAGTACCTCCTGGAGAGTTACTGCGCCATTGCGTGGCATTGGCAATATCTTTCGCAGGGCGGCAAGCGCGGTTCCAAGTCCCGCCAGGACGCCAGGTCGTAGACCGGGCGCGCGGCTGGCGGCCCCGCCTGTTGGAGCTCAGCCATCCCCGTAAGCGACCTGTGCGAATTGCCATCGAACGGCTATGCTGGGCCATCGGTCAACGGGAGGCAGGCTATGATGTGGCGCAGGCATGGGCCAATGGATATGAACACGGCGGTGGCGTTCCTGCTGATCGGCCTGTTCACCTACTCGGCGTGGCTCACGTCGATCGTCTTCTGCTCCGCAAATGACGAGCGTCCGCTGCTGATCGCGGCCGCGGCCTTCTTTCCGGTCGGCGTGGTCCACGGTGTCGGCGTCTGGTTCGGGGGGTGGTGAAGTCGGCCGCACTCGAGCATGTAGCAAGCATGACGCGGAACAGCGTCTCCGTTCAATCGTATGACGTGACCCCGATCGTCGATCGACCTGGTTCAGCCAAGCCGCCCGCCGGTTCCGATGACAGGTCCTGTGCCGCCGCGTGGCGGGACCAGCTCGTAAGTTGCAGTCAATCTTGACAGAATACGCTCGACCACCTCCGCGATTCTGGCTGCTGAGCGTTGGATCGCGGGATCGCTATTTTGCCGCAGGCGATCAGCGATAAGGGCAGCCGGCGTGATTGCTCCCCGCAGATCGTGTCGAAGAGCCGATACCAACCTTTCCAGTTCCTCGATGCGGGCTTGCGCTGATTCCTCCATTGGCGTTGTTCTCAATATTGTGGACAAAGGGCATAGTAGGGCGACAGCTGCGCCTAGTCATCACCCATACGTTATAGGCGTAGCATAGCAAGCGATACCAAACCAATGATGCTCCAGGGTTCCGGCCTTTCATACTGAACGATCTGGAATGGCCCGAGAAGCCGCGCCAAAGTCAGTCGAGACAGATCCGCTCGCGGCCGGCGACGGGCCGTTCAGCGTCGGGTCCCTGGAACGAAAAGCGCCACAGCGCCCGACTCCATCACGAAAGCGTAGCCGCCCCGGGGACGCGCAGAGCAGCCGCAGCGTTCTGCGAGCATTCCAGAAACACCCGCTACTGCATGAACCACCCGTGGCTTACAACCATCGACTGGCCGGTCAGCGCATTGCTGCGCGCGCCGGCGAAGAACAGTACCGCGTCGGCGACGTCGTCCGTGGTGGTAAATTGGCCGTCCACCGTGTCCTTCAGCATAACGTGCCTGATCACCTCGTCTTCGCTGATGCCAAGTTCCTTTGCCTGTTCGGGGACCTGCTTGTCCACCAGCGGCGTGCGCACGAAGCCGGGGCAGACCACGTTGGCGCGCACGTTGTATTCCGCGCCCTCCTTGGCGACCACCTTGCACAGCCCGATCAGCCCATGCTTGGCGGTGACATAGGGCGCCTTCAGCACGGACGCCTCTTTCGAGTGCACCGAGCCCATGTAGATCACGCTGCCGGCCTTGGCCGCGTACATGTGCTTCAGGCAGGCCTTGGTGGTCAAAAACGCCCCATCCAGATGGATCGCCAGCAGACGCTTCCAGTCGGCGAAGGGAAAATCGACGATCGGCTTGACGATCTGAATCCCGGCGTTGCTGACCAGCACATCGATGCGACCATATTTTGCCATGGTATCGGCAACACCCTGTTCGACCGCGGCATCGTCCACGACGTTCATTGCCACCGCGAATGCATCGGAACCCTTTCCCTTGATCTCCCGCGCGACGGCATCGGCAGCTTCGAGATTGAGATCGGCAATCACCGGAATGCCGCCCTCGGCTGCGAAGCGCAGCGCGATCTCCTTGCCGATGCCGCTGGCAGCACCGGTGACGATCGCGATCTTTCCATCAAAACGAGCCATTGCGAAGTTTCCTTTCAGGCTGCTGCGCGGATTGGGTTGGCTATTTCTGGTAATCAAAAACCACGGTACCCAGGCTGAGTGTTAGATCGGTGACAAAGTGGCTGGCGGAGACCACGTCTCGAACCGGCAGCCGTGCGACATCGCACATCGCATGCTCGAACAGCTGGATGGCGGCAGGCCCCGGCCAGGCTCCCTTCACCGTGATGTCTTCGCAGTAATAGCGTACCAGCTCGCAGATGCGCGGTGTGCAGTCCACATGTGGGATGATCTTGATCATGAAATTCGGCCGGGCGAGACTCTTCAACAATGGCGCCGGATCGAGTTCATGATGCTTGTAGCCCATTGTGGCCGACACGCAGAGCGCCGAGCCGTAGTGCAGCGTGCAGACGACGGTCTCGCTTTCATGCGAGTTCCACACCGGCCGCTCGCCGACCCGCCCTGTATGAAAAATTCCCCGACAACGGGCTGTTGGGAGCAAACTCTTCCCCTTTTCTTGTTAGATCCTGGGACTGGCCAGCTTCTTTGGAAATCCCCAGATCTCGCGCCCTCCGGCGATCGGCGAATTGTCATCCAGGTACATGGCATACACGTAGCCGCCCTCCTGCACCGTGCCGTCCTGCGCCCGGAAGCGCACCGGGATGACCTGGCCGGTTTCGGTATAGTCGCCGAAGCCCGTTGAATCCGGCATGCGGATGAACTCGTAGGCGACCGTGTCGGCGGCCACTTCCAGCGGCTCCGGCACCACCTCGCGCAGCTTCTCGATGTCGGTGCGGTAGGTGATGACCACGAACTCGCGATTGTAGAATTTGTATGGCCCTTTCGGATAGGCCGGGTCGTTCAACGGCATCGCGAACGCTTTCTCGCGAACCTCAGCGACCTTCATGACCTTTGCCTCCCGACTGATGATGACAAGTGTGCAACGATGACCCCATGGGCGCTAATATCGACCGTCAACGGCCAGATCAAATGTAAGCACGCCGTCGAGACCGTGGGGCGCTGCAGCACCTCCGGGTGTCGCAACGTGTGGACGGCGTCATTGTAGCCGGACTTCCAGTGCTCCTCCATCGTTAGGCGTGAGAATTCGTAGTCCTTGGAGGTGCCCTCGTAATTCCTGGCGTGGTAGATCAGTTGAACCAGGTTACAGACCTTCTCATCGGCCTCACTGGCAAGCAATTGTGCCCCCGGCGTCTGCCGCAAATCCGCTGGCAGCTTCTCAAGAAGTTTCGCGGTCGCTCGGCGGATCACCTGCTTTTTCTTGAATTGGTCGGTCGCTGCCCTGGTGCGGCTGGAAAAGCGGATGTCCTTCTGGCGCAATTCGGATTCAATCAGATCGCGCGGAAACTCGCCGCGGGCGCTCCAGAGGTCGACCTGAAAGGCCAGTGTGTCCAGGCGCGGCTTGCTGTCGAGCACCCATTCCGGTGGCGTATTGGAGACCAGGCCGCCATCCCAATAGTGCTCGCCTTCGATCTCGGTCGCCGGGAAACCAGGCGGCAGCGAACCGCTCGCCATCACGTGCTCCGGGCGGATCTCGTTGGTGGTACTGTCGAAATAGGTGAAATTGCCGGTGCGGACATTCACGGCGCCGACGCTGAAGCGCATAGCACTGGCATTGAGCAGGTCAAAATCCACCAGGCGCTCGAGCGTGGCCTTCAGCGGTGCGACGTCGTAGAAGCTGAGGGCCTCGGGGCTGCCGGGCGGATGGAGAAAGGGCGGCGGCACACGCGGTGCAAAGAAGCCGGGCGCGCCGCCTCCCTGCAGGATCAGTGCGATCCGCTCGAACGGTGGCCGCTCCCTGGCCATATGAGTCTTGTACTTCCGAGGTTGGTGCCCAGACATGCGAGGCCTTCTGCGTTGTGAGCGAGCGTGTTCGTGCGGGGTTCCAAATGACCAGCCCCAGCAGCATATAGTTCAACAGAGGGATCGAACCGACACAAAAGTGCTACGCACCGCATGACAGAACGCGGACCCCTAGCAGCCTGTCGGACTCGGCCCTCCGTTCAGGTGCGCCAAAGAGCTATGTGAGCAAACGGAACGAATAGAGGCGTCCTCTGGGCCCGTGGCGCACCCGCAGAGCCGGAGCAGGCTCTGTGAGGCACCACGAAATCCCACATTTGCGGTCAGGCGGCGGAACCAAGAGCGAACATCCGCTTCAAATTCCACGCCATGGTCACAAGTTTCCACTCGCCGCGAACACCCTCAAGCCCGCGCAACAAGAACTGGCGAAATCCAAGCACCGACTTGATGATGCCGAACACCGGCTCCGGCGTCTGCTTGCGCAACGGCGGGCGTAGAGCGCCTTGCCCTGCGGTGTCTGCAGCCGATGCGCCATCGCCTCGAGCGGCTTGGGGTCCTTCGGTGCCGGCGGCGCTGCGGCGAAGCGCTCGGCCGGGCTCGGGTGGTGCGCCTCGCGCCCGAGCGCGATCATCGGTTCGATCCCAGCCGACTGGCAAGCCTCGACGTTCGCTTCGCTGAAGTAGCCGTTGTCCGCCAACAGCGCATCCGGCTGGCCAAGTTCGTCGGGCAGCGCAGCGAGTTTGTCCACCATGGGTGCAAGCTGTTGCTTGTCGTTCGGCGCCTGCACAACATCGGCAGCCACCACCAGCAGGCTGCCCGCGGTCACCGCCGCCTGCGCGTTGTAGCACTGCTCGAAACCGCCGCCGGCCGCCGGCATGATCCGGCTTTCCTCGTCGGTCAGATTGATCTGATCGCTCGGCAGTGGCGCAGCGACCGGCGGCGTCGGCACGCGGCCGCCGGGCTTCTTGCCGGTCGCCGCTGTCCCCCGCCTTCGCAGGGGCATGCTTGGCCGCGCGTGCCGCCAGCTTGGCCTCATACTCGGTCTGCTCCCGCACGAAACGCTGTCAGCGCCGGATGAAAACTCCCCAAAAGTGCCGATTGAAAATTCCCCAGGTGGGCTGAGCTAGAGCCGCCGTTCTGGGGCGGTCAGTCGGCGCACTGCGACCGATGCTTCCCTCTCACGGATGGAGGGGAGCCGGTGATCCAGGCTTTCAGCCGGTCCTGCTGCTCCGCCGTCAGGCGGCAGGCACCCCCTTCGTAGCCAAAACTCGCCAGGCCCTCGATCCCATCCTCTTGATACAGCCGATGCCAGGTCAGGATCGTGTCGTCGTCAATCAATAGCACCCTGGCGATCGCGTCACAGTTCATCCCGTCGTCCAACAGCACCAGCGCGTTGGCCCGACGCGCCAACCGATGTGCCGCCGTACCTCCCGAGCCAGCTCGATCAGGTCTTGCCGCGATTTGGGGTCAAGGAAGCCGGGGCGGATCATCCAGACAGCAGAATCGCGATCAGCCGGTTTGGCAGGCGATTCCTTCGGATTCCCGCAGAGTCGGAGTATAGAGAACCGCGTCGTGTCAAGTCCGACAGGCTGCTAGGCCAATTTCTTTATTCACATTCGCCGAACCCGTTGCAAAGGTTCGGCACGATTTGGCTTCACGGTAGTGAAGCTCAGCTTCGAAGAATGTACGCCTGGCTGGCTTGAAGGAGAGAGCCTGCCCCGGGCATGGTCACGGGTCATCGCGTGTTGGGCGACGGGGCGAGGGTGCATGAGCAGTCAAGCACCAGGGGAGGGCACCCTTTCCCGCGTCACTGACGCGGCTGGCCACTCCCGCAGGCGGGCGAGGTGTCGTTCACGGCTCGGCGATCCCAGCCACTCGTATAGCTTATAGCATTCTCGACAGGCCTTGCGTCGGTGCCGACCGACGATGCCCTATCGCGCGGCGCCCCTTCACAACGTGTGAAGCTGATCCGGTGGTCAAACCCGGCTCAGCTTGCTCACCGCGCGGTCGAACTGGGCGAGATAGATGTTTTCATCGGCATCCAGCCAGATGCCGTGCACGTTGAAGGCGCCGTCAAACGGCTCGTTGGGACCGAGCTGAATGAGCTTGCGCAGATCCCTGGTCCAGATCGAAACGCCGTCGGCGCCGGCGACGTAGATCGCCTCGCGCCCGAACGCGAGGTCGCTCGGCATCATGAAGCCGGTCCATTGCGCCAACAGCTCGCCGCTCGTCGCAAAGATCTGTATGCGGTGATTTTCGCGATCGCACACATACAGCCGGTCCTCGGCATCGGCGGTGATGAAATGCACCAGCGCGAATTGTCCGGGTCCGTCGCCCGGCTCGCCCCAGGAATATTTCAGCTCGCCCTCCGCTGAGAAACAATGCACCCGGCGGTTGCCGTAGCCGTCGGACACGAACAGCTCGCCGGTCGATGCGATGGCGACGCCGGTCGGCATGTTGAACGGCTTGCCGTAGAGTGTGGGGCTTGCGGCGCCCGCATTGCCGAGCGTACGCAGCTTTGTGCCGTCCGGCGTGTGCTGCGTGACCGTGTGCACGCCGGTGTCGGTGATCCATACATGTCCGGCCGGGTCGATGGTCAACCCATGCACGAATGAGGAAAACTCGCCTTCGCCCCAGGAGCTGACGAAGCGCCCCTGTCCGTCGAACACCATCACCGGATGCGCCGCGCGGGACAGCACATAGACGTCGCCATTGCCGGCGACCGCTCCCTTCACGCATGTCTGCGGCGGGCCGGACTGGGCCACCTCGCCAAAGTTCCACCAGCGCGGCGGCTTCGCCCAGTTGCGGCGGAACCGATAGCGATAATCGCCTGAACCGATATCGTGGTCCTGGTCGGCGAGTTCGTTCATGGCGTGCCCTCCTTTGTCGCGGGGACCGAAGCCGGCGCCGGGCTCCGCGAGATATTCTTCCTCATCCGGGGTGTTGATGCGACCAAGGATGGCATTCCGGTGCGGGAATCGGCCGAATTGATGGATCACATCGCGATGGCTGCGAGCGGGCCCCATCCTCCGTTCGCCCAACTCGCCGCGCAGCGCTTCCATCAAGTGCGCTGCGTCGTCCTGGTCGGCGAGGTCTTCGGAGTGCACGAGCGGCAGATAGAAGAACATTCGCTCCACCGGACCGACCTGCTGATCGAACCCGTGGGCGAGCGCCGCGCGTGCAACCGCGCGCGCCTTGGCATCGGCGGCATAGGTCTCCGGTGAGCCGCGGTGCAGGTTGCGCGACATCTGGTCGAGTACGATCAGCAAGGCGAGCGCCCCGCGGGCCGTTTCGGTCCAGGAGTTCCAGCCAGCCCAGCTTCGCCTCGCGCACGACGTCCACGAAGCGATTGCATCCGGAATCGAACGCGATGTTCTTCTCGAACCAGATCTTGCGACGCACCGACGGATCGCCAGCGAACCAGAAGTCCAACACATCCTGGGGCGTGGTCATACCAACGCGCGCTCCAGCAGACGCACGGAATGGATCGCCTCGCGTCCACCCAGGTCACGGATCTGGTGACGGCAGGACGTCCCATCGGCGATGATGATATCGCCCGCCGCGGCATTGCGCACCGCCGGCAGCAGCCCGGCCTCGGCCATTGCGCGCGAAACCTCCTGAGTTTCGGCCTGATAGCCGAACGCCCCCGCCATCCCGCAGCAGGAGGACGCGATCGGCTTCACGGCCAGTTCCGGAATGCGCTGCAGCATCTCAAGCGCTGCCGGAAATGCTCCGAACGATTTCTGGTGGCAGTGCCCATGCACGAATGCCGTTGCTGCGATCCCCTCGACGTGCAGTTCGGGCTTCTCGCGCGCCAGGAACTCGCTGAGCAAAAAGGCGCGGCCACCCAGCGCATCGGTCGCGGCGCCAGGCAGCAGCGACCGGAACTCGTCGCGCAGCGTGAGCAGGCAGGAAGGTTCAAGGCCGATCACCGGAAGCTCGGAGCCGAGACTGTCGAGCATCCGCCGCGCCTCGTTACGCGCCTGCTCGACCATACCGGCGGCGAGGAAGCTGCGACCGCAGCAAAGCGGTCGGCCACGATAGTCGGGCATGCAGACGCGATAGCCGGCCGCGGTCAGAACGCGCATAGCGGCGCGCAGATTCTCCGGCTCGAACCAGCGATTGAACGTGTCGGCCAGCAACAACACTTCGCCACGCTGGTGCGAAGGCGTGAACGCGGCAGCCTCGCGATCTCGGAACGCGTCGCGCCGCCATGCAGGCAGGGAGCGCGCGGCGGCAAACCCGACCATGCGCTCGCCCAGGCGGCGCACGGGGGAAAGCCGATTGCGCAGATTGGCAAGCGGCGCAAATCGGGACATCCACGGCGCGTAGTGCGGCAGTCCGGCCACCAGCCGGTCGCGTCGGGTCGGACCGTTGCGGTCGAGGCGTGCCGCCAGCACCTCGATCTTCATCTTCGCCATATCGACGCCCGTCGGACATTCACGCCGGCACGCCTTGCACGAAACGCACAGCGCCATCGCATCAGCCACCGCATCCGATGCGATCGCACCGGTGCCGACCTGACCGGTGAGCGCCAGCCGCAGCGTGTTGGCACGCCCGCGCGTCAGATGCACTTCATCGCGCGTGACGCGATACGACGGACACATCACCCCGGCGTCAAAGGCGCGGCAGGCGCCGTTGTTGTTGCACATCTCCACCGCACCCAGCATGCCGCCCAGCGGGCCGGGATGCTCCGACCAGTCGAGCTTCGGCGTGTAGTGGGGGATCGGCGCGTAGCCCCAGCCGTAGCGGAACAGCGTGCGGTCATCCATGCGCGGCGCGCGGACGATGCGGCCGGGGTTCAGCATGTTGTTCGGATCGAACGCATCCTTCACCGTCTCGAACGCGCGGACGATGCGCTGGCCGAACATGGCTTCGTGGAACTCGCTGCGCACCAGGCCGTCGCCGTGCTCGCCGCTGTGCGAGCCCTTGTATTCACGGACGAGGGAAAAACACTCCTCCGCCACGGAGCGCATGGTGGCAACGTCCTTCGGGTCCTTCATGTTCAGCACGGGACGCACATGCAGGCAGCCCACCGAGGCGTGCGCGTACCAAGTGCCTTTGGTACCGTGGCGCTCGAACACGGTGTTGAGGCGCTCGGTGTAGTCGGCGAGATCCTCCAGATCGACCGCGCAGTCCTCGATGAACGACACCGGCTTCCCGTCGCCCTTCATCGACATCATGATGTTGAGGCCGGCCTCCCGCACCGCGGCGATATCGGCCTGGAACGTCGCATCGCTCGCGCGCACCACTGCGTTCGGATGACCGAGGTCGCTCATCAGTTCCTCGAGTTCGTCGAGCCGGGCGGCGAGCGGGGCGTCTTCGTGGCCGTGGAACTCGACGATCAGCAGGCTGTCTGGTTCGCCGATCAGCATGCGGTCGATCGTGACGCGGAAGATCGGAATGCCGCGGCCAAGATCGATCATCGTGCGGTCCACCAGTTCGACCGCCTCGGGATCGAGCCCCACGATATGCTGTGCCGCTTCCATGGCGTGGCGGAACGTCGGGAACTGGCAGATGCCCAGAAGCTTCCGCGGTTTGATCGGATGCAGGCTCAGCTCGAGCGCGGCGGAGAAGGCGAGCGTGCCTTCGGATCCCACCAGCAGCCGCGCCAGGTTCTCCTGCCCGGCCAGGCGGGCGACCGGGGTCAGCACCTCGATGTTATAGCCGCCGACGCGGCGAAGCTGGGAGGGGAAGCGGGCGGCAATCTCTTCCGCTTCCGCCGCGCCCAGCACACGCAGGCGCTGGATCAGCTCGGCGATGCCGGGAGGCACGTCCGCGCCGATGTTGTCAGGCAGCAGTCCGAACTTATGTTGCGTACCGTCCGCCAGGATGGCGTCGATCGCGCGCACATTGTCCGCCATCAGACCGTAGCGGATGGACTTCGAGCCGCAGGAGTTGTTGCCCGCCATGCCGCCGATGGTGCAGCGCGCATGCGTCGAGGGATCGACCGGGAAGAACAGCCCGTGCGGACGCAGTGCGGCGTTCAGATGGCCCAGCACCACACCAGGTTCCACCAATGCGGTACCTGCATCCGGATCGACATGCAGGATGCGGCGCAGGTGCTTCGAGCAGTCGATCACCAGCGCACGGTTCACCGTCTGGCCGCACTGGCTTGTGCCGCCGCCGCGCGGCAGCACGGGGATGCCTTCTTCGCGTGCGATCGACAGGGCCGCGGCAACGTCGCCGATCTCCTCCGGCACGATCACCCCGATCGGCTCGACCTGATAGATTGATGCATCGGTGGCGTAGCGGCCGCGGTCGGCACGGCCGAACAGCACTGCGCCGCGGATTTCACGCCGCAGCCGCTGCGCCAGACGCGAATCGCCGGGCGCGATCGCGACGTCGCTCACCGGCCGACCGCCGGCGGATGTGTTCTCGCCGTTTTCATGCGAACTCCTGCAGCGCTGCGTGACCATGCGTGCGTAACATGCGGAGGGGATCGGGTCACGCCCGCCGCGTCGTTCATTGGCAAATCCGCGGATAAGCGCCAATCTGCCGCCCTTCGGTAGGAGGCTCCATGACGCAACATCATGCCGGCCGGCACTTCCTGCAGATCCCCGGTCCCACCAACGTCCCAGACCGGGTGCTGCGCGCCATCGACAGCCCCACCATCGACCATCGCGGCCCATCGTTCGGCCTGCTCGGGCTCGAGATCCTCACCAACCTGCGCGCGATCTTCCAGACCAAAGGCCCGGTGGTGATCTACCCCGCCTCCGGCACCGGCGCGTGGGAGGCTGCCCTCACCAACACGTTGTCGCCTGGCGACACGGTACTGATGTGCCGCACCGGCTGGTTCGCCACGCTGTGGAACGAGATGGCGCAGCGGCTCGGCCTCGCCCCGGTGTTCATCGACACCGACTGGCGTCGCGGCGCCGATGTCGAGGCGATCGGCGCGGCACTCGCCGAGGACCGGGCGCACCGGATCAAGGCGGTCTGCGTGGTGCACAACGAGACCTCCACCGGCTGCGCCAGCCGCATCGACGAGGTGCGGCGCGCGATGGACGCGGCAGGGCACCCGGCGCTGCTGATGGTGGATACGATTTCCTCGCTTGCCTCGATCGACTACCGGCACGACGAATGGGGCGTCGATGTCACTGTCGCCGGTTCGCAGAAGGGCCTGATGCTGCCGCCCGGCCTGTCGTTCAACGCGATCAGCGAGCGCGCGCTGAAGGCGGCGGAAAGCGCACGCCTGCCGCGCAGCTACTGGGACTGGGAGCCGATGCTGGAGGCCAACAAGACCGGCTATTTCCCCTACACGCCCGGCACCAACCTGCTGTTCGGCCTCAACGAGGCGGTGAAGATGCTGCTCGAGGAAGGCCTGCCGAACGTCTTCGCGCGCCACGACCGCCACGCCGAGGCAACGCGGCGCGCGGTGCGTTCGTGGGGCCTGGAGGTGCAGTGCGCCGATCCGCGACACTATTCCTCATCGCTGACCGCCGTGCGTGTGCCCGAGGGTCACAGCGCCGATGCGCTGCGCGCCACGATCCTCGACAAATACAACATGAGCCTGGGGAACGGGCTTGGCATCCTGAAGGACCGAGTGTTCCGTATCGGCCATCTCGGCGACTTCGGCAACCTTCAGTTGATCGGCACGCTGGGCGGCGTGGAGATGGGACTGCGCTCGGCGGGCGTGCCGCACAAGCCGGGCGGCGTGCAGGCGGCCATCGACTTTCTGGCGGGAAATGCCTGAGGCCCACAATCGGCAAAGCAAGGGAGGGAATCCATGATCGAAGTCTGGACCTGGCCGACACCGAACGGCCACAAGGTGCATATCGCGCTGGAGGAACTCGGGATTCCCTACAAGGTGATCCCGATCGCCATCGGAAAGGGCGACCAGTTCAAGCCCGAGTTCCTGGCGATCACGCCGAACCACCGCATTCCGGCCATCGTCGATCCCGACGGCCCCGACGGCAAGCCGCTGAAGCTGTTCGAGTCCGCGGCGATCATGATCTACCTGTCGGAGAAGTCCGGGGGAAAACTGATCCCGAAGGATCCCGTGGGCCGCTACATCTGCCTGCAGTGGATGATGTTCCAGATGGGCGGCACCGGTCCGATGTTCGGCCAGGTACAACCATTTTGCCAACTATGCGGTGCAGAAGATCCCCTATGCCATCGAGCGCTACAGCAACGAGGTGGCGCGGCTGCATCGCGTGCTGGACAAGCGACTGGCCGAGGCGACGTGGCTGGCCGGCGACGAGTACAGCATGGCGGACGTCATCAACTTCCCCTGGATCCGCAATCCGGAGCGGCGCAACGTCAACCTCGATGACTATCCCCACGTAAAGCGCTGGCATGACGCGATGGCGGCGCGTCCGGCGGTGCAGCGCGGCGTCGCGGTGCTGGCCGAGAACCAGCGCCAGGGCCAGATGACCGACGCCGAGCGCGAGATCATGTTCGGCAGGACGCAGTTCGCGGTCCGGTAGGCGATGGCGGCATGCCCTCGGACCTGATCCGGGGGCATGGCGTCTCATGCCCTTGCCGGGATCCACAGGCCCCGCCGGCTGACCATCCAGCATCCCACCGACGACACCACCAGCCCCGCCACCGTCAGCGTCGACAGGCGCTCGTCCAGCAACGCCCAGGCCAGCACCGCCGCGGTGCCCGGCACAAGATAGAAATTCGCCGTCGCCCGCGCCGCGCTGCCGCGCACCAGCATCAGGTAGTAAAGTGCCATCCCGCCCAGCGACACCGCCGCGGCGTTCCACAGCACGGCGGCGATCGCCCCCTCCGTCCAGTCGGCATGCGGCGTCTCGAACAGCGCCGTCGCCGCCACGCAGGCTACGGCGGCGGCAAGCAACTGAACCGTCGTCCCCTCCAGGATCGGCACCCCGCGGCAGAACCGCCCGAAATAGAGCGTGCCGCCGCACAGCCCGACCGTCCCGGACGCCGCCAGCAGCAGCCCGTCCAGCTCGAGCGGGCTCCTCGCAGCGGCCAGGCCGACGATCAACACCACGCCGGCGGCGCCCAGCAGCAGGCCGAGCCATTGCAGCGGCCGCAGCCGCTCGCCCAGCAGCGGCCAGGCGAGCAGCGCCGTGAGCAGCGGGTTGAGCGTCTGGATCAGCGCGATCGGCGCCGCGCCGACATGGACCATGGCGACGTGCGCCGTCATCAGCAGCACGCTGTTGGTCAGCACGCCGGCAACCGCACAGTGCGCCCACCAGCCCGCCAGCCCCCGCCACGACCGCCGCAGCGTCGTCATGACGCCCAGCAGCACCGCGGCGGCCAGCACCATCCGCACCGCGACGAACAGCAGCGGCGTCAGGTGCCGCAGCCCGACCCGGGCCGCGATGAACGAGGAGCTCCACAGCAGCACGAAGGAGAACGGCGCGACCCGCAGCAGCATCACCTCCATCGTCATGTTCGCTTCCGCACAGCGCAACCCTGGGTTAAGCTCGCATATCGTTCGACAGGGTGGGTCGGTGTCGGTCCATTGGAACAGAGGGATACGCGTCCCGAATGACTGCCAGAATACTCATCGTCGACGACGTTCCGGCCAACGCACGTCTGCTGGAGGCGAAGCTATCGGCTGAATACTATCAGGTCACCAGCGCCCGTGACGGGTTCGAAGCGTTGCGGATGGCGCGTGAATGGCAGCCGGACCTCATTCTCCTCGATGTCATGATGCCAGGCATGGACGGGTTCGAGTGCTGCCGCAGGTTGAAGGACGATTCAGTCACGCTCCACATCCCCGTCGTCATGGTGACCGCTCTGGGTGAGCCGGCCGAGCGGCTGCATGGCCTGGAATCGGGCGCGGACGATTTCCTGACCAAGCCGGTTGACTACGAGACCCTGATGGCCCGGGTCCGCAGTCTGGTGCGGCTCAAGCGGCTGCTCGACGAGTGGCGTGCGCGGGGCGAGACCGCCAGGGCACTGGGTCTGACCGACGAACATCGTGCTGTCCCCTCGGTTGCAGGCGCGCGCGCATTGGTGGTGGACGATTGGGACCTCGGGGCGCAGACCGTGCAGGAGGCATTGTCCCGCGACGGCATCGTGGCCGGCCGTGCGCGCAGCACAGCAGAGGCGATGTCCCTCTCGGCCGCCATCCCGTTCGATCTGATCGTGCTCAGCCTATCCCTCATCGAGGAGGACCCGCTGAAGCTCGCCTCCGCGCTGCGGGCGGCCGATGCGACGCATGAGATCCCGATGCTGCTGATCGCAGCGCCCGAGGAGCGGGAGAGCATCCTGCGGGGCTTCGATCTCGGCGCGAACGACTGGCTCGCACTGCCGCTGGAGGAAAACGAACTCCGCGCGCGTGCCCGCAATCAGATCAGGCGCAAGTTCTATCACGACAGGCTGCGCTCCGATCTTGGCACAGCCCTCGCGCTGGCGCTCACCGACCCTCTGACGGGCATCTACAACCAGCGTTACCTGATGCGGCACCTGCGCAACCTGCTGGAGGGTGGGCAGACCCGTGAGATCGCGGTGCTGATGATCGATGTCGATCATTTCAAGCTGGTGAACGACGAATACGGCCACGCCGCCGGCGACAAGGCTCTGCGTGCCATCGCCGATACGCTGCGCGCCAACACGCGCGCCTTCGACTCGCTCGCCCGCTATGGCGGCGAGGAATTCGTTGTCGTGATGCCGGGGACCGAACCCGCCGATGCCTCGCTGGCGGCCGAGCGTCTGCGCGCCGCGGTCGAAGGTTTGCAGTTTGCGTTGGGGCCAGGCGTCAACGCCCGGCTTACAGTCAGTATCGGCGTCGCATGCTGCCAGGACATGCCGATCACGCCGGAAGCATTGCTTCACGCGGCGGATGAGGCGCTGTACACCGCCAAGCGCACGGGGCGCAACCGGGTCGCAGTCGCCGCCCCGATCGCCGGAGCCGTCGCTACTTGATCTTGGCTTCTCTGAACGGCACGTGCTTGCGCACGACTGGATCGTATTTTTTCAGCTCAAGCTTGCCCGTCTGCGTGCGCGCGTTCTTCCTGGTCACATAGAAATACCCGGTGTCGGCGCTGGAGACGAGCTTGATCTGGACGGTGTTGGTCTTCGCCATGGCATGATCCTCTCGATGGCCGGAAAATGCGTTCCCCGTGGACGCAGGTCAAGCCGGATCAACGCGCGGTGGCATGATCGCCGACCGTCTACTCCTGACCGACATCCGCCAGTGGCGGAAGAAGTGCCGCAGCATAGGCGGCCGGGTCGCGGATCAGCAGGCGCGCCGTGTCGAGATCGGCCTCGCGCCCCTCGGCGGCTGGGCAGGCGCTGCGGATCGCCAGGATTTGCGCAGGCGGCAGTGGCGCGCGGGCGGCGTGGTGGATTGCGAGCGCCTGCGCCATCGGCTGGCGCCCGCGCGCAAGCGAGGCTAGCTGCGCTTCGAGCGTCTCCAGCCCGCGGCTGGTGCATACCTGCGGCAGCACGCCCAGCCCCTGGATCGGCCAGCCGCGCGGGGCCAGCACGCGGCTCCAGGTGACGAACAGCTCGCCGCCGTCCGGCAGCGGAGCGATCGTCTGCACAAGGCCCTTGCCGAGTGTGGAGCTGCCGATGACGACCCCCCGGCCGCGGTCGGCCAGCGCTGCAGCCAGAATCTCCGCGGCACTGGCCGTCCGGCCATCGACCATGACGACCACCGGGATGTTCTCGGCCAGTTCGGCGGAGACGGAACGCCAGATCCGGTTCGCTTCCGGGTCGCGACCGGCGGTGATGGCGACGATCCCGGCGGGCAGCAGGCTGTCCGACGCAGTGACTGCCTGCCGCAGCAGGCCGCCACGGTTGCCGCGCAGGTCGAGCACGATGCCCTCGGACGGGCGGGGACCGGCAAAGCCCTGCCCAATCGCGTGGGCCATATGGCTGTCGGTGCTTCGGTTGAACGCCGTCACCTGGATTAGCAGCGTCTCGCCGACCCGCTGCGCGTAGACGGTCTCCGGCGGCACCATGGCACGTTCGACCTCCGCGGCGCGCGTGCGGCCATCCCGGCTGCGCCAACCGATGACCACGCGTGTGCCTTCCGGCCCGTCGATCAGTTTTTCGACCGTGCGGGCATCCCGGCCCTGCATCGTCTGGCCATCGACGGCAAGGATCGTATCGCCGAGGCGGATTCCGGCAATGGCTCCCGGCCCGTCCATGATCGCTTCCGCCACTACGACGACCGCACCCCGCCGAACCAGGCGCAATCCTGCGCCGGCCTGGCCCGATCGGCGCTCGCGATCCTCGCCGGCCTCGCGTGGCGGCACGTAGCGGGAATAGGGGTCCAGGTGGTTGAACAGTTCGTCGAAGAAGCTCTGGATGATGCCTTGCGTGCCGGCACGGCGAACCAGAGGCGAAGCGGCCACCGCCGCGCTGGACAGCTCCGCCGCCGCGCCGGCCCATCCGTTGACGTCGGCGTCGGCGGGCGACGATCTGACAACCAGCACCTGATCCCGCGCGGCGAGCCTCAGCCTGCCATCCCGCAGCTCAGTGACGATGTCGGGATCCAGCGCCGTGAACCCGTGGAGACCCCAGACAGTAAGCTGCGACACCGCGACAGGCTCCAGCGTGCGCGGCATCATGAATGTGAGCGCGGTCGCGTAGACGTTGGCGATCAGAACGGGGTCAAAGCCAGCGACGGCGGCGACAGGTTGGGCTTGCGTGGGAGCGATCAGCAACAGCAACAGCAGGGTGCCGACGCGGATCACCTGTGGCGGGGCCGCTTCCCCGATCTTCGGCCGTCGCGCGAGCGCTCGGGAGGCGCACCCTGCAGGATGTGGAACACCAGCCCACCGGTGATCGGGCTGGCTTCCGCGAGCCGAACCTCGACCTCCTGTGCCAGGCGAAACGTGATGCGGGTCCGGCGTCCGGTCAGCGTCTGCTCCCGCTCATCGTGGTTCCAGTAATCATCGGGCAGCGAGCGCACCGGAACGATGCCGCTTGCGCCACTTTCAGCGACTGTGACGAAAAGCCCGAACCGCGTCACGCCGGAAATGCGCGCTGCGAAATTCGCGCCAACTTTGTCCACCATGTATGCAGCGAGGTAACGGTCGATGGCGTCGCGCTCGGCAAGCTGCGCGCGACGCTCGGTCGCCGTGATATGCGAGGCGGTATCCGGGAAGCGCTGCGCCTCGTCCTGCGCCAATTCGCCGGGACCGAGGCGCAGACCGCGGATCAGCGCGCGATGCACCAGCAGGTCGGCGTAGCGACGGATCGGACTGGTGAAGTGAGCATAACGTGGCAGGGCGAGCCCGAAATGGCCGATATTGTCGGGACTGTACTCGGCCTGCGACTGGCTGCGCAGCATCACATCGTTGACCAGCGGGGCTTCGGCGGTGCCGGCAGCCTGACGCAGCACGCGGTCCAGGTCGCGCGGATGCACCTGGTCGCCGGGCGGGAGCGAGATGCCGAGGCCGTGCAGAAAGCCACGCAGGAAGGCGAGTTTTTCGTCCGAGGGCGGCGCGTGCACGCGGTACATTGCGGGCTGGTGCAGGCGCTCCAGCTCCTCTGCCGCGGCGACGTTGGCCAGCACCATGAATTCCTCGATCAGCCGGTGGCTGTCGAGCCGCGGGCGCGGCGTGACGCTGACAACCTTGCCGGCAGGGTTCAGCACCACCTTACGCTCCAGTAGATCGAGGTCGAGCGTGCCGCGGGCGGTGCGCGCGTCGAGCAGGGCGCGGAGCGCACCATAGAGATGCGGCAGCGGCAGGCCGAGATCCTCGCCCGAGTCCTGGGCCCGCTGCACCTGCTCATAGGTGAGTCGCGCGGCGCTGCGCATCAGGCCGCGGCCGAACCGGTGAGATTGCTTGCGCCCGCCGGCGTCGAAGCGCAGTTCGACGAACAGGCAGGAGCGGTCCTCCTGCGGACGCAGGCTGCACCAGCCGTTGGACAGCGCCTCGGGCAGCATCGGCACGACGCGGTCGGGGAAATACACGCTGTTGCCACGCGTGCGCGCCGCCTCGTCCAGCGCCGAGCCCGGGCGCACGTAGTGGGCCACGTCGGCGATGGCGACGATCAGGCGGAAGCCCGATCCGTCCGGTTCAGCGAAGACCGCGTCGTCGAAGTCGCGCGCGTCCTCGCCGTCGATGGTGACCAGGGGGACCTCGCGCAGGTCGCTGCGCGCGCCGAGCGTCGCAGGGCGTGCGTGCTCGGCCTCGGCCAGCGCGGCGGGAGGAAAAACCTGTGGGATGTCGTGGGTGTGGATCGCGATCAGGCTGACCGAGCGCGCATCGCCCATCGCGCCGAGCCGCTCGATGATGCGCGCCGGCTTCAGGCCGAGCCGGTGGTGCGGCAGCGGTTCGGCGAGCACGAATTCGCCGTCAGCGGCGCCGGCGTCCGCGCCGGGCGGGACCAGCCAATCCGCCTTGGCGCGGCGGTCGGTGGGAACGATGCGGCCGCGTTGGTAGACGCCGAGCACGCGGCCCGGCACGTCGGTCAGCCGCCGCATGGTCCGGCCTTCGTAGCGCCCCGGACCGGCGGGCCTGAGGCGTGCGAGCACCCGCTCGCCGGGCGCGAGCGCCGGCTGCCCGCGCGGTTCGGCTGCCATGAAGATGATCGGCGGGGGGCCGTCCGCACCATCCCAGATCGCCGGCCGGGCGATGGCGTCGCCGTCGGGGTCGGTGCCGCTGACCACGATGATGGCGGTCTCCGGCAGGCGAGGGCCTGCGGTTCGGGGTCGGGATCGGGGCTCGGCGGAGGATCGGTTCACGCGTAACCATATGCGCGTTCGCACCGCCGCCTGCGAGGTCTGCCTCGCACGCGCCGCGATTGGCAAAGCTGCCCCTGCTGAGACTGGCTATCCGAGCAGCGCCGCCTTCGTTCGCTACGGGATTGGGTGATCTATGCGAACTTGTATGCTACGCATCGCGCCGCGGCCGAGCCATTTCAAACCCGGTGCAACCGGACAGATCATGCAGCAGAACGCCACCTATATCAGCGCTGTGGTCCCGACGCTCGTCTTCCTGACCGTGTGGTTCGTGATCGGCCTGACGCTGTTCGGTTCGTTGCACTGGATCTTCAAGGCCCAGAAACAGCCATTCTGGCGCAGCGACATGAAGGCGGACCTCGCCTACTGGTTTATCGGCCCGCTGCTCTATGGCTATGTCGCGTTCCTGGCCCGCTCATACGCCGTGGACTACGCGCACCTCGATCGAATTGCATCGGCCACGCGCTCTCTGGCCGACATGCCCATTCTGCTGCAGGCCCTCGTCATCCTGCTCGTCACGGACCTGGTGCAGTACCTGGGGTCATCGGCTGTTCCATCGAAATCCGCTCTGGCGCTTTCATTGCATCCATCATGCGCCGACGCGGGTCGACTGGCTGACCTCGGTGCGCACGCACCCCGTCAACTTCATTCTCTATTCCACCCTGATCAATGTGCTCGTCGGCTTCGCCGGGTTCAGTCCCAAGGCATTCATCTACCTGGTGCCGTTCAATACGCTGTTCGGCCTTCTGGTGCATGCGAACCTGAACTGGACATTCGGCCCGTTCCGCTATGTTCTTGCGAGCCCGGTCTTTCACCGTTGGCACCACACCTACGGCGATCGTGGGGGAAACAGGAACTTCGCTCCTACCTTCCCATTTCTCGATCTTGCATTCGGCACCTTCCACATGCCGAAGGGCGAACTGCCGACCGTCTTTGGTGTCACCGACAGCCGCGTGCCCGATCACCTGCTGGGTCAGGTGTGCCATCCATTCAGGCGAGCAAAGCGGCTCGCCTCAAGGTATTGACTGCTCGGCCAGGCGCAGAGACCGGCCCTTCGGCGACGATCGCGCGCCGCTACCGCGCCACCCGCCCGACCGCGGCCTTCTTCCCCCGCGCCGCCGTCTTCTTCTTGGCCGGCGCGTTGGCGGCCGCCGCCCGCTTCGCCGCTGGCTTCGGCGCCGCGCGCTTGGCCTTCGCCGCCCGCCGCTTCGCCGGCTTGGCCTTCGCCTTGGCCGGCGTATGGTCCGCTGCCGGCTTGGCCTTCACCTTCGCCTTGGCCGGCGCAGCGTCCGCCGCCGCCGGCTTTGTCGCGACCGCCCCGCGTCCCCGCCGCCCCGCCGCCCCGCGCGGACGCAACTGCTTGCCCTTCTCGGCCAGCAGCGCCACCGCCTGTTCGAGCGTGATCTCTTCCATCATCACGCCGCGCGGCAGGTTGGCGACCGTCTTGCCATGCTGCACGTAGGGACCGAAGCGGCCCTTGCGCACCGCGATCTGCTCCTTGTCGCCCGGGTGGGCGCCGATTGTGCGCACGCTCGCCATCTTGCGCGCGATCAGGTCCACCCCACGGTTGATGCCAATGTTCAGGACGTCGTCGTCGCGGTCCAGCGAGCCGTAGACCGCGCCCATGCGCACATAGGGACCGAAGCGGCCGACGCCGGCCTCGATCTTTTCCCCTGTCTCGGGATGCATGCCGATGACGCGCGGCAGCGACAGCAGCCCGATCGCCTGTTCGAGCGTGATCTGTTCGCCGTCCATGCCGCGCGGCAGCGACGTGCGCCTCGGCTTGACCTTCCTTTTGCCGTCCTTGTCGTCGCCGTTCTCGCCCTGCTGCACATAGAGCCCATACGGGCCGCGGCGGACGGTGATCTCCTCGCCGGTCTCGGGATGCCGCCCGAGTTCGCGCATGCCATCCTTCAAGGTCTCGCCCTGCTCGTCGCCGGTCTCGATGGCCAGGCGCCGTGTGTATTGGCAGGCCGGATAGTTCGAGCAGCCGATGAAGCTGCCGTAGCGGCCGAGCTTCAGGCCCAGTCTGCCGTTGCCGCAGGCCTGGCAGACGCGCGGATCGGAACCATCCTCGCGCGGCGGGAAGAAGTGGGGACCCAGGTCCGCATCCAGCGCGGCGATGACATCGCTGATTTTGAGGTCCTTGGTCTGGTCCACCGCGTGCGAGAACCCCTCCCAGAACGCCCGCATCATCGCGCGCCAGTCCACCTGGCCCGCTGAGATGTCGTCGAGCTGCTCCTCCATCTGCGCGGTGAAGCCGGTATCGACGTAGTGCTCGAAGAAGCTCACCAGGAACGCGGTGACCAGTCGGCCGCGATCCTCGGGGATGAAGCGGCGCTTCTCCTGGCGGACATACTTGCGGTCCTGCAGCACCGAGAGGATCGAGGCGTAGGTGGAAGGCCGGCCGATCCCCAGTTCCTCCATCTTCTTCACCAGGCTCGCCTCGGAGTAGCGCGGCGGCGGTTGGGTGAAGTGCTGCAGCGCATTCACTGCGCCGAGCTTCAGCGGATCGCGTTCCGCCATCGGCGGCAGCATGCGGCCGTCGTCCTCCTCGGCCGCATCGTCCTGATCCTCGCGATACAGCTTCAGGAAGCCGTCGAACGCCACGATGGAGCCGGTGGCGCGCAGCCGCAGGCCCTTGCCGTCGGTGACCTCGACGCTGACCTGGTCGAGCTCCGCCGACTGCATCTGCGAGGCGACGGCGCGCTTCCATATCAGTTCGTAGAGCCGGCGCTGATCGGAATTGAGATAGCCCGCAACACTGTCCGGCGTGCGCGCAACATCGGTCGGGCGGATCGCCTCGTGCGCCTCCTGGGCATTCTTGATCCGGCTCTGGTACTCGCGCGGCGCGCCGGGCACGTAGTCGGCGCCGTAGGCCCCCAGCACGTGGTCGCGGATCGCGGACACCGCCTCGCGCGCCATCTGCACGCCGTCGGTCCGCATATATGTGATGAAACCAGTGGTCTCGCCGCCGATGTCGACGCCCTCGTAGAGCTGCTGTGCCAGGCGCATGGTCTGCTGCGCGCCGAAGCCGAGCTTGCGCGAGGCCTCCTGCTGCAGGGTCGAGGTGGTGAACGGCGGCGGCGGATTTCTCCGGACCCGCTTCTTCTCGACCGAACCGACGGTGAAGCGGCCGGCCTCCACCGCAGCCTTGGCACGCTTTGCCAGCGCCTCGTTGGCGAGGTCGAACTGCTCCAGCCGCTTACCCTCGAAATGCGTCAGCCGCGCGGTGAACGGCGCACCGGCCGGGGTGAGGAAGTCCGCCTCCACCGTCCAGTCCTCGCGCGAGCGGAACGCCTCGATCTCGGCCTCGCGGTCGCAGATCAGGCGCAGCGCAACCGACTGCACCCGCCCGGCACTGCGGCTGCCCGGAAGCTTTCTCCACAGCACCGGCGAGAGCGTGAACCCGACCAGGTAGTCGAGCGCCCGGCGCGCCAGATACGCCTCGATCAGCGGCTGATCCAGGTCGCGCGGATGGGCGACGGCGTAGCGGACGGCGGTGCGGGTGATCTCGTTGAAGGTGATGCGGCGGACGTCGATGCCTTTCAGCGCCTTCTTGTCGGCCAGCATGGCCTTCACATGCCACGAGATCGCCTCGCCCTCGCGGTCCGGGTCGGTGGCGAGATACAGCGTGCTCGCGCCCTTCAGCGCCTTGGCGATGGCGCCGACCTGCTTTTCCCCCGCGCGTCGGACTGCCAGTCCATGGCGAAGTCCTGTTCGGGACGCACCGAGCCATCCTTGGGGGGCAGGTCGCGCACGTGCCCGAGGCTGGCCAGCACGGTATAGCCGCCACCGAGATAGCGGTTGATGGTCTTGGCCTTGGCGGGGGATTCGACGACGACAACGTCTGACATTGCGACCTTTGCGGTACCTAGGAACCGGCCTCCAGCAGCAGCGCCACCCGGCTCCCCGGCAGCGTCTGGATGCGGCCGGCGAGCTCGAGTTCCAGCAGTACCGCCATGACCGCAGCGGCAGAGAACTGGCAGCGCCGCACGACCTCGTCAACGGCTGTTGGTGAAGTACCCAACAAATCAATCACTTGCATACGGGTTTTGAGAAGGTCGATGGGCGCCTCGGCAGGTTCTTCCCACTCCGAAGGCGCTTCGGCGGCCCCCGTGACCGAGCCGCGCGCGAACAGCGGACTGCGGCTCAGCCCCTCCCGCTGGGGATGATCCGGCAGGTTCTCCAGCACGTCGGCGGCCGTCTCCGTGAGGTGGGCTCCCTCACGGATCAGGTCGTTGGCGCCGCGCGATCGGGGGTCGAGCGGTGAGCCGGGCACCGCGAACAGCTCGCGTCCGGCTTCCTGCGCCAGCCTAGCGGTGATCAGGCTGCCGGAGCGCAGCGCCGCCTCCACCACCACCACGCCGAGCGAAAGTCCGGCGATGATGCGGTTGCGGCGCGGGAAATGCCGTGCCTGGGGGGCGGTGCCCAGCGGCGCCTCGCTGACGACGGCGCCCGATTCGGCGATGCGGCGCTGCAGGTCGGCGTGCTCGGGCGGATAGGGCATGTCGAGGCCGCCCGCCACCGCGGCGACCGTGTGCCCGGTCTGCAGCGCGCCGGTGTGCGCCGCCGCGTCGATGCCTCGCGCAAGGCCGGAGACCACGACCAGTGTGCGCGCAAGATCGGCGGCGAGGCCTTCCGCCATGCGCTGGCCGTTGGCCGAGGCGTTGCGCCCGCCGACAAGGGCCACGGCGCGAGCGGACAGCAGGGCGGGATCGCCCAGAACAGCGATCACGGCCGGCGCATCGTCCAACAGAGCGAGCAGCGCCGGGTAGTCGGATTCGGCCGCGAAGATCAACCGCGCGCCGAGCCGCTCGACCGCGTCCAGTTCGCGGGTCGCATCCGCAACGGACGGGATGGCGGGCGGCGCCTGACGTCCTCCGGCGCGGGCGAGGGCCGGCATCGCGTCCAGCGCCGCGGCGGCGGTCTCATAGCGCGCGCAGCAGACGCCGATACGCCACCGGGCCGACGCCCTCCGAACGGGCAAGGCGCAGTCGGTCCAGCGCATCGGCCGGCGTCAGTTCGTGGCGATCATGCTTTTTGACCAATGCGTGGCTCGGTGCCGGCCCGCAGCCGGCGGATGTTCGTGTGATGACGGGCGAACACCAGCACGGCAATCACCAACGTAAGCTTAACGATCGTCGGATCGGCCAGCGCGGCGGCGAACACCGGGGCAAGCGCAAAGGAAACCAGCGCCGCCAGGGACGAAAGACGTGCGACTGCCGCCATGGCCAGCCATACCGCTCCGGCGCAAAGCCCGACCGGCCACGAAGCGGCAACCAGGACGCCGTAGGACGTGGCGACCGCCTTGCCGCCCTTGAACCCCAGCCAGACCGGGAAGGCATGACCGAACGCTGCGCCGATACCGGCCCACAACACGGCATCGTGGCCTCCGAGCCAGTCCGCGATCAGGACGGCGACCGCGCCCTTCAGGCCGTCCAGCAGCAGCGTCGCCGCGGCGAGGCCCTTGTTGCCGGTGCGCAGCACGTTGGTCGCGCCGATATTGCCGGACCCGACCCTGCGGATGTCGCCCAGGCCGGCTGCACGGGTGAGCAGCAGACCGAAGGGGATCGAGCCGAGCACGTAGCCTAGGAGCGCGAATGTGACTGAGGGCATGCTCCAATCTATACGATGAAGCCAATATTGCCGAGCCGGTCACCACGCGCGCCAAACGTGCGCGCCGCCGGGCGCGCTGCTCATCGCGACACTGAGGTTGCCGACCGTCCGGGCTGATGCGGGACGGTCGGCAGTACGGATCAGGCGGCCACCGTCTCGCGATAGCGGTCGGCGACGTCGCGGCTCGAAAGATTGGGCGCCATCGCGAGCCTGGCGTCATTGTAGGCAGTCCACAGCCTTTCGTCGGCGAGCGGCGGGATTGTCACCACCTCACCCTTGTCGAGCCCGACGAGCGCGGCGTCGACGAGATCCTCTACATCCATCACCTTTCCAGGCAAAAGAGCATCGACATCCTTGCCGGAACGCTCCCAGATCTCGGTGCGGGTGGCGCCGGGCAACACCGCCTGAACACGAACACCCAGTCCTTCACGTCCAAGGCGAGCTTCAGCGTAAGATTGAGCAGATAAGCCTTGGAGCCGCTGTAGACGCCGTCGAGCAACTCCGGCGCGAGCGCCAGCACGGATGCGATGTTGATGATGGCGCCGGCTTTACGCCGGACGAATGCCTTGCCTGCGGCGGCGGCGAGAAGCGTCGGCGCCGCTTGAGCAGACCCGGGTTCCGTTGCGCGACGTGCTCGATCCGATCGGTGTCAGGCATCTCGCAGGTACCGTCGACGACATCGATGCGGGTGCGCGAACAGTATCCTACACCGCAGGGGGCGAGCCGCAGGTCGTGTCATACGATCGGCTCGTCGTCGCTCTCGGGAGTCGTCTCGTTCGGCCGGCCATTCCCGGGCTCGATGCGTATGGCTTCGATGTCGATACGTACGAGGAGGCCACGCGCCTCAATGCTCGTATCGCGGCCTTGTCGTCCGCTCCGGCGTCGCCGGGTCAATATACCGCCCTGGTCGCCGGCGCCGGCCTGACGGGCGTCGAGGTCGCGACCGAGCTGGCCTCTACGCTTCGCCGCGTGCGTCTATCGACGTCGGTGAGCGATCCGACACGACCGCTCCGTGTCATCCTGGTCGATCGGCAGCCATGGATCGGTTCCGATATGGGCGAAAGCGCCGGGGCAGTGATTGCGGAAGCTTTGGAGGCGCTTGGCGTCGAGACGCGTGCCAATACGTCCCTGGCAGCAATCGACCCGGAATGCGTTTTGCTCACGAGCGGCGAACGAATTCCGGCTTCCACGCTTGTCTGGTGTGCCGGCATGCGTGCCCATCCCTTGGCCGAGTGCCTTCCCGTAGAGCGCGACCGGCTGGGACGCTTGCCGGTGGACGCGTTCTTGCGGGTCCAGGGTGTGCCGGCGGTATTCGCTGCCGGAGATATCGCGTGGTTCCTGATCGACGGCAGTCATCCGTCGGTCATGTCCTGCCAGCATGGTCGGCCGATGGGTCGCTTTGCGGGCCACAATGTTGTCTGCGATCTGTTCGGTCAGTCAATGCTGCCACTGTCTATCGGCTGGTCCTCCACAATCCTCGATCTTGGTGCCTGGGGGGCACTCTATACCGAGGGATGGGACCGTCATATCGTTGCGAAGGGTGCGGCCGCCAAGCGTACAAAGGAGATCATCAATCGGCAGCGTATCTACCCGCCGCTGTCCGGCGACCGACGCGCAATTCTCGACGCATCGGCACCTGTCGTCCAGCCGCCACCGCAAAGGTTCGACTGACCGCGCACGGGCGCCTCGCGTATGCGCCGAAACTGGTACGGACTTTCAGCCGCCCTCGATTTTCGGAATGAAGAACACCTCCGCCCCCGGCGGGACCAACTGGAAATAGCCGGTCTCGTGGATCGCGCCGTCGATCGCGACCGTGGTCTCCTCTTCCAGGTGCTCGCCCAGCCCGGGGAACAGCCGGTCCATCTCCCGGATGATCCCGCGCAGGTTCTTCGCCTCGACCTCGAACTCGGTCACGCCGCCGGTGTAGCGCCGGGAGAAGCCGCTGGTGAACACGACCCTCGCCGGCGCCGCACTCATGGGATCACGCCTCCGGGCCCGCGTCGATCGCGGCCAGGATGCGCGGCGGCGACATCGGCAGTTCGGTCATCCGCCGGCCGATCGCGTGCTCGATCGCATTGGCGATGGCGGCCATCGGCGGACAGATGTTGACCTCGCCGACACCCTTCGCGCCGTACGGATGCGCGGGGTTGGGCACCTCCACCAGGATCGCCTCGATCATCGGCAGGTCGGACGCCACCGGGCAGCGATAGTCGAGGAACCCGGCGTTATCCAACTGGCCCTTGGCGTTGTAGATATACTCCTCGTTCAGCGCCCAGCCGATGCCCTGCACGACGCCGCCCTGGATCTGCCCCTCGACATAGCTCGGGTGGATCGCGCGCCCGACATCCTGTGCGGCGACGAAGCGCAGCACCGTCACCTTGCCGGTCTCCGGATCGACCTCGACATCGCAGAACTGGGTGGAGAAGCCGGGCGCCTGGCCGCCGGCATTCACCGACGCCGAGGCGCTGATCGGCCCGCCGGTCGCCGACGATTTCGCCGCCAACGCCTTCAGCGACAGCGGCTCGAAGTCGCCGACATTGCTGCTGGCCGGCTTGGCGAAGCCGTCTTCCCAAACGACGCCCTCGGGATCGACGTCCCAGATCATCGCGGCCCGCTTGCACAGATCGACGATGACGTTCTTGGTGGCGTTCACCACCGCGGTGCCGGTGGCGAAGGTCACCCGCGAACCGCCGGTGACGTGCGTGTAGCCAACCGAACCCGTATCGGCGACGATCGCCCGCACCTGTGTTGTAATCTACCCCCAGCGTTTCCGCCGCCATGATCGCCATCGAGGCGCGCGACCCGCCGATGTCGGGGCTGCCGGTCGCGACCAGAACGGTGCCGTCCGCATTCACCTGCAGCGTGGCGCTGGAATCGCCGCCGCCGTTGAACCAATAGCCCGACGCCGACGCCGCGCCCCTGGTTCTTGCCGAGCGGCGCCTTCCATCGCCGGATGCTTCAGCAGCGCCTCGATCGTCTCCGGGTAGCCGTTATGCGCATGCTTCGGCCCGTAGATCGTCGGAGTGCCGATGCGCGCCGCGTTCTTCAGGCGCAGCTCCAGCGGGTCCATGCCGATCTTCGTCGCCAGCATGTCCACCACGCTCTCCACCGCGAAAGCCGAGATCGGCGAGCCCGGCGCGCGATACGCCGCCGACTTGGGCCGATTGCACACCACGTCGTAGCCGATCGTGTGCTGGTTCGGGATGTCGTACGGCGCGAACGAGCACAGGCAGCCGTTCATCACCGGCGAGCCAGGGAACGCGCCAGCCTGGAACTTGAACACGCCCTCGGCGGCGACCAGTTTTCCGTCCTTGGTGACGCCCATCTTCACCCACATCGAAGAACCCGAGGTCGGGCCGGTGGCCTTGAACACCTCGTCGCGGCTCATCATCAGCCGCACCGGACTGCCCGACTTCTTCGACAGCAATGTTGCCACCGGCTCCAGATAGGTCACCGTCTTGCCGCCGAACCCGCCGCCGATCTCGGCCGCATAGACGCGGATGTCGCCGATCTTCATGCCCAGGATCTGCGCGGTCAGCGCGCGCATCTGGAAATGGCCCTGGCTGGAGCACCAGATCTCGGTCTGGCCGTCGGCGTCCCAGCGCGCGAGGCAGGCGTGCGGCTCGATATAGGCCTGGTGCACCGCCGCCGTCTTGAACTCCTTTTCGATCACCACGTCCGCCTGGGCGAAGCCGGCGTCGAGATCGCCGGTCGTGAACTCGAGCCGCTTCGAGATGTTGGAGGGCTTGGTCGGCGTCGGCTCGACGCCGCGCGTGATCATGTCCTCGAACAGCAGCGGCGCGTCGGGCGCCATCGCCTCGTCCACGTCGATGACGTGCGGCAGCACCTCGTAGTCGACCTGGATCAGCGACAGCGCCTCTTCCGCGATGCTGGCGCTGGTGGCCGCCACCGCCGCGATCGCGTGGCCCTCGTACAGCGCCTTCTCGCGCGCCAGGATGTTGCGCGTGACGTGCCAGAAATTCACCGCGACCCGCTCGGGGCCGATGTAGTCGAACTTCTGATCCGGAAAGTCCTTTGCCGTGATCACCGCCTTCACGCCTGGCAGCGCCTCGGCCTTCGACGTGTCGATCGAGCGGATGCGCGCATGCGCGTGCGGCGAGCGCAGAATGCGGCCGAACAGCATGCCCGGCAGCCGGTAGTCGGCGCCATACATCGCGCGCCCGGTCACCTTGGGCACGCCGTCGGGACGGATCGGCCTGGTGCCAACCCACTTGAACCGCTTCACCGCAGTCTGTCACGACCGTATCGTTCACAGCTACCTCGCCTGATTGTTCTGGACTGCCTTGGCTGACCCCAACCGTCGCGCAGCAGGCCCGCAAAGGCAAGTCCTGCTGCCGACTGCCTGGCTTCCGGTCTTCGCCACCAAGTGTATGATGATCCAGTAACGGTTGAGTTCAGTGAGCTGATCGATGGCTGTGCCGCGGACCGAACGCCGGCTCGCCGCCATTCTGGCTGCCGACGTGGCAGGCTATAGCCGGCTGATGGGCGTCGACGAGGAGGGCACCCTCGCGCGGCTGAAATTGCATCGGCGGGTGCTGATCGATCCCAGGATCAAGGAGCACCACGGCCGCATCGTCAAGACCACCGGCGACGGCATGCTGATCGAGTTCGCCAGCGTGGTCGACGCCGTGCGCTGTGCCGTCGAGGTCCAGCGCGGCATGGCGGAGCGCAATGCCGGCGTGCCGCAGGACTGGCGGATCGAGTTCCGCGTCGGCATCAACCTCGGTGACATCATCGTCGATGGCAAGGACATCTTCGGCGATGGCGTCAACGTCGCGGCGCGCCTCGAAGCCCTTGGCCGAGCCTGGTGGCATCTGTGTCTCGCGCAGCGTGCGCGATCCCGTGCTCGACAAACTCGACTTGACCTTCGAGGACATCGGCGAGCAGATGGTGAAGAACATCGCCCGGCCGATCCACGCCTTCCGCGTCCGCTTTGAGGGCTTTGATATTGCAGTCTCTGCGCCGGGAACGGCCGTGCCGCGACGTAAGCGCCTGGCAGCGATCGTGGTGTCCGGTCTGGCGCTGCTGGTAATCGCAGGCGCAGCGATGCGGCTCGTCACCAGATCGGAGGTCGCGCCGGGAGCACAGCGTCTCTCTATCGTCGTATTGCCGTTCGTGAATTTGAGCGGCGACCCAACGCAGGAGTATTTCGCCGACGGCATCACTGGAAGATCTGACCACTGATCTATCGCGGATCCCTGGCAGCTTTGTGATCGCTCGCGGCAGCGCGTTCACCTACAAGGGCAAGACGGTCGACGCTAGGCAGGTCGGCCGCGAACTCGGTGTTCGCTATATTATCGAAGGCAGCGTCCAGCAATTCGGCACCGCGATCTGGGTCAGTGCGCGGTTGATCGACACAGAGAGCGGTGCGCAACTGTGGGCGGAACGGTTCGATGGCGAGCTTTCCCGGCTGTCAGATCTTCGAAAATGCCGTCACCACCCGCGTCAGTCGGTCGCTGAGTATCGAGCTACCCCAGGCAGAGCAGCGCCGCTTCCGGCGCGAGCATCCGGACAATCCTGACGCCGTGGACTATGTTCTTCAGGCACAGGCAATATACGATCGCGGTCTACTTCCTAAGGCGGCCCAGAACGAAATGCGACGTCTGGCGGAGGCCGCGCTGCGGCTCGATCCCAAGAACTTTGATGCCCTTATGTGGCTGGCGACCGCCGATATCGATCGGGTCATGAACTACTACAGCGAGAACCGCACGGACCAACTTCGTCAGGCCGAAGAAGAGATCGATCGCGCGCTCGGTGCAGCACCCAGCAGCTTCTATGCCCATTACACCAAGGGGAAGGTGTTCATGACGCAGAAGAAACATGTAGAGGCGACCACCGAGTTCGAAGCCGCCCTCAGGTTGAATTCGAATTATGTGCCCGCCTACGGGAGGATAGGAGAGGTCAAGTCATATGTCGGCCATCCTGAGCTCGACTTTCCGCATTTCAGGCTGCGAGGCATAGAGTTCTGGAAGACTCGGTTTAGCAAGCTGGTGGGAATTTCGATGATTTCCCCGATTGGCCGGGACATCGAGAAATTCGGCGGGCACCAAAGCACGCGGCGCACGGCGGCGATGGCGTCACTGAATGTCAGTTCCTGCTTGCGATACCAGGCGGCGGCATTAGGACGCAGTGCTGTCGTTGTGTCGCGCGCCAGGCCATCGGCCCAAACGGTGATCAGGGAGAACAGTCCCAGTAGTGCCGGGGTGGTGCGGAGGATGGCCAGATCGGACCACTGGCGCTGGGTCTCGACCCCGAGATGGGTGCGGACTTCCTGGAAGGTCGTTTCGACCCGCCAGCGCGAGACGAACCAGCCGAGGATCATTGCGGGCGTCGTATCCAGGTCGGTGCTGAGGAACGCTGCCGGCGCGTGCTCGCCGGTTGGATCGCGCACCAGCACCCAGCGGATCGGCACGGGCGGGGCGCCGGCATGGTACCACACCGCCGTGCCGGTGGCGATCACCAGTTTACGCTGCTGGGCGTCGTACCATTGCGGAGACGACCACGGACGACCAGACGGTCTTCCTGCTGGCCAGCACGGCACGCAGTGTCGGCAGGCGACGCCCCTTCAGCGGGGGACGGCCGCGCTGACCCTTGCGGCGCCGCGGCGCCGGCTCGAACAAGGCGGCATCCAGGCGGAGCCGGGTGATCAGACAGACGTGGCAGCGCACCGCGGCGAACAGTTCGAGCGCGGCGAAGCCGCTGTCGGCGACAAAGATGAGCAGACGCTTGGGCAGCCAGCGTTTGGTCTGCAGGATCGCCTGGCGCGCCCAATCGGTCAGCGTCTTGTGGCGCTTGCGGTGCTTCTCGCTCCAGCGCGCCGACGGGGCGAGAACGGTCAGGAACGGCAGCGCCCAGTGCCGGCCGGCCCAACGTATCGGCACCACCACCATCAGTGAAAGCCAGCGCAGCCCGCTGGTTTTGACGAAGTGGCCCTTTGAGGACCGCACCGGGTCACGATAAATACCGCGCGCCTTGATCCGCGCGCCCCAACGCCGCTCGATCGTGTCGTCGATGCCGACGACGACCGGACCGCCGGGCAGCAGGCGATCCAGCAGGTGCAGCAGCAGCCGTCGCGCCACGGCACGTGCGTCCCAGCGGGCCCGGCCCAGCACCTCATGGTAGCGGCGGAACTGCGGCTCCTCGCCCAGCCCCATGACCCGCAGCGCCTGGGTGACGGTGCGCTTGCCGGGGGCCAGCACTGCGCCGGCGACCAGGACCAGAACACGGTTCCACACCGGCGCGGTGAAGCAGTAACGGAAGACCGACAGCCAGGCGGCCAGCGCCGGTGGGATCAGATGCGGATCGGACGCCGCAGCGGCGCGCAGACGATTTGGTGCCATCCCAGTCGTAGAATCCGAGTCGTGCCGACGCCGCAAGCGTCTGTCGGCGACGTCCGCCGGCCCAGTGTTCTATCGTCAACGCCATGGCCGACGATCCGATCATCCAGCGCATCGAGAGCTTCCGCTGCCGTCGCGGGCAACTGTTCGCCGAACGCCGCAACCGTGGCTACACGCTTTATCGTGCCAGTTCCGGCGCGCTCGTCGCGCGCCTCAGGCCGACCGGCCAGGACGATCGGGTCGAAGTGCTCTATTGGTCGCTGTGGAAGGAACGATGGACCAGGGCTGGCCCATTCGGGCGCACCGTACTGCCGCTCGACCAAGCCCTCAAGTTCATCGCCTCAGAGGACATCTTCTGGGCTATCCAATAGCGGTGCCCCATCACCGAAAATGCGGAAAGTCGAGCTGAGGAAGCCCTTGAATACCTCGCCGAAGCACGGCGACGCAGCCCCAAAGACCCTTGATTCCTGTATGGCATCTTCTGGCAGGATATGCATACCTGATGCTCAGGCAGACAGACGCGGCGATCGATGAGTTCCGGCAGACAGCCGCCGAAGCACCGTCTCATGGACCACTCCAACTCCACCTGGCCTGCGCCTATGGCCTGGCTGGTCGCGAGTCGGAGGCCCGCGTCGCCTTCGCCGCTGCGAACCGTCTGCTGCCGAACTTCACCATCGCAAAGTGGAAGGAAAACTCGCGTTCAGACGACGCGTCCTATGTCGCCTACCGCGAGCGCTGCTCCGACGTGTTCCGCCGGCTTGGAATGCCCGAAGAATGAGCAGCAGCGCGGCAAGAGCAGCGCTAGGCTAGGCGGGCCGGCTGCGCCGGCTTCATTTTTGGATGCGTAGGCTTCGTATCTGCCACAAGTGTCAGCGATTTCGCCTTTGCACCCTCATATTCCTGGGCCGACGACCAAACACTGGCCGACGGCCACGGCGGGCGGAAACGCAGGCGCAGCCAGGGTAATTGTCATCCCGCTGTCGGTCCGCGGGCCGCTGCTGCGTCCTTTGGACGAAGCACCGCCAATGGAGGCAGCATATGTCCCAACACGCCGACGAAGCCGCGATCGGCAATCTACTGAAGGCGCGAGCAAGCTGGTCCGGCCGCGCGATGAGTGCGCTCTTCGTGGTGTTCATGGTGTTCGACACGGCGATCAAACGATCAAACTGGCGCGGCTGCCGATCGTCGATGACGCGATGGCGCAGTTCGGCTACGCCGCCGGCATGGGCTTTTGGATCGGCGTGCCGGAGATAACGCTGCTCATCCTCTACCTGGTTCCGCGCACCGCCATTCTCGGCGCGGTGCTGTTCACCGGCCTGTTCGGCGGCACGGTCGCCACCCACCTGCGCGTGGGCGATCCAGTGTTCAGTCACGTCCTGTTCGGCGTGTATCTCGGCGTGCTCGCGTGGGGCGGGCTGTGGCTGCGCGACGATAAGCTGCGCGCGCTGTTTCCCGTGCGTCGATAGGGAAGCGATAGAGAATTATCTTTGACGCGAAGAGGTTCGCTGCAAATCAGCCTTATATCAATGTATAGCAGTCGCAAGCAGCCTTCCGTTCTCGTTGTTATCCCCGCCTTCGCCGGGATGACAACAGGGACTACCGCATCCCGGTGATCGACGCCGACACCGCGCGCGGGTCGCGTGTCGGCCACCGCCCGGCATCCACCTGCGCGATGAACGCGCCGACGATGCGATTGAATTCGTCCGGGTCCTCGATGTTGATCGCATGCCCGCAATTCGGCATCACCGACAGCGCGGCGCTGGCAATGGTCTGCTTCATCAGCAGCCCAGGCTGCAGGCATGGCCAGTCCTCGTCGCCGGTCAGGATCAGGGTCGGCAGCGTCAGCGCCTTCATCTGCTCCACCAGGTCGTACAGCGAGGGCCGCTCGCGCTGCACGCCAAGCTGCGTGTTGCGCGCACCCAGCGCCGAATGCTCAGCCAGCATGCGCCTGAACTCGTCGAACCCGCGCGGGTCCTTGTTCTCGAACTGCACGCGCGTCGGCCCGTAGGCATACTTCCCCGCGAACACGTCCATCCCCTGCTCGGCGATGAACGCGGCAATGGTCTCCGCCTCGGCACGGAACCGTTCGGTCTGGCCCTTCTCGGCGCCATAGCCGCAGCCGGCAACGCACAGCGACAGGGCGCGCGAGGGATGGCGAAACCCAAAGTGCAGCGTCGCGAACCCGCCCATCGACAGCCCGACGACATGCGCCTTGTCGATCTTCAGGTGATCCAGCACGGAGGCAATATCGTCGGCGGCGCGCGCCTGCGAATATTTCCCGACCTCCTCGGGCACATCAGATGGCGGATAGCCGCGCGCATTGTAGGTGATGGCGCGATAGCGCTGGCCGAAATGCCGCATCTGCGGCTCCCAGCTGCGGTAGTCGCCGGCGTATTCATGCACGAAGATCACCGGCGTGCCGGACCCGGTCTCCTCGTAATACAGGCGCACACCGTCATCGGTCGTCGCATGCGGCATTGTCCCGTCTCCTACTGCCTGGCGATCCCCGACCCGCTGCCGATCATCGCGAGAACCTCCCGCCGCGTGGTCGGATCGTCGCGGAACGCGCCCAGCATGCGGCTGGTCACCATGGTCACGCCGGGCTTGTGGACGCCGCGCGTGGTCATGCACTGGTGCGCCGCTTCGATCACCACGGCCACCCCGCGTGGCTCCAACACCTGCTGGATCGTGTTGGCGATCTGCGCGGTGAGTTTCTCCTGGATCTGCAGCCGGCTGGCATACGCATCGACCACACGCGCCAGCTTGCTGATGCCGACGACCCGCCGGTGCGGCAGGTAGGCGACGTGCGCGCGACCGATGATCGGCACCATGTGGTGCTCGCAGTGGCTCTCCAGGCGAATATCGCGCAGCAGCACGATCTCGTCGTAGCCGTCGGTCTCCTCGAAGGTCCGCTCCAGCAGGGCCACCGGATCGACGGCGTAGCCGGAAAAGAACTCCTCATACGAGCGGGCTACCCGGGCGGGCGTGTCGATCAGGCCCTCACGGCCGGGATCGTCACCGGCCCAGCGCAACAGGGTGCGGACCGCCTCCTCCGCCTCCTCGCGCGTCGGGCGATCGGTCGTGGCTGCGCTCGGCACGACGAGACGGGCAGCGGGCGTGACGATGTTCACCGCGCGAATTCCTCCCGGATATGGGCGACGGTTAGCGGCGAAAAACCAACGCCGCCGGTCGGATATGGGGCCGTCTCCCGGGCTGGCAACCCGGGCGACGGGGTCAGTGCACCCTACCGCTCTGATGCGGGCTGTCCAGACTGAACGCCGGTATCGCCACGTCGAAGTTCTCGCCCGAGGACGGCACCACCATGTGGTAGGCCCCCACCATGAACCCCGACGGCGTGTCGAGCGGCGTGCCCGAGGTGTATTCGAAGCTCTCGCCCGGCTCCAGCAGCGGCTGCTCGCCGACCACGCCGGCGCCGTGCACGTGCTGGGTGCGGCCGCGCGCATCGGTGATCTGCCAGGTCCGGCGCATGAGCTGCACCGGCTCGCGCCCCTGGTTCTCGATCTTCACGCGGTACGCCCAGACGAAATGGCTGTCATCCGGCTCCGATTGATCCTCCAGGTAGAAGGACCGGACGGAGACGCGGACGCCGCGGGTGGTCTTTGCGTAGTTTTCGGCCATGGCACGACCGTTGGGTTGCTTCGGGGCGGAGATTCAATGCGAGCGGATCGCGCTTGTCCAGTGCGGCAAGGGGCGCGGATGATCAATCCTTGCCGGCTCACGCGGCCCGGGTGGCACGTGGCCGATTGGAGGACGCGTCATCCCACGGGGAACGGCAGGGTCGAGAGGCCGGAGCCGCCCATGCGCACCATCGGGTCGTTCGCCATCACCAGCGCAATGTCCGCGCGAACCGTCTTCGAACGGCGATAGTATTGGTGCGAAGCATCGAGCGGCACGATGCCCTGTCCCGCCAGATCGAAAACCGCGGTGCAGTCCACCCAGCGGAACTGCGACAGCGGATAGAGCAAAGTGTCCGTCTTGTGCGGCATGGCGTCGAAGCCGAGGCGCTGATTGCCGTTCGCGACCGTGCTGGCGGCCATCGCGACGTCACGATGGCTGTAATAGACCGAGATCCGCCCTGCCAGCTCGCGCAGCCGGAACAGGCCCGCGTGATCGGACCGCTCGAGCGTGGTCGCATCCTCATCGGCCGCGGCCAGGATGGCCTCGTCGAACAGCGCGGGCGGCGGCCCGGCGGCGAAGAACTGTTCCACCGCCGCCTGCAGCGCGTGGTTGCCCATGCTGTGCGCGAGCAGAAAGACGCGCGCGCCGGCGTGCTGCTGCTTCAGCCGGCGGCCCAGGTCGAGCGCTTGGCGCAGGAACGCCGCGATGTGCGGCCCGGATGCACCCGACATCCGCTGGTCGGTCTTGTAGGCGTCGTCCAGGAGGGTCGGATGATCGGCGAACAGCCGGCCTTCCGACGGCCAGGTGAAGGCGAGCACGGTGGTGTCGCTCGCCGGGCGCTGCGCGGCGGCGAACCATTCGCGGTTGAACGCCGACCGCTTGATCGCATCCTCGAACGAGTTGTCGAAGCCGTGGATGAACACCAGCAGGTTCTTGCCGGCCGCAAGGATCTCGGCCTGGACCGTGTCGGCGAAGCCGCCGGCCTGCCGCATGGTGATCGCCGCCAGGTCGCCGCTGTTCTCCTGGTCGAGGTCGATGTTGGCCACCTCGGTGACCGCGTAGCAGGTGTCGGCGGGGGCGACGATGCCGCTGCCGAATCCGCCCGCCGGCGTGGCATTGCGATTGGTCGCAAAATACACGTTCGTCATGGCACTCCCCCCTGACAAGACCGCGCAATCGCATCATCGTATCACGACCGTGCCGCACCGGTCGCGAAGAGGCTGCGACGCGTGCGGGGCGCCCGGTCGGCGCCGCGGCGGTCGCTAGTCCGCCGCCTGCGCCGCGGCCTCCGGGGAGATCATGGCCAGCGCCTGCGCCAGATCGTCCTTCAGGTCGTCGGCGTCCTCCAGGCCCACCGACAGGCGTATCACCCCATCGGTGATGCCGAGCCTCGCCCGTTCCTCCGGCCCGATGCGCATATGCGTGGTGGTCGCGGGATGCGTCACCAGCGATTTGGAATCGCCCAGGTTGTTCGACACCGCGATCAGCCCGAATGCGTTCATGACCTGGAACGCAGCCTCCTTGCCGCCGGCGACCTCGAAGGTGACCACCGTCCCGCCCGCGCTCATCTGCGCCAGCGCCAGGGCCTGCTGCGGATGATCGGCGCGCGTGGGGTACCAAATCCGGTTAACCTCCGGCCGCGCCGCCAGAAACGCGGCGATGGAATCGGCGCTGCGACAGCCTGCGTCGACGCGCAGCGCCAGTGTCTCCAGGCCCTTGAGCAGGAGCCAGGCGTTGAATGGCGAGAGCGCGGGGCCGGTGTTGCGGATGAACGGCTGCAGCGTCTCGTTGATCCATTTCCTGCGGCCCAGCACGGCACCGCCGAGCACGCGCCCCTGCCCGTCGATGTGCTTGGTGCAGGAATACACCACGACGTCGGCACCCAGCTTAAGCGGCTGCTGCAGCAGCGGCGTGGCGAACACGTTGTCCACCACCACGATGGCGCCGGCAGCGTGTGCAAGCTCTGCGACGGCACGCAGATCGACCATCTCGAGCATCGGGTTGGACGGCGTCTCCAGCAGCACGAGCCGCGTCGGGCGCGACAGCGCCGCGCGCCACTGTGCGAGATCGCTTCCGTCGACGAACTCGGTGGCGATGGCGAATTTCGGCAGCAATGTGGACACGATCCAATGGCAGGAGCCGAACAGCGCGCGCGAGGCCACCACGCGATCGCCGGCCTTGAGGTGCGCGAGCAGCGCAGCATTCACCGCGGCCATGCCGGTCGCCGTGGTGCGACAGGCTTCGGCCCCCTCGATCAGGCAGAGCCGCTCCTCCAGCATCGACAGCGTCGGATTGGCGAAGCGCGAGGACCTGATAGTGGTCCACCGTGCCGGCGAAGGTGCCTTCGGCCTGCTCGGCGCTGTCGTAAACGTACCCCGAGGTGAGATACAGCGCCTCGGCGGTCTCGCCGAACTGGCTGCGCTGCACGCCGCCGTGCACGAGACGAGTGGACGGGCGGAATTTCGTGGGATCGCTGGTCATTGTCTGGGCCCTTCTGAAGGTTGGCCCGACCGATGGAGCAGCTTGAGCCCGGTAAGAAGGGCTGTCCGCTGGCCTCTTTAGCGCGCTTGTTTCACCTCGCCGCAATCCGGCCGGACAAATCACGAGGGCCGGGCTGCTCCCGACGCGGCGAAACTAGGGCGGCGGCGATTGGTCCGTCAACCCGGGCAGCGCGACGCCGCCCGGGTGGTCTTGTTCAGTGTTCAGTCGGTCACGACGGCTTAAGCAATGAATCGCGGATCTGGCCATGATCGCCCGAGACCGCGGTGCCTTGGCTGCCATGGCCATGCTGGCCGTCATCGCCGGTGCCAGTGCCGCCAGTGCCGCCAACACCGCCTGTGGGGACGGTCGTGGTGGCGAAGTCGCTTGCGGACAGACTGCCGACGCCGGCGAAGGTGATCGTCGTGTGATCGGAGAGCGTGATGGTGCTCGACCCGTGCGAGCTGGTCTGCGACTTCAGCGCCTGTGCAACTGCGTTCTTGCCGTAGCCCATCAGGTCGATCGTGTCGCGCCCGCTCATGAAGCCCTGGATCGATGCGGTTCCGCCGGCCTGGCCGTCGGTGAACACGAATTGGTTCGTGCCGATACCGGCGGTGATCGTGGCGTTGCCAGAACTTCCGAAGAACGTGTCGTGGCCCGACGAAGCTCCACCGAACAGTGTCTCGTTGCCCACGCCTGCATGCAACGCCTGTGCGGCGCTCCCGTGCGCAATCAAGTCGTCACCGTTGCCACCGCCGAACAATGTGGCAGCGCCGGTTCCGGCAAACAGGAAGTTGTTTCCGCCAGTGCCGCCATGGACCACATCCGGGCCGGCGCCGCCGATGAAGAAGAGCGTGCCGGAACCGCCGGATATCACGTCTGAACCGGTGCCGACTCCTACGATCGTTTCACTCCCGCTCCCAGCGAACACGGTATCCGCGCCGGTGGACTGTATGATGGAATTGCCGGAACCGAGCCTGATCACATTGTGGCCGCCGCCCGCGTGGATGGTGTCGTTGCCGCCGCCGTCAGCGAAGACGTTGTCGGGGCCGTTGCCGGTGTTGATCGACCACCCTCCGGTAACGCTCGATTGGATAATGATGTTGTTGTTGCCGCCACCCGCGACCACCGTGCCGGAGCCTCCGGTCGCGATGAACGTGAGATTGCCGGTGCTTGACAGCACCGATTCACCGTTATCCCCCGATCCGAAGATCACCGCATTCTTCGCGGTGTCGACGACCGCCGTGTAGCCGTGCGGCAGGGACGTCAGGGGTGCCTGTGACAGGAAGAAAGCGCCTGTCTTCCCCTGAGGCGGCGGCGGGGGAGGTCCTCGGGTGTCCGACACGGCAAAGATGCTGCCGCCCTCCACGCCCGCGGTGATGGCGCCCGCAAGCTGTTGTGCCAGCACGGCGTTGGCGTTCGTATCGTAGTGAAGGGTCACGGTCTGGGAATTGGTACCTGCTACGGTGACAGCCGGCATGTCGCGGCCTCCCCATTGCCAGGGCAGAATTGCCGGGGCGATTGGGAGCCACTGTGCAGGGTCAACAATACCCGGTCAGGATTAATTCGTTATTTGGACCAGGACGGACGCGAATAATGCGCTAAAAATTTTGCATTTTGAATTTTCTGAGGTTCAGCAAATTCCCATCGGTTATTCTGTCGTTAATCCCGGGTTCTGTAACGCCAATAATACGAGTTCTTGAGTGGTTTATGCTGGTCCTCACGAGCAGGTGGAATCGGCGGCCACATTCCCGCGAGACACGACGATTGCGCCGCCGGCCCTCGCCGCTGTAAAGAGACAGGGCTCCCAAAGCACCGCGTCGACCCGGCGAAAGCAGGCGCCCGCCGGCTGTGTGGCCAACGACGCTGTGCGGCGCGGGTGTAGTTCAATGGTAGAACGGCAGCTTCCCAAGCTGCATACGAGGGTTCGATTCCCTTCACCCGCTCCACCCGACGATGCCGGGGCATCCGTCCATCTTCAGGTTGTCAGCGCCGCCCTCCGGCGCTCGACCCATGGGCTTGCCCCAGGCTCTCCCGCCGCCGCAGGATACACCAATGAGCGAGACTCTCCTCGACATGAAGGGTATGAACTGCCCCTTGCCCGTGCTGCGGGCCAACCGGGCGCTGCGGACGATGGCGCCCGGCGAGCGGCTGCGCGTTCTGGCGACTGACCGGGCCGCAGTGGCGGACTTCCAGGCGTTCTGCCGCGAGACGGGACACGCGCTGCTGGCCTGGAGCGAGGAAGGCGGCGTTTTCAGCTTCGTCATCCGCCGCCGGACCGACGATCCGGAGCAGAAGGACGCATGAGATGCCCACCGCACTGATCACCCATCCCGCCTGCCTTCGCCACGACAGCGGTCCCTATCATCCGGAATGCCCCGACCGGCTGCGCGCGGTGCTCGCCGCGCTGGAAGGAGAGGAGTTCGCCGACCTGCTTCGCGAGTCGGCGCCGCATGCGACCGCGGAGCAGCTCACCCGGGTGCATCCCGCCAACTACGTCGAGGCCATCCTGTCGATCCGCCCCGAGGAAGGCGAGATGGTGCAGCTCGACGCCGACACGGCGATGAACGCCGGCAGCGCCGAGGCCGCCCTGCGCGCCGCCGGCGCGGCGGTCGCAGCGGTGGATGCGGTCATGGAAGGCTGGGCGCGCACCGCCTTCGCCGCGGTGCGTCCGCCGGGTCACCACGCCGAACCCGCCCGGCCGATGGGGTTCTGCCTGTTCAACAACGCCGCCGTGGCGGCGCTGCACGCGCGCGCGCAGTGGGGCGTGCAGCGCGTCGCGGTGGTGGACTTCGACGTGCACCACGGCAACGGCACGCAGGCGATGTTCGCCGCCGATGCGGACCTGTTCTACGCCTCCTCGCACCAGCATCCCTGCTATCCCGGCACCGGCGAGGCGTGGGAGCGCGGCGCGGCCGACAACATCGTCAATGCGCCACTGCAGCCAGGTTCGGATGGCGCGGCATTCCGCGCGGCCTGGTCGGACACGATCCTGCCCGCCCTGGACCGCTTCGCGCCCGGCCTGCTGATCGTCTCGGCCGGGTTCGACGCCCACAAGGCCGACCCGCTGGCGCAATTGCGTCTGGAAACGGCGGACTACGCCTGGATCACGCAGGAGCTGATGCAGATTGCCTCGGCGCATTGCAACGGAAGGCTCGTCTCGGTGCTCGAGGGCGGCTACGACCTGGCGGCGCTGGCTGTCTCGGCCGCGACCCATGTGCGCGGTCTGATGCTGGCCTAGGAGCGGCGCATGTCGGACAAGCAAACTCCCAAGGGCGCCGATGTCGGCACATTGTCATTCGAGGACGCGCTGGCGGAGCTGGAACAGATCGTTCGCGGGCTGGAGAGCGGGCAGCAGAAGCTCGAGGACGCCATCACGGCCTATGAGCGAGGTGCAGCGCTGCGCCGGCATTGCGAGGCAAAGCTTGCGGAAGCCGAGGCGCGGGTCGCCGCCATCGTCGAACATGCCGACGGGACGCTGTCTACACGGGCAATGGAGTAGTAAAATTCAACGCGGAGACGCAGAGAACGCTGAGAAGCAAGAATTGCGCTTCGCGCGAAGCGCAAGTGGCTTTTCCTCTGCGCACTCTGCGCCTCTGTGTTGAATCCACTTGCGGATTCGCGCCGATCAGATGCTGGTGGACCGCGGCCTTGTCGAAACCCGGACCCGCGCCCAGGCGCTGATACTCGCCGGCAAGGTGTTCAGCGGCGAGCGCCGGATTGCCAAGGCGGGCGATGCGCTCGCACCCGATGCCGCCCTGGAAGTCCGTGGCCAGGACCATCCCTGGGTCTCGCGCGGCGGGCTGAAGCTCGCGCACGCGCTCCACCGGTTCGGCCTGTCGCCGCAAGGGCGTGTCTGCCTTGACGTGGGTGCTTCCACCGGCGGGTTCACCGATGTACTGCTGGCCCACGGTGCCGCGAAGGTGCACGCAGTCGATGTCGGCCATGGCCAGCTCGCCTGGAAGCTGCGCACGGACCCGCGCGTCGCGGTGCACGAGAAGACCAACGCCCGGTATCTGACGCGCGACATCGTCGCCGATCCGGTCGAAGCCCTGGTCTGCGACGCCAGCTTCATCGGCCTCGCGACCCTGCTGCCGGCACCGCTGGCGCTTTGCGCGCGCGGCGCCTGGTCGGTGGCGCTGATCAAGCCCCAGTTCGAGGCAGGGCCATCTTCGGTGGGCCGCAAGGGCGTGATACGCGATCCCGCTGTTCACACCGCGGTTTGCTGTCGCGTGCGCGCGTGGTGGGCGGCCCTGCCTGGCTGGCACGTGCTCGGGGTCACCGAAAGCCCGATCACCGGCCCGGAAGGCAATCGCGAATTCCTGATCGCCGCAGCGAAGGACTGAGTTCAGGACGGGTTCGGACGATTGCCGGCCGTGGCCATCTCGCGCTGCGCGATCTCGGCCATGAGGGACCACACTTTCGCGGGTTCCATCGGCACGTCCGGATCGTTCAGCAGGCGGTCAAGTTCGTCGAGCTTGCGGGCGTACTCGGCGTCCGTCACTCCAGCTCTCCCTTAGATCGCATCGGCACTGCGCAATAGCCGCAGGACCATGGCGATCCTGAGGCAGAAGCTATGCGAGAAGGGTCATTACCACAGTGTTAAGGCCGACGCCTGATCAAACCGACGACAACACGGCGGGAGCCAGTGCCGCGGCCCCAGCGGCGGGATGCGCCGGATTGCGAAATCGCAACTCGCCGTCTTCCGCGGCATCGGGTGCGGACATGCCGAACAGCTCGAACCGCGACGCGCAGGTCACCGCGATAACGGGACGCGCTGCCTTGTGCGCGAGGAACTGCCGCGCCTCGCCCTCCAGTTCCAGCCGCTCGCGCAGCCCGCGCCATTCGCCGCGATCGGTATCTTCAACGAACATCGCGAGAATGCCTGGCCGCGTGCCGGTCAGGCGTGCCGGCGCGATCACGGCCAGTCGGCGGCGGACGGCGGTGGCAATTTCGTTTTCGCGACCGGCGCGGGCCGCCATCACGAAGACGCCATTGCCGGCGGTGGTGACCGAAAGATGCGCTTCCGGGCCGAACTCCTGGCGCAACGAAGGCCAAAGTGCGAGCTGGCCGGAGGGTCCGCCGCGCAGCACCAGCGGATCGAGCCGGAGCACCAGACCTTCGTCGTAGTCGCGGCGCCCCTTCGTCTCGAGCATGCGACGGATGCGGACATGCAGGGATGCCAGGTCGCCCCCGTCTGCCGTGTGCGCATTCAGGCCGCCTTGCAGGCCCTGCGGCAGTGTCATCTTCAGCAGATAGCGGCCCGGATGCCGGGTGAGCCAGGCCTGCAGATCGGCATCCATCCGGTCGGCAAGGCGCGACCAGGCGCCCCGGTGCACAAGGCGTCCCTCTTCCGCCGAGACGATATCGCAGACGACCTCCGCCTGCACCGTGCCGCTCGCCAGCAAAAGGTCATAGCTGGCGTCCTCCTCGAACCCTGCATAGCCGACATGGAAGCCGCGCTCGCGCTGCAGCACGGCAGTCCGCAGCAGATGGAAGAGCGACATCAGGGTTCCGTCGCTGCCGAGGTCCGCACGAAGCCGTTCCCGCAAGCGCGTGCGACCATGTGGCGTCAGCCGCGTGGCCAGCGCCACCGCTTCGCCCGCAAGCCGAGCCGCGTGTAGTTCGGGGGTCGAGGCGGGCCGCCGCAGAGGGCCACGCAGGCGCTCGATCGCGAGTTCGACAGCGTGACGCTGGCGGATCGCCAAGCCCGCCCGCGGGCCGGAGGCGGCCTGGCGGTGAATGTCTCGGATGCGCGCCGACCACGCGCTCACCCCGGCAAGTGCGACGAACGCATCGAGCGCACGCGGATCGAACGGTGGCGGCCGTGGTTGCATGACGAACTCTGCCCCCCAGGGAATAGACGCGCTCAGTGAGCGGTTCATTCCACAGGCGGCAACCCGGCCACTCAGTTGTGCGGCAGGCGGGCCGTGTCGGGGGCGTTGGGGTTCTGTGCGCGATGGCGCAGCAGGTGATCGGCGAGCACGCAGGCCAGCATCGCCTCGCCCACCGGCACGGCACGGATGCCGACGCAGGGGTCGTGGCGGCCCTTGGTGGTGATCTCGATCTCCTGGCCGGTACGGTCCACGGTCCGACGCGGCGTCAGGATCGAACTGGTCGGCTTGACCGCGAAGCGGGCGACGATCGGCTGGCCGGTGGAAATCCCGCCCAGGATGCCGCCAGCGTGGTTGGACGCGAATTCCACCACCCCATCGCGCATGCGCATCTCGTCGGCGTTCGCCTCGCCCGACAGTGCGGCGGCGGCGAAGCCCTCGCCGATCTCGACGCCCTTCACCGCGTTGATCGACATCAGCGCCGCGGCGATCTCGGCGTCCAGCTTGCCGTAGATCGGCGCGCCCAGGCCGGTCGGCGCCCCCTCGGCGGCGACCTCGATCACCGCACCGGCCGACGAGCCCGCCTTCCGCACTTCGGTCAGGTAGGTTTCCCAGAGTGCGGCGGCGACGGGGTCGGGGCAGAAGAACGGATTGGCACCGACCGCGTCCCAGTCCCAGCGGTCGCGGTCGATGCGGTGCGGGCCGACCTGGACCAGTGCGCCGCGGATCCGCACGCCCTCGCCCAGCACCTTGCGCGCCACGCCGCCGGCCGCAACGCGCATCGCGGTCTCGCGCGCCGACGAACGACCGCCGCCGCGATAGTCGCGGATGCCGTATTTCAGCTCGTAGGTGAGATCGGCGTGACCAGGGCGAAACTGCGCCGCGATCGCCGAGTAGTCGCGCGAACGCTGGTCGACGTTTTCGATCTGCAGCGCGATCGGCGTGCCGGTCGTCAGGCCATCGAACACGCCCGAAAGAATCCGGACCTCGTCCGGCTCCTGGCGCTGGGTGGTGAAGCGCGACTGGCCCGGGCGGCGGCGATCCAGCCAGGGCTGGATGTCCTGCTCGGTGAGCGGAATGCGCGGCGGGCAGCCATCGACCACGCACCCGATCGCCTGCCCGTGGCTCTCGCCCCAGGTGGTGACACGAAACAGGTGGCCGAAGCTGTTGTGGCTCATGCTCGACGGACGCGAATGCTACCCTCCCACTCCCCTTGCGGGAGGGGGCAGGGGGAGGGGCCAGCATGCGCGGATATGTGGGGCGGACACGCCCCTCCCCCCAACCCCCTCCCGCAAGGGGAGGGGGAGGACGGTGCACAGCCTGTGCTTTGCCCTTGCGTACTCACAACGCTCATCCTTCGACGATGGCGATGTCGGGCGCGGAGGGGTTCTTCATGCCGACGATATGATAACCGCAATCCACGTGGTGCACCTCGCCGGTGACGCCCGACGAAAGCTCCGACAGCAGATAGACGCCGGCGCCGCCGACATCCTCGATCGTCACGTTGCGCTGCATCGGCGCGTTGAGCTGGTTCCAGCGCAGGATGTAGCGGAAATCGCCGATCCCGGAGGACGCCAGCGTCCGGATCGGCCCGGCGCTGATCGCGTTCACCCGGATGCCCCGCCCCCCGAGATCAGCGGCCAGGTATCGCACCGAGGCCTCCAACGCCGCCTTGGCGACGCCCATCACGTTGTAGTGCGGGGTCCAGCGTTCGGCACCGACATAGGTCAGCGTCAGCAGGCTGCCACCGGCCGCCATCATCGGCACGGCGCGCTGCGCCACGGCGGTGAACGAGTAGCAGGAGATGTCCAGCGCCTGCAGGAACGCCGCGCGAGGCGTATCCAGATATCGGCCGCGCAGATAGGACTTGTCGGCATAGCCAATGGCGTGCACCAGGAAATCCAGCCCATTCCACTGTGCCTTCAGCGCAGCAAAGGCAGCGTCGATGCTCGCCTCCTCGGCCACGTCACAGGAGTACAGGCGCTCCGAGTTCACCGTCGCCGCCAGCGGCCGCACCCGGCGCTCCAGTGCCTCGCCCTGGAAGGTGAAGGCGAGTTCCGCACCCTGGGCGGCACAGGCGGCAGCGATACCCCAGGCGAGCGAGCGCTCATTGGCCACACCCATGACCAGGCCACGCTTGCCCAGCATAAGCGTGCCTTTGGTGGGTGCAGTCACGGGGGCGCTGTCAGGCATGGTCGATCCTTCGAAGTCCGGCGTCGCAGGGCGGCGTTCTATGCCGTCGGTGGTCGCACACCCTCGCGTGGCGGGGCAAGAGCACCCGCGAAAGTCCACTACTGCTTGGCGCGCCCGTCGCGTGGCGGCAGAGTGCGCCCGATCGAGGGGAAAATCGACTCATGCCCGATACCAGCCAGCCTGCCACCGATCCGTTCACGAAGTTCGACGCCTGGATGGCCGAGGCCTGGACCCATGAGCCGGAGGACGCGAACGCCATGACTCTGGCCACCACGACCCCCGACGGGCTGCCATCGGCACGGATCGTTCTGCTCAAGGGGGCGGATGCGCGGGGCTTCGTGTTCTACACCAACAAGCAGAGCCGCAAGGCCGAGGAACTCACAGCAAATTCCCGCGCGGCGCTGCTGTTTCACTGGAAGACGTTGGGCCGGCAGGTGCGCATCGAGGGCCGTGTGGCCGACGTGACCGATGCGGAGGCCGATGCTTACTACGCAACCCGCGCAAGGATCTCGCGCCTGGGCGCCTGGGCGTCCGATCAGTCGCGCGTGCTGCCGGAACGGGCAGTGCTGGAACGCCGCCTTGCGGAGTACGAGGTGAAATATCCCGGCGAGCACATTCCGCGCCCACCACACTGGTCGGGCTACCGCGTGATCCCGGAGCGTTTCGAATTCTGGCAGAACATGCCGTATCGGCTGCACGACCGTACCGTTTACACCAGAGCGGCCAACGGCGGCTGGGCGGTCGGCAAGCTGTTTCCCTGAGCCGGCGATGGTCCCGCCCGAACAGGCGGAGACTGCCGCGCTGCTGCGCAATCTGGCAGGCAGCGACCCGGTGGAGACGCATATCTCGCTGGTGTTCGTCGGCGCCGATACCGTGTGGAAGCTGAAGAAGGCGGTGCGCCTGCCGTTCCTCGATTTCTCCACGGTCGATGCGCGCCGGCGCTTTGCGTTGCGCGAACTGGAACTGAACAGCCGGGCAGCGCCTGGCCTCTACCGTGATGTCGTGCCGGTGGTGTGCGGGCCGAACGGCTCGCTGTCGTTGGGCGGCAGCGGTTCGCCAGTGGTGGACTGGGTGCTGCGCATGGCGCGCGTGCCAGCCGAGGATTTTCTTGACGCCCGTGCCCGCGCCGGCCGGTTCACCCCGCGGCTCCTCGATGCGCTCGGCGATGCGGTGGCCGAATTTCACGGCGCGCTGCCGCCCGTCACCGATGTCGCGGTGGCGGAGACCATGCGCTGGATCGCGGAAGGCAATGTCCGCTCGGCGCGCAATGCCGGGCTGGCGGAGGCGCCGGTGCACGCCTGGTTCATCGACGAGAGTGCCGCGCTCGCAGCAATCGCCGCGTGGCAGCAGGCGCGCGCCCGCGACGGGTTCGTTCGCCGCGCGCACGGTGATCTGCATCTCGGCAATCTCTGCCTGTGGCACGGCAAGCCGGTGCCGTTCGATGCGCTCGAGTTCGACGAAAGAATGGCAACGATCGATCTTGGCTACGACCTTGCCTTTCTGCTGATGGATATCGACCAGCATGTGGATAGGCATGCGGCGAACCGCGTGCTTAACCGTTACGTCGCGCGCACCGGCGATGCCGCATTGACGCGCGGTCTGCCCGCGTTCCTGTCGATGCGCGCCATGGTGCGCGCACATGTCGAAGCGAGCCGCAACCATGCCGTCGAGGTGGAACGCTATCTGTGCGAGGCGACGCACTACCTGCGTCCGCCGCCGCCGATCCTGGTGGCGATTGGCGGGCTGCCGGGCAGTGGCAAGTCAACCCTTGCACGCGGCCTGGCGCCGGAACTGGGCGCGGCGCCGGGTGCGCTGGTGCTGCGCAGCGACGAAATCCGCAAGCGCCTCCACGGGGCCGCGCCGGAAGACAGGCTGCCACAGGCCGCATACAGCAAGGTGGCAAGCGAGGCGGTGTTCGCAGCTCTCGCCGAGATAGCCCGTAATGTCGCGGCAGGCGGACACGCCGTGATCGCGGACGCGACATTCATCGACGCGCGCCACCGCGCCATGGTGGCCGCGGCTGCGCGGACGGCCGGGGTACCATTCCTCGGCCTGTGGCTCGAAGCGCCGTTGGCGACGCTGGAGGCGAGGGTCGCTGCACGTCGCGACGATGCATCCGACGCAACGATCGCGGTCTTACACGCTTCGAGCCGCAGCAACCCACGTGCTGGCGACTGGGTCGCGATCGATGCCACGGAGGCGCCGGCCACGCTGACGCAGGCCCGTGATGCTATCCGATCCTTGAGGTAACGCTGTCGCCGCGCTGCCCACCGTTGGGCTAGCCCAACTACTGCGACGAGGTCACCGGCAACCTCCGCGTCATTGATCCAGGACATTTTCGGGTTCTCGCCTGAACAGGGTATGCCATGAGCGGTGCCGTTCCCGTATTCCGGCAGGCAGCGATGGCGTTCGGATCAGCCGGTGCCGGCGATCGTCCGGATTTCGTGCTCGTCGCAGCCGATCTCGCGCAGGACCTCCTCGGTATGCTGGCCGAGCGCCGGCCAGAGCCTGCGCACGGAAGGTGGACTGGCGGAGAACCGCGCTGGTATCGCCGTCACGGTGACGTCGCCGTCCAGCGGATGCCGCATCTGCTGGAAGAACTCTGTCTCTTGCAGATATTCGTCCATCAGCAGGTCCTCCAGGGTGTTGACCGGCCCGCACGGGATGTCGAGCGCGCCCAGGACCGAAAGCCATTCCGTCGTCGTGCGCGCGCGCATCCCCTCGGCCAGCACCGCATACAGCGCATCCACGTTGTCCGACCGTGCCGCGATCGTCGCGAAGCGGGGGTCCTCCATCAGTGCCGCCCGGCCCATCGCCTCGAGCAGCCGACCCCAATGCGCGTCGCTCACGGCGATCACCGAGATGTAGCCATCCTTCGTCGCGAAGGGCCGCCGATGCGGCGTCAGCATGCGCGGATAGCCGAGGCCCAGTTCCGGCTGGTTGGTGACTGCGCCCCACATGTGCTCGACTAGCAAGAAGGACAGCATCGTCTCGAGCATCGGCACATGCACCTCCTGGCCCTGCCCGGTGCGCTCGCGGTGAAACAGCGCCATGCCGATCATCGACGCCAGCATCTGTCCCGTCAGCTTGTCCACCACCACGCTCGGCACGTAGCGCGGCGCGTCATCTGGCCCGGCATTCAGCGCGGCAAGTCCGCTCATGCCCTGGATCATGTCGTCGAACGCGGGATCGTCCTGCTTCCGGCTTCCCTTGCGGAAGCCCGAGGCAGACGCATAGACCAGCCGCGGGTTGCGAGCCGCGAGGCTGGCATAATCGAGACCAAGGCGCTCGGCTGCGCCGCGGCGCATGTTGTGGACGAACACGTCCGCCCCATCGACCAGCCGCAACAGCGCATCCCGGGCCGCGGCTTGCTTGAGGTCCAGCACCACGCTCCGCTTGTTGCGGTTGAGCATGGCGAAATAGGAGCCCATTCCCTTGGTCCGGCTCGGTCCGATCCAGCGGCAGTTGTCGCCGTCCGGCGCTTCCACCTTGATTACATCGGCCCCCATGTCGCCCAGGATCTGTGTGGCGAATGGCCCAAGCACGACCGTCGTCAGATCGATAACGCGAATGCCGGCGAGCGGGCCGCCCTGCATCTCTCCCTCCATTAAGTTGCCCTGCGAGGTTGCCGTCGGCGAGTTTGGGTTGGCAATGGTGCGCGGCGCCGGTAGCGTCGCGGCGGGGTGAGGCCATGCCAGTAACCTATGCCGCCGTGCTGACCGCAGAGGAGATGCTGGCGCTGTATGCCAGCCGGGCTCTGAGCCCGGTCGAGGTGCTGCAGGCTGTCACCGAGCGGATCGCGCGGCTCAATCCGGGGCTGAACGCGTTCGCCGTGCTCAACCCGCGCGCGCTGGAGGCCGCCGGCGAGAGCGAGGCGCGCTGGCGCGTCGGGCGCCCGCTCGGGCTGCTGGACGGCGTGCCGTGCACGGTGAAGGACCTGCTCGACGTCGCCGGCTTTCCCACGCGGCGCGGCAGCCGGGTGACCGACACGACGCCGGCTGAGGACGATGCGCCGAGCGTCGTGGGGCTGAAGGCGGCCGGCGCGGTGATCGTCGGCAAGACATGCACGACCGAGTTCGGCTGGAAGTCGCCCGGCGACTGTCCGCTGCACGGCATCACGCGCAACCCGTGGAACCCGGCCCACACCACGGGTGGCTCGTCGTCCGGCGCGGGCGCGGCCGGAGCGGCCGGGTTCGGTCCGCTGCATATCGGCACCGATGCCGGCGGGTCGATCCGCATCCCGGCCGCATGGTGCGGGCTTGTGGGGTTCAAGCCCACCTATGGCCGCGTGCCGCTCTGGCCAGCGAGCGTTTTTCCCGGCGTCTCCTGCGCGGGTCCGATGACGCGCACGGTGCGCGACGCCGCGCTGATGCTCTCCGCCATCGCGCGCTACGACCTGCGCGATCCATTCTGCACGCCAGACGACGGACGCGACTGGCGCGAAGGGATTGAGGCCGGCGTCGGCGGCCTGAGCGTCGGCGTGCTGCGCCGTCCCGGCTTCGACGCGCCGGTGGATCAGGACGGCGCGGCGGCGGTCGAGCGGGCAGCGGCGCTGCTGGCCGATGCTGGCGCCGCGGTGGACGAAGCCGACCCGCAACTGCCGGACACGCGGATGCTGTTCTCGCGCGTCTGGGGCTCGGCGCTGGGACGTCTGGTGGCGATGACGCCGGAGGACAGGCGCGGTCTGCTCGATCCCGGCATCATCGAGGTCGCCCGCGCAATGGGCGGCATGAGCGCGATCGAGTTCCTCGATGCCGAGGCGCTGCGGGCGGTGGCGGCGCATGAGATGGCGCGGCTGCACCAGCGCTTCGATTTGGTGCTGTGCCCGACCGTGCCGGACGGCCCGCCGCCTGCCGATGCGGTGACCAACGATCCGGTGCAGGCGCTGTGGACGCAGTGGGCGCCGTGGACGTTCACGTTCAACATGACCCGCCAGCCGGCGATCACTGTGCCGCTCGGCCAGCGTGCGAATGGGTTGCCCAATTCGGTCCAACTGGTGGCGGCGCAGTACCGTGATGACCTGGTCCTGCGCGCCGCGCGGGCGATCGAGTTGGCGGAGCCCGTGCCGGTGGCTCCGAACGGCTGACGGACGTTATTGCGGACTGCGATCACCGGCGTGCCGTGCCGCTGGTGCGCCACGCAGCAGGCCCTCGGTGCTCAGATCCTCATCCACGTCCGGCCAGTGGATACCGTAGCCGGCACCGGCGACCTCCCAGCGGGTATGTTGCTCGGGCGTGGCGTTGGCAAGCCGTGGGTACCAGGCCAATGGCACCGTGATGGTACGACCATCCATGAGTGCGACCGACAGATCGTCGTCGGTGACTGTGACGTCCCGCACCCTGATGTCAGCGGTCTCCGCCCGTATCGGAGAAGCCACGCCATGCCTCCAAAAGTTCCTGTCGGCGCGACCGCACCAACCTCACCACCGTGCCGAACTCCCTGCCGAAAGCCCTGCGTTGCTGGCCAAGGTCCCGATGTCCTGCCAACCCTTGGCCGTGGCTCCGCCGCGATCGACATGGACGTGTGGTGGTTCCCCCGGGTCATGACCGTAAAAGTTATGGACGAAACCCCTCGGCGCGCAGAACGGTTGGCATCGAGCGCCCTTTTCACTGTCACCGGGCAAACCTCATCCGCGGGAGTGCCGCCCGGGGTCGAATGGGCGATCAGGCTGGCGGAGCCATTTCCGGCTCGCGCCGCCGATTGTTTCTCACCCGTCGATGCGCACCGGCAGTGATCGGATCGCGTGCAGGAAGTTCGAATACGCATACACCGGCTTGTCTACCACCTCGATCTGCAGGTCGCGCTTCAGGATCTCCTCCCACAGCACGCGCAGCTGCAGTTCGGCCAGGCGGTTGCCCAGGCAGCGATGGATGCCGAAGCCGAACGACATGTGCTCGCGCGGCCGCTTGCGGTCGACGATGAACTCGTCCGCCCGCTCGATCTGCTCCTCGTCGCGGTTGCCCGAGATATACCAGACCACCACCTTGTCGCCGGCCTTGATCGCCTTGCCGCCGATCTCGGCGTCCGCCAGGGCGGTGCGTCGCATGTGGATCACCGGCGTCTGCCAGCGCACGATTTCCGACACCGCGCTGGTGACGAGTTCGGGGTTCTCGCGCAGCTTGCGGAACTGATCGGGGAACCGGCTGAGGCCCAGCAGACCGCCGGTCATCGAGTTGCGCGTCGTGTCGTTGCCGCCGACCAGGAACAGAATCAAGATGCCCATGCGCTGGCGCAGCGTCATTTTGTTGGTCGCCTCGCCGTGCGCCATGATCGAGATCACGTCGAAGCTCTTCGGCTTTCTGGCGCGCTCCTCCCAGATCGCGTTCATGTGCTCGGCGAAGCGCATCTGTTCGGCGAAGCGCGCCTCCTCGGAGCGCACCGGCGCGTCGGGCGCGTTGATGTCGCAGATGAACGTGTCCGACCAGCGGATCAGCCGCGCCTTGTCCTCGATCGGGTAGTCGAACAGCGTCGCCAGCATCATCGACGTCAGTTCGATCGAGACCCGCTCGACCCAGTTGAACGTTTCCCCGCGCGGCAGGCCGTCCAGGATCATGTTGGTCCGCTCGCGGATCAGGCTCTCCATCTTGGCGAGCGTGATCGGATTGACCGTCGAGCTGACCTCGCGCCGCTGCTCGTCGTGTTCGGGCGGGTCCATGCGGATGAAGCTGGTGCGCTCCATGCCCTTCGGGGCATCGTTGATCATGATTCCGCCGACCTCGTCGGACGACGAGAACACCTTGTGGTTCACCTCGACCTGCACGATGTCGCGGTACTTGCTGACCGACCAATACGGACCATAGGGGCTGTTCGGCGTGAAGTGCACCGGATCCTCGCGGCGCAGCCGCTCGAAATACGGCTGCCAGACGTCGTCGTAGTAGAGCCGCGGATCGCTCACGTCGAACTTGTCGAGCGGCAGCGAGTAGGCGAGTGCCCTATGGTCCAGGTCCACTGGTGCGTTCATGGCGTTCCTCCATTCAATGAATTTGCACGGGCAGCTCGCGGATGCCGTGGATCAGGTTCGAACGCAGATACTTCGGCTTCTCCATCACCTCGATGACGAAATCGCGCTTCAGGATCTCCTCCCAGAGAATGCGCAGCTGCAGCTCGGCCAGGCGGTTGCCGACGCAGCGATGCACGCCGAACCCGAACGAGATGTGCTCGCGCGCGCGGGGACGATCGACGATCAGATCATGCGGATCCTTGATCGCGTCCTCGTCCCGGTTGCCCGAGACGAACCACATCGCCACCTTGTCGCCCTTGCGGATCGTTTTTCCCCCGAGCTCGAAATCCGCCAGCGCGGTGCGCCGCAGATGCAGCACCGGCGTGTGCCAGCGGATGATCTCCGATATCAGGCTCGGCACCAGCTCGGGATGCTCCCGCAGCTTGCGATACTGCTCCGGGAACTTGGACAGCCCCCAGACCCCGCCGGACATCGAGTTCCGCGTGGTGTCGTTGCCGCCCACGATCAGCAGGCTGCAATTCGCCAGCAGCTCGCGGAAATCCATGTTCCGCGTCGCATCCGCGTGCGCCATCATCGAGATCAGATCGAAGCGCTGCGCATTGCTGGCGGCGCGTTCGTCCCACAGCGCCTTCATCGCCGTCGCCATCTTCTGCAGCTCGGCGTAGCGCTCCGCCTCCGAGTGGACCGGCGCGTCCGGCGTATCGACATGGCAGACGGTGACGTCGGACCAGAACATCAGCCGGTGGCGATCCTCCAGCGGCCAGTCGAACAGCGTGGCGAGCATGCGCGAGGTCAGCTCGATCGAGACCTGCTTCACCCAATCGAACGTCTCGCCGCGCGGCAGATCGTCCAGCACGCGTATGGTGCGTTCGCGGATCATGCCTTCCATCCGCGCCAGGTTGCCGGGCGCGACGACGGGGCTGACCGCCTTGCGGCGCTCGCCATGCTCGGGCTCGTCCATCTGGATGAAGCTGGGCCGTTCGTAGCCCTTTACCTGGTCCTCGAGCCTGACGCCGCCGAGCTCCCAGTGCGAGGAGAACACCTGATGGTTCACCGCGATCGTCATGATGTCCTTGTACCGCGTCACCGACCAGTACGGGCCGAACGCGCTGTCTTCGCACCAGTGCACCGGGTCCTCGCGGCGCAACCGTTCGAAATACGGCTGGTAGACGTCATCCCGGTAGAGTTCGGGGACGCTGACATCGATCGTGTCGAGCGGCCTCGAATACGCGTCAGCGCGCGGGTCGAAATCGACGTGAGCCTCCATGGGGTTTCCTCCTCGGTGCCAGTCCCGGCTGGCTTCAGTGCTGTCCCTCCGGCATCCGTACGACGAGTCCTGCAAGCTCCTCGCGCATCGTGATCTGACAGGAGAGGCGCGAGTCAGGCTGCGCGACCGCGGCGAAGCTCAGCATGCTGGCTTCCTGCGAGCCAGGTTCCGGCAGGCCGGTCTTTTCCAGCCAGGCGGCGTCGACGTAGACGTGGCAGGTGGCGCAGGCGCACTCGCCGCCGCAGTCGGCGTCGATGCCCGGTACGTTGTTGTCGACCGCACCGCGCATCACCGAAGTGCCGACGGGCACATCGACCTGATGCGCCGTGCCGTTGAATTCGATATAGGTGACGTCCGGCATGGCTCTCTCCCAGGATGCCCGACGGCTGCTTCGGCCGCGTGGTGTTACTCACTGGTAGCATGTCCTGCTGCGGCGTCAATTGCACGTTCGGGGTTTCGCCGCAGGCCAGCCAAGAGGCTCCGCCTTTTGGAACGCCCCTAACGGCGTAACCCTCCGAGCCCGTTTTGTCTGGGAATTATCTAGGACGGGCGGGCTTAGGTTGACGCGGCCGGAGGCTCGGTTCGCAGCCACCCGGTTCCACCGCACTTCTAACAAGAAAAGGGGAAGAGTTTGCTCCCAACAGCCCGTTGTCGGGGAATTATTCATACAGGGCGGGTCGGCGAGCGGCCGGTGTGGAAGTCGCAATCCAGCGGCTCGGGCGGCAATGGCGCCGGTATGTTATCCATCGGCTTCAAGCTCTTGCCCGTACCAGCACAATCCGGGCACTGTGCCTTTGCTTGGTCTGGCATCACTACCTCCTGGTCGGCGTCGGTTTCTGGAGTAGCCCGTCCTCCGGCTTCTGCCGGGTTGAATACGGGACAGAAGTTCTCGGCGAGTTAACGTGAACGTCCTCACGCTGGTACTCGCAGGCGCCGTGCGAACCGAAGTCAAGCTCCGTGAAATGCTTATCCAGGTGCGTGTGCTGCCAAACACGGTAACGATTGTCGACGTGACAAAGGATACCTATTGTATATCCATAATGACAGAGAGAACCCGACCATGTCCGTAACATTGCACCGCTGGGGTAACAGCGTCGGGCTCCGACTGCCGAAGCCACTACTCGAGCAGCTTGGCCTGAAGGAGGGGTCGGAGGTCGATATCAGGGTCGAGGGCAATCGCCTGGTGGTCGAGCCGGCCAGTCGCCGACGCTACACCATGGCTGAACTGCTGGAGGGCATCACGCCCGACAACAGGCCGGAGGAACTCGACTGGGGCCCACCGGTGGGCCGCGAAGTCTGGTAGTGGCCTACCTGCCGGAGCAGGGCGACCTGACCTGGATCAATTTCGATCCGCAGGTTGGGCGCGAGCAGGCGAAGAATCGTCCGGCGCTTGTCCTGACGGGCTCTGACATCAATGCAACGACCGGACTGCTCGTTGTATGCCCGGTCATACGGACCGACCGACCGTGGCGCACGCGGGTTCCCCTGATCGCCACGGTGACGCAGGGCTTCATCATGATCGAGCAACTGAAGAGCCTCGATTGGAGGGCGCGCGGCGCCGGGTTCATCGAACGCATCCCGCAAGAACTGCTCGATGATGTGAAGTCGCGCATCGCCACAATGCTGGATCTCTAACCATGATCCGAAGGGCGCTCGCATGACCACCGAAACCGACATCGCCGCCTGGCTCGCCACGCAGCGCGACGCCATGATCGCGCTGCTGCGCGAGATGGTGGACATCGACAGCGGCAGCTACAACAAGCCCGGCATCGACGCGGTCGGCACGGTGGTGCAGCGCTTCATGCAGGCACAGGGCATCCCGGTGGCGGTCGCGAAACAGCGGAACCATGGCGATTGCCTGCGCGCCGCCGTTCCGTGGGACGGCCCAGCCGGCAATGCCGGGGGAATATCGTGCTGATGGGCCATCGCGACACGGTGTTCCCCGACGGCGAGGTCTCGCGCCGGCCGTTCACCATCCGCGACGGCATCGCCTACGGTCCTGGTGTGGCCGACATGAAGGCGGGGCTGGTGATGAATTGCTTCGTGCTCGCGGCGTTCGCGAAGTTCGGCGGCTCGCCGGCGCCGCTGGTCGGGCTGTTCACCGGCGACGAGGAGATCGGCAGCCCGGAAGGCCGCGCGGTGATCGAGGCGGAGGCGCGCCGCGCCCGCGTGGTGTTCAACAGCGAACCGGGGCGGGTGTCCGGCAACGTGGTCACCGGGCGGAAGGGCGGCGTGTTCATGGCCTTCCGCATCGCCGGCCGCGCGGCACATTCGGGCGCCAACTTCGCCGACGGCATCAGCGCGATCGAGGAACTGGCGCGCAAGACACAGGCGCTGCATGCGCTGACCGATCTCGACCGCGGCGTCACGGTCAATGTCGGCCTGGTGCGCGGCGGGCAGAGCGTCAACACCGTCGCCCCCTGGGCCGAGGGCGAGATCGACCTGCGCTACGTCGAGCCGGCGGATCGCGAGGACGCGATGGCGCGGATCACCGCGATCATCGAGCACAGCTTCGTGCCGGGCACCAAGACCGAACTGACCGTGCGCGGCGAATTCCTGCCGCTGGTGCAGACGCCGACCGCGAGGCGGCTGTTCGAGATCTACGTGCAGGCCGCAGCGGATACCGGGTTCGCCACGGCAGGCGAGTTCACCGGTGGCTGTGCTGATTCAGGCTTCACCGCCGGCGTAGGTGCGCCGACGATCTGCGCGGTCGGGCCGGTGGGCGGCAAGGCGCACAGCCCCGACGAGTTCCTGCGCATCGACAGCCTCGTGCCGCGCGCTCAGGCATGCGCGCGGGCCATCCTGCGACTGGAGCGGGCGGTGTTGTGATGGACGGCGCACGCGTATGTCTGTGCTACCAGTTGCGGCCGTGCCAGCCGTGGTCGTGCCAGCCCCAGCCGCCGCCAAACGCGACCGTTGGGCCAGCATAATAGGGCGCGCCATAATAGCCGCCGTAGCCGGGATATGCCGGATAGACGCAACCGCCCAGCAGGGCTGCCAGCGCCAGGGCTGCAAGCGGCAGACCCCATCGACGTCGCATTACGCTGAACATTGGCCAATCTCCTGCTGCTCGATCGTCGCCGCATAACTGGGCGTGCTTCGCGGCCTTTTGGTGACCGCGCCGGGGCAATGCCGTGTCATGCTCAATGGGTCGTGGTGCGCCACCTTCGGTTGTAACATCAGTCGCGATTTCGCCATCTTGCAGTGGCAGAAGCCGCGAACCTGGCCGATGGCCTGGAAGGACCGGCACCTATGTTCGCGCAGAACCTCCCATTCCGTCTGACCGCCGCAATTGCGGCCACGAGCCTCGTGTTCGCGCAGGCGATGCCGCTTCCGGCCGCGGCGCAGGGGCAACCGCCGGAACCGCCGCCGGGCGCACAGGACCAGCAGCCGGGCGGCGATCCGCCGGAACGCGTCGGACGGCTTGCGCGCGTCAGCGGCACGGTTTCATTTCACACCCAGGACGAGGACCAGTGGAGTCCGGCGACGGCGAATTATCCGATGACGTCGGGGAACTCGCTGTGGACCGACGCCAATGCGCAGGCCGAGATCGAGGTTTCCGCAAGCCGCATCGCGATGGCTCCGGGCACGGAACTCGACATTGCGACGCTGAACGACACGGCCTTCCAGGCGACCGAACCGCAGGGCGAGATCTATCTCCGTGTCCGCGCGGTGACGCCGGACGAGACCTACGCCGTGCAGACGCCGCGCGGGCTGGTCACGCTCGCTTCGCCGGGGCGCTACGCAGTGGCCGTCGGCGACACTCAGACGCCGACCGTGGTCACGGTCATCGAGGGTTCCGCCCAGGTCACCGGCCCCGATGTGTCGCTTCAGGTGGGTCCGAGCCAGGCCGCCACGATCAACGGCACCGACACGCTCCAGGGCGATGTCGGCCCCGCGCACCGTGACCCGTTTCTCACCGCGATGCTGGACCGGGAACGTCCGCCGCGGCCACAGGCGGTGGCGCCGCCGCCGGCCGTTGCGGCGATGCCGGGCGGCGAGGACCTCGCGGCGTATGGTTCATGGACCGAAAGCCCGCAGTATGGCCAGGTCTGGTATCCGCAGGTCGCACAGGATTGGGTGCCGTATCGCGAGGGCCGTTGGGCCTACGTCGCGCCCTGGGGCTGGACCTGGGTGGACAGCGCGCCCTGGGGTTTCGCGCCGTTCCATTATGGCCGCTGGGTGCAGGACGGCGGCAGGTGGGGTTGGTACCCCGGCGCCGAGGTGGGCGTCGCGCCCGTGCCGGTCTATGCCCCGGCGCTGGTGACATTCTTCGGTGTGGGCGCGGTCGTGGGGATCGGCGTCGGCGCCGCGCTGGCCGCGGGCAGCATTGGTTGGTGCCCGCTCGGCCCGCGCGAGGTTTATCGGCCGTGGTATCACGCGAGCGACCGCTATGTGCGGCAGGTCAACATCTCGCACGTGACCAACGTGACCAACATCACGACAGTCAACCGGAACGTCACGGTCAACAATTTCGCCAACCGCGGCGCCGCGACAGTCGTTCCGACGAGCGCGTTGACCGGATCGCGACCCGTGCGCCCGGCTGTGCAGCGGGTCGACCCGGTGCAGCTTGCCCAGGCGCGACCGGTGTTCGGCCAGCAGCCGCTGCGGCCCACCATGGCCACCGCGGGCGTCACGCCGGCGGTGGCACGCCAGTTCAACCTGGCGCCAACGCCGGGCGCGCTGGTTCAGCGTCCAGCGGCGCCAGGCCCTGCCATCCGACCGGCCGGGCTGGCGCCTGGCGCGATCGGGGCCGCCGCGGGCGGCAGGCCACCGCTGCCACCCTTGCACAATCCGGCGCAGCCCACTGTTCCCGCCGCCGCCGGCGCCCGGCCGTTCACCGGCCAGCCACCGCCGGCCGTCCCGGGGGCGGGACCGGCTCCGGCCGTGCCGGGTGGCGCACCGGGTGCGGTGCCTGCGCCCGCCATGGGAAGGCCGGCTTTTGGTGGTGCCGGGACGCCGCTGGCGGTGCCGCCGCTACGAGCGCCAGTTGCGCCCGGCCAGATGGCGCCGCCACCCATCCAGCGTCCTCCGGGAGGCGGGGTGCCGGCCGCGGTGACGCAACCGTTGCCGACACCGGGTGTGGCCGAACCGTTGGTTGGTCCTCCGCCGACGCGACAGCCGGGTGGACCAGCGGGGCCTGCCGCCATCGCGCGGCCCGCACCGCAATCGACAACCCCGGCTGCGCCCGCAGTACCGCCGGTGGGCGGCGGGCCGGCCGCGGTGGCTCGACCGGTGCCGACGCCGGGCGCGGCCGGACCGTCGGGTGGTCACCAGCCGGCGGGACAGCCGGGTGGACCAGCGGGACCTGCCGCCATTTCTCGACCCGCGCCCCAGTTGTCCGCCCCGGTTGCACCGCCGGTGGCGCATGTCGCACCCACGCCGCCGCCGGTGGTCCGTGCGTCGCCGCCGCCCGTGGTTCACACCGCGCCACCACCGGCGACTGCGTTCCACCCTCCTCCCACCCCGCAGGTTCAGGCCGCACCGCCGCCGCGCGTGGTGGCGCCACCACCACCAGTGCACGTGACGTCGCCACCTCCACCTCAATTCCACCCGCCGCCGCCGGTGGCGCGTGCGCTGCCTCCTCCGCAGGCTGCTCCCGCCGCGCGCCCGGCTCCTCCGCCGCAGCAGCAGCAGCAACAACGGCAGAAGAAACCGGGCGAACTATAGTTCTCGCTCGATCGCGCTTTCGTTGCGGGTGAAGCTCTGTCATAGCTTCGGTGTGTCCACATGTTGACCGCATTGCACCGTACCGCGACGAGCAGGTGTCTCGACCTGGTGCTGCTCTTGCCAGCGCTGTTGCTGGTGCTGCTTGAGCATGTCCTGTGGGCGGGGTCGCGCGCGATATTGCGCGCGATCGCCGGTCTCGGGGCGGTGCGCGCCGCACAGCTCTGGTTGGGGCTGCTGCCACCCTATGCCGCTGTGCCGCTGTTCCTCGTGCCCGAACTGTGCAGCCATGGGGCCGGGATCTGGGCAACGGTGCTGTTGGCGCGCGGACATGTCGTCACCGCGACGCTGATCGCCGTGGTGTTCAAGGGAGTTGCCACGCTGGTGCTGGTATGGATCTACCAGGCGTGTGAACCGGCGCTGTTGCGCGTGGCATGGTTCGCGCGGGTCCACAACAGTGTGCTCACCGCGCGCTGCTGGGTTCTGGACCGGGTCAAGCCGCTGCGTGATGCCGCACTGCACCGATTGCGCATGTCCGTGGCGAGGGCCGGCTGGCTGGGCCACCGCTTCCAGCGCCTGCGGGTTCGGCTGGTCATCGGCCTCGACCGCGCCTGGCCGAAGGCCTGAGAGCGCAATGCGCTGCGCCCGCATGCTGGCCGTGCTGGTTGCTCTGGCGGGCTGTTCCGGTACGCCTGCCGATCTGGGTATCACGGGGCCAACGGAGCCTGTGCCGCCACAGGAGCCAGACGACAGCACGATCGGCCGCCCCGGGCTGCCGGACCCCATGGGCGGTTATGGCCCAAGCATCACACCCAGCACCGGCGGCGGCCGGTTCTATAATTACAATTAGGGCGCTTGCGGGATGACTGACGAGTCACGCTTCGGGTCGGCCATTATCTTCGTTCGGGGGCTTGTCCAGCAGCGGTCCGACAGGGTTTCCGTCGCACAAATCGCACGACATTGGTTCAAATAGGCGTTGCGCCCGCTCCACCCAGCTCGGGGAGCCACCGCTCTTACGATGGTCGCTCCTCGGCGCGTGCGGATCATCCACGCCTGTTTGCCAGGCACAATTATAGTTACAGTCGAAAGCATCCAACCAAGGAATGGACCGAGGGTTTCTCCTTGACTACCCCTTGATCCGCCCGATCGCCTGGCTGAATGCGCCGTGCAGCACCTCGCTGTCGCTGGAATACGCCAGCAGCAACGCCCCCGCCTTCTTCCAATGCTGTGCCTGCTCCTGGCTGGAACACAGCATCGCGCACGTCTTGCCGTGCTTCTTCGCGGCCGCCAGCACGAGGTCGCGCTTCTCGTCCAGCACCCGAGCCTGATCAGGTGTGCCGAACACGCCCAGATCCTGCGCCAGGTCCGCCGGCCCGATCGTCAGCGCGTCGATCCCGTCCATCGCGGCGATGGCATCCAGATCATCGAACGCGGCGGCGGTCTCGAACATCACCGTGACGAACACCTGCCGGTTGGCGAATTCACGCCGCTCCGCCGCAGTGCCGGTCATGTCATAGTCGGTTCCCGGGCTATGCCCCGCATTGCCGCGCAGCCCGCGCGGTGCGTAGCGCGAGGCGGCGACGATCTCGGCGGCATGTGCGGCGTTCTCGACCTGCGGACAGTGCAGGTTCCACACGCCGACATCGAGCAGCCGCGTGATCCACTCGCGATTGGCCTCGGGCGGCCGCACGGCAATGGGAAAGTTCAGCGCTCGCGACAGCAGCGCCATGTTCGCGATGCTCTCCATCGAGGCTGCGGTGTGCTCCATGTCCACACGCGCAAAGTCCAGGCCGGCGGCCTTCAGCAGATGTCAGGATCGCCGGGTTGCGCACGAGGTTGACCCACGTGCCGATCTGCAGTTCGCCGCGTTCAAGTGCGGCGCGCAATGGATTGGCCTGCATCTCTCTGCCCTCACAAATGACCTGCCCTCAGCCGGTGCGCTCCAACCGCCGCCGGATCGCCGCTGCCCGCGCAATCACGTTCTGCGCCCGCTGCACCACCGGGACGTCGATCATCGCGCCTTCGAACTGCACCGCGCCGAGCCCCTGCGCGAACGCCGCGTCGTAGGCGGCGACCATGCGTTCGGCACGCTCGACTTCTGCCGCGGTGGGAGAGAACTCCTCGTTGAGCACCGGCACCTGCAGCGGATGGATCGCGCTCGCCCCCACAAAGCCCAGCCGCTTCGAGCGGCGGATGATCGCACGGAATGCGTCCTGGTCGCGGAAGTCGGCGATCGAGCCGACGAAACCCATCGGCAGAATCCCCGCCGCCCGCGCGGCGAACAGCGTGTGCTGCTTGGGATAAAGCAGGGCGTCCGGGTCCGGCAGCATGCCGACATCAGCGGTGAAATCCTCCGTCCCGAGGCTTAGCGCCACGACGCGCGGATGTGACTTCGCAATTGCCTCGATGCGGAAGAAGCCTGCCGCCGTCTCCACCAGCACGACGAACTGGATTCCTCCTGACTTCAATCCGCGTTCGGCCTCCAGCTCGGCGACGATATCGGCCGCTGCCTGAACAAGCTCCGGGCTGTCCACCTTGGTCAGCATCAGTGCTGCCACACCCGGGATCACCGCCGCTTCCAGGTCGCGCACCAGCAGGCGCCACGGACGGTTCACCCGCACCAGCACGTCGGCGCCCTTGCGCGACACCTGCGGGATGGCATCGGCGATCAGCGTCCGGGCGCGCTCCTTCGCCGACGGCGCCACCGCATCCTCGAGGTCGAGAATGATGCCGTCGGCGCCACGATCCGCGCCGGTGCGCACGAATTTCTCCGCCGTCACCGGCACGAACAGTAGCGAACGCCAGGCGGGAAGATCGTCACGCATGGGTTTGACTCCCTCCTTGAGTATCATTGGACGGAGCGTAGCGGTGACGCAATGCCAGCGCCACCGACGGCAATCCGCTCATCAGACCGGGTGAGTGGGTTCTGGCTGCGGCGGCGGATCGTCCGGCAACGGAATGAACTCGCGGTTGTCGTCAGGCGGCAAAGCCATGCGGCCGGATTTCCAATCAGCCTTTGCCTGTTCGATGCGCTCGCGGCGGGACGACACCAGGTTCCACCAGATGAAGCGTGGACCGATGCCCGCGCCGCCGAGCAGCACCAGACGCGCCGGCCCACCCGCGGCCGCGATCACCGGCTCGCCGCCAGTGGCGAATACCAGCATCCGTCCGGCAGCGTGCTGCACGCCGTCATGCGCGACAGTGCCCGACACGACGTAGGCGGCGCGTTCCGCGTGGTCCGCCGGCATTGCGATGCTGGCGCCGGGTGCGAGTTCGGCGTGCAGATAGAACAGCGGTGAAAATGTGCGCACAGCATTGCTCAGCCCGTAGGCGGAGCCCGCGATCAAACGCGCCCAGACGCCGCCATCGGACAATTCGGGCAGCGCATCGGCACCATGATGCGCAAATGCCGGATCGACCTCCTCGTCTTCGGGCGGCAGGGCCACCCAGGCCTGCATGCCATGCATCAGCCCGCCGCTCGATCGCAGCGACGGATCGGTGCGCTCGGAATGCACGATGCCGGAGCCGGCGGTCATCCAGTTCACCTCGCCCGGCCTGATCTTCTGGCTGACGCCCAGACTGTCGCGGTGATGGATCTCGCCGTCGAACAGATAGGTGACCGTCGCGAGGCCGATATGCGGATGCGGCCGGACATCGATCCCTTCGCCGGAGCGAAAATCGGCCGGCCCCATATGGTCGAGAAAGATGAACGGACCAACCATGCGCCGGCGGGCGAACGGCAACACCCGGCCGACCTCCAATCCGCCGCCGAGATCCTTGCGTTGGCCTTCGATGACCAGTTCGAGCATGTCTGCCTCCTCGCGCGATATGAGGGGATTCAGCCGGCGCCGGCCGCAAAGTACCTCAGCGCGCGCAGACCCGGCAGAAAGAAATACGCACCACCGCGCACCGTAACGAACCTCGGTATGCCATCAATGCGACGGCTAACGCCGTTCGGCTGCGGAACCGTGAATCCATCGGTCGGCTGACCCGGTGGCAATTCGGTGCGGTTGCCGAGCAGAGGATCGGCCTCGCGGCTCATTCCATCGAACTTTGCGCTCATCAGCCACGCATTCTGGATGAATTCGAACTGCCTCGCGATGTTGGCGCCGAGACAGATGAAATGCAGTCCGCTCCGCGGGTCGGGCGCATCGGGCAGCAGCGCCGCTTCCGGCGACAGCCTCTCGCCGTATTCGCGTCCGCGCCGGATGATGCGATGGAAGCGGCTGGCTGCAACCAAATCCTCGCTCAGGTCCTGATGACCAAAACCCAGCATGCGGATCAGTTGCGCGATCAGGCCTTGGCGTCCGCCGGGCATGTCACCGGTGCGGGGATTTGCCCGGCGAACATGCGCGCCGAACGGGCACAGCAATCCTTCCTTGTCCTGGTCATAGGTGAACTGGTTCTGCCGGATATCCTCCGCATCAGGCCCGACGCCACGGATCGGCAGCACACGCGCCGCTATCAGCGGTTCCCCCGAGATCTGCCGCCCAACCATTGCCTGTGCGAGCGCGACACGGGCCGCCGCATCCGCGGTCTGCGCTGCGGCAAATCGCCAGAATCCCCTGACGTCCTGTGCAAGTTCGCGAAACACCACATAGCTGCCGTTCCGCCCGACATCGCGACGTGTGGGATCGTCCTCGGCCGGCGGCAGCGCCTGTGCGCCGGGCTGGTTCGGTGCAAGCAACGGCCGATCGGTGTAGAGCCCATACTCGTTGGGATAGCCGAGCAGGAATTCGCCGGCACTCAGCAGGTTCCCGTACTCCAGGTCCGCGTTGGTGCCGGGCTGACGTTCAGCGGACCAATCAAGCCGCGGCTGGCTGACGCCGTCGGTGAATCCAAAAGGCTCCCGGCCGTTCATGTCGCTGGTCTGCTGTGTTTCGAGAACCGAGAAACCCTGGCGGAAGTTCGCCGTTTCGAGCTGCTGACGCCATGCGTCGAGCCCGGTCTCGGCGTACAGCATCAGCAGCACGTGCGGCTCCCGCGCGCCTCCCCAACGCCAGCCCGACGGCGCGTTGTCCGCAACATCGCCGAGGCGTCGCGAGCGGCTCTCGTCGCCGGCCATGCCGGAGATGAATTCCGCGGAAAAGCCCGCGATCACGCTTTCCGCCACGCCCAACGTACGCATTCCGGTCGCTGTCAGCGCGACCTGTAGTGCGGTGGTGATGCGGCGCTCCAGATGTTGCACCGTCGTGACCGGAGCGGTGCCAAGCCAGGCGCGCGCGGCAGTTGCATCCGTGACGGACAGCAGGATGAAGCATGCCTCCGTCATGCTGCCGTATCCTGATCGCAACAGCCCCTGGATGTCGGCGGGTTCAGCAATCTGTGGGGTCATGGCCCGGCTCAGATTAGTGCCAGCCAGCGTCTGGCTTCGTCGTCTGTCATGGTGCTGCGCTCCAGCCCGTCGCGAATCTGGGTGTTGCGCGCAAGGTCCGCGGCGGTGAGGCGAGGATATGCCTTGTACCAGACCTGTGTCGGCACCTCGTGGCGGCGCAGATAGTACTTGAACGTCTGCTCATATTGCGCGCCGCCGCCCAGCAGGAAGTTGGTTTGCGGATAGCCGACACCATTGCTGAATACCAGGTTCAGGCCATAGGCCACCTTGTTGATGAAATCGTCCATGTAGCTGTCGAGGCTGCCGTCGTAGTTGCTGGCGAACAGCAGCCGACGTCGGTTGTCCATGAAGACCCAGCGCGCGAAATGGATCGTGCCGACGCGTGCCAACCGCCCGCGCGTGTAGATCTGTCGTGTGCTGAAGTTCAGCACCCAGAACACGAAGATCAACGTCCAAAGCCGAAACCGACCCGGCTTCACGCTGCCGAATGCGCTGAACTGGTTGCTGACGTCATGGTCCTCCAGCACGCTGAGCGCACGCACGTGCTCCGGGGTGGGGCGCGGCGCGATGACCGCATCCGTCGTTTCACGCCGGCGCAATTGCCAGATGAACAACGGCGCGTAGAGCAGCAGGAATGGCAACAGCAGCAGAAGTGCGACCGGAACGCCGATCAGGTTGCTGATCTGGCTCGCCCGCCAGAGGATCGGCGTGGCAGCCGGCGGCGTAAGCGGAGGCCCATTCTGCCGCACGGAAGCCGCGAGCATCCTGTGGATCGCGACCGGAGGTTGCCGCGCGAATGTTGCGCCATCTTGCACCAGACGCTCGCGCAGTGCAGCATGCAAAGCTGCCTCCTCCCGGATCTGTTGCACTGTGCGGCCGACCCAGTTGATGTATTGCGCCGCAGGGCGCGCCGTATGCGCGCGGATCCAGGCAGCGAGATCGGCACCATGATCGAAGTCCCGGCAGTGGGCGAAGATCTGCTCGAGCCCGGCGCCGGCATGCATGATGAACTCCTGCAGCATCGTCTCGGGCTGCCCATCGCAGTCGCCGAGGAACACCAGCCACACGGGCGCATCCGGAAACGCTTCGCCATATTGTGCGAGATCGCCAAGCGTCTGGTCGTCCAGAATGACGAAGCGTGCAACGTGCAGCCGGTCGAATTGCGCGAACGGCAACAGCGCGTTGTTCGGATCGACCACGCCCGGGCGCAGGTTCATGCTCGCCAGCAGCGAGCGCAGCGCATCTTCCCGCCCGGGTGCGACGGGTGCAGCCACCATGAAGTTGGACTGCGGCGTCATGCCGCCCGACGCGGCATCAGAACTGCAGCGCGAAGTCGATCAGACGGGCCTTGTCCCAATAGACCTTGCCAAGATAGAGCCCCGGTGGCTGGATCAGTCGGATCTCGTCGCGTACCCAATGCGCGATCATCGACGTCTCGGAATAGTCGAGAACGATGCATTCCTTGCCGTCCAGCCAGCTTGGTGCCTTGTAGACCCTGGCGATGATGGCATTGAGTCCGAACGGCCCGATGCGGTTTTTCAGCAGCCCGGCCTTGGCGTCGAACACCTTGCCCTGCCAGGCGAACACGCTGACGAACTTCGCGATGTCCGGGCTGAATGTGGTTCCGGGCGAAACGATCGCGGTGCCATCCGCCTGTCCGTCCGGGATCGGGCCGGCCTCGCTTGCCGTGAACAGCACATCGAGGTCCGCCTGCGACATCCGGAGCAACTGCGGCACGTCATAAGGCATGATGTACTCCCCCCTTGCAGCCAGGGCAGCTTACCCCCGCAACAATCCGCCGCGCAATCGCCGGTCGTGCTCTAACCTGGCAGTCAGATACTCGTTGCAGATACGGCATCCCGAAAGGAAGGCAGTCCGACGCCGAACCTTTTTCATGCATTGCCAAATGCAACCATGCCGGGACCTGTCGATCGCCGCACGGTGCTGATCGAGGCCGTACCGCGTGCCAAGGAGGAACAAAGCCGCCGACATGGCGAGGCTTGACCCTGCCGCCTATCCCGGCAATCTGCCGGACTGGATGGCCGTGGCAATACCGGCGATCACAAAGGGGAGGAAACGATGGCCGATCCGATTGTCTTTCCCGGCACGGTGGAATGGTCGGGTGAAAATCACGTTATCTCACTGAAGGAATCGTTGGACGGTCCGTTCACCACGCTGGCGAGTTTGTTCCGCGTGGTGCTGTCGCCACACGGCCGCGGCCATGCGCTGGTGCTGATGCAATCGCCGCAGCAGGCAAATCCTCCGGCGGATCGTGTCAATGTCTGCCTGACCGACAACGATCCGCTCGCGCACTATCTGGTCAGCCGCTTCGTTACGAATTTCCGTGCCTTCAAGGGACTGCCCGGGTTACAGGGTCTCAGCTACCGCAGGCTCGACAGCGTACAAACGACCGGCGATCCTGCGAGCACCTATACCGAGACGCTGAAGGCAGGCGATCTCAACGTGCAGCTCATCTGGAGCGGGCTTGGCGCGCCGTTCTGCTTCGCGTCGCCACCGGAGGGATCGTCCACCGGAGTCCACTACATGCCGAGCCTTTTCGTCGGCTGTCAGACCGCGACCATCACGGTGAATGGGCGCGTCCTGCCAGGCAAGCCGATCCCGCGTGAAGTCGCCGGCCACACGGTCAGCACGGCGGTGCTGGCATTTGCGGAATCCTGGATACGGGTCTGAACCCGTTCCGGAGCGCCGCCATGCCGCGAGTCGTGCGGCGCATAACTCGAGGACTCTGTGCCTCTGTGGTGAACCTTCTCATCGCGGCGGCATTCGCAGCGCCCCGTCCAACCGGATCGTTTCGCCGTTGATGAACCTGTTGGTCGCGATGTGCTCGACCAGTGCCGCATACTCGTCCGGCTTGCCGAGGCGCTGCGGAAACGGAATCCCCTCGGCCAGGCTCGTCTGCAACTCCTGCGGCAGCCCTTCGACCATCGGAGTACGAAACAGACCAGGTGCGATGGTCACCACGCGCACCCCGACGCGCGCGAGTTCCCGTGCCGCCGGCAATGTCAGGCCGACCACGGCGGCCTTCGATGACGCATAAGCGGCCTGCCCGATCTGACCATCGTAAGCCGCGATCGAAGCAGTGTTGACGATAACGCCGCGCTCGCCGTCCTCCAGCGGATCGAGCGCGCTCATGCCGGCCGCTGCAAGCCGCAGCAGGTTGAAGGTGCCGATCAGGTTGATGCGGATCACGCGCTCGAACGAAGCGAGCTGCATCGGCCCATCGCGTCCGACGATGCGTTCCGCAGTGCCGATGCCGGCGCAGTTCACCAGCAGCCGCGCCGGGCCGTGCACTTCGCGGGCCCTGGCCACGGCAGCCTCGGCGGATGCCGCATCTGCAACGTCGCACGCGATGCCGACGCCGCCGATCCGCTGCGCGCTCGCCTCTGCGGCTGCCTGGTTGATGTCCAACACCGCGACGCGGCAGCCCGCGCGCGCCAGACGTTCCGCCGTCGCAGCCCCCAGACCGGATCCGCCGCCGGTGACCATTGCCGCCTGTCCGTCGAGACGCATTGCAGGTTTCCTCGCAAGATGGCACGTCGTAGTTTGACTCCGAGCCGCATCGAAGCGCCAGACGGGAGAGAAACGCCGTGTCCAACCGCAATGCCGCCTGCATCGCCCTCGCGCTGTTGTGTATGTTCCTGCTGTCGGCCTCGCGCGCGCACGCCCAGGACAAGACGGTGCAGCTCAAGCTGTCGAGCTGGGTACCGCCGGCGCATCCGCTCAACCCGGCGCTGCAGGCCTGGGGCGAGGACATCGACAAGGCGTCCGGCGGCACCATCAAATCGTCGCTGTTCCCGTCCGAGCAGTTGGGCAAGGCGATGGACCACTACGACATGGCGCGCGACGGCATCGCCGACTTCGCCTACGTGAACCCCGGCTACCAGCCTGGCCGCTTTCCGATCATCGCCGCCGGCGAGCTGCCGTTCCTGATGGCCAATGCCAAGGGCGGCTCGGCGGCGCTGGACGCCTGGTACCGCAAGTACGCGGCGGCCGAGATGAAGGAAGTGCATTTCTGCTTCGCCTTCGTGCTCGATCCGCTCACGTTTCACTCGCGGAGCAAGAAGATCGTGCTGCCCGAAGACATCCGTGGCATGAAGGTCCGTCCGGCGGACGCCACGATCGGATCGTTTGTCACGCTGCTCGGCGGCACCAACGTACAGGCCTCCGCACCGGAGGCGCGCGAGACGTTGGAGCGCGGCGTGGCCGATGCGATCACGTTCCCCTGGCAATCGACCATTCTGTTCGGCATCGACAAGGTCGTGAAGTACGACATGGACATGCCGTTCGCCACGACGACCTTCGTCTGGGTGATGAACAAGCCGAAGTACGAAGCGATGTCGCCGGCGCAGAAGGCGGTGATCGACAGTCACTGCACCACCGAATGGGCCGAGAAGGTCGCCAGTCCCTGGGCGGACTGGGAGAATGCGGGGCGGGCCAGGATCGCCGCCGAAACCGGGCACGATGTCTACAAGCTGACACAGGAGCAGGTCGCCGCGTGGCGCAAGGCAGCCGAACCGCTGAAGGCGAAGTGGGCCGCGCAGGTGAAGAACTCCGCTGCGGTGTTCGGCGAATTGCAGGCGGAACTGAACAAGCGCGGCGCGCTGGCTGAATGAGCGATCTCGAACGCGAGTTCGCGCGCAAGGCCGCGCTCGCGCAGGCACGGCGCAATCCGATGGACCGCTTCATCGACGGCATCGAATTGCTGGCCGCGGGCTTCGTCGGGATAGTCGCAGCCGACATCTTCATCTCGGTGCTGCTGCGCTACTTCTTCGCGATTTCAATTCCCGACAGCTACGATTTCGGCAAGCTGCTGCTGGGGATTCTGATCTTCTGGGGCATCGCCGCGACCAGTTATCGGGGAACCCACATCACCGTCGATCTCGTCTGGGCGGCGGCGGGCCCGCGCGGCAAGCGGCTGATCGACATCTTCGCCACCCTGGTTCTGCTGTTCGTGGTGAGCGTGCAGACCGCGATGCTGTTCGACAAGGTGCGCCTCACGCGCGCCGACAATGTGCTGACATTTGATTTGAACCTGCCGACCTGGCCGTTTGCTCTGGTGGCTTGGCTCGGCGATGTGTCCGCGGTGCTGCTGATCGCGGTGCGGACGTATCGCCTGATCTTCCATCCGGAAGCAGTTGCGGACGCCGGCGTGGTCCGGACCGTGGAGTGATCCCATCCCAACGTACACCTCGCCCGCTTGCGGGAGAGGTCGCCGCGAAGCGGCGGGAGAGGGTGCCGAAGCGGTGTTCACCCTCTCCCGCTGCGCTTTCGCGCATCGACCTCTCCCGCGTTGCTGGCGAGGTGCACAGGACGCACATCCGGACATGGACCTGAGCAGCGACGCCGTTGCCGTCATCGGCTTCGTCGTGCTGTTCGCGCTGATGCTGCTGCGCGTGCCCGTCGGCATGGCGATGGGCCTCGTGGGAGTTAGCGGCTTCGGCTACCTCGTCGGCGGCACGCCGGCGCTGAAGATGGTCGGACAGACTTCCATGCGCACGGTCACCGACTACACCTTCGGCGTGATCCCGATGTTCCTGCTGATGGGCGCATTCGTCTCGCGCTCCGGCATGAGCCGCGAGCTGTTCCAGGCCGCCAACAAATTCGTGGGCCACCTGCGCGGCGGCCTCGGCATCGCCACCATCGCGGCCTGCGCCGGCTTCGCTGCCATCAGCGGCTCATCGGTTGCCACCGCCGCGACATTCTCCACCGTCGCCTATCCGGAAATGCGCAGCCACCACTATCCGCAATCCTTCGCCACCGGTGTGATCGCCGCCGGCGGCACGCTGGGCGCGATGTTCCCGCCCTCGATCGTGCTCGCGGTCTACGGCCTGATCACACAGCAGGACATCGGCAAACTGTTCATGGCCGGCGTTCTGCCGGGGCTGCTCGCCGTTTCCATGTACATGGCAACAATCGCAATCATCGGCGCCGTCCGTCCGGCCTACCTGCCGGCCGCGCAGCGAAGCTCGTGGACCGAGCGCCTGCACGCCATGCGCGAAGTCTGGGCGCCGCTGCTGCTGTTCGTGTTCGTCATCGGCGGGCTCTACGGCGGCCTGTTCACGCCAACCGAGGCCGGCGGCATGGGCGCGGGCGGCGCTTTCCTCATCAGCCTCGCGCGCGGCCGCCTGTCGCGCGAGGATATCCTGGCCTCGCTGCTGCAGGCAACGCGAACCGCCGCCGCCGTGTTCACCATCCTGATCGGCGCAATCCTGTTCGGCTATTTCCTGACGGTGACGCAGACGCCGCAAAAGGTGACAGCGTTCGTCACCGGCCTGGGCTTCGGCCGCTACGGCGTGCTGGTGCTGATCATGCTGATGTATCTCGTCCTCGGCTGCCTGATGGACGCGATGGCGATGATCATCCTGACGGTGCCGATCATCTTCCCGGTCATCACCACGCTCGGCTTCGACCCGGTTTGGTTCGGCGTGATCATCGTGATGACGGTGGAGCTGGGACTGATCCATCCGCCAGTCGGCATGAACGTCTTCGTCATCAAGACGGTCGTGAAGGACGTGAGCTTTTCCACAATATTCCTGGGCGTGATCCCGTTCGTCATCACCGATATATTGCGCCTCGCCATCCTGATCGCGTTTCCGATCCTGGCGGTGTGGCTGCCGAGCCGTATGTAGAAGAGGTATTCACCGCAGAGACGCAGAGACGCGGAGGATTCATAAAACCTCCGCGTCTCTGCGCCTCTGTGGTGAATCTTCCTTTTTCAAGCTGACGGCACCGTCACCCCCGCAGCGTCGGGTCGCATGCGCAGCAGGAAGCCGATCGTGGCAGCAATGGTGCATGCCAGCACCACCAACGTCGCCAGGAACGCCCACCGATCGCCATGCACGGCCTGCACGGCGAAATACACCGCACCTGCAAGCACGACCCCCGTGCCGTTCGCAATCTGTTGCGTGGTGGTGAGTATGCCCGAGCGGGACCCCGCATGGGCACGGCGGACATTGGTCAGCACCGCACTGAACAGCGGGGCCAGCACCATCCCCTGGCCATAGCCGAACAGAGCCAGAGGCAGCATCAGCGTCGCCATCGTTGGATGCGTGACCGCGTCGACCAGCAGAGCAGTGCCTGCGAGTCCGACGGTCTGCACGATGCATCCCTCGGCCAGCGCCGTCACGCCGCGCTGCTGCAGCCGACCCGCAGCCAATCGCGAACCGGCGACGAAGGCGAAGGCCAGCGGCATCACCGTCAGCGCAGCGTCGAACGGCGAGAACCCAAGGCCGTTCTGCATGAACAGCGTCAGCACGAAATAGAACGACAGATTGCCCAGAAAGAAGCAGAACGTCGCGCACGTGCCGGTGATAAACACGTGGTCTCCGAACAGCCCGAGGTCGATCAGCGGCATGCCGCCGCGCTTCTCCACCGCGCGTTGCAACCGCAGGAACCCGGCCAGCACCGCCACCCCGGCCATCATCGTCAGCCAAACCCACCACGGCCAACCAAGTTCGCGCCCGAACATCAACGGCGTGATCAGGCCAAGCAGCCCAATGAACAGCACCGCGGCGCCTGCGAGATCAAGCCGCGTTTCGGTATCGCGCGGCATCGCCGGCATCAGCCATGCGGCGGCGAGCACGATCGCCAGACCGACCGGCACGTTGACGCAGAAGATGCTGCGCCAGCCGAGGCCGGCGAGGTTTAGTGTCACGAGCCAGCCGCCGAGCATGAAGCCGACCGCGGCGCCCAAGCCGATGGTGACGCCGAACACAGCGAAAGCGCGGGACCGTCCGGCGTCGGGGAATAGCGTGTGGATGGTGGCGAGCACCTGCGGCACCATCATTGCCGCGGCGCCCCCTTGCGCCGCGCGGGCCAAGATCAGCATCGGCGCAGACCCCGACAGTCCACACCACAAGGACGCTACGGTGAAGCCGATGACGCCCGCGAGGAAGACCCGCTTGCGGCCGATGATGTCGCCCATTCGGCCGCCGGTTATCACCAATGCGGCGTAAGCGATTTGATAGACGGCGACGACAGCCTGAATCTCGGCTGCGTCCGTGTGCAGGTCGGCGCGGATCGACGGCACCGCGACATTGACGATGAAGGCGTCGACCACGGCAAGGAACTGTGCCGCGGCCACACTCGCCAGTGCCCACCAGCGACGGGCGGGCACGACAGCGGATTGCAGGGATGTTGCCATTTGGGAACCTCATTTGTTTGCGGTTCCCATGGTGGCGTTCCGTCGAACGCAGATCGATTACGCGCGGGGTAATGCCGATTGGATCGTCAAGGCTGGTGCGGAACTCTCCCCCTCCCACAAGGGGAGGGGGAGGACTATTCTCCGGCGTCACGGTCATAAACCGGAAGCCAGTGTCAGCCGCTACTTCGCCAGCATGTCCCGCAGGCCGCGCAATGCCAGATAGTATCCGGCGATCCCGAAGCCGGTAACCATGCCCTGGCTCACCGTGGCGGTGTCGGAGACCGGGCCGCGCCGCACCGGGTTCGAAATGTGCAGTTCGATGGTCGGAAACTTCACCTGCGAGATCGCCGCGACCAGCGCCGGATAGCCGCGCGAGAATCCCGCCGGGTTGAACAGCGCCGCGTCGAAGCCGCGATTGTTCGCCTCATACAGCTTGTTCACGACCTCGCCTTCGATGTTCGAGTGAAAGACCTCGACATCGACCCCGAGTTCGGCGGCGTAGCCGCGGATGCGCTCGTCGTACTGCGGCAGCGTCATCGGGCCGAAAATCTCGGTCTGCACCTTGCCGCGCATGTTCATGCCCGCGCCGTGGATGATCAGGATCTTCGCCATGATGATGTCCTCCCGTCGTTTCAGGCGATGCGGAACTTCGCCAGCGATTTGTAGTTCGGATCGGCGCCGATGCCCGGAACGTCAGGGGGCTTACCGTCCCGTCGTCGTTCAGCCGCAGGGTGTGGCGGTACACCCGCCCCCACATCGGATCGACCGTGTCGCGGTAGAATTCCAGAATCAGTCCGTTGGAGATCGCCGCAACCAGATGCACGTGAATGTCCTGCGAGCCGTGCGGCGCGATGTCCAGATCATTGGCCTGCGCCAGCGCCGCGACCTTCATGAACTCGGTGACGCCGCCCAGCACCTTCGCATCCGCATTCAGGATCGCCGCGCAATCGTTGCGGATCAGGTCGCGAAAACCATAGCGGGTGTATTCGTTCTCGCCGGTCGCGATCGGGATGCTGGTCGCCTGCGCCAGCTTGCGGTGGCCGTCGTAGTCATCCGGCGCCACGGGCTCCTCGAACCAGAAGATGTCGTATTCCTCGATGCGTTTGGCGATCTGGATCGCTTCGTAATAGCGATACGCGCAGTTGGCATCGACCATTAGCTTGATATCCGGACCGACCGCCTCGCGCGCGACGCGAACCCGCGCCACATCCTCCGCGATCGGCACAGCGCCAATCTTCATCTTCACCGCCTTGGCGCCCATGCGCACATTGTCTTCCATCTCGCGCGCAAGCTCGGCAAAGCCCTTGCCCTCCTCGTAGTAGCCGCCGGCGATATAGGTCGGCACCCGATCGCGGAAGCCACCGAGCATCTTATAGAGCGGCAGGTTGGCGAACTTGGCGCGGATGTCCCACAGCCCGATGTCGATCGCGGAGATCGCGCGCGTGGTGAGACCCCGGCGGCCGATCAGCTTCGGTTCCCACATCTTCTGCCAAAGCCGCTCGACATCGATCGGATCCTCGCCGATCAGCATCGGCGTCAGGCGCGCGATGGTGGCGCGCTCGATCTCACCTCCGCCGCCCAGCCCGATGCCGGTGATGCCCTCGGTGGTCTCGATCTCCACCACGGCGAACGTCACATGCGTGTAGGTATGCTTGCCGTTCGCGATCGGCTTGTGGCGTGGCCAGCGGAATTCCTTGGTGGTGATGCCGGTGATCTTCATGGCGCGGCCTCCTCTCGCCGGTCGCGCCATTCAACGCGCTCAGTCCGGGACGTGCAAGCGCACCGACACCGGGCAGTGATCCGACAGACGTTCCTTCCAGACATCGCCCGTCTCGCGGTAGGTGAGCACGCGCAGCGTGTCGGGCTGCAGCCACGCCCGCGCGGCGCCACCGAGCAGGATGTGATCGATGAAGGCTTCGCCGCCCCAGCACGGGCTTGCACGGCCCTCGGTTGCGCGCGTCAGGGGCGCGGCCTTGCGCAGCGCAGCCAGGAACTGGTCGCGCCCGTCCATATGCCGATTGAAGTCACCGAGTATCGCGAACGGCACGTCTTCGGCACTGCGCGCGGCGATCCAGTCCTGCAGTGGGGAAATCTGCTTGCCCAACTCCGCGCACGTACGGTGTGTCGTGCGGCTCAGGCGCTCGTCGAAGCATCCCGTCTTCAGATGGACCGCCAGCACACGCAACGAACCCTGTCCCAGATCCAGAGTGATGTCCGCACCGCTGCGCAACTGATGCCCGGGATCGACATTCAAATCGGTGACGTCGGGATTGACGCTGTAGTGGATGCCGCGCCTGACCACCAGGCCGACACGCTGGACCACATGATCGCGGGTCATATGGACCGAGTAACGTTCGGGTGGAAAGACGAGGGCGGCCACCGCCGGACCGTCCACCTCCTGAATCGCGATCACGTCCGCGTCGAGGTCGGCGGCATAGCGGCGCAGGAGATCGAAGTCTTCCGGCCTCTTCGGATGCGCATCGGCGGGCAGTCGCGTATCCCCCGCGCCACGATCGGTCAGCCATTCGAGATTCCAGGTGGCGAGCTTCAGATCGGCGGCAAAGGCGTGTGCCGATACAAGAAGTCCAAGCAGCAACACCAGAGCAGAGCGTTTCATCAACATCACAGCAGCACCGGCGTGGCGTCTGCCACAATCTCAGGCACCGATACATTGTCGAGCGACTGAGCGCCGCAGTCGCGGAAAAAGCGCGCAATTGCATCGAATGTTGCCGGGTCGCGGGTGACGTCCGCCGCATCGCCTTCAGGAACCCAGATCACCGTTTCGTACCGCGCACGGGTCAGTAGCACACGATATGTGTTGATCTGAAAGGCGATCGCCGCCTCGCCGCGCGGTTCCTGCCAACGCGTGCCGGCAAGGCTGCGTGCGATCCATTCGATCCGTCCGTCGCGGCGGATCAGGTCGTTGCCCCAGCACAGGCCCACATGGTCAAGTTCCAGTCCCTGACAGGCAAATTGCGTGGCAGGCAACTCCAGAGCGTCGGAGGCGCGCACGTCCGGCCAGCGGCGCAGGAACCAGTTGGCGATGGCTGCCGCATCGAGGTGGGGAAAATTCGGCCAGATCCCATCCGCCACAAACCGTCGTGCCCCGGCACTGCATATCAAGCCGGCGCGGCGCGTCCCTCGCGCAAGTCGGCGGAGTGCATTGCGCGCCGCCGGAAGCGAGCGCGTCAACAGAAAGGGAACGCCGCCGGCGTCATGGGCAATGGCAACCGCCAGCCCGGAATCACCTGACAGCACCGCATCAACCCAGGGAGCGGCAGCACTGGACCGGATCGAGCGGACCGGCACGTTCAGATGCAGCGCCGCGTCGATCTGCATCCCGTCCGGCGCACCATCGAAGAAACGTTGGCGTGGATCGCCTGCCCCCAGCACACCTTCAGGTGCACGCACGCGCCAATCCGGGCGAGCGGCGAGCGCCTCACCCCACGCGGCCAGCCCCGCTTCGCCGGTATTGATCTCCTGCCCGGTGCCGACCAGTGCCACGATCACCGCCCAATCGTCATGGCGCCGCATGATATCGAGAAACAGGGCGGCCTCGCTTTGCGCATGGCCGAACCTGCGCCGGCCGAACTCGGCATCCCACGCACGCTGCGCCTCATCGAACACCACGACATGCTCATGCGGCGGTTCCGCACGCGGCAGGTTGTCGCGGAGGAAGCCGATCAACGGCTGGATCGCCGCCTCCGTCTCCTGACGCGCGACCCGGAGGCTGCGCCCCTGTTCGTGCGCATCGCGGGCCAGCGCTTCGCGCATCACGTGCACCAGCGGCAGATTGCCGGTCAGGAACGCGGCATCGGTCGTCGCGCCGAACACCGCGTTCAGACCACACAGCGTCTTCCCGGCGCCGGGTATGCCGGTGACGAACAGCACCTCATGCCGTGCGGCTGAGCGAGCCGCATCGCGATGGTGTGGAGGATGGCGGCCGTGGTCTGACCGAGATTGCCGACGTCGGCGCGCGCTGCCGCGATGTCTCCGACCCCATGACGGTTGTACAGCATGGTCGCTGCCTCGACGATCGTCGGCACCGGCCGATAAGGCGCATCTTCCCAGGTCCGAGCATCGAGCGGCCGTACCGGCACGGGGACGTGCGCGGTTATGTCCTGCAGCAGTGATCGCAGCGTGGCTGCGGCTGCGATGAACACCGGAGTGACGCCGTGCCAGGGCAACGGCCACTGAACCGCAGGCGGTCTTGCCTGCGTCGCGATTAGAATCGGCACGATGGGATGCGCACGGCTTTCCGCATGGAAGTCGAACAGGTCGAGTGCGTAGTCCTCGGTCTGCTGACGATCGAGCGTGGTGATCGCCGTTGCACCGACCTTGAATTCCAGCACCAGGACGGCACCCCCAATGAGTATAACGGTGTCGATGCGCGGTTCCAGACGGAGCAGCGGATATTCGAACAGGACGCGCCAGGTGCCGGGCAGGTCGCGCAATGCCGTCCGCAACAGAACGATCTGCTGCCGCCAGGCGTGGAGCTGCGTGTCGCGGTTCAAATGATGCGTTTCGACCAGCCGCACCGCGAGGCGCCGCACGATCGCCTCGGGCTCGCTCGCCAGCAGCTCAGCCGCGTTGCCCGACCACCATGCCTGCACCCACCGATCCTCGCGACCAGCCCGGGGCCAAGCGTAGCACGGCAGCCTTGCCACTGCCGACAAACCCGGTGACGATGGCGGCTGGAATCAGATTGCGAGGTGGCGATGGACGGCATGCAGGACGCCCACCTGGTCACCGATGCTGCGGCGTTGCGGGCGCTGTATGGGGAACCCTCGGAGGGCGCGATCGCCAAGGAGGTCGATCATGTGCATCCGC
>CAWCDM010000124.1:0-132993 GCA_963794185.1 uncultured Alphaproteobacteria bacterium | reverse complement strand
CGTCTCGGCTGGCGCGACCCATACGCCAGCAGCCGGGCAACCGAGCGCCAGCGGGCCTATGCGCGGCAGCTTGGCAGCGATGTCTTCACCCCTGCCCTGCTGGTCAACGGCGCAAACGTCGTGGTGGGTTCCGACCATGCGGCCATCGCGACGGCGCTCAAAGCCGCGGACCCGCTACCGGTTCCGGTGACGCTCGGCCGCGCGGAGGATTGCATCGGTGGAGGTCGGCGCCGGGGCAGGGAAGCTGCGGGCGCTGCGTGCCGTCTACGATCAGGAGCACGCAACCCAGGTCGCGGCCGGCGAGAACGAGGGCGAGCGGCTCCGCGAGTACCGCATCGTGCGCGCAGTCGAGACGCTCGGCGAATGGGACGGCGGCGCACGCCGGTTCGCGGACCTTCGCGTAGTAGGGGCGGCGGACCAACCACCCGGCTGATTAGGGCAGTGCCGCCATCGTGCTGTCGATCAGTGGCGGTAGTTGGTTCCAGTTCCCGATGATGAACCAGCAGGCCAGCAGAAGGACGATCGACAGAACCGTCCCGGAGTAGTTGCACTCAGGCCCCCCCCACGCGAACCGTTCGAACCAGGAATGCCCGATTTGCTCATCGTCGCCACCAATGCACGCCGCCTGCGGCCGGATCAACTGCAGAATCTGGCGGATTTTCGCACCGCTCAAAATGACGATAGGGCTAGCGCGCGACCCAGCTCTGAGGCGCGTGCATGGGTCGGCCGGCGCCAACCGCGGATAATGGCGCTTGACCCGTCACGGCAGGAACCGAAGTGAGCGATAACACCTTACGGCCCGGCGCGGCGCGGCGACGGCGGGCAGCACCGAGACGACGACGTTGGCAATACTGGTCTCGCTGTCGGTTTGCCATCTGCTCAACGACCTGATCCAGTCGCTGGTCCCGGCGATCTACCCGATCCTGAAGGATTCCTATCACCTGAACTTCGCCCAGATCGGCCTGATCACGCTCGCTTTCCAGCTCACCGCCTCGCTGCTGCAGCCGGTGGTCGGCATCGTCACCGACCGCCGCCCGCAGCCGTTCTCGCTGCCGGTCGGCATGGGCTGCACCCTGGTCGGGCTTCTGCTGCTGTCGGTGGCGGCCAGCTTCCCGGCGATCCTGCTCGCCGCGGCGCTGGTCGGCATCGGCTCCTCGGTGTTCCATCCCGAGGCGTCGCGGGTCGCGCGCATGGCCTCGGGCGGGCGGCACGGCCTGGCGCAGTCGCTGTTCCAGGTGGGCGGCAACACCGGCTCGGCGATCGGCCCGCTGCTCGCCGCGTTCATCGTCGTGCCGCGCGGCCAGGGCAGCATCGCCTGGTTCTCCGTCGTGGCGCTGCTGGCGATCGTGCTGCTCGCGAATGTCGGCCGGTGGTACAGCCGGCATCCCTCCGTGCGGACGCCGCGCGGCCGCAGTGCCATGGGCACCGCCTACGCCGTCACTGTCACGCCGGAGCGTCATGTTCGCGATCGCCATCCTGGTGGCGCTGCTGTTCTCGAAGTACGTCTACACTCCAGCCTGAGCTCGTACTTCACCTTCTACCTGATCCACAAGTTCCACCTGTCGGTGCAGACGCGCAGATCCACCTGTTCGTCTTCCTGGGCGCAGTGGCGGCCGGCACCTTCGCGGGCGGCCCGATCGGCGACCGGTTCGGGCGCAAGCCGGTGATCTGGTTCTCGATCCTCGGCGCGTCCCCGTTCACGCTGATGCTGCCCTACGCCAACCTGTTCTGGACCGGCGTGCTGAGCGTGACGATCGGCCTGATCCTGGCCTCGGCGTTCTCCGCCATCCTGGTCTACGCGCAGGACCTGCTGCCCGGCCGGGTCGGCATGGTCGCGGGCCTGTTCTTCGGCTTCTCCTTCGGCCTCGGCGGGCTGGGTGCCGCGGCGCTCGGGCAGATCGCCGACTGGACCAGCATCGATACGGTCTATCGCGTCTGTTCGTTCCTGCCGCTGATCGGGCTGCTGACGCGTTCCTGCCGAATATCGAACGGTCGCGCGTCAGGTAAGCAAGGGTCCAGACTGAGGTCGCCGAGAGACAGCGGCATAGGGCAACCGAAGCGATGGCGCATTCCTCGGCTTGCGCCAGCCCGTGCCGGCGCCGCCAGGCCATCGACGCGCTGTCTCGTGTGCGGGTACACACGAACCGGCTCGGACCGTGCGGTCCCTTGGTGTGGTTCCAGGTACCAAAATATGCATCGATGGGGTGCACACACCATGGATCCAAGCGGCTGGGGGTAGGGGGTAGGATAGGGGTAGGGGGTAGGGGGTGGGGTAGGGGGTAGGGGGTAGGGGGTAGGGGTCGTGTCCCGAGGAGTGGTGTAAGAGCGGTGGGTAAGTGGCCCGCCGGAGCGACCGCCAAGAGTCTGGCGCAGGCGGGCCACTTATCCACCGCGGTGGTCATCGCGGATCTTCGGTAGGGTTTGGTTGCGAACTTCAACGCCAACCAAGGACCCAACGATGACCGACGAGAACATGAACCTCCGTGACCTGCTGGAGAAGACGGCAGACACCGACTTCCTGCGCGATATGATCGGCTTCACTGCGCAGCGCCTGATGGAGTTGGAGGTCGAGAACCTCACTGGCGCCCCACACGGCGCTCGTGCGCCCGATCGCCTCACCCACCGCAACGGCTACCGCGAGCGTGACTGGGAGACCCGCGCCGGCACCGTCGAACTGCGTATTCCGAAGCTGCGGAGGGGCAGCTACTTCCCAGGCTTCCTCGAACCACGGCGGATGGCCGAGAAGGCACTCACCGCGGTGATCCAGGAAGCCTACGTCCAGGGCATCTCTACGCGCTCGGTCGATGACCTCGTGCAGGCTATGGGAATGTCCGGCATCTCCAAGAGCCAGGTATCCCGGCTGTGCGGCGAGATCGATGACAAGGTGCAGACCTTCCTCAACCGGCCGCTGGAAGGCGATTGGCCCTACGTCTGGCTCGACGCCACCTATGTAAAGGTGCGCCAGGCCGGCCGCATCGTCTCGGTCGCCGTCATCATCGCAGTCGGCGTCAACAACGACGGTCGGCGCGAGATCCTTGGCATGAATATCGGTCCCTCCGAGGCCGAGACCTTCTGGACCGAGTTCCTGCGCAAGCTCGCTCGCCGTGGGCTGCGCGGTGTGAAGCTGGTGATCTCCGATGCCCATGAAGGACTGAAGGCCGCAATCGCCAGGGTGCTGCATGCCACGTGGCAACGCTGCCGCGTGCATCTGATGCGCAACCTGCTCGCCCATGCCGGACGCCAGGGTCGCGGCGTCGCATCGGCCTTCATCGCGACAGCCTTCGCACAAGAAGATGCCGAGGCAGCCAAGGCGCAATGGCGCAAGGTCGCCGACCAGCTGCGCCCCAAACTGCCGAAACTCGCCGCCTTCATGGATGACGCCGAGGCCGACGTGCTGGCCTACATGGACTTCCCCGCCGCTCATCGGTCAAAGCTGCACTCAACCAACCCGCTCGAACGGCTCAACGGCGAGGTCAAGCGACGCACCGACGTCGTCGGCATCTTCCCCAACGAGGACGCCATCATCCGTCTGGTCGGCGCAATCCTGCTCGAACAGAACGATGAGTGGGCTGTGCAGCGAGCACGCTACATGACGCTGGAAACTATCGCGCCCCTGAGCGATAATTCCATCGTCAGCTTGCCCGCCGTGGCAGACTGACAAACCGGCCAGCCCCGCCGGAGAGCGTACTGACCAACCACGCTCTTACACCACGTCAGGGGACACGATTTTCACTTTCTCCGCTTCTTGGCCTACCGGTGGCTGGCGGCATCTCTCGGGCAACTCGGGCGCGTTGAAGAGGCAGGCTGTGCGCTACGCCAGGCGCAAGCTGTCTCTGCGGCGAGTTTCAATTTCCATGTTTTGACCAAACCACCTTGGTTCCGCCCCGAGGACCACGAACACATGCTCGACGGCCTTCGCAAGGCCGGCTGGCAGGACTGATACCAGTGGGCCTGTCCGATGACCGCCTTCGACCCTTCTCGGACATTCAGGCCAGGCGGCTTTCAGCTCGGCTGCTTCTCCATGGGAAGTCGATCGGTGCGGCTCAGCCCAAACACCCTCGAAACATGCCAGCGCGCCTGATACCTCCATGGCGCTGTCGACGATGCGCCAGCAGGCTTCCAAACAGTGGCATCTGGCGGAGACGATCTGCGCCGGCCGGGTCGTGCCATGGTCAGTCTGGGCGTTGTCTCGTGCGACGCCAGTGTGAATGGCACACCGGCCACCGCGGCGTGTCCGCTCAGCACATCACGGCCTCCGGCTCCTGCCCGCCAAGCCGCCGCTGTTACGTTCGGGGCGCCTTGATCAGGCATAGGACGCGAGGGCCATCCGGCGCGCCGTTGGTCCAATGATCGCGCTGGATGCAGGTGACATAGTCTCCGGTGGGATTGTCGGCCCTGTCCGACACTGCCTCGGTCGGCACGGTCAGCCAGCGGTTGTCAAAGAAGACCTGATAGTGGGTCCCGTCCGCACGCACCGGGTAATGGCGGCAATCGGAGATGTCACAGCACAGGACTTCAGTGCCCGGCACGCGCAAACTGTGAAACCACGGTGCCAAGGTCATGTCCGCACCGGGAGGGGGCGCGGCGAAGGCCGACGCTGCAATCAGCAGGCAGAAGCTGATGAACAGGTTCCTGATGACCATGCCGGTGTTCCCTCCGCAGTTTGCCACCCGGCGGCTCGCTGTTTTTAGGCCCGCGTCGTAGGCACTTGCCCAACATGTCGCTGGCAGCCTGCCTCAAACGGAGATCGCGTGCGTTGAGACTGGTCCGCGCGCAGCCGGATCCTGCGCCAGGGGAGGATTAAGGTCTTTGGCTCAGAACCTTAAATTGTTCTAAGGTTCAGCGTCTCATGCCCGAAAGCGCGCTCTGCTTCGGTCGGTTCCGCCTGGATTTGGCCCGGCGCCAGCTCCTTCTCGACGAACGTCCGCTGCAATTGGGCGACCGCGCATTGCAAGTCTTGTGCGTACTGGCCGGGGCGAAAGGCGCGCTCGTTTCCAAGGACGAGCTGATGGCCCGGGTCTGGGCGGGGCAGGTGGTCGAGGAAAACAACCTGCAGGTGCAAATCTCAACCTTGCGCAAGGCGCTTGACCCGGAGGGAACCGGCGAGAGTTGGATCGTAACTGTGCCGGGTCGCGGATATCGTCTGCTCGGCGTCGGGAACGCCGGCTCGCACGCGGACAGGCCACCTGCCGAACCTGCGCCAGCGTATCACAACAATCTGCCCCAGCTCGCCAATGCACTGATCGGACGCGAGCGCGACGTGGCCGAGATCGAAGCGCTGCTGTCCAGGTATCGTTTGGTGACGTTGGTCGGTGCCCCCGGCGTCGGCAAGACCAGCCTGTCGTTACAGGTGGGCGCCGACCTGCTGGCGCGCTTCCCGGACGGCGCGCGGTTTGTCGAGCTGGCGCCGCTGGACCGGCCCGAACTGGTCGGCGAGGCGGTTGCCGCCGTGTTCGGACTGCCCGTGCACGGGGAACGGCCGGCCACCGACGCGATCGCGGCGTTTCTGCGATCCAGGCGCGTGCTTCTCATCCTCGACAATTGCGAACACGTGATTGCGGCCGCCGCCAAGCTCGCCGACGCGCTTCTGAAGACGTGCCCCGGCGTGTTCCTGCTTGCCACCAGCCGGGAGGCGCTGTCGGTGGCCGGCGAGCATGCCTACCAGGTGCCTTTGCTCGACGTGCCGCAGCGATCAACGAGCCTCACGGCCGCCCAGGCGATGGAACACAGTGCTGTGCAGCTCTTCGTCGAGCGCGCCGCCTCGGCACTCGGGCGTTTCTCGCTGACCGACGAGACCGCGCCCATCGTCGCGGAGATCTGCCGCAGGCTGGACGGCATTCCGCTGGCGATCGAGCTGGCGGCACCGCGGCTGAAGGTGCTGACGCCCGAAGCGTTGCTGGCGCGCCTGGATGACCAGCTTCACCTCCTCACCGCGGGGAGCCGTATGGCTGTGCCCCGGCAGCAGACGCTGCGCGCGGCGATCGAATGGAGCTACGCCCTGCTCTCGGAGGCCGAGCAGGCGATGCTGCGCAGGCTCGGGGTCTTCGCGGGCAGCTTCACGCTGGAGGCGGTGGCGGCAGTCGCCGCGGGCGCACCGGTGGAGGACGTCGGACGTCTTCGATGTGTTTGCCGGGCTGGTGGACAAGTCGCTGGTGGTGTCGCTCGCCGCGGGCGAGAACCGCTACCGGCTGCTCGAGTCAACGCGGGCGTTCGCGCTGGAGAAGCTGGCGGCCAGCCGCTACGCCGAGCTGGCGCGTCGGCTGTGCGAGCACATGACGATCGTGTTCGAGCGGGCGGATCGAAGCCTGGCCTACGACTCCGACGGCCGATTGGCTCGCCGCGTATGAACCGGACCTGGACAATTTGCGCGCGGCCCTGGGCTGGTCTCTGCGCCCGGACGGGGACCCGGCTTTAGGCATGAATCTTGTCAGCTATACCGATTGGCTGTGGCGCGAACTGTCGCTGGTGCAGGAGCAGCGGCGCTGGTTTGAGCTGGCCCTCACATTTGTCGATGACGCTACTCCGCCTTCCGTCGAGGCGCGCATCCGCCTCGGACTTGGGTGGTATTTCTACGGCGGCGACAGGGGACGCCTTTCGCACAACCTCCGAGCCATCGAGTTGCTGAGACAGGCTGGCGGCGAGCCGGTCCTGCTGGGGCAGGCGCTGATGCAGGCGGGGCATTCGACCAGCCGCTATCGGGGACGTCGCGGAAGCCAAGCAATACCACGACGAAGCACTTTCAGTCCTGCGCCGGTGTGGCCGCACGAAGCGGCTGGCCAATGCGCTCCTATTCGCCGGGGCCAGCCGCAAGGATGCCAGGGATTTGCAGGCTGCGCGGGCCCTCGTCGAAGAGGCGCTGGCCCTGTCCAAGGCGCTCGGTGATGTCCGCCTGCACGACACCTGCGAGGCGGCAACTCGCTGCTTATCGCATTCCCGGCCGGCCAAATGGCGGAAGCCATCGACCGCGCGAGACGGGCAGTCGAGGCGTCCCGCCGGCACGGCACCCTGACGGCTGAGCTCGACTTTCCGCATTTTCGGTGATGGGGCACCGCTATTGGATAGCCCAGAAGATGTCCTCTGAGGCGATGAACTTGAGGGCTTGGTCGAGCGGCAGTACGGTGCGCCCGAATGGGCCAGCCCTGGTCCATCGTTCCTTCCACAGCGACCAATAGAGCACTTCGACCCGATCGTCCTGGCCGGTCGGCCTGAGGCGCGCGACGAGCGCGCCGGAACTGGCACGATAAAGCGTGTAGCCACGGTTGCGGCGTTCGGCGAACAGTTGCCCGCGACGGCAGCGGAAGCTCTCGATGCGCTGGATGATCGGATCGTCGGCCATGGCGTTGACGATAGAACACTGGGCCGGCGGACGTCGCCGACAGACGCTTGCGGCGTCGGCACGACTCGATTCTACGACTGGGATGGCACCGAATTGTCTGCGCGCCGCTGCGGCGTCCGATCCGCATCTGATCCCACCGGCGCTGGCCGCCTGGCTGTCGGTGTTCCGTTGCTGCTTCACCGCGCCGGTGTGGAACCGTGTTCTGGTCCTGGTGGCCGGCGCAGTGCTGGCTCCCGGCAAGCGCACCGTCACCCAGGCGCTGCGGGTCATGGGGCTGGGCGAGGAGCCGCAGTTCCGCCGCTACCATGAGGTGCTGGGCCGAGCCCGCTGGGACGCACGTGCCGTGGCGCGACGGCTGCTGCTGCACCTGCTGGATCGCCTGCTGCCCAGCGGTCCGGTCGTCGTCGGCATCGACGACACGATCGAGCGGCGTTGGGGCGCGCGCATCAAGGCGCGCGGTATTTATCGTGACCCGGTGCGGTCCTCAAAGGGGCACTTCGTCAAAACCAGTGGGCTGCGCTGGCTTTCACTGATGGTGGTGGTGCCGATAAGTTGGTCCGGCCGGCACTGGGCGCTGCCGTTCCTGACCGTTCTCGCCCCATCGGCGCGGTGGAGCGAGAAGCACCGCAAGCGGCACAAGACGCTGACCGACTGGGCGCGGCAGGCGATCCTGCAAACCAAACGCTGGCTGCCCAACCGTCTGCTCATCTTTGTCGCCGACAGCGGCTTCGCAGCGCTCGAACTGTTGGCCTCGGTGCGCTGCCACGTCTGTGTGATCACCCGGCTCAGGCTGGATGCCGCCTTGTTCAAGCCGGCGCCGCGGCGCCGGAAGGGTCAGCGCGGACGTCCCCCGCTGAAGGGGCGTCGCCTGCCGACACTGCGTGCCGTGCTGGCCAGCAGGAAGACCGTTTGGACGACCGTGGTCGTCTCGCAATGGTACAACGCCCAGCAGCGTAAACTGCTCACCGCCACCGGCACCGCGGTCTGGTACCATGCCGGCGCCCCGCCGGTGCCGATCCGCTGGGTGCTGGTGCGCGATCCAACCGGCGAGCACGCGCCGGCAGCATTCCTCAGCACAGACCTGGATGCGACGCCCGCAATGATCCTCGGCTGGTTCGTCTCGCGCTGGCGGGTGGAAACCACCTTCCAGGAGGTACGCACCCATCTCGGGGTCGAGACCCAGCGTCAGTGGTCCGATCTCGCCATCCTCCGCACCACCCCGGCACTACTGGGGCTGTTCTCACTGATCACCGTGTGGGCCGATGGCCTGGCGCGCGACACAACGACAGCACTGCGTCCTAATGCCGCCGCCTGGTACCGCAAGCAGGAACCGACATTCAGTGACGCCATCGCCGCCGTGCGCCGCGTGCTTTGGTGCCCGCCGAATTTCTCCACGTCCCGGCCAATCGGGGAGATCATCGAAATTCCCACCAGCTTGCTAAACCGAGTTTTCCAGACTCTATGCCTCGCAGCCTGAAATGCGGAAAGTCGAGCTGAGTTCATAGCCTTGCACTGGCTGGCCGGGTTTCTGATCCTCGATGATCAGATCGAGCCCGGCCGCGCCGCAGCCCTCAGAGCCTTCGAGCTTTCGCGCGCGTTCGGGATGGGTCTCCCAGGCTCGATCTATCAGGTCGCGCTCGTCCTCGCGGTGCACGGGGAGACTGACACCGCAGCACGCCTTACGGGCTTTGCAGACGGCTATGCCGACCAGCATCAGCTTGGCCGCGGCAGCCTCGCGATACGAAGCAGACTTATTGAGCGCCTCCACTGCGCGATGAGTCCGGACGAGTGCCAAGCCGCCATTGCCGCAGGGGCTGCCTGGAGCGAGCAGGAAGCGGTCGCCGTCGCCCAGGCAGTCTGACGGCGATCCGCCTCCGCACCCGGATGGCACAGGGTACGAGTTGAGCCATCGGCCAGGCGAGAGATGCATCAGCCCGCCGCTGGCGATGACCGCTTTCCACGTGCGCCGTGAAAAGGCGGCGCTTCTCCAGCGGGTGCAAACCCCGCCCGGCACCCGCTCCAGCCGGAAGCAACCGGAGCAGGCATGGAGGTGACGAAGTGTCTGAAGCCTTCGGATAGCGGCCACGTATAGGTGACCGCGCGAGTGTGTAGGCCGCAACGTGAGTGAACGCTGAGCAAGCCTCGAAAAGGTCGATGTGCAGGCCGACACGGCAGTGGGACCGGGGAAGGCTGATACGGATGGGTGATGTTGAGCGACGAGTACACCCATCCGCTGCACCGGGGTAGTGGCGGCGGCATGCACACAAGGAAAGCGTACGCAACACGGGAAGCCCCGATGCGTGGCCAGGGATGGCCAACCGGACGCCCGCGAGGGACAGGCCGGGCGCGGCGGGGTGGCGGAGAGGTCCGTAGTGACCGCTGAAGCCGGGTAATGCCGGGGGAGGGAAGGGACCTCAGTTCAAGACAGACGCAGCAAGTGATGAGGGACCTGGAGATTGGGCAACCTATCAACTCCGAACAGTGTTCAGAAATTGCAGATGGCGTTACACGCAAAAGCGAAGGCAGAAGCCGGGTATCGCTTCTACACCCTGTATGACAAGATCAGCCGCGAGGACATCCTGGCCCATGCCTATGCCCAGTGCCGCTCCAACAAGGGCGCGCCGGGTATCGATGGGCAGGACTTCGCGGATGTCGAAGCATACGGGGTGGAACGGTGGCTTGGCGAACTGGCGCTTGCGTTCAAGCAGGAGACCTACCGACCGGACCCTATCAGGCGTGTGTTTATCCCGAAAGCCAACGGCAAGCTCAGGCCGCTGGGCATCTCGACCTTGCGGGATCGGGTCTGCATGACAGCAGCGATGCTGGTGTTGGAACCGATCTTCGAAGCCGATCTTCCATCAGAGCAATACGCCTACCGCCCTGGGCGCAATGCGCAACAGGCGGTGGTCGAGGTGGAGGAACTGTTGTTCCGTGGCCATCCGGATGTCGTCGACGCCGACCTCGCGGACTACTTCGGTAGCATTCCCCATACCGAACTCATGATGTCGGTAGCGCGCAGGATTGTTGATCGGCGCGTGCTGCATCTGATCAAGGTGTGGCTGGACTGCCCGGTGGAAGAAACCGACCAACGAGGCCGGAAGACACGCACGACGGAGGCCCGGGACAATCGACGCGGCATCCCGCAAGGCTCACCCATCTCACCGCTGCTGGCGAATCTCTACATGCGCCGGTTTGTGTTGGGGTGGAAGAAGCTCGGGCTGGAGCGGAACCTCGGCTCGCGCATCGTGACCTATGCGGACGATCTCGTGATCCTGTGCAGGAAAGGCAATGCCGAAGCGGCCTTGCACCACCTGCGCGAGATCATGGGCAAGCTGAAGCTAACGGTCAACGAGGAGAAGACACGCATCTGCAAGGTTCCGGAGGGTGAGTTCGACTTCTTGGGCTACACGTTCGGTCGGATGTATTCGGCGAAAACCGGCCAGGCACGCCTGGGGCACCGGCCATCGAGGAAGAGCATCACGCGTGCGGTTGAGAAAATCCACACGCTGACCAACCGAGCGGGAACATGGCAAGAGACCACGGAGCTGGTGGACAAGTTGAACAGTGCGCTGCGCGGCTGGGCGAACTACTTTAAAGTAGGTACCGTCAACAAGGCGTATCGGGCACTCGACAACTACACGGCTGTGCGGTTGCGTCGGTGGTTGCGCTTCAAGCACAAGGTTAGGCGGAGCAGGGGCGGAACTTATCCACTCTCGCACCTCTACGGGCACTTCAGGCTCGTACGCCTGACCCGGCTTGGGCACGACGTGTCGTGGACGAAAGCGTGACGTCTTGTCCGAGAGCGTGGTGCGGGAAATTCGCACGCCACGTTCGATGAGGGGGGTGTGGAAACGGAGCTATGGTCAGGCCGTTAAGGCACCGCCAGACGAAAGGGGCGGCAACGGATATGCCCGACCTAACGCCACCGCGCCACATCCCTACTCTACCCCAGAACGAACCCGCTGCGCGGGAGAGCCATACACGGAGCTGCGGAAGCTGTATGACCAGCGTGGAGGAGGTGTGAGCGGAGCGGGGTGAGCCGACGATTGGGGTGTTGTCAACCTCAAGATGAGGAGCACCCCAATGAGCGAGAAGCCTATCAGCCCGCTGCGCCAGCGCATGATCGAGGACATGACGGTGCGCAACTTCATCGAGAAGACGCGCAACGACTATATCCGTCACGTCCTGTCCCTCACGGCCTTCCTTCGCCGCTCGCCGGATACCGCGACACCCGAAGACCTGCGACGCTTCCAACTGCATCAGACGCAAACCGGTGTGCGCGCGCCGAGCATCAATGCCTCGGTGGCAGGCATTCGCTTCTTCTTCACCGTCACCCTCGACCGGCCTGATATGGCGAGGCACCTCACATTCGTGCGCGAACCGCGCAAGATACCGGCTGTGCTGAGTTCGGATGAGGTTGTGCATTTGCTCGAAGCCGCACCCGGACCGAAGTACAAGGCAGCCCTGGGTGTAGCCTATGGCGCCGGTCTGCGGGTCTCCCAGGTGGTGTCGTTGAAGATCTCGGACGTCGACTCCAAACGCATGCTGCTGAAGGTCGAGCAGGGCAAGGGGCGCAAGGATCGTCTTGCGATGCTGTCGCCGCAGCTGCTCGAGCTGTTACGCGACTGGTATCGCATCGCGCGGCCACAGGTCTGGCTGTTTCCCGGCCAAGACCCAACCAATCATCTGACACCTCGCCAGCTCAACCGCGCTGTGCATGTCGCCGCCCATATGGCCGGGATCAGGAAGCGCGTGACGCCGCATACCCTCAGGCACAGTTTCGCCACGCACCGGCTCGAACAGAATGTCGACATCCGCGTGATCCAAACCCTCCTCGGAACGGCGACATACTGCCCACGAACATCTGGTCGAAGGGCGGATCTACTATCGGTTCCATCCGCGCTGCGGCGAGACTGTGCTGATCAAGCGACAGCTCGAGCACCGCGGCGTCGTACTGGTGGTTATCTTGCAGCCCGACAGCTCACTCGCCTGCATTCCGCTGTGGATGACGCACGAGGCCGCGGCTCAATATACGCTCAGTGAGAAGCCCCATTTCTCCGTCGACATCCTGCGATCCCTGCGCGCTGAGATCAATGCGCTTTTAGGCTTTCTCCAGCCCGAATCGAAGGCAGAGGAAGCCGATAATGTCGCGCCAATCCAAAGATCTCCAACTAAGCCTGTTCGCGGGGAACGAGGCGCCCCGAGTTCGTGTTGGCGACCGCACAGATGGTCGAGGTCGCGGCATTGGTGGAAACTCTTCTGCGCGAGATCGCGACAGCGCTGGCAAACTGGGAGGCCAGCGATGAGCAAGATCACGACTGAGCATCTTGCGCGCAGTGCGTATGTCTACATCCGGCAGTCGACGGCCGATCAGCTGACGCACAACCATGAGAGCCGACGCCGGCAATATGGTCTTGCCGATCGCGCCCGTCAGCTCGGCTGGACCACAGTCGAGGTCATCGACGATGATCTTGGCCGCTCGGGCGGCGGCACCGCTCGGCCCGGCTTCGAGCGCTTGCTGGCTGCGATCTGCGAAGCCCGCGTGGGCGCAGTGCTCGCGGTCGAGGCGTCCCGACTGGCACGTAACGGCCGTGACTGGCACACGTTGATCGAGTTCTGCGGATTGGTCGGAACCCTCATCGTGGACGAGGACGGAATTTATGATCCTCGCCATCCCAATGATCGACTGTTGCTTGGAATGAAAGGGACGATGAGCGAACTTGAGCTGTCGCTGTTTCGCCAGCGCTCGCAAGAGGCATTAAAGCAGAAGGCGAGCCGCGGTGCGCTGATCCTCGGCGTTGCTGCCGGCTATGTGAAAGTCGGGCGCGACCGGATCGAGAAGAATCCCGACCAGCGCACTCGGGAGGCACTGCAGCTCGTCTTCTCGAAATTTGCCGAGTTCCAAAGCGTCCGTCAGGTCCATATCTGGTTGCGCGATGAAGGCATTGAGTTGCCAGTGAAGTCGCGCGATGGCGAGGCGCGCGGCATCGTCTGGAGATTGCCGGCCTACAATATAGTGCATAACATTCTGACCAATCCGATCTATGCTGGCGCCTATGCCTTCGGGCGCACGACGAGCAAGGTAAGCGTTGAGCAGGGGCGCAAACGTGTCAGGCGCGGCGTGCATCGGCCGATGACCGAATGGGACGTTCTGATCAAGGATCATCACGCAGGCTACATCACCTGGGAGGAGTTCGAGAGGAACCAGGGCGTGATCGCCAACAATGCAACCGGCAAAGGCAGCGCCGCGGTCAAGGGGGCGGTACGGCGCGGAGAGTTATTGCTGCCCGGCCTTCTGCGCTGTGGTCATTGCGGCCGCAAGCTGCATGTGTCCTACAGTGGCAAGCTCGGCCGCTACAGTTGCTATGGCGCCCGCACAAACCACGGCACGGCACGCTGCATCTCGATCAGCGGCTTGAGCATCGATAGTGCCGTCGGCGCAGAGGTACGACGGGTCCTGAAGCCGCTTGGCATTGAGGCTGCCGTCAAGGCAATCGAGACCCAGACGGGCAGGACATCGGCCGCACAAAGGCAGCTTGAGCTATCGCTTCAACAGGCGCGGTACGAGGTCGCGCATGCCAGACGGCAATACGATGCCGTCGATCCCGCCAATCGCTTGGTGGCCGCTGAGCTGGAGCGCCGCTGGAACGATGCCTTGCAGACCGTGCACAGAATAGAGTGCGAAATCGCTTCCATCGTCGCCATCAGGCCTCCACCACTGGGCGAACGGGAACGGCAGGAGCTGATGCGGCTCGGCGCGGACCTCGAGCTGGCCTGGTCGCATCCAGCTGCCACAGCCGCCACGCGCAAGCGCATCTTGCGCGCGGCGCTCAACGAGATCGTGGTGCGCAAGGAGGGGCCAGTCATCAATATGGTTCTGCACTGGAAGGGCGGAGATCACACTGCATTACAGGTCAAGCTGAGATTGAATGCTGCCGGCCGGCACCATTGGCCGCCGCCTGATGATACGATTGCGCTCGTACGCCAGTTGGCACGTTTGATGCCGGATCGACAGATCGCCCGTCTGCTCAATCGTTCGGGCAAGTTGACTGGCTATGGCAACGGGTGGACCGAGCAGCGCGTGCGTGGCTTCCGCAACCACCACGACATCGCGGTATACCGCGACGGCGAATGGGCCGACCGCGGCGAGATTACGCTCGATGCGGCTGCACAGATCATTGGCGTCGCCAAGATGACGGCACTTCGCATGATTCGGAGAGGCGATCTCAAGGGGCGCCAAGCCTGCAAGGGTGCGCCCTGGGTCATCAAGGCGGAGGATGTGGCCGCATTTGGATCCCGCAGCCCATCAACGGGTCCGGTAACACCAAATCCGGCGCAGCAGATCCTTGAGTTTCAGTGAGATAGGTGGATGCGCATTATGACTCATGACTGCTGGGGCACGCCAAGCTCGATACCACTGCGCTTTACACCCGCGTTGCCACCAACACGATCCGTGCGGTCATCAGTCCACTCGACCGGTTGGCGCCGCTGCCGCTCAGCAGAGTTCCGCCGCCGCCGTAACGGGCGACTGTGGGCCGTCCTGCTCTCGAGGTCGCCGATATCTTCCGCGACCACCGAGCCGCCTGGCGCGAGCCAACGCTGGCCACCTGAGGCTTGACCAGCTGAAGGTCATGAGCGCGATCGAGAACTGCCGCACCGCGGCTCTCGGCGGCCACGTCGACGCTGCGAGGACTGTGCACACACCACGATCGCCTACAACAGTTGCCGTGACCGGCACTGCCCTAAGTGCCAGGCGGCAGCAGCCAGGGAGTGGCTCGAAGCGCGCGAGGCCGACCTGCTGCCGGTGCCTTACTTCCACGTGGTATTCACGCTGCCAGGCCCGATCGCCGACATCGCCTAGCAAAACAAGGCGGTGGTCTACGACCTCCTGTTCAAGGCCGCAGCCGAGACCATGCTCGCCATCGCAGCCGAGCCAGCTAACCGCTCTGCGCGGCATCGGTCCGCTTCGCGGCCCAATCCCAGGCACCTGGGCGCCAACATCGCCATCACCGCCGTTCTCCACACCTGGGGCTCCGCGATGACCCACCATCCGCACCTGCACATGATCGTGCCCGGTGGCGGCATCTCGTGCGATGGGCAGCGCTGGATCGCCTGCCGACCCAACTTCTTTCTGCCCGTGCTCGTGCTCTCGAAGCTGTTCAGACGGTTGATGCTGGAGAAGTTGGCCGCCGCACATGCGGCCGGCAAGTTGCAGTTCTTCGGAGGCCACGCTCATCTCGCTCGACCAGATGCGTTCACCGCGGTCCTGGCGCCGCTGCGCAACACCAAATGCTTCGTCTATAGCAAGCGCCCCTTCGCCGGACCCGAGGCGGTGCTCGCCTACCTGTCGCGCTACACGCACCGCGTCGCCATCTCCAACAGCCGGCTGATCGCCCTCGACAACGACCGTGTGACATTCAAGGTCAAAGATTATCGGATCGAGCGGGCCGGCCGATACAAGACCATGACACTCGACGTTGCCGAGTTCATCCGCCGCTTCCCGATCCACGTCCTGCCCAAAGGATTCCACCGCATTCGCCATTACGGGCTCTTCGCCAATGGCTGCCGCGCCCAGTGCCTCTCGCGCGCTCGCGAGCGACTGGCCGTCACCGTCCATCGCGCCGACACCGACGCGCCAGTTCAGGGCGATGCCCAGGAAACCAACGCACTTGCGCTGCCATGCCCGTGCTGTGGCGGCCGGATGATCATCATCGAGACCTTCCAGCGAGCATGCCAACCGCACTATCGACCATCGGCATCAAGCACCGCTGTCAGGATCGACACCTCATGACCATAATCGCCGCCTTCCCGCGATGTCGCACTGAACTTGCCGGCCGCTGGTCTGCGACCGGCCGCAACAAAGCTCAACCATTTCACCAACACTGCCGCCCAAGTGCGCCTCTCACCGCCGCGTTCGATCTCCGCCTCGATCGTCAACCCGACCCGCTGCCCCTTGCCGAACACCCAATCAACCGCCCCGACGCCTCTCGCGCTTACCCATGCGGGCCCGTCGCAGCGCCCAAATCCCCATAGCGCTTTCGCCAAACTCGCTCGCACTTCACCCGCGGGTTCGTTCTTGGGAGGCTTCCGGACGCCGGCTCATCACTGCGCGTCGTTGGTTCGCCGCCGGCGTCCGGAACCCTTCACCGAGAACCCTTCACCGAGGCGGTCCTGCGGACCACCGCTCCAGGCCGCCGGGGCACATCAGCCTCTGCGCACCAGATTCATGCAACGGGAAATCCCCGTGATTTCAAGGCGGCGGTCTTGGTGCGTTTTTCTTGGATAATACCGTTGAAAAAGTCGACCGAAGCCGCACGGAGGTACGGACGATACGGGCGTCGCCGAGCGAATGAGGAAGTGGGCCATACGCGACTGTCGGCGCTTCGGCGCCACGAGGACATGTGCTATGAAACCCGGGCACCAACGATCATAGCTGAAATCCCGCCCGCGGCGTTGGTTCACTCCGCTGATTCGGGCCGCGGGCGCCCGCCATGCTAGTGACCAGGGAGGACACCGATTATGGATCCGATCAGACGCAATATCCTGACGACGGGGGCCGTAGCAGCGATGACCGCCGCGGCACCGCAAGTGTTTGCTCAGCAGACTGACCCAGGAGGAGCGTTCAAGTTCTATGAAAAAGGCAACGTCCGCATCTGTTACCAGGACGTCGGCTCCGGCTTTCCGCTGCTGGTCACCCCGGGCGGCGGGTTGAACTCGCGCATCAGCAATTGGGCGACCGCGGTCATCAACGCGAGGGACGAGTTCAAGAGCGACTTCCGCTGCATCGCCATGGACCAGCGCAACGCCACAGGTGGCGAATTCACGGGGCCGATCCCGGTCGATGACCCGTGGGACGCTTTCGCCGACGACCAATTGGGACTGATGGACCATCTCGGCATCCGCCAGTTCGTCTTCTTCGGCAACTGCATCGGCGGCTCATTTGCCCTCAAGCTGATGGAGCGAGCCCCGGATCGTGTCGTCGCGGCGGTGCTGAGCCAGCCGATCGGCCACCGGCCTGAGAGCCCGAACGTGATGTACGATTTGAGCCGCGACGTCTGGGCGAAGGAATTCCGCGCGAGGCAGCCTGACGTGTCGATGGAAACCATCGAGCAATACCTGCACAACCTTTACCGTGTCCGGCCCGACTTTGTGTACAGCGTGTCGCGCGAGTTCGTGCGCAATTGCCAGACGCCGATGCTTGTCCTGCCGGACGACACCCCGGCGCACGCGTACCAAACGGCCGTCGACATCGCATCGCTGGCGCCGAATGCCGAGGTGACGGTCTATCCCTGGAAGGATCCTCCAGAACTGAAGGTCCGGACCATCAAGCGGGTGCGTGCCTTCCTGAAGGCACATCTACCTATGACAGCGGCCCGTTAGTATAGGTCGCGGCGCGATCTCACGTTTGCTGCCGTGTGATCAATCGGTCCCGAAACGGAACCCCACCGGATGAACGGCGGGTCGCCAAACTCGAGGCCAGGCGGGTCGACCAAGCGGACGGTGGTCGCTGGTCAGCGGCAGTGAACTCGCCAGGTGGATGGTACCTGCTGTGTGTCATCCATGAGGATGCGAACACGGAGCGACATCGGCCGCGATTGTCGCGATGCTTCCCTTGGTTTCGAAAAGACGTGTGACAAATTGGGCATCGCGATCTGGGATTATCTGGGTAGCAGATTCAAGGTCGCCAGGCACGCGATCATCGAACGGCTCGGCCATTACAGTAAGTCAGAGTGGCGCCAAGCACCTGTACCGCGCCTGCTTCACGGACACCGGTCGGCCCTGCTCGGTGATGCAAGCGAGGGCCTTTTGGGAAGGTCCGGTTTCCACCCAGAAGCAGCCATCTGACCGGGCCGCTTGTATGACACGGCCAAACCCCTGCTATGTCGTCACGCGCTCGCCTTGTTGAGCTCGGCGATGTCCTGCGCGTCGAGCTTCAGCTCCACAGCCTTGAGGATGTCATGAAGCTGGTCGAGGTTGGTGGCGCTCGCGATCGGCGCCGTGACGCTCGGCCGCGCGATCAGCCACGCCAAAGCCACCGGCGCCGGCGTCGCCTTATGCCGCGCCGACACATCGTCCAGCGCCTTCAGCACGCGGAAGCCGTGCTCGTTGAGATACTACTTCACGTCGCAGTAGACGTGCCAGTTCCTCGGCGTCTTCTCGCGGAGAAAAGTCAGTCCCGCGCGACTGAAACCCTTGAACCCGCCGTAACATTTGTTGTGCGTGCAGTGCCGGTGCATCAATCCCCCGCCTTCGAAGAGGCAGGCTCTTCGCGACCGCCTCACAGCTCATGCCGTCGTCCAACAGAACCGGCGCCTTGGCGCGACGTGCCAAGCGGTGCGCCACCGATCCACCCGCATCGGCTCGATCAGATCTTGCCGGGTTTTGCCACGCAGGAAGGCGGGCCGTACTATTCCGACATCAGAATGACACTCAGCCGGTTAGGCAAGTGATTCGCTCGGGTTCCCGCAGAGTTGGGGTATGGATCGCACCATCAGGCACGCCTCGGGCAACGGGGTTCGCTTGCCGGGCAATTCATGGGAGGCTACGCCCTCCACCAACCGCTAGGGAGCACCCCGGATGCTGCTGGCCGGCGATATCGGCGGGACCAAGACCTTGCTGGCGCTGTATACGCCCGCCACCGGCGCCCGTCAGCCGGTCGCGGAGGCCGAGTTCCATAGCGCCGACTATCCCGGCCTGGATGTCATGGCGCGCGAATTCCTGGCGCGCGAGAGCGCCACCGCCGAGCAAGCCTGCTTCGACGTGGCCGGTCCGGTGATCGGCGGGCGCGCGCACCTCACCAACCTGCCCTGGGACGTCGAGGAGGCGTCCCTGCGCCAGGCGCTCGGCCTGCGGCGCGCCATGCTGCTGAACGACCTGAAGGCCATCGCCTATGCCGTGCCGCACCTCCAACCGCAGGACCTGCACAGCATCAATGAAGGTCAGGCCGAGCCGAACGGCCCGATCGCCGTGGTGGCGCCGGGGACTGGCCTCGGCGAGGCGTTCCTGGTCTGGGGCGGCAGTTCCTACCTCGCTTGTTCGTCCGAGGGCGGCCACGCCAGTTTTTCGCCCACCGACGAGCGCCAGGCCGGCCTGCGGGACTATCTGGCGGAGCGCTTCGGCCACGTGTCCTGCGAGCGCGTCTGCTCCGGCCTGGGTATCGCCAATATCTACGACTACCTGCGCGACAGCGATCCCGCCGCGGAACCGCCCGTCTTTGCCGCCTCCCTGGCGCGCGCGCATGACCGGACGCCGCTGATCGCGCAGGCCGCGCTCGACGACCCCGCCGGCAATCCCCTGGCCGCGGCAACGTTGGAGATCTTCGTGTCGATCCTGGGCGACGAGGCCAGCAACCTGGCGCTCAAGGTGCTGGCGACGGGCGGCGTCTATTTGGCGGGCGGCATCCCGACGCATATCCTGCCGAGGCTGACGGACGGGCGTTTCATGCGGGCCTTCGTCACCAAGGGCCGGCTGTCGGACCTGCTCGCCACGATGCCGGTCCATGTGGTGACGGCACGGGCGGCGCTGCTCGGGGCGGCGCAGTTCGGCCTGGATCAGATGCGGACAGCCTGAACGGCAGCGCGGGGCCGCGATGATGCGGTGCCCGCGGAAAGCGAGGTTCAAGAATGCCACCTCAGTCGGACCTGGATCAGCTCACCATCAACACCATCCGCATGCTGGTGGTGGACGCGGTGCAGAAGGCGAAGTCGGGGCATCCCGGCACGCCGATGGACGCCGCGCCCACGGCCTACACGCTGTGGCAGCGCGTGCTGCGCTACGATCCGTCCGACCCCGAATGGATCAACCGCGACCGGTTCGTGCTTTCCGCCGGCCACGCCTCGATGCTGCTGTACAGCCTGATCCACCTGACCGGCATCGAGGCGGTCGGTCCGAGCTACCACGGCGAGGCCCGCCAGGCGGTGACGCTCGACGACATCGAGACGTTCCGCCAGCCCGGCAGCCGCTGCCCGGGTCATCCGGAATACGGCATCACCTCGGGGGTGGAGACCACCACCGGGCCGCTCGGCCAGGGTGCGTCGACCTCGGTCGGCATGGCGATGGCCGGCCGGTTCCTGGCCGCGACCTACAACCGGCCGGGCCTCCCGCTGTTCGACTACAACGTCTACGCGCTGTGCGGCGACGGCGACATGATGGAGGGTATCACCAGCGAGGCCGCCTCGATGGCCGGGCATCTGCGGCTGTCCAACCTGTGCTGGATCTACGACAGCAACCGCGTGACCATCGAGGGCCATACCGACATCGCGTTCACCGAGGACACCGCCGCGCGCTTTCTCGCCTATGGCTGGAACGTGACGCGGGTCAGCGACGCCAACGACCTGGACATGCTGGAGCGGGCCTTCGGGGTGTTCCAGGCCACCACCGACCGGCCGACATTGATCGTGGTGCACAGCCATATCGGCTACGGCGCGCCGCACAAGCAGGATTCGGCCGAGGCGCATGGCGAGCCGCTGGGCGATGCGGAGGTACGGCTCACCAAGCAGTTCTTCGGCTTCGATCCTGACCGGTTCTTCGTCGTCCCAGACACGGTGCGCCCGCATCTCGCCGCCGGGTTCGGCGCGCGCGGCACCGCCGGTCGCGCGGCCTGGCGCGATCTGTTCGGCCGCTACCGGGCACAGTTCCCGGAGCAGGCGGCGCAGATCGACCGGATCGCGGCGCGCGATCTGCCGGAGGGATGGGAGAAGGCGCTGCCCACGTTCCCGCCGGATGCCACGGGGATGTCGACGCGCGACGCCTCGGGCAAGGTGCTGAACGCGGTGGCGGGCGTGGTGCCGTGGCTGGTCGGCGGCGCCGCCGATCTTGCACCCAGCACCAAGACGCACCTGACGTTCGTGAGCGCCGGCGAATTCCAGCCCGCCGGCAATTTGGGAAACTACGCCGGCCGCAACATGCATTTCGGCGTCCGCGAGCATGCGATGTGCGCCGCGGTCAACGGCATGACGCTGTGCGGCCTGCGTGCCTTCGGTTCCGGATTCTTGATCTTCACCGACTATGCGCGCGGCTCGATCCGGCTGGCTGCGCTGATGGACCTGCCGGTGCTGCACATCTGGACGCACGATTCGATCAGCGTCGGCGAGGACGGGCCGACGCATCAGCCGATCGAGCAGCTCATTTCGCTGCGCGCGATCCCCGGCATGATGGTAATCCGCCCGGCCGATGCCAACGAGATGTCGGAGGCGTATCGCGTCGCGCTGACCACCAGGCACCATCCGGTGGCGCTGATCTGCTCGCGCCAGCCGCTGCCGATCGTCGATCGCACGCAATGCGCCCCGGCCGCCAATCTCGCGAAGGGCGCCTACGTGCTGGCCGATGCGCCGGGCGGCAAATCGGACGTGATCCTGATCGCCAGCGGCAGCGAGGTCGGCCTCTGCATAGCGGCCCGCGATCGGCTCACCGCGGAGGGCATCAAGGCGCGCGTGGTCAGCATGCCGTGCTGGGAACTGTTCGACGAACAGGATGCGGCGTACCGCGACAGTGTGCTGCCGCCGTCGCTGGCGGCGCGGGTGACCGTCGAGGAGGCCTCGACATTGGGATGGGCGCGGTATGCCGGCCCGTCGGGCGTCACGCTGGGCATGCACAGCTTCGGCATGTCCGGACCGATGAAGCAGATCGCCGAACATTTCGGCTTTACCGTGAACGGCGTGGTCGCCGCGGCGAAGCAGGCCATTGCGGGTGGCGCATAACATGTGTCCGCGGGCACCGCGTCATACCGGCGAAGGCCGGCATCCACGTCTTTGCCGCGTGCACCAAGACAAGGCGTGGATGCCGGCCTTCGCCGGCATGACGAGTTGGGTCCGGCATGACGCGATGGGTAGGGACTATGCGCATCACGCGACGATACTTTTGTCTCGCGGCGGCAGCGACCGCCTGAATCGAGGAGAGTGACGATGGAACTCGGCATGATCGGCCTTGGCCGCATGGGCGCAAACATGGTCGAGCGGCTGATGAGGGCCGGCCACAAATGCGTGGTCTACGACAGCCACGCCGATACGGTGCAGCAGTCGGTGGCCAAGGGCGCGAAAGGCACGACAAGCCTGCCGGATTTCGTCAAGGCGCTGTCGAAGCCGCGCGCGGTGTGGCTGATGCTGCCGGCCGCAGCGGTGGACCCTGTGCTGCATCAGCTTGTGCCGCTGCTGGAGCCGGACGACATCGTCATCGAGGGCGGCAATTCCTATTACCATGACGACATCCGCCGCGCCCGCGAACTGAAGCCCAAGGGCCTGCACTACGTCGATGTCGGCGTGAGCGGCGGCGTCTGGGGCCTGGAGCGCGGCTACTGCCACATGATCGGCGGCGAGGATGCGGTGGTGAAGCATCTCGATCCGATTTTTCGTTCACTGGCGCCGGGCGTGGCCACGGCGCCGCGTACGCCGGGCGCCACCGGCGAGCCCAGCCAGGCGGAGTACGGCTACCTGCATTGCGGTCCGAACGGCGCCGGCCATTTCGTGAAGATGGTGCACAACGGCATCGAATACGGCATGATGCAGGCGTTCGCCGAGGGCTTCAACATCATCAAGAATGCCAATGTCGGGCTGAAGAAAGCCGAGGTGGATGCCGAAACGACGCCGCTGCGCGACCCCGATCACTTCAAATACAACATCGACGTGGCGCAGGTCGCCGAGATGTGGCGGCGCGGCAGTGTTGTCGGGTCCTGGCTGCTCGACCTGACCGCCGGCGCCTTGCGTCAGGACCCCGCGTTGGCGAATTTCCAGGGCCGCGTCTCGGATTCCGGTGAGGGCCGCTGGACATTGCATGCCGCGATCGACGAAGGCGTGCCCGCGCCGGTGATCAGTGCGGCGCTCTACTCCCGATTTGAATCGCGCGGTAATGCGGACTTCGCAAACCGCATGCTGTCGGCGATGCGCTTTGCCTTCGGCGGCCATGTCGAAAAGCCGGCCGAGAAGGAGGGATCGTAGATGGCTGTCCTGTCGTCGGATGCGATCGTCTTTTTCGGCGCAACCGGCGACCTTGCGTACAAGCAGATTTTTCCCTCGCTGCTGGGTCTGGTGCGCGACGAGGGCCTGAACGTCCCGATCATCGGTGTTGCCAAGGCCGGATGGACTTTGGATCATTTGAAGGCGCGCGCGGCGGACAGTCTGCAGCATCACGGCGGGGCGGACCCGAAGGCGCAGCAACGGCTGATGGAGTTGCTGCGCTATGTCGACGGCGACTACAACGATCCCGCCACCTTCACCGAACTGCGCAAACAGCTCGGCGCGGCAAAGCGTCCGCTGCACTACCTCGCAGTGCCGCCAAGCCTGTTCGCGATCGTGGCGGCGGCGCTGGCGCAGTCGGGCTGCGCCGACAACGCGCGTTTGGTGATAGAAAAGCCGTTTGGCCACAACCGCGAGACCGCGCTGGTGCTGAGCCGCCTTTTGGCAAAATTCTTTCCGGAGGAAAATATCTTCCGGATCGACCACTACCTTGGCAAGGAACCTGTGCAGAACATCGTCTACACGCGCTTCGCCAACTCGATGTTCGAACCGCTGTGGAATCGCGACCACGTCAGCAGCATCCAGATCACCATGGCGGAGAGTTTCGGCGTGCAGGACCGTGGCCGATTCTACGACGAGACTGGCGCGATCCGCGATGTGGTGCAGAACCACATGCTGCAGGTGCTCGCCCAACTGACGATGGACCCGCCGACCGGCGAAGAGCATGAGGCGATGCGCGACCAGAAATCGGCGCTGCTGAAGGCCGTGGGTCCGCTCGACCCGGCCCATGTGGTGCGCGGGCAGTACGCCGGCTATCAGGCGGTGCCGGGCGTGCGCGCGGGCTCGACTGTCGAAACGTTCGTCGCGTTGAAGCTGTTCATCGAGACCTGGCGCTGGGCCGGCGTGCCGATCTACATCCGTGCGGGCAAGGAGCTGCCGGTCACGGCGACCGAGGTGGTGGTGCATTTCAAACGGCCGCCGCGGGAGACGTTCGAGGAACTGGTGCCGCTGAGTTCCGGGCATGTGCGGATGCGGATCAGCCCGGATGTCAGCATCGCCATGGGCGTGCGGGTGAAGCTGCCCGGCGAACGCATGATCGGCGAGGATGTCGAGATGATCCTGACCGAGCAGGCGCCGAACATGCTGCCACCGTATCAGCGTCTGCTGGGCGATGCGGTGCATGGCGTGGGGGAACTGTTCGGGCGCGACGATATCGTCGATGCCCAATGGCGTATCGTCGAGCCGATTCTCGACGATGTGACGCCGGTGTATCGCTATGAGCCAGGGACCTGGGGTCCCGAGGAAGCCGAAGCATTGATCGGCTCCGACGGACCGTGGCGGAACCCGCAACCGGCGGTGGAGGTGTCAAAATGATGCACGACCTCGTCATTCTGTTCGACGTCGACAACACGCTGCTCAACAATGACCGCGTGCAGGCCGATCTCGACGTGCACATGAGCGTCGAGCATGGGACGGCCGCGCGCAATCGGTATTGGGAGATCTTCGAAGCGCTGCGCAGCGAACTTGGCTATGCCGATTACCTTGGGGCACTCGAGCGCTATCGGCTGGAGGAGATGCACGATCCGCGATTGCTGCGGATTTCTAACTGGCTGGTGGACTATCCGTTCGCCGAACGGCTGTATCAAGGCGCACTCGACGCGGTGAAGCACGCGCGGCAGTTTGCGCCGGTGGTCATCCTGTCCGACGGCGATGCGGTGTTCCAGCCGCGCAAGGTGGAGCGCTCCGGGCTGGCGCAGGCATTCGATGGTCACGTGCTGATCTACATCCATAAGGAAGAGGAACTGGCGGACGTTGAGCGGCTGTACCCCGCGAAGCACTATGTGATGATCGACGACAAGCTGCGAATCCTCGATGCGATGCAGAAGATCTGGGGCGAGCGCGTCACCACCGTGTTCCCCCAGCAGGGCCACTACGCCACGGATCCCGCGATCCTGGCGCAATATCCACACGGCGACATTCAGTTGAAGCGGATCGCCGATCTGGTCCATCACGACCTGGCCGACCTCCGCAAGCGCTGACGAGGGAAATGAGATGGCGAAATCAACGGAAAAGCTGCATGGGCTGGGACAGAGCCTGTGGCTCGACAACATCACCCGCGACCTGCTCACCAGCGGCACGCTGCAGCGGTATATCGACGAGTTGTCGATCACCGGGCTGACCTCGAACCCGACGATCTTCGATCATGCGGTGGCGCACAGCGCGTCCTACGATGCCGAGATCAGGCGCCTGGTGGGCGCCGGGAAGTCGGGCGAGGCGCTGTTCTTCGAACTGGCAATCCAGGACCTCAGCAAGGCAGCGGACCTGTTCGCGCCGATCCACCAGCGAACCGCTGGGGTGGACGGCTTCGTGTCGCTGGAGGTCTCGCCGCTGCTCGCGCACGACACGGCGCGCACCGTCGCCGCCGCCAAATCGCTGCATGCGCAGGCCGACCGGGCGAACCTGTTCATCAAGATCCCCGGCACGACCGAGGGCCTTCCGGCCATTGAGGAGGCCATCTTCGCGGGCGTGCCGATCAACGTCACGCTGCTGTTCTCGCGCGAGGACTACGTGAAGGCGGCTGACGCCTATATGCGCGGGCTGGAGCGTCGGGTCGCGGCGGGACTGAGCCCAGATGTGCGGTCCGTCGCCTCGTTGTTCGTCAGCCGGTGGGACCGGGCGACGCTGGACAAGGTGCCCGGCGATCTGCGCGACCGGCTCGGCATCGCGGTCTCGCAGCAGAGCTACAAGGCGTATCGGGACCTGCTGGATACGGACCGGTGGCAGCGGCTCGAGGGGCTGGGCGCACGTGCGCAGCGCCTGCTGTTCGCCAGCACCAGCAACAAGGACCCGCAGGCCTCGGATGTGTTGTACATGGGCGCGCTGGCCGCGCCGAACACCGTGAACACCGTGCCGGAGGAAACGTTGCAGGCGTTTGCCAATCACGGACAGGTGGATCAGGCGATGCCGCGGGACGGCGGCGATGCGGAGCAGGTGCTGGCGAGCATTGCCCGGGCCGGCATCGATGTCACTGCGCTGGCCAGGCAACTGCAGGACGACGGTGCCAAGGGCTTTGTCGAGTCCTGGAAGGACCTGCTCGGCGCGATCGAAACGAAGAGCAAGGCACTGAGGTAGCGTGTGTTCATTGTGGCTGGTATAGCCGCGCCACGTGTACACCTCTCCCGGCGAGCGTAGCGGGAGAGGGTGCATCCCACAGCCGCGACTGCTCACGCACCCTCTCCCGCCGCTTCGCGGCGACCTCTCCCGCAAGCGGGCGAGGTGTATCGTGGCGAAGTCGTCATGGAGGATCCGACTATGGCAAATTCGCAACGGCCAAGCGACACCGCGGCGTGGCATGCGCTGGCGGCACATTACCAGCAGATCAAAGACGTGCACCTGCGGCAGTTGTTCGTCGATGACGCGGGGCGCGGCGAACGCCTCGTCGCCGAGGGCGCGGGACTGTTTCTCGACTACTCGAAGAACCGCATTACCGACGAGACCGTGCGGCTGCTGCTGCAGTTGGCGCGGGAGCGCGGCGTGGCGGAACGGTGCGACGCGATGTTCCGTGGCGACAAGATCAACATTACTGAGCAGCGCGCAGTGCTGCACGTGGCGTTACGGGCGCCTCGCAACGTGAAAATCCTGGTGGACGGCAACGACGTCGTGCCCGATGTGCACCAGGTGCTCGACGCTATGGCGGCTTTCGCCGAACGCGTTCGCTCCGGCGCGTGGCTCGGGCATACCGGCAAGCGCATCCGCAACGTGATCAATATCGGCATCGGCGGATCGTATCTTGGGGCCGAGATGGCGTATCGCGCGTTGCGGCCGTTCAGCGACCGGTCCATGACGTTCCGCTTCGTGTCCAACGTGGACGGTGCCGATTTCACCGAGGCCACATCGGGTCTCGATGCCGGCGAGACACTGTTCGTCGTGGCGTCGAAGACCTTCACCACGCTCGAGACGATGACCAACGCGGCAACCGCGCGCAAATGGCTGATCGACGCGCTCGGCAGCGACGCGGCCGTCGCGAAGCATTTCGTGGCCCTGTCGACCAACACCGAGGCGGTGCACAAATTCGGCATCGACACCGCCGACATGTTCGGCTTCTGGGACTGGGTCGGCGGCCGATATTCGATGGATTCTGCGATCGGCCTGTCGACGATGATCGCCATCGGCGCCGACGGCTTCAGCGACATGCTGGCGGGCTTCCGCGCGATGGACGAGCATTTCCGGACCGCGCCGCCGGAGCGCAACCTGCCGCTGCTGATGGGACTATTGACCGTCTGGTACAACAATTTCTTCGGCGCGCAGACGCTGGGCGTGATGCCGTACTCGTCGCACATGGCACGCTTCCCGGCCTACCTGCAGCAGTTGCAGATGGAGAGCAACGGCAAGCATGTGGATCTGAACGGCAACGTGGTGACCGTGCAGACCGGACCGATCATCTGGGGCGAACCGGGAACCGATGGGCAGCACTCGTTCTACCAGTTGCTGCACCAGGGCACGAAGCTGGTGCCGTGCGACTTCATCGGTTTCTGTCGCCCGCTCAGTCCGCTTGCGGACCACCACAACCTGCTGATGGCCAACCTGTTCGCGCAGGCCGAGGCGCTCGCGTTTGGCAAGACAGCGGCGGAGCTCACCGCGGAAGGCTCACCGGCATTCCAGACGCCGTTCCGGGTGACCGAGGGCAACCGCCCGAGCAACACGATCCTGGCGGACGCGCTGACGCCGCACAGCCTCGGCGCGCTGGTGTCGCTGTACGAGCACAACGTGTTCACGCAGGGCACGATCTGGGGGATCAATTCCTACGATCAGTGGGGCGTGGAGCTCGGCAAGGTCCTCGCGCAGCGGATCATCCCGGAACTCGAGGCCGCGACGGAGCCGAAGCTGGCGCATGACAGTTCCACAAACGCGCTGATCCGGCGCTTTCGTGCCCGACGCGGCTAGACGGGCCTAAAGCGCCGCCTGCGTTCCCAGGATCACCGTCGCCTGCGCCGACAGCACGCCGCCGTTGCCATGCACCAGCGCGGTTTCCGCCTGAGCGACCTGGCGCGCGCCGCATTCGCCGCGCAACTGACGCACCGCCTCGATCAGCAGGAACAGCCCGTACATACCGGGATGGCAGTACGAAAGGCCGCCGCCGTTGGTGTTCACCGGCAGGCTGCCCTTCGGTCCGATTCTGCCGCCGCTGACGAACGCCCCGCCCTCGCCCTTCGCGCAGAAACCGAGATCCTCGAGGAACAGGATCGTGTTGATGGTGAACGCGTCGTAGAGTTCGAGCACGTCGATGTCGGCCTCGCGCAGGCGCGCCATGCGATACGCGGCAGCACCTGACTCGCGCGCGCCGGTCTGCGTGAGATTCGGCATCGACGAGATCGACGCGTGCGTGATCGCCTGGCCGCAGCCCAGCACATAGACCGGCGGCTTCGCCATGCTGCGAGCCCGATCGGCGGTGGTCATGACGATGGCGCCGCCGCCATCGGTGATCAGGCAGCAGTCGCGCACGGTGAACGGATGGCTGATCGGCCGCGCCGACAGCACGTCCGCGATCGTCAGTGGCTTCTTCTCCCACGCGACCGGGTTCAGCAGTGCCCATTCGCGCGCCGCCACCGCCACCTCGGCAAGCTGCTCGCGCGTGGTGCCGAACTCGTGCATGTGGCGCGACGCGGCCAGTGCATAGGCGGTCGCGGGCAGGAAGGGACGGAACGGCGTTTCGTACGGATTGTATTCGCGCGCCGAGGCCTGGCGCCGCCCGACGGTGCGCTGCGTGCTGCCATAGGCGATCACCGCTACGGAGCACAGTCCCGCCGCAAGCACGGCCTGCGCGTGCGCGACATGCACCTCGAACGAGGAGCCGCCGACGATGGTGGAATCGGTGTAAGCCGACGGCAGGCGCAGATACTCGCATAGTGACATCGCCGACGTGCGGGCCTGTGTCGCGGCGCAGAAGATGCCGTCGACGTCCTTCAGCGCAAGCCCGCAATCGGCCAGTGCGCGATGAATGCCCTGCGCCATCAGGTCGAGCGGGCTCATATTCGCGGCGACGGCGCCGATGTCGGATTCCGCAGCGCCGACGATGGCGGCACTGCCGCGCATGAGGCCGTTCATGGCGCGACCTCCGCCGGCGTGAACACCGGATAGGGCGGTTCGTCACCCTCCGCCTGGTGCACGCGGAACTTCACGCGCATGCCGATCCGCACATCGAGCGGCGGAATGTCCTCGACGCGGCTCATCATGCGGAAGCCTTCGTCAATGTCGATCAGCGCGACGTTGTACGGCTCGCCCTTCTGGGGATAGACCACGGTCGTCGCGTGCACCGTGCCCATCCCTTTGCTGATCCGCCACTCCAGCCGGTCGCTGCCGGTGAAGGGGCAGATCGCGCGCGGATAGAACACTGCCGCGTCGGCGTCGGGGCTGAATTGGTAGCCTAGTTCACCCCTCTCGAGATGTGCCAGATAGTCTGTCAGTGGCGACGTTGCAGCATTTGCCATTGGTCACACCGGCCTATCGCCCGCGACGGTGACGCGGTGTCCCGAACGGGTGTGCGGCCAGTAGTCCCACATGGCGCGATGCTGCGCGCAGCGATTGTCCCAGAACGCGATGGAATTTTCGCTCCAGCGGAAGCGGCACTGGAACAGCGGATTCTCCGCGTGGTCCCATAGGTAATGCAGGATGGCCGAACTTTCGTCGCGCGCCAGGCCGACGATGCGCTTGGTGAAGCCGCGATTGACGTAGAGCGCCTTCCTGCCAGTCACCGGATGGGTGCGGATCACGGGATGCTCGGCGCACGGATAGTTCGGCTTGTCGGCGATGCCAAAATTGGCGTAGGTGCCGCGATACAATTCCTCGCCGTCGTGGATCGCGGTCAGGCCTTCGACGTAGCGCTTCATCCGATCCGACAGAGCCTCATAGGCGGCGTACATCGACGCGAACAGCGTGTCGCCGCCACGCGGCGGGCAGGTGCGGATATAGAGGATGCTGCCCATCGGCGGTTCCTCGTCGCACGAGACGTCGCTGTGCCAGCCTTCGCCGTTGGCGCGCGGCGAATCCTTGTCGGCGTGGATGATCATCAGCTCGGGATGTCCAGGCTCGTGCGGCGCCGCAGGATGGATATGCAGCCTGCCAAATTTGCGGCCGAAGTCCAGATGCTGTTCGTCGGTGATGCGCTGGTCGCGGAAGAAGATGACGAGATTCTCCGCCAGCGCGCGGTGGATCTCCTCGAACGTCTGGTTGCCAAGCGGCTGTGCAAGATCCACGCCGCCGATCTCCGCGCCGATGATCGGGGTCGGCTTGTCCACCGTGATCGTGTCGTACGGGGCCGATTCATCCAGGCTATGTTTGTAGCGAGGTCCGCTGTAGCCACGCATGACGTTCATGGTCTGCCTCCCTGGGCGAATGGGCTGGCGGCAAGTCTAGCCGCGGGTGCCTCGTTGCGCCACGTCGGGGTAGAACTGCGGTGCCTCGCGCCGGTCGGCCATCCCGTAATCGCGGATCACGCGGACGCGCCGGTGCCGGATCCGGCCAGCATCGGCGAGGGCGGCAGGCGGCTGCCACGCATCGGCGGCGGCGGTATCGCTCCACGACACGAGTAGAAGAAACCTGCCCTCCGTGTTGATGCTCTCGAAGGTCTCCGCGTCGCCGACGCCGTCGCGTCCGGTCTTCGGTACCTGCAGCCGCTCCTGCAGAGTGTCCGCATCGGCTGGGCTCGCGCCAGGACCGGGATCGATCTCCGAGATGCTCACGATCTTCGCAGCGCCGACCTCCGTTGCATCGAGCCGAAGTTGCAGCAGTGTTTGTCCGGGGGGAATGCGCGTATCCGCGCTGATCTCGCCGACGCGCAGATGGTAGTCCTCGAAGACCTCGAAGCGTCCCTTTTCCTGCACGCCGTGATGCATCGCGTGGGTGCGCCAGCGGATCACCGACTTCTCATCGGCCCAGGTGGACAGCGACAGCAGGCGTCCCTCGGTGCGTTTGCTTCTGTACCGTTCGTTGTCGATGAAACCGACAATCTGTTCCAGTTCGGGCCGCAACTGCTTCGCCAGGCCCAAGTACTGATCCCATCGATCCGACTTCGGCTGCACTTCGAATATCACCGCGAACATCGTGCACTCCTCAACCATTGTGGTTTGCGCAGAGCGAAACCCACGATCATCGAACGCACAAGTCCGAATACTTCCGCCGGCACCGAAGCGTCATACGACGGCGATCGCGTTCATTTCGATCAGATAGTCCGGGTGGGTGAACTTGCTGACCTCGACGAGGGTCGAGGCCGGCGGCGGGGACGGAAAATACTCACGCCGCACCTTATGGATCGGCGCCAGGTTCTCCATGTTGCGCACATAGACGTCCACGCGGCAGACGTCTGCCAGCGTGCCGCCGGCAGCTTCCACCGCCGCCTTGACGTTCTCGCACACCTGGCGCGTCTGCGCCTCGATGTCACCGACACCCGCGATCGATCCGTCCGGGCGCTGCGCGACCATGCCAGAGATGAACACCAGTTTTCCCCGCGCCTCCACGGCGATGGCCTGGGCGAAATGACCGCCAGGCTTCGGCGCCTTTTCAGTGGTGACGGCTTCCCTTGGCATCGACTTCTCCCTTTTTGCAGTCAGTGACACTTGAACGCATCGAACGGCTCGCGACAGGCACGGCAGCGATGCAGCGACTTGCACGCCGTGGAGCCGAATTCGCTGATCTGCTCGGTATCCGCGCTGCCGCAGAGCGGACACGTGGGATGTGCCTCGCCGAACAGCGCGCGGCGCGACGAAGTGTGCTCGGGCGGTGCGATGCCGAAGGCGGCGAGCTTGCGGCGGCCCGCATCGGTCAACCAGTCAGTGGTCCACGCGGGCGACAGGACGGTGCGGATGCGTGCGTCGATGCCGGCGCGCGCAAGAGCCGCGTCGATCTCCAGGGCGATCACGTTCATCGCCGGGCAGCCCGAGTAGGTCGGGGTGATGGTGACCTCCACCGTGCCGCCATGCACTGAAACTTCTCGCAGGATGCCGAGATCGGCAATGGTCAGCACCGGGATCTCCGGGTCGGTAATTTCCCCGAGCACAGCGATCGCGCGATCGCGCAGCGCGGCGGCCGCTACCATTTGGCGCCCGGGTGCGTGCGCTGGAGATGCTGCATCTCCGCCAGCAGATGCCCGAGATGCTCGGTATGGCGTCCGATGCGCCCGCCCGACTGCATCCAGCGATCTGCCGGCCGCGCCAGCGTGGCGCGCGCGAGGATGTCGGCGATCGTCGTGTCCCAGGTCGCGCGCAGCGATACGGGGGCCGGGATGATGCGTGCCTCGATCAGCACGGCATCGGCGGCGTCGGCAGCGAAGAGTTCGCCGGTATAGGGCCACAGTTCGTCCAGCGCCGCCTGCGCCCGGCGGTGGCTTTGCACGGTGCCGTCGCCGAGACGGATCAGCCATTCGCCGGCATGCCGCAGATGATAGGCAGTCTCCTTCTCCGCCTTGGCGGCCATGGCCGCGACGATCGCCTCGGCCGAACCGGTCGCGGCGCGCCAGAACGGATCGGCAAACGCGGCGAACAGCAACAACCGGGCAATCGTCACGGCAAAGTCGCCGTTCGGCAGCTCGACGAGCAGACAGTTGCGCCAGGCGTCCGCATCGCGGAGATAGGCGAGCTGATCCTCGGTGTGACCGGTGATGGTGCCGGCGTGGCTGTACAGCCCGCGCGCCTGGCCGATGAGATCGAGCGCGATGTTGGCGAGCGCGAGCTCTTCCTCCAACGTCGGCGCATGGCCGGTCCATTCCGACAAGCGGTGACCAAGGATCAGTGCATCGTCCGCGCGGCGGAGCAGCTGCAGAACAAGCGGGCTCTCCTGAATGGCGATGGAGGTGGTGGCCATGGGCCGGGACGCTAGCACAGATGACGTGCGGCGGGGATTGATGCCCGCCTGCGATCAGGTGAACGTGCTCCGGCGCAGCTGGTGCTTGTCCATGCGATAGCGCAGGGTGTCGCGCGTGATCCCGAGCGCCTGCGCGGCCAGCGTCACATTGCCGCCGACGCGGCGCAGGGCCTGCACGATAAGGTCGTGCTCCTGACTGCCGAGAGTTGCGCCGACGGTACCCGCCTCGTCGTCGCTCTGACCCTGGAGAGAAGGCGGCTCCCGCAGGCTGAGATCGTCCGCCCGTATCCGCTCGCCGATGGTCAGCAGCGCCGCCTGCTCCAGCACGTTGCGCAGCTCGCGGACATTGCCTGGCCACGAATGATGGCGCAGTGCCTCGATCGCTCCGGTATCAAGCCGCAGCTCCGGCCGGCCGTACCGCAGGCGGTGCTCCGCCAGGAAGTGCTCGGCCAGCAGCACCACATCATCGTCGCGCGCACGCAGCGGCGGTACGGCGAGCATTATCGCCCGCAGCCGGTACATCAGGTCTTCGCGGAACTCCCCGGTGCGCACACGTTCTTCCAATGCGGCGTTCGTCGCCGCGACGAAGCGCACATCGACCGACCGGTCGCGCGTGCTGCCGACCGGACGCACGCGGCGGTCCTCCAGCACCTTGAGCACCTTGGCCTGCGAGGCGGGCGGCAGTTCCGCGATTTCGTCCAGGAACAGCGTGCCGCGATCGGCAGCCAGGATCAGCCCGGTGCGCCGCTCCTTGGCATCGGTAAAGGCACCGCGCTCATGGCCGAACAGTTCCAATTCGATGAGCTGCGGCGACAAGGTCGCGCAGTTGATCTCGACGAATGGCTCGGCATGGCGCGGGCCCTCGAAATGCAGCGCCCGTGCGACGAGTTCCTTGCCGGTCCCGGTTTCGCCCGTGATCAGCACCGGCGGCGGCGGGCCGCTCAACTGGCGCGCCTCCATTGCCAGCACCTGGGTGATCTGCCGCTTCAGCTCGACGATGCGGGGCGAGACGCCTGTGATCCGGTCCAGGCCGCTGCGCTGCTCCTCGCGACGTCGATAGTAGGCAAGCGATGCCTCCGCGTGCCGCCGCGACAACAGCCGGTCCACCAGAAGACCCAGTTCCTCCAGGGAGACCGGCTTGGTCAGATAGTCGTCCGCCCCCGACTTCATGGCTGTCACTGCCAGAGCGACGCTGCCGTGCGCGGTGATCATGACGATCTTGCTGTCGAGGTCGCGCTGCCGGATGTGTTTGATCAGGTCTATGCCGGTGCCGTCCGGCAGGCTGTGGTCCACCAGCACCACATCCGGTCGCAACTCCTCGTAGTCCGCAATACCGCGCGCCAGGGTCGCCGCCTGCGCGACCTCGTATTGCTGTCGTTCGAGATAGCGCGCGACATTGCGCGACAGCAATGGCTCATCCTCGACGATCAGGATGGAGCGGTTCATCGTCGCGCCGACGCGAGCCTGATCCGCAGCATGGCGCCACCCTCCTCGGAACTCAGGATATCCAGCGTACCGTTGAATCGCTCGACAATGCGTCGCGCCAGCGCGAGCCCAAGCCCAAGCCCGTGGATCTTTGTTGTGAAGAATGGCTCGGAGATGCGCGGCAGCAGGTTGGCCGGAATACCGGAGCCGCTGTCGATGAAACTGATCAGCGTGTGCCGGCTGTCCGGGTCCGACAGCACGATGTGCAGCCGCCCGCCGTCCGGCAGGGCCTCGATTGCGTTGGTGACAATGCTGGCCATCGCCTGGCCGAGCATCGGCGGGTCCACATCGATCGGGCGCCGGGTCCGCCTCTGGTCGTCGATCGTGACCGCGACCCTGGCGCGATCAAGTGCGGCGCGCTGGCGTTCGATGGTATCGCGCACCACGTCCAGCGGCTCGACGCGCTGGACCGACACCGCGTCGCTGCGCGCATAGTCCATTAGTTCGCGCACGCACTGGTCCAGCCGGTCCACCTCGCCGATAATCTCGTCAGGCACGGGCTTGATCGCCGGATATTCGAGCCGCAGCAATTCGGCAGAGCTGCGGATGCCGGAGAGCGGATTGCGCAGGCTGTGCGCGACGGCGCTCGCCATCTGGCCAACCGCGGCCAGCCCCTCCATGCGGCCAAGTTCGGCCTGCTGGCGCTGGATCTGCAGCGCGCCGCGCCGGACGATCCAGTAGAGCGTCGCGAACAGCACCAGCGAACCGATGCCGGCGGAAAGCTCGATGATGCGGCGGCCGCGGTCGATCGCCGTCTCCAGCGCCGTGGGGACCTTGTAGACCTCGACCACGCCCATGACAGTATTGTCGCGCCGGATCGGCAGATAGGCCTCGATGAAATGTCCGGTGGTGCCCGCGCCGAGCGCGATGTGCTCGGGCTTGCTGTCCTCCAACTGGCCGATCTCGCTGACCGGCTGGCCTTCCATCGCCTCCTCGAGCTCCGGGTTCCGATCGAAAAGGCGGCCGGTCAGCGCCGCGTCGGTCGACCAGAGGATACGCCGGTCGGCGCCATAGACATTCACCCGCAGGATTTCCGGCATGGCGCGCACGTGTTCCGAGAACGCCTTCAGCGCCTCGTTCGCGCTACCGCTGTCGCGGACGAACACGCGCTCGCCGTAGCCCTCCGCCCCGAGGATGCTCTGCAGGAACTCCTGGGTCACCGCGACCTCGCGATCCAGCATGGTCGTGGTCAGGTAACTGCTCATCAAGACGGCGAACGCGGCGCCGAGCACGGCGATCACGGCGAAGCCGGCGACGGCGAACCAGACGCGCAGGTCGAAATGGATGCCCTTCATGGCTGGCCGATCAACCGCGAGGCTCGATTGCCCGCCGCCTGGCCGACCGCGTGCGATGGCAGGTGTCACTCATAACACCATCGTAATACACCGGCCGTTGTCAGGCAATCACCGAGTTGCGGCTGTGGCTAGCAAAAACCGTCCTATGCAGACGCACCGGAGCATCAGCGGTGATGGGCGTGCGGGTTCGCGGGATCGGCGGGAAGCGGATGTTCGGCCAAGGCCTGGACCCTGGTCGAAAGTCGTTTTGGGGTAGTCCAGCCACCTGCCTCGCCAGGGCGCCAGCGCGACCGGAGCCATCCGTTCGCGTCGACCAGGAACTGGCTGTCCGCCAGTGCGTCCGACGTCGTGCCAAGCAGGATGGCGAAAGCCTCCAGCGCCTCCTGCTGCGCCACGCACCCTGCGCCACCCGGCTGGCCGGCGGCATGCGCGGTCAGGGTTATCGTGACCAGCGGCATGCCGGAATCCACCAGGAGTTGGTCCTGTGCGTTTGCGTCCGGTACCGCGATGCGCACCACCTGCCCGCGCAGATCATCGGAGTCGATTTCACGTCCGTCGGCGCAAACGGCATTGAACTGGGGGATGCGCACCGGCACCAGCGCCCTGCCGGATGTGCGCTCGAATTCCCCCCGGTTGTGGGCGCGCAGATAGTCGATCAGATCCCATCGGTCCTCGTCTCGAGTGATGACGGCATGTCCGGCGAGCCAGAATAGATCGCCGTCGCTGTACTCCAGAAGTCGCCGCCCTGTCAGGTCAGGGGGATGGACCGGCAGCGCACTGGCCGCCGGGCCATCCCCGTGACCGGTCGCGCCATGGCACGAGGCGCAATTCGCCTGGTACACACGCTCCCCGTGCACGATGGCGGCGACGGCGAAACCCGTGGGCGAGGCGAAGAAGCTGGTCGGGTACGCCGCGACGAGAAGCGGGCCTGGGGTCTTCGGGTTCATCCGCCACTGGAACGGCCAGACCGGCTGCTCATGGGCCCCCGGGGTGAGTTGGGCCAGGAAACCCGCCGCCAGGACCACGAGGATGGCAAGCCCGGTCTCGCAAATGATGGACCGCCGCAGGCGCACGCCGGGTCTGGCGGAGAACACGAAGCGGTTCAGGGCCGCCAACATCAGCAGCGACAGGAACAGCGACAGCTTGAGCAGTGCCACCCGCCCGTACGCTGTACCGAAAAGCGCGGGAACGCTGCCGACTAGGTAGACGGCCTGGATCACCGACGTTGCGGCGATGACCGATACGGTGGCCAGGCCGAGCGGGAAGAAACGCCTGGTGGCGAGAGCCGCGGCATCCGCGGGCATCGTGGCAAGGCAGACCAGAAGCGGCGCCAGTCCGCCCAGCCAGGCGCCGGCCGCCCATACATGCAGGGCCTCGGCGATCAACAGGCGGTCGCCGTCGACGCCCTCCATGGCGCCGGCGTGGCCGATGGCCGCCTGCAGCCCGAGTGCGCCGCCTGCCAGGATGATCGCCGTCGCCGGGGCCGAACGATCGCGCAGTGCGCGGACCCTGGGGATTTTGCCTGGCTCCCCGCGACCGGCCGCGCCGCGCGACGCCCTCTTGCGGAGCACGAGGCAGACCGGCAGCAGGGTCAACAGCAGGGCGAAGCGGACGAGGACAAGTCGGCCGAACTGTGTCTCCAGCGCGACGGGAGGAAGCGCGGCCAGCGTATCGCGAATGCCGTCCGTGCCGGCGATCGCTGCGGCCTGCGCCACGAACCAGACCACGCCCAGAGCGAGCGCGAGCAGCAGGCTGCTCCAGCCCAATCGAGTTAGCCGCACGCGCACCAAACGCGCCCACGATGCGTCGGGCAGCCTGCGAACCACCACGACGGCGAATACCAGGGTGCCGAAAAGCGAGGTCAGAGCCGCAACGTGCGCGCCCCGCAGGATCGCGGTGGCGATGTCCGCCGCGTTCATGGATCAGGGTCGAACGGTGGAATTGAAGCTGCCCCTGGGCCGCAGGCAGGCGGATGGGCTTGCACGCTCGAACGTGGCGAGGGTGAAGACCGGCGCAATCGGACACGGGGTCGCGCGCACGGTCGCCGGAGCACGAATGGTCATGCCCCGGCAATACAGCAATCGGTGTGGCACGGCCAAAAGCCACGCATGAAATTCGACCATGAAGCATGTCCCGACCCGTATGCGTCGTTCGCCGCGGCGCCGTTGCGCGATTCCAGCAGCCTTCGGAGCGATTCTCCAGTCACGTGATGCGCCGGGGGGTGCCAGCGGCTGTAGCCGTCATCGCGGGCTCCCTGACCGAAGCCATTGATATAGCGCTCCATTATCAAAATCGAGACGCCATTGCCTGCCACGAGCGAGAAATACAACCAGAGGTTGCGCGCCTTATGTCGGTGCGGCCGAGAGGTCCAGCCTCACCTGCCCGTGAGTTTTATGACCATAATTATAACGTAGATGTTGCAATTGCGATTGTGCAAGTTTATAAACCCCCCTGCGTTTCCCGAGACGTACGAGCCGATGGACGCGTGCAGATCGGGTTCTTGTGCGGAATGTAGGCCAGGGGGTGGCACATGGTTGCGCTTAACCGCAACGGTTTCGATATCGGACGGACCAAGGTCAGTGTACCAAAAATGACCACCGTCGAGTTCCGTGTCGACCCCAACCCTGGTGCCTTGCCTCCACCGGGCGATTCCGGCCTGCGTTCTGCGTCCCGGCAGCGTCCGCACTGCGTCTGCCTATTTCGTTGCGTATGAGCAACGCTCATGCGCCTCTCTAACCGAACATGAAACAAATGGAGCCCTGATATGACGAGTTGGAAGGACAAGCTGGCGCTGACGGCGCAGCGAAATCGGCAGGAGATCGTCAAGGCCAAGCTGAACCGGCGCGAGATGATGCGCCTCGGCCTGATCACCGCAGGCGGCACCCTCATCGCGAAGGCGGGCCTCAGCGCCCGGGCTTTCGCCGATCAGGGTCCGGGCGGCGGCGGCAATACCACCCTCACCACCGTTCAGGGCGTCGATGGGCCCCCCAGCCCGCCGGTCACGCCGTGGAAGGACGACTTGCCGATCCTGCCGGTGAAGACGCCGGTCGACTACCACAACCTGCAATGGGGTCCACCCACCGGCCGCACGCCGATCGATGGGGCGACCACCGACATCGCGCATCAGTATTTCTCGTACGACGCCAAGGCCGACAAGTTCGGGCCATGGAACGGCCGGCAGCTTCATCCCGCAGAAGTTCTACGAATTGACCATGCAGGAGGTTGAAGCCCAGATGCACGACGACTGGCCGAAGACCACCAAGGTCTGGGGTTTCGACGGACATGTTCCCGGCCCGCTGTTCCGGCAGAAGTACGGCGAGCCGATCCTGGTGCGGTTCCACAACCACCTGCCGTCGGTGAAGATCCCGCAGCCGTTCGGCATCGCGGAGATGACGACCCATCTGCACAACGGCCATACCCCGTCGGAAAGCGATGGCAACCCCGTCAACTTCTTCAATTCGATCAACGACCCCAACACTGTCAACCCGCATGGCTTCAAGGACCAGCACTATCCGAACGTCTGTGCCGGCTACACGGCGCTCAACCAGAACGTGCTCGCCCTTAATCCATATGCGGACAACGTGAAGGGCGACGCGACCGAGACGCTGTGCTCTCTATGGTACCACGATCACCACCTCGATTTCACCGCCCAAAACGTCTACCATGGCATGTTCGGCTGCTATAACCTGTTCGACGACGTGGACACCGGCGACGAGACCAGCGGCCTGCACCTGCCGAGCGGCGACTACGACATCCCGATCTTCTTCAATGACTTCGTGTTCGACCAGAATTTCCAGCAGGTGTTCGACCTGTTCGACCTTGACGGCATCCTCGGCGACCGGTTCTGTGCGAATGGTAAGATTCAACCGAAGCTGGAGGTCAAGAGGCGCCGCTACCGCTTCCGGTTCTATGCTCCGGGTCCGTCGCGCTGGTGGGAACTCGCGTTCTTCGACGGCACCAACTACTTCCCCTTCTGGCAGATTTCGAGCGACGGCAACCTGCTGCCGCACGCGATCAAGGTCGGCAGCGTGCGCATTGCGGTGGCCGAGCGGGTCGACGTCATCGTCGACTTCAGCAAGCTGCCTGCATCGACCAAGCGTCTCTACCTGGTCAACCGGCTCGAGCAGGTCAACGCTCGCGGCCCGACCGGCAACATCCTGACGCCCGGCACGCCGATCGTGCAGATCAACGTCGATGACTCGGCGGCGTCGGACAACAGCGTCGATCCGTCGATCTACGCGGCGGGCGGCCAGACGATGCGTGCGCTGCCGGATCCCGACTTCAATGCCTTGCTGGCACGTGCCGCCAAGGCGAAGACCCGCAGCTGGCGGTTCGAGCGCGGCAACGGCGGCTGGATGGTCAACGGCAACTTCTTCGATGAGAACCGAGTCGATGCCGCCATCCCCATCGCGTCGGAGGAAACCTGGATCATCCAGAATCCGGGCGGCAGCTGGCGTCACCCTGTCCACATCCACTTCGAAGAGCACCGTACGCTTTCTCGCAATGGCGTACTGGTGAAGCCCGACGTGCAGAACAACGCGTCCGTCGATTATGCCCGCAAGGACGTGATCGAACTCAACACCAGCGAAGAAGTCCGCATCTTCATGCGCTTCCGCGACATGAAGGGCCGTTACGTGATGCACTGCCACAACGTGGTGCATGAAGACCACGCCATGATGATCCGCTGGGACATCGTTTAACCCGGCACTGGATGGCGCCCGCCCTGAGGTCAGGTCGGGCGCCACGCCAATCAGATATCGAAGGAGCAGGATCATGGACAGACGGAAATTCTTCGTCGGAGCTGCCGCGGCCGCTCTGGCGCCGTTTGCCGTTGCCTCGTCAGGCAAGGCACGGGATCTTCATCAGGACGGCGCCGCGTGGTTCACCAATGTCGAGGTGAAGACCCACGACGGGCGGACGTTGCATTTCTATGATGACGTGATGAAGGGCAAGATCGTCCTCATCAACTTCTTCTTTACCGACTGCGATGCGGTCTGCCCGCTGATGACCGAGAATCTTGCCCGCGTGCAGGAATTGCTGGGCCCTCGCGTCGGCACGGAAATCTTCATGGCTTCGATCTCGCTGCAGCCGGAGCACGACACGCCGGAAGTGCTGGCCGCCTATGCCAAGACCTACGGCATCGGGCCGGGTTGGGACCTGCTCACCGGCAAGAAGAACGACATCGAACTTCTCCGCCACCGCCTGGGCTTCGTCGATTCCGACAAGGTCGAGGACGCGGACCCGGAACAGCATATCGGCACCGTGCGCATCGCCAACGAGCCGATGCACCGCTGGGCCATGAGCCCCGCGCTGGTTAATCCGCCGGCGCTCGTCCGCGCCGTCGATCGGGTGATCCCGCGCTTCACCTGAGGCGCGGTTGCGGCCGGACAGAGCGAGCGCCGCGCCCGAACGCGTGGCCTCGCTCTTCCGTTCGCGCCGCGGCACTGGTAATATCCCTGTGATGAGCCACGCTTGCCGCAGCCGCCGACCATTCCGCCGCCAGGCGGCCGGGTTCACCTTGATCGAAATGCTGGTGGTGGTGGCCGTGATGGGGTTTGCGCTCAGCCTGGTCATCACGCGCGGTCCGGTCCGCAGCCAGTCGTTTGAGATGAAGGCGGCCGTCAGCGAAGTTGCGCAGGGGTTGCGCCTCGCACGGTCCAGAGCGATCGCGACCAACACCCCGGTGCAGTTTGCCGTGGACGTGCCGTTGCGCACGTTCCGCATCGATCGGGGACCTCCGACCGTTCTCCCGAGTTCGATGAGCATCGCGATGACCGCGGTCTCGGACGAAACCCTCGGCGCCCGGCTTGCCGCCATCCGCTTCAACGGCGACGGCAGCGCCACCGGCGGCCGGATCGAACTGACGGACGGCCAGCGGCGTTCGCAGATTGGCGTCGATTGGCTGACGGGCCGCGTCAGCGTCCTGCAGGTCCGCTGACCGCGCGCATCGTCCGCGACGGATGCGGAATAGGGCGATTGTCCTTGGTCCGCCGGGTGTGACTCACCATCCTGTGTCATAGGCTGCGGTGTGGGCAAGCGCCCCCGTTGCCGCGATCGAGGAATTTTCCCGTGCCCGACTGGCTGTTGCCGCTGATCCTGGCGCCATTCATCGGCAGCTTTGCCGCGCTGCTGATCCGCCGGTTGCCGGCTGGACAACCGGTGGTCCTGGCACGCTCGCAATGCGAGGCGTGCGGCCATGTTCTCGGTCTATGGGAACTGGTCCCGCTCGTCAGCTTCGCGATGCTCGGCGGGCGTTGCCGCTGGTGCGGCGCTCGCATCGCATTCGCTCATCTCGCGGTTGAGCTTGCCTGTATCGCGATCGCTGCCTGGGCCATCCTTGCCGAGGCCGACGCGCCGGCTGTGTGGCTGGATTGCGTGCTCGGGTGGACGCTGCTGACCCTCGCCTGGATCGACTGGGAGCACATGCTGCTGCCCGACGCGCTGACCTTGCCCCTGATCCTCGCCGGCCTTGGCGCGACGCTGCTGCAAGACCCCACGGCCACGACCGAACATGCGGCGGCCGCCGCGGCAGGCTATCTTGCCTTCCGGGCGATCGAGATCGGCTACCGCCGTCTGCGTGGACGCGACGGGCTCGGCCAAGGGGATGCCAAACTGATGGCCGCCGCGGGCGCCTGGCTCGGCCTGACGCCCCTGCCCACGGTCGCCTTCATGGCCGCGGTGTTCGGGCTGGCGATCGCCGCGGGCCTGCGGATTGCAGGCCATGTCATGCATCGCGGCTCCGCCATTCCACTGGGCCCCGCCCTCTGCGCCGCCATTTGGGTCACCTGGCTGGGGTTCGATCCCATACTCCTGCTGATGGACAGGCTGCCATGACGCGGCGACGTCGCACATCGCAATCCCGCCAGCGCGGCTTCACTCTGCTGGAAGTGCTGATCGCGCTGATCATCTCGGGGATCGCGCTTGCCACGGTGTTCCGGGCGGCGAGCGAGAATATTCACGCCACCGGTGCGGCCGCCCGATATCAGGAAGCAGTCTCCCGCGCCCGCTCGCATCTCGATGGCACCAGCGCCAACCTGGTCTTCGGCGAGCAGGAGGGCGACGATGGCGGCGGCTTTCACTGGCGCTCCGTGGTGCGCGCGGTCGGTTCGACCGGGAAGCAGGATTCGGCAGGCCGTCCGGTCGCCGCCACCAACTCGCTGGTCATCACGTTGTGTGCCGTCACCGTGTGGATCACGTGGCGCGAGGGAACGCATGCCCGCACGGTGCGGCTGGACAGCGAGCGCCTGCTGACATCGGCTCCGAGTTGAGCAGGTCGGGGGCGATCAGATCAGCGACCGTGTATCCCCAGGTCCACATCTTCCGCCATCCGACGCACCGGCCGCATGCAACGCCCATAGGACGCAAGCGCCCCGGTCGGCCGAATGCGCGGCGGGCAACGGGTTCAACTCACACGTGGTATCACTATCTCGATCCGCTGTGGCGCCGGATCGGGGCGATTTGCTATCATCACGTAATGAATGTCCGGAAACAGTCAGGCTTCACGTTGCTGGAGGTCCTGGTTGCGCTCGCCGTTTTCGGTCTGCTGATAGCGGGCTTGGTCCAGGGTCTGCGGCTCGGCGTCAATGCGTGGCAGGCACAGGCGCGAACACTGGCGGCACGCGGCGACATGGACGCCGCGGACAGGACGTTGCGCACACTGATCGAGCGAATGGATCCCGGGGGGGTCAGCGGCCGACCCGCGACGTTCAAGGGAACCGCGCGAAGCCTGGTGTTCACGACAACGCTGCCACAGGCTGCCGACATGATGGTCACGCGAGCAGCGGTCGTGACATTGGCGGTGGATGAAGGCAACCGTTTGGAGTTGCTGTGGCTGCCCAACTATCGCTATCGCATCGGCCCCACGCCGCCGCCCGGGCGCGTCACGCTCCTGCATGATGTGGACCATGTCGAGATGGCTTACTGGCACGATCCCCAGGCCGGATGGCAATCCGAGTGGGGCGGGGTGGTACTGCCGAAGCTGATCCGCATCCGGGTGGTTTTCACTCGCGGCAGCGGGCGGCATGGATACGATATTGTTATAATGCCGATGCGCGACCGATGGCGGCTGTGAGTCGCCAGCGCGGCTTCGCTCTGCTGATCGTGCTGTGGACATTGGTGCTGCTGGCGCTGCTGGTGGCGCAATTCACCACGACGGGGCGGACCGAGGTGCAGGTGGCCGCAAACCTGCGCGCCAATGCGGTGACCGAGGCCGCCGCGGACGGCGCCGTATTCGAGGCGATCATGAAACTGGTGCAGGGCGCATGGGTGGCGGATGGGCGCTCGCGCATGCTCCGCGTTGGCGATGCCACGGTCGATGTGCGCATCAGAAATCAGGCACGGAAGGTGAACCCGAACACGGCTCCCGCGCCGGTGATCCAGGCGCTGCTCGGCAATCTGGGTGTGGACGCCGGCAAGGCCGCCGCACTCGCGCGCGCGATCGTCGACTGGCGCTCGAACAGCGCTCAATCGCTGTCGGGCGGGACGAAACTGTCGCAATACCAGGCGGCCCGCCTGCCGTACGGGCCTGCGAACCAGCTCTTCGACAATGTGGATGACATCGGGCTGGTGGTGGGAATGACGCCGGCGATTCTGGCACGGATGAAACCGTTCATCTCGATCTATCGCGAGGGCGACCCGCAAGAGCTGGGTGATCTGCCGGCCACGGTGGAGGCGGCGTCGGCGGCGCCGTCCGGCGATGGCTGGTTCTTCGGCTCGTCGGGCCGGGTGATGGTGGTGATGATCGACGCAACCGCGGTCGGCGCGAAGGGCGGCCGGTTCACACGGCAGGCCGTGATTCGCCTTCGCGCGGAAGCGAGCCTGGACCAGGCGCCGTACCAGATTCTAACGTGGGGAACGCCGGCGGAATAGCCGGCGACACGCGCTTGCTTTCCCGTGGCGCCGGATCGTCATGGATTACAGATGGCCGCACCCTGGCCGGCATTGCCGGTCGGGCCCAGCGAGCAAAGATCAAAGTCATGTCCGCTCCGCTCGGAGGGGTTGCGGTACACGAAGGGGTGGTTCCACGGATCCAGGGGAACCGCGTCTCCCTTGAGATAGGGTCCGTTCCAGTTGTCGGCGCCGGAGGGCTTCTGCACCAGGGCGCCGAGCCCCTGATCGCTGCCAGGGTACGAGCCGACATCAAGCTTGTAGAGGTCGAGCACAGAGGAAATGCGTTCGATGGACTGCTTGGCAACGGAACCGCGGGCGCTCGAGAGCTGGCGCAGGGCCGCTGGCGCAACCAAGCCGATGAGCAGGCCAAGGATGGCGATAACCACCAGGATCTCCAGCAGGGTGAAGCCCTCGTTGCCCAAGGGTCGCCTGCGTGCGGACCGTCGCATTGGATCAATGGTCAGGTTGTGCTGTTTCATGCCAGTCTCACGGAAGAACTGGTGGAACATACACCATAAAGCAGATGACGGCACCATTGCGAAATCATTGGACAGCAATGCGGGAATCGTGTTCTAGCTGCATCAAATGGCCGTTCCATTTCTTGCATGCATGGCACTTACGGCATCGGTGTACCATCTGCCGCCGCGCGTCCTGCCATCCATCCAGGCAATTGAAGGCGGGCGTCCCGGACTGATGCACTCGAACAACGATGGGTCGGTGGATCTGGGCGTCATGCAGATCAACACGCTCTGGGTCGGCCCACTCGCCCGCTTTACCAAGTTACCAGACTTTAATGTTCGCGACCGGCTGCTGAACGATCCTTGCTTCAATATTGCCGCTGCCGGGCTTATCATGCGCACCTATCTGAACGAGACAAAGGGCGATCTCTTGCGCGCCGTCGGCAACTATCATTCCCATACGCCGGTCCTGAACCTGAGCTATCAGGCCAAGGTGCTGGACGCAGCGCGCACGATGTTCGCGTCCCGGCCCTGACCACATGCCGCACGGCGACCGGCATGGATAGCGGCGCACCGCACCAAGGCGCCCCCATGCCCAATGGACGCATATTATGAGCACGATGCTTTCCGCTGACGAGTTGCCGTTGGAACAACTGACGGACATCCTGCTGCGAACCGGCCAATGCGATATCCGGGCGCTGGAACGCAGCCGTCGCGTCGCCGACGAGACCGCGCAGCGGCTGGACTCGGTGCTGCTCCAGCTTGGCCTGGTCTCAGAACGGGGGATGGCCGATGCCTATGCGACGCTGCTCGACCTGCCGGTGGCGCGCGCCGACAGTTACCCGACCGAGCAGCCGCTGTTCGCCGAGCGTCTGAGCGGACGCTTCCTGCGCCATGCCCGCGCGGTGCCGATGGCGATGGACGGCGATACGCTGGTGGTGGCCCTGACCGATCCGCTGGACAGGTTCACGCCCGCCGCCATTGCCGCTGCCACCGGCGCCCGCGTGCGCCTGGAAATCGCCGTGCCGATCGAACTGGATACCGCGCTCAAGCGGCTCTACCCCGACGAGGAAGCGCCACATGCAGGCGAGGACGATGCTGCGGAGGAGCCCTCGGAAGACGATACCGAACGACTGAAGGACCTGGCGAGCGAGGCGCCGGTGATCCGCTTGGTCAACCAGATCATCACCCGCGCGGTGGAGACCCAGGCCTCCGACATCCACATCGAGCCGTTCGAGGATCGGCTGCGCGTGCGCTACCGCTACGACGGACAGCTGCAGGAGGCGGACAGCCCGCCGGCACGGTTGGCCGCCGCCATCACCTCGCGCATCAAGATCATGGCGAAGCTCGACATCGCCGAGCGCCGGCTGCCGCAGGATGGCCGAATCAAGCTCGCGGTGCGCGGTCAGGAGGTGGATTTCCGCGTCTCCACCATCCCCTCGCTGTTCGGCGAAACCGTCGTGCTGCGCATCCTCGATCGCAACGCGGTCGCGTTCGACTATGAGCGCCTCGGCCTGTCGCAGGCGGTGATCCGCAAGTTCAGTGCGGCGCTGGAGTTGCCCAACGGCATCGTGCTGGTGACCGGCCCGACCGGCAGCGGCAAGACCACCACGCTCTATACCGGCCTGCTGGCGCTCAATGCCGTCACGCGCAAGATCGTCACGGTCGAAGACCCGATCGAATACCAGTTGCACGGCATCAACCAGATCCAGGTGCACAGCCAGATCGGGCTGACCTTCGCCAGCCTGCTGCGCTCCATCCTGCGCCAGGATCCCGACGTGATCATGGTCGGCGAAATCCGCGACCTGGAGACGGCGCAGATCGCCGTGCAGGCCGCGCTGACCGGGCATCTGGTGCTGTCCACGCTGCATACCAACTCCGCCGCCGCCGCGATCACCCGTCTGCGCGACATGGGAGTGGAGGATTACCTGCTGACGGCCGCGCTGCGCGGAGTGCTGGCACAGCGGCTGGTCCGTCAGTTGTGCACCGCCTGCCGCGTTGCCGCCCCGGCCTCGCCCGAGATGATCCAGCGGTTCGATCTGGAACGGCGCTGCGAGGGTGGCCCCGTGACGCTGTATCACCCCGCCGGTTGCCCGGAATGCCGCCAGACCGGCTACCGCGGCCGTGCCGCCATCGCCGAATTCCTCGAACTCAACTCCGAGATCGAACGGATGATCATTGCCGGCGCCGACCATTCCAGCGTTGAACGCGCGGCGGTTGCCGGCGGCATGCAGGTGATGCTCGATGCCGGGATCGCAGCCGCGCTGGCGGGGGAGACGACGATCGAGGAAGTGGCCCGCAGCGTTCAGTCGGAGGGCTGACCTGTGCCCTCCTTCCGTTACACCGCGATCGGACCTGGCGGCGAAATCCAGCGCGGCCTGATGGACGCCGCGACCGAGGCCGAGGTCATCACACGCCTGCAGCGCCAGGGCAGCATGCCGATGCGCGCCGAACCGGCGGTCGGGGGATCGGGGCTCGCCTCGCTGCTGCACATCGATTTCGGTGGCAAGGCCAACCTGAAAAAGCAGGAGGTCGCCGACTTCGTGCGCGAGCTGGCCACCATGCTGGGCGCCGGGCAGGACCTGGATCGCGCACTGCGCTACATGCAGGAGACGGCGCCCAATACGCGGGTGCGGCGCGTGGTGACCGACCTGCGCGACGCGGTGCGCGACGGCAGCCCGCTGTCGGTGGCGCTGAGCCGCGCTCCGGGCAGCTTCACGCGACTGCATATCGGCCTGGTGCGCGCCGGGGAGGCGGGGGGCAAGCTGGCGGCGACACTGGCGCATATGGCCGACCTGCTGGACCGGCAGCGCAGCCTGGCGGCAACCGTCAGCTCGGCATTGATCTATCCCGCCCTGTTGCTGGTGGCGGCGATCGGGTCCGTGGCCCTGCTGCTGACGCAGGTGCTGCCGCAGTTCGTGCCGATGTTCGAGCAGAGCGGGGCGAAGCTGCCCGCCTCCACCCAGTTCCTGATCGATGCCGGCGCCGCGGTTTCCAGCTACGGGCTTCAGTCGCTCGTGGTGCTGGCGGTCTTGGTGGTGGCCGGCCGCGCCTTGCTGCGCCGTCCGGGCCCGCGGCTGTTCGCCGACCGCATCCTGTTGCGGCTGCCCATCTTCGGCTCCCTGCTGCGCGAGGTGCTGGCGGCCCGCTTCACCCGCGTGCTGGGCACCTTGCTGGTCAACGGGGTGTCGCTGATCACGGCCCTGGGCGTGGTGCGCGATGCGTTGGGCAACCTCGCCGCGGTGGCCGCGGTCGAACAGGCCACGTCCAGCGCGCGCGGCGGTGGAGGACTGGCCCAGCCGCTGGCTGAAGCCCGCATCTTCCCGGCGCGCACGATCCACCTGCTGCGCCTGGGCGAGGAGAACGCCCAGCTTGGCCCCATGGGCCTGCGTGCGGCAGAAATCCACGAGGAACGCACCCGGCTTGCCACGCAGCGCATGGTCGCGCTGCTGGTGCCGGCGATCACCATCCTCATGGGCCTCGCGGTCGCCGGTATCGTCGCCTCCCTGATGACGGCGATGCTCAGCCTCAACGACCTGGCTGGAGCCTGAGCGGCGGCGTCCGATCGGTCCGGCGGTTCAGAAGGTCCCCGAATTATCCGCCTCGAAATGGTAGCCACAGGCATCGCCAACGATGTCTCCGGCCATATGGCCCCCGCTGACGGTGCCGCGAATATAGGCGGTGCCGGATTGCGCCTGAAACGTCCCGTCCGGCGCGATGACGACATTGAATGACCGCACGGGTTGCCACGTCACCTGTGGTTGGTTGAGCGTGTAGCCAAACGAATTGTCCACGACGCGCAGGGTCAGCATATCCTGGGTTCCGCACGACATGGCCGCACCGCGAACAAGCTGCGTGATGCCATTGTAGGTGCCATTGACGGAGGCCGGTCGGATCGGCTTTGTGGCAGCCATCGGTGCGACCGGCGGCGATTGGGGTGTGCTGGTGCATCCAGCCGCTGCCATGCATGCGGCCATGGCCGCCATGCCCAACTGCAAACTCGCCATGCTGCTCAGCCCTCCGTTGCAAGCGCCGAATCGGGACATGGATGCGTACGCTGACCGCCCCCAATTCTGCCCGATGAAACGTCGCCACCCCCAAGAAGCGAAAACCAGTCGCATGCACATCTGTCTGGTGCAAGTTCAGGCTGACCGCAAAACGTGCACCTCTCCCGCTCACGGGAGAGAGCATGCCCCGGATTTGATCCGGGGTCGCGTCGGCGACGCGAGGGAGGGTGCACCCGGCCGGCTAATGCTGCTTCTGTTGCGCTTGTTGGCCGATCTGCCGCCGCATTATGTTTAACTCATCGGCAGCGCCAAGGTGGTCAAGACCGCATGTCATTTGTAACGAACCTGCAGCGGGGCGCGACGATCGGCGTTCTGAGCGCCATGGCGCTTGCTCCTGCTTCCTGTTCGGTGGATACCGTGTTCGAGAATTCTCGGCTCGTCAGCGCAAACATTTCGGGCGATCAGTCGATGTGTCAGCTCGTGTTCGCTCCATGCCTGCAGAAATAGGCGCTGCGCCCATGGGGCGCAGTTTCCGTCCCCGCACGGCGTTCTGCGTCATCAGACCCACGGTACTTGCAGCGGCTGTTCCGCTGCTCCTGGCGGCATGCGGAACCGGCGACCCGCCCACGCAATCGAATATTGCGCAAGCGCCCGGCACCGTGGAGTTGAACAAGGCGCCACCAAACGATGTACCCGCCGGCGGCGGCGGAACCGGCACCCTATTTTTCCACGGCACGCTCTATCGCTTCGCCATCGGAGGCCTCGGTATCGAGGGTAGCGCCGTCGCCATAATGCAGACGTCGGGCGAGGTCGATCAGCTACAAAGCATTGCGCAGTTTCCAGGTACCTATCGCCGGGCGCCCAGCACCTCCGTCACCGCGGGCCAGACCGGCGGCGGTCTATGGCTGCAGAATGAGCATGCAACGATCATGCATCTCCGGGTTCCACCGCAGGGCCGCATGCCGGATATCGGCGGCGACGCCGTGCGTGTGGTCCTCGACCAGTGATCCTCGCCGGATCGCTACTGCGACATCGATATGATGACCGCGTCGCCGCCGAGGCTTAGCATCAGGCCGGTACGTTCAGCCTTCAGATGCATGATGACACCATGCTCATTCTGCAGCCACAGATCGCCGGCGCTCTTGTCGCCAAAGGCGAAGCCGTAGCGGGCCTGGGCGTAGGCACCGGGAAAGTCCGCAAGATTGTTGAGCTTGTATACCTCGCCCGAGGCGCTGATCGTGGAGGCACCGATGCCGCCGATGCCGAGGCCGCCGATCGCAAAGGGATAGGCACCGCCGCGAAAATAGAGCGCCCCGCTGCCACCGCCGCCGCTGCCGATGAAGGCGGCCTGAACCTGCTGCATGTCCACAGTGCCATCGGGTGTCAACCCGGCGACGGCTTCCGGACCAACCTTGACCGACGACGCGCATCCGGTCAGCAACAGCAGCGCGGCCAACGCCAACCCGACCATGAAATGACGGTGAGGCGACTGCCCGTACTGAGCCTTCGGTTTCGCTGTCCCGTTGCTGGTGGTTCCATCGATCATACTGGCAGTCTCCATGACGCTGTTCGCCCCCGTGCGGTTCGCCGGTATAGCCTTGTGATTTGTCTAGTGTAGTTTCGATGTGACTGCAATCGACGACGTGCAGACGTGCCGCTCCGCGACGTGCCGGTATGGACCGGGCCCCGATCACCGGATAGAAAAGGGCGGGTCGCTCTCTGTTCCGGTCACGACCGATTCGTGGTCCGGCGAAGTTCACACTTGGCAATGCCGGATCATAATTGGCCGATCATGTTGACGCGAGGGAATCCCCGATGTCGAACCGAATCGTCATGGCTGCCATCCTGGCGGCGCTGTTCGCAGCCGGAGCGACATCCGGGGCACAGGCGCAACAACCAACCAGCGTGGGGCAACAGGCAGCCAACCCGTCAGGCTGGACCTTCAACATCGCACCCTATGCGTGGCTGCCGACCATCAGGATGACCCTGACCAACAGCCTGCCGCCCCCGCTCGATGCGAGAGTACCGACTGATGTAAAGGTCGGACCCGACGATATATTGCGCCATCTGAACTTCGCGACGGCTGTCGCGGCGGACGCGCAATACGGCCCGTTCTCGATCCTGACCGACTTCCTCTATTTGAACCTGAGCGCCACCAGTTCCCACTTCAGGTCGGTCGACTTCGCCGGCGTGCCGTCGCAGCCGATCTCACGCTCGGTGGAGCGCAGCACCGGCACCGCGCTGGACACCAAGTTATGGACGCTGGCGGGCGGCTACGCGCTCATGCAGGGCGACTGGGGCAACTTCGATGTGATCGCCGGATTCCGCTTTCTTGCGGTGAACGCCACGACCGATTTCAGCCTGGCACTGACACTGACAGGACCGCGCGGCAACGGCGCGACATTCGGCGGCATTGGCGGCATATCGAGCAGCGACAGCATCTGGAACGGCATCGGCGGCTTTCGCGGCCGCATCCGCATCAACAATACCGGCCTGTTCATCCCCTATTATTTCGACATAGGCGCGGGCGGCTCGAAGCTGACCTGGCAGATCGCTTCCGGCCTCGGCTACCAGACCGGCTGGGCCGGTGTGTCGCTCACCTACCGCTATCTGTCATTTGAGCAGGGCAGCAGCGCCGCCGTGCAGCACCTGACGATGGGTGGCCCGATGGTGATGGTGAATTTCACCTTCTGAGAGTAGGAATCGATTTACAGGGCTGTGTGCGAAGCCGCGGCCCACCGAAGTGGATAGCCAACCGCCGTCGCGGGTATACACTCGTGTCCGGCGCAGTGACCGGGCATCGCCCCGAGGAGCTACGAAGGATCGTGCCATGAGCGAAGCTGCCGGCGAACCGCACCTGGTCGTTGCCTCCACGCGCCGATCGCGCCGCCTGTCAGCGATCTGGCTGCTGCCGATCGTCGCCGTGGCGATCGGCGCATGGCTTGCCTGGGACACCCTGTCCAAGGAAGGCCCGACGATCACGATAACCTTCGAAACCGCTGAAGGGCTGCAAGCCGGCCAATCCCAGCTCAAGTTCCGTGAAATCTCACTGGGCACGGTGAAGAGTCTCGTGCTGTCGGAAGACCATACGCATGTGCTGGTGACCGTGGCGACAACCAAGCAGGCCGACCCACTGCTCACCGCCGACGCTCAGTTCTGGGTCGTCAAGCCGCGGTTGTTCGCCGGCAACGTGTCCGGCCTGAGTACACTGGTGTCCGGCTCGTATATCGGCATGCTGCCCGGCGACGCCTCCGCCGCCCACAAGCACGAATTCGCCGGTCGCGAGGATCCGCCTGTGCTGGAGTCGAACGTGCCGGGCCGGACATTCCTGCTGAAGGCGACGCGCCTCGGCTCTGTCACGCTCGGCTCGCCGATCTTCTTCCGCGATCTTCAGGTGGGCGAAGTGCTGGGCTGGGATATCGGCGACATGGCGGAAAGCGCGACGATCCACGCCTTTGTCCGTGCGCCGTTCGACAAGTATGTGAACGATCAGACACGCTTTTGGGACGCCTCCGGTTTGTCGGTGAAGCTTGGCGGCAATGGGGTCGAAGTGCAACTCGAGTCGCTGCGTGCCCTGCTGCTCGGCGGCGTCGCGTTCGATGTGCAGCCGGGCGCGGCGCAGGCGGCGGAAAGCACCGAGGATCACGCCTTCCCAATGTTTGCCAACAAGGAGGCTGCCCAGGCGGCCTCGTACAGCCGCAAGATTCTGTTGCTGAGCTATTTCCCCGGTTCCGTCGGCGGCCTTGCGCCAGGCGCCGATGTGACGCTGCGCGGCATCAAGGTGGGCCAGGTTACGGACGTGCGCCTCTCCTATGATCCGGGGAAGGAGGCGGTAGTCGCTCCGGTGCATTTCGAGGTGCAGCCGGAGCGTATCGTCGGCATCGGGCGGCAGGTGGTGAAGGATGTCGCAGCGGGGGTGGATGCGCTGGTCCAACGTGGCATGCGGGCAACCTTGGAGAGCGCCAACCTGCTTACCGGCCAGATGCGGGTCGCCCTCGATTTCCTGCCCGACGCGCCGCCGGCACAGATGACGAGGACCGAGGATGGCACGCTCGTTATCCCAACATCGGAAAGCGGCAGCTTCAGCGGGCTGCAGACTGCGGCCACGGAATTGCTGCAAAAGGTCAATACAATTCCGTTCGACACGCTTGGCCGCAATCTGAACAAGACCGCCGAGGGGTTGAACGGCCTCGTCAACGATCCACAGGCCAAGCAGGTGTTGACGTCGCTCAATTCGACGCTCGCCAGCGTGCACGACGTGGTGCAAAATCTTGATGCCAATCTGGGACCGGCGATGAAGCGGCTGCCGGACCTCTCGGCCGGATTGCAGAAGACGATGTCGGACGCCAACAAGCTTGTCCTGTCGCTGCAATCGGGCTACGGCGACAACACACAGTTCAACCGCGACCTTGAACGGCTGCTGATACAACTGAACGACGCGACCCGCTCGATCCGCTCGCTCGCCGACCTGCTCTCACGCCACCCGGAGGCACTGATCAAGGGCCGGCCTGCCGGCGGTGTCGAATGAGGTACACGCACAGGCTCACGCAGGTCATCGCGGCCGCCCTGCTGGCGGTGCAGGCTGCCTGCAGCTCTCCCAACCCAAATCTCTACACCATCGCCCCGGTATCGGGTGCCCCGGATTCGGCTGCCCATGGGACCGCGGCGCCAAAGGTGATCGAGCTGCGCCAGATCGGCCTCGCCCGATACCTGGAGCGCAGCCAGATCGTCCGGTCGTCGGAGAATTACCGCCTGGACGTGATGGCCAACGACTGGTGGGGCGAGCCGCTCGGCGCGATGCTTTCCCGCGTGCTGGTCGAGGAATTGAGCCAGCGCCTGCCACGAAGCACCATCTATGCCGAGACCGGCGCGGTGTCGGTCTCGCCCGACGCGACGATCGAGCTCAATGTGTCCCGCCTCGACGAGAATGCCGCGGGAGCGCTCGTGCTCCAGGCGCAGGCGGCGGTGACGGCCAAAGGGCGCAGTGAGCCGGTGACGCGCGGCTTCCGCTTCGAGATACCACTCTCCGATAGCGGCGTTGCAAACGAAGTTGCGGCGATCAGCATCGCGGTTGGCCAGCTTGCCGACGGGCTTGCGACGATGCTTGCCCCTGCCCATCCCGTTACGCTTCCTGCTACGCGTCCCAGCGGGCGGAAAGCGCGGTGACGTCGCTGTTCCGGGCCCCGCCGGAACCTGAAGTCATCAGGCCGCGGCTGCACGAATGCCAGAGTTGCGGGCTGCTGCAGACCGTCCCGGCACTCGCGCCCGGCATTTCCGCGCATTGCAGCCGCTGCGGCACCAGGCTCCACCGGGCGCGACGACATCCGCTGGAGCACAGCCTGGCATTGACGCTCGCCGCACTCGTGCTGCTGACGGTGATGTGCGTGACGACGCTCATGAGCGTGGAGACCGCCGGCATCACGCTTCAGGCCGGTCTGCTTTCGGGACCGCAGGAACTGATCGAGCGCGGCATGACCGCCCTGGCCGCGGTCGTCGTGTTCGTGACCGTCGTGGCGCCGTTCGGCAAGCTGCTTGGCACGCTCTATGTGCTGATCGGCCTGCACATGGCGCATCCGCCGCGTCATCTGCGCCGGGTCTTCGTGCTGGTCGAACGGCTTACGCCCTGGTCGATGATCGAGGTCTTCGTGTTCGGCGTACTGGTCGCCTATGTGAAGCTGGGCGATCTGGTGACGATCACGCTGGGCACCGGCGTTTTTGCGCTGTTTGCCCTGACCTTCATCATGACGTGGGCAGACGGCGCGCTCGATCATGAGGCGGTTTGGGACGCACTCGACCGCTCCTCCGCCGCCGACAAGGCATTGCGCAATCTGCCGGCACGCGGGCAGCTGACAGGAGCGGTCGGCTGCGAGTCCTGCGGTCTGGTGAGCATGCTCCCGCGAGGTGAAGCCCGGTGTCCGCGCTGCGACTCGGCGCTGCATGAACGCAAGCCGAACAGCCTGACCCGGACCTGGGCGCTGATGATTGCCGCCGCGATCCTCTACGTGCCGGCGAACCTCTATCCGGTGCTGACCGTTATGCAACTCGGCGCCGGCCAACCCAGCACGATCCTCGGCGGCGTGCGGGAGCTGATCTCGTCGGGGATGTATCCGCTTGCGGCGCTGGTGTTCTTCGCCAGCATCGCCGTACCGATGCTGAAGCTTGTCGGGCTGACCGTGATGCTGGTCGCCACGCAGACCGGCCGCGCAGGGTGGCTTCGCGATCGGACCCGGCTGTACCACGTGGTGCGCTGGATCGGCCGCTGGTCGATGATCGACATCTTCATGGAATCGCTGCTCGGGGCGCTCGTGCGGTTCGGCGGTGTGATCACCATCGAGCCGGGGTTCGGCGCCGTCGCTTTCTGCGGGGTGGTCATTCTCACCATGTTCGCTGCCGAGACCTTCGACCCTCGCCTGATGTGGGATGCGGCTGGACAGCGGACCCAAAGCGCTGCTAACTGGGCGTGATAACCGGCGTAACGGGCGGCTTGTTTCTGGCCGCGCCGGCCACTCTGGCTATGCAGATCCCGCCATGGTCGGGCATCGGTGGCTTGACGGAGGTGGCCGCAGGTGGGAGCGTATCGAAGGCCGCAACCTGCCGATTCGGCGTCGCGTGCCTGCGCTACGGGGAGAGACTCACTACCCAGTCCAACCAATGGAAAGGCAACGCGCATGACTTGGGGTAAGCTGATGGGTACAGTCGCGGCGGGTGCTGTGGTGGTTACCGCCACATGCAATATGGCACTCGCGCAGCAGGTTGCGCCTGAGGGCAGGGTTTACACGTTCCACTCAAGGCCGGCAGGCCAGTGCCCCTCGCTCGATTGGCACGTGGTGGTGGGCGACAACAACACCCTGTCGGGGATGGTTGCCTGGAACAACATGAAGAGCATGGCCAATGTGAGCGGGTCGATCAACCCGAACCGGACCTTCACGATGAATGGGAAGGAGGTCGGAGGGCAGGGACGCACGGCAGTCATCACCGGGGTTATGAGGCAGGACGGCTGGCTCACCGCCAATGTCAAGGGGCAGAACCTCGACTGTCAGGGCATCACCGTGCCGTGGTTTGTTCCGCCCCCGTCCGGTGGTAACTGATGCTTGGCTGAACTGTAGCATGTCATTGCGGCGGAGCTTTGTGTGACCATTGATTTGGTCACGGCTCCGCCGTTCAGGTTCTGGTTCCAAATCGACGCGTCGGATGCCACGGTGATTGCCGTCAGGCCCGTGCGGTCTAGGGCCTTGGCGACTTTTTGCAATTGGCCCGGCTATCGGTTAGTGCCCTGCCTGCGCGGCAACAAGTTGCCGGGACGTTGTGGGGTTGTGGACGGTTCACCCACTTTGCCGTCGGCTTGCAACAGCATCACTTACCGCGAGCGTCCCGCGCGTGGGAAATGTCCACCAGTTCGCGCGGCCTCAGGTGAACACCGGCGCGGTGTGACCGCTGCTGTCCGACTAGGCAGCGCCCTACCCGCGCACGACGACGCGATCGCCGCTGGGCTCACCTTACGGTTGTTACAAGCCCGTGCTGCTTGCTGCCGAAGTAATCCAGGTCGAATGGCGCGAGGGTGACGACGGGCGGCGCATTCCTGTCTTCCGCGACCGGCCTGGACTCAGGGTTCCTCGTTATGGGGCCGGTTGTGCCGCGGCTTCGTCCCGCTCTACGGTCGGCGGCGCGAGAACGTCCTCGGCATCACGGAGGGTCATCACATGCGAACAGCCACCGCGACGTGCGCTGCTGCGCTTTTCGGCGGTCTCGCCTGTGCCCTCACCGGCGCGTGGGCAGATGACCTGCCGACGCGCAAACCTGGCCTGTGGGAGGTCACTCTGCACATGGCGGGGGGCAACATGCCGCAGGGTATGAAATTCTGCACTGACGCCGCGACCGATGCCGAATTGTACAAGTTCGGCATGAACACAGCACAGGGAATGTGCAGCCGCTACGACCTGCGTCGCAGCGGCAACGTCGCCACCGTGGACACCGAGTGCGCGATGGGCGACATGAAGATGACATCACGCGCGGTGATGACGTTCACCGGCGACTCAGCTTACAAGACCGACATCCAGACGCACTTCGACCCCCCGATGATGGGCCGCAGTGATTTGACAATGACACAGGAGGCCAAGTGGGCCGGCCCGTGTCCCGCCGGCATGCAGCCGGGCGATATGATCGGGCCGAACGGCATGAAAATGAACCTTAACAGGCTGCCGAAAATCCCCGCGAAGCGTGAGGGTTGATCGATCCGCGGTCCGCTCCCATGAATTTCGTCCGCTGGAACTGCGGAAATTACCGAAATCACGCCCAAGCTGCCCCTTGAGCCGTCCGCGGATGCCGCCAACGGACGCTTCGATCGGGACGCAGCGCTCGTCCCAGACGGCGGGCTCCGGCAGCTTGAGCACGTACCGCTCAAGCGGGCGTCCAACCATCGCGGCTGCCGGCATTGCGTCCGCTGCGGTGTACCCGTTGGAGACCCTTTTTCGGCGAGTGCCCCGATCCGCGCCCTGACGCGCATGAACTCGGTAGTTTGCCTCACAGTGCTGCCGGACACCCGGGCCGACCCCGGGCAATTGCAGAAGGAACGGCGAGTAGCGCACAGGCAAGGGCTGCCGAAGGTCTGACCGGCCCGGTTGCATGGTTGACCACCCCAACTGGGACGATGCGGCATGTCAGACGCCTTGGTTGTTCCCAGCTAATCCCGCGAAGCACGCTATCGTGCCTGTTCTGTGCGTGATCCCAATCGAGAGGATGCCCTGATGGATTGTCGTCTGCTGCCAGGTACTTGTCGGTTTGGTCGTGGGTGCCACCGCGACCGTTGTGTCGGGTGAGGCGCAGCACACCGCCGCGCCGCCTGGCGCCAGGCTGCTTCTGGAAGCCGCAGCGCAGGGGGTGCAGATCTATACTTGCGAGAAGCAAAGCGACGGCTATCGCTGGGTGTTCACCGCCCCGGACGCGACTCTATTCGACGTGGCCGGGCGGCAGATCGGCACCCACTTCGCCGGGCCGACTTGGCAGATGGAGGATGGCAGCAAGATTGTGGGTGAGGTCATTGCACAGGATCTCGCGCCGGAGCCGCACGCCATTGCCTGGTTGTTGCTGCGAGTCAAGTCGCACGAAGGGAGCGGAATTCTAAGCGGTGCCAACCTGGTGCGTCGCGTTGACACGAAAGGCGGGGCGGCTCCGACCACAGTCTGCAATGAGACGCAGACGCTACCGCAGGCACGGATGCGCTACACGGCCCAGTACCTGTTCTATGCGGCTCCGTAATCAACAGGGCAGCGGGCGGGCCGGGGTGATCTGGACCTGGATGCCGGAGGTGCGCATTGCGGTATTCTGGTCGCAGCGCGTCGGAAAGGGGAGGGTGTGATGAAGTTCGGCCTGATCATTCGCGGCCAATATCCGCAGGGCGACGACATGCAGGTGCGGCTTGCCGAGGACCTCGATGCGGCAAGGCACGCGGAGGAGCTTGGCTATGACTGCGTCGCCAAAGGTTCGCACTACAGTTCGTATCCGTTTCAATACATCCAGCAGATTCCGTATCTGACGCAGGTCGCTTTGGTGGCGCCGAAGCTGCGGCTGATCCCGGGCGTGGTGCTGCTGCCGCTGCACAGTCCGCTGCATGTAGCGGAGGAACTCGCATCGCTCGATGTCATGTGCGGGGGAAAGCTGGTGTTCGGCGCTGGCATCGGCTACCGCGAGGTCGAGTTCAAGGCATTCGGCACAACGCTGCAGCAGGCCGGGCGGCGCTTCGAGGAGTGCCTGACGGCCGTGAAGCGGCTATGGACCGAGGACTTCGTGACGATGAAGGCATCGTATTTCGAGCTGGACGGCGCGAACTGCACGGTGCTGCCGGTGCAGAAGCCGATGCCTCCCGTTTGGATCGGCGCGAATGCGGATGTCGGGATTCGGCGCACGGCGCGCATGGCCGATGCCTGGTTCGTCAATCCGCATAACAAGCTGGCGACGCTCGCGCGGCAGATGGATGTCTACCGGCGGGAGCTCGATGCCTGCGGCAAGCCGTTCCCGGCGGAGCTCCCGATGGCGCGCGAGGTGTTCGTCGCTCGTTCGCGAGAGGAGGCGATCCGTCTGGCGCGGCCTTTCCTCGAGGTGAAGTACAAGGCGTACCGCGACTGGGGCCAGGACAAGGTGATGCCCGCCGGCGATCACTTCGATCTGGATTTCGACGAACTGGTGGATGATCGGTTCGTGATCGGCTCGGTGGCGGAGGTGACGGAGCAGATCATCGATCTCAGGCGGCGGTTCGGGGTGACCACGCTGATCCTGGGCGTCCATTGGGTCGGCATGCCGAAGAGCCTGGCGCTGGAGCAGATGCAGCTGCTGGCCGAGGAGGTGTTTCCGGCGGTGCGGCAGGCTGGGTAGCGTCAGGCGGGCGCCACCTGCACGCCAAGTGCGCGCGCGGCGATTGCCATCCTCTCGTCTACCGCGGCGAGCGTTGCACCAAGGCGGTCGGCGATGGCGATATTGATCGCGTCCGGCGTCCGCAGATTTAGATCGAGACGGCGCAGGATTGACGTGGTGACGGTGATGTCCGGCGTGGTGATCTCCACCAACTCTGCCGTTCGTGCTTTCCAGGCATCGAAATCGCCGAATATCGCAGTTGCGTCGTCAGTAGTGAGCCGTCGCATGCGTGTCAGGCGGCCCACGACCGAGACGGACTCTGCCGCAGCGAAATTGCTGATAATCAGGCTGTCGGGATTGACGGCCATGTAGGCTTTGGCGCGTTCGGTAAACGGATCACTGTCGATGAGCAACGCGACCAGGACGCTGGTATCCAGGTAGGTGCTCACCGCCAGTCTTCGTCACGCATCCTGATCAGCATGGTGACCGCGTCCTCGCCCTTGCCTTGCAATCCGACCCGGTGCGCATCCAGCCAGTCGATGTCGGCCTGGGTGATGCGGCGCGGCGGCGGAGGCACCGGCTTGAGTTCGACGACGGGATGGCCGTGGCGGGTGATCACCACCGCCTCGCCTTTCAACGCGCGGTCGATCAGCTCCGGCAGGTGGTTCTTCGCCTCTGCTACACTGTGCGTGCTCATGGCCAAACCACAGCCATCAGATGGCCATTTGTCGAGCCCGGAGCCGCCGGGCACAATCCATCGTCAGCACCCACCGGAGGATCCCCGACATGCAGTTCGGCGCCGCGATGTTCTTCACCGATGCCTCGATGACGCCGGGGGAACTTGGTCCCCTGCTCGAGGAACGCGGCTTCGAATCGCTCTGGGTGCCAGAGCATTCGCACATTCCGATCGTGCGCACGATGCCGTTTCCCGGCGGCCCCGAACTGCCGCGGCCCTATTACGACATCATGGATCCGTTCCTGGTGCTGACCGCGGCGGCGGTGGCGACAACGTCGCTGAAGGTCGGCACCGGCGTCTGTCTGATCAATCAGCGCGATCCGATTCAGACCGCGAAGATGGTCGCCTCGATCGACCAGCTTTCGCGCGGCCGCTTCCTGTTCGGCGTCGGCAACGGCTGGGACAAGGAAGAGATGGAGCACCACGGCACGGTGTACGCCACGCGCCACAAGCTGTCGCGCGAGCGGGTCGAGGCGATGAAGCTGATCTGGACGCAGGAGACGCCGGAGTATCACGGCGAGTTTGTCGACTTTGCGCCGATGCAGACCTGGCCGAAGCCGGTGCAGCAGCCGTTTCCGGTCATTGTCGGCGGCGCCTTTCCCTATGGAGCGCGTCGCTCGGTCCGCTACGGCGACGGCTGGATACCGGGCGCCGGTCGCACCCGGCACGGCGACATCGGCGACACGCTGCCGCAATTCCGGAAAATGGCGGCGGAGGCCGGGCGCGATCCTGCGTCGCTGCCGGTCACGCTGTTCCGTGTGGCGGACGATGCCGACCGTCTGCGCCAGTACCAGGAACTCGGCGTTGCGCGCGTGGTGATCAGCCTGCCGGCCGCGAAGTCGGACCAGATTGTGCCGATCCTCGATCGCTGGGCCCCATTGATGCGGCAGTTCGCGGGCTGAAGAAGGCCAGGTTCACCGCAGAGACGCAGAGGCACGGAGCGGTATGGCTTGTACTTAACGCTGCTCCAGCGCTGCCATCGCCAAAATTCAGTCCTCGTCCGCCGTCCGCCGGATCAGCACCTCGCGCTTCCCTACATGGTTCGCCGGCCCGACGATGCCTTCCTTCTCCATCTGCTCGATCAGCTTGGCAGCTCGGTTGTAGCCGATGTTCAGATGCCGCTGGATGAAGCTGGTGCTCGCCTTGCCCTCGCGCGCCACCACGGCGACTGCCTCGGGATACAGCCCCTTCTCGCCGTCGCCTGCGCCACTGAACCCGGGCAGCATCGCATCGCCGTCGCTATCCGACGGCTCGGTCACCTCATCGAGGTAGGCCGGCTCGCCCTGCTCGCGCAGGAACTCCACGACCTTCTCCACCTCGTCGTCCGACACGAAGGGGCCGTGCACGCGGGTGATGCGCCCGCCGCCCTGCATGAACAGCATGTCGCCCATGCCCAGCAACTGCTCCGCACCCTGTTCCCCGAGGATTGTGCGGCTGTCGAACTTGCTGATCACCTGGAAGCTGATGCGCGTCGGGAAATTCGCCTTGATCGTGCCGGTGATCACGTCCACGGACGGCCGCTGGGTCGCCATGATCACATGGATGCCGGCCGCCCGCGCCATCTGCGCCAGGCGCTGCACCGCAGCCTCGATCTCCTTGCCTGCCACCATCATCAGGTCCGCCATCTCGTCCACCACCACGACGATCAGCGGCATAGCCTCCAGCGACAACGGCTGCTCCTCGAAGGTCGGGCGGCTGGTGTCGGGATCGAACCCGGTCTGCACCCGACGCGTCACCACCTCGCCCCTTGCGCGCGCCTCGGCCACACGGTCGTTGTAGCCGCCGATGTTGCGCACGCCGAGCTGGCTCATGGCGCGATAGCGGCGCTCCATCTCGCGCACCGTCCATTTCAGCGCTGTCACCGCCTTGGCAGGCTCCGTCACGACCGGTGCCATCAGATGCGGAATGCCTTCGTACATCGACAGCTCAAGCATCTTCGGGTCGATCAGGATCAGCCGGCACTGGTCGGGCGCCAGCCGGTACAGCAGCGACAGGATCATCGCATTGACGCCGACCGATTTGCCGGACCCGGTGGTGCCGGCGATCATCAGGTGCGGCATGCGCGCGAGATCGGCCACGACCGCCGCGCCGCTGATGTCCTTGCCCAGCGCCAGCGCCAGCCGTCCGGTGTGCTTCTGCACCTCCTCGGACGCCAGGATCTCGGACAGGAACACGGTTTCCCGACGTGCGTTCGGGACCTCGATGCCGATCACGTTGCGGCCGGGCACGGTGGCGATGCGCACCGCGGTCACCGAGAGGCTGCGCGCCACATCGTCCGCCAGTCCGATCACGCGCGCGCTGCGAATGCCGGGCGCCGGCTCCAACTCGTAGAGCGTCACCACCGGGCCGGGGCGGATTTCCACGATGCTGCCCTGCACGCCGTAATCCGCGAGCACGGTTTCCAGCAGCCTCGCGTTCGCCTCGAGCGATTCGCTGCTGGGTCCGCTGGTGGCGCGGGTGGGCGCGGGCTTCAGCAGCGACAGCGACGGGAATCGCCAGCCGGCCTCGGGCAGCGGCAGGCTTTCCTGGCGGGCACGGTGGGACGGCACGGGCGGCCTCGCCAAACGCGATACGATCGGCGGCGGCTGATCGTCGAGAGCCGGAGCCGCGCGTAATAGCGGCAGCCGGGTCGCGCCGGACGATCGGGCCGGGTGACGGCTCGTCGCGGCGACGCAGGTGGAGCAGGCCAGCCAGGCGGCCGAAACTGCGGGAGACGGCACGCAACATCCGCCGCACGACACCGGCGGTGGCACGGCCACCGGATACACCGTATCGCGCCCCTTGTCCGACGGAGCGAATTGCGGTGCGCCATTCGCCAGCCGAGAGGCCGAGTGCCAGCAGGGTCAGCGTCACGGCGAGCGCCGTGCCGATGGTCCAGACCATCAGCGCGCCCAGCGGCCCCAGAACGTCGCGTCCGACCGCGAGGCCGGCGGCGCCCAACAGCCTGCCGATCGCCCCGCCCAGCCCGGCCACCGTCGGCCACGCGAGCGATCGCGGTGCGGTGACGGCGGCCAGCACCGCGGCCAGCAACGGCAACGCAGCCAGCAGGGCGGCAAACCGGGCGAGCACGCTGTCCAGCCCCCGCCGCGAGGCGATGCGCCAGGCCCAGGCGAGCATCGCCACCCCAGGCAGCGCGGCGGCGATGCCGAAGCCTTGCAGCAGCAGGTCCGCCAGCATAGCGCCGAGCGGTCCCGCGAGATTGCTCACGTGCCGCGAAGTCGCGGTGTTCAGCGAGGGATCGCGCGGGTCGTAGCAGGCCAACGCCACCAGCACGGCGAGGCCGAGCAGCCCCAGCGCCAGCCCGACCAGCTCGGCCGAGCGGCGGTTCATCAGCGCCTTGACGTCCGGGGAGACCAGGCGGCGTGCCCCGGCAGACCTGGCAGTGGCCATGCGTTCGTTGACCCTTTGCACCCGTTGTTGGCGTGCGAATCGAACTATATGCCGGAAACCCCTGATCGATGAAGCGGCAACGTCCGCTTGCCGACGATCGGTGTCGGCGCCACTGTCCCGGCAATGAGCGAGCATCTGTCCGCCGCGGTGTGTGTGGTCGGCGCCGGCCCGGTCGGCGGTACGCTGGGCTGCCGGCTGGCGGCGGCGGGCATCAGCACGATCGTGGTGGACCGCGCCGCGCTGCCGCCGATGGAGCACCCGGCCTTCGACGGCCGCGCCTATGCCGTCGCGGCCGGATCGCGTCGGCTGCTACAGGCTGCTGGGCTGTGGGATAGGCTGCCTGAGCCTGCATGTCCGATCTTCGACATCCGCGTCAGCGATGGCCGCGTCGGCCGCCGCGCCTCGCCCCTGTTCCTGCATTTCGACCACCGCGAGGCCGGTGAGGACGCCGGTGCGTTCGGCTGGATGATGGAGGCTCGCAGCCTGCGCGTGGCACTGAATGCGCACATGCACGACCTGCCCGCACTACGCGTGTTCGCGCCCGCATCAGCCGAGGTGGAGCGCCGCGACGACGGCGTCAGCGTGCGGATTGCGGGCGGCCCACGGATCAAATGCCAACTGGTGGTGGCGGCGGAGGGGCGCAACTCGCCGCTGCGCGAGGCGGCCCGCATCCCGGTCACCCGATTGCCGTACAGCCAGACCTCCATCGTGTGCGCTGTCAGCCACGCGAAGCCGCACCACAACACGGCGCTCGAGCACTTCCTGCCGTCCGGACCGTTTGCGCAGCTTCCCATGTGCGCCAGCCCTGACGCCGAGGAGGGTGGCGCGGCGAACGTCTCCGCCATCGTGTGGACCGAGCACACGGCGATCGCCCAACTTATGTTGCAGCTGAACGACGCACGTCTCGCCGGCGAGATCACGCGCCGCCTCGGTGGTCATCTGGGTGCCGTGCGCGTGGTTGGGCGCCGCTGGAGCTATCCGCTCTCGGCGATGCATGCCCACCGGTATGCCGCCACGCGCCTCGTGCTGGCGGGCGACGCGGCGCACGCGATCCATCCGATCGCTGGGCAGGGTCTCAATCTCGGCTTCCGCGACGCGATCGCGCTGTCCGAACTGCTGATCGAGGCGTCGCACCGGGGCGAGGACCTCGGCGCGCCGTCGCTCCTCCGTCGCTACCAGCGTCGGCGGCGGCCGGACAATCTGCTGATGCTGGCCGCCACCGACGCGCTCGACCGGCTGTTCAGCACCGACCACCCGATGCTCCGGCTGGCCCGCGACGTCGGGATCGCCGCGGTGCACCGCGCGCCGCCGCTGAAGCGGCTGTTCATGCGCGAGGCGATGGGCGTCAGTCGGGCGTCACGCCGCCCGGACGGTCGCCAGGAAGTCGCTCCACCGCTGACGCGATCGACGGCCGGACCTGTCGTGCGGGCTGGGACGGAAGAATAGCTCCGCCGGGGGCCGAACCAAAAATAGCTCGATACAGGAGGACAATATGCCGTCAGATCAGTTGGCCTGATCCCAGGCTCTCACCACTCCACGCAACCGAGGCAAGTCAAGACAACGACTATTCGACGGCCAGTGTCGGCCTGAGTGGCGTGGGTGGACACGTCGATATGATGCCAGAGTCGGCCACCACCACCTTTGGCAAACTCACGTCGGCCTCGCTGGGCGGCAGCTCAGCAGCGCACTTGGCCTCATAAAACCCATACTTGACAACCATAATTGGAAACCAAACCGCCCATTTGGCAAGCAACACGAGGATACGTAGACAAAAACGAGTGAGCGGGAACACGAGGACGGCCCACACTACCAGCTTGAACACTTCAGCGCTCCGCCAGGATGGATGAGACAAATTTTAGCCCAACGGTATGCCAAATAGTACTAAATGTCTCCTGTGTCAATCAAAAAGAGACGATCGTGCGATATGGCCAGGGCTGTTGCACGAGAGCCACAGGCCCTACGGTGGCAGACCGACCATGCCTGCGGCGCGAGTTCCCGCCCGATCTCCAGCTGCGCCGGATTTCAAGGGGACAGCCTGCTCGCTACGCTTGAATTCGTGGGAATCTCTAACAGCCGTGACCAGCTTGATAAGGCGCCAGAACGGGGCAGCACGGCGCACGCGCTGCTTCCATTCCAACCTCTGCCGTCGCTATCGGAGGGATCTGGACTATCGACGGTGACGATTGAGAATGTGCTAACCGTGGCCGCTTCCCGCTGGCAGGTCCAGCGGCTCTGGGTGGAATTCGCAGGCCCGGCTATCCTCGGGCAAATCAACCGACCAGGAGAGAAAGATGGCGCCGAAGATCCTGCTCACCGACAACCCGCTGAGCGCGATGGACATCGCGCGCGAACTGGCGCCATCCGGCTTCGACCTGGTGATCGCCCGCGCGAACACCCCTGAATTCAACGCCGCGCTCGCCGATACCGACTTCATCGTCGGCCTCGGCGAGGTGAAGATGGACGATGCGTTCTACAAATCGGCGCCGAAGCTGAAGCTGGTGCAGCTGCTGAGCGCCGGCTACGACCGCGTCGATATCGAGGCCGCGCGCCGCGCCGGCGTTCCCGTGTGCAACAACGGCGGCGCCAACGCGATCGCGGTGTCGGAGCATGCGATCCTGCTGATGCTCGCGGTGTGCCGCCGGCTGACCTGGCTGCATTCGATGGTCGCGTCCGGCCGCTGGCGCGGCAACGACGTGGCCAATGTGCGGCTGTACGAATTGTCGGGCCGCACGCTCGGCCTGGTTGGGCTCGGCAACATCGGCAAGAAGGTCGCCCGGCTGGCGAAGGGCTTCGGCATGGCGGTGCAGTATTTCGACATCGCCCGCCTCAGCGAGGATGCGGCGGATGCGTTGGGCGTGAGGTTCCGCCTGTTCAACGAGCTGCTGCGCACGTCGGACATCGTTTCGCTGCATGTGCCGCTGACGCCGGCGACGCGCCACATGATGGGAGCGGCGCAGTTCAGGCTGATGAAGCCGACCGCCTATCTGATCAACACGTGCCGCGGGCCGGTGGTCGACGAACCGGCCATGTATGAGGCGCTGACCAACGGCACGATCGCCGGCGCCGGGCTGGACGTGTTCGACCAGGAACCGCCGCCGGCGAACAATCCGCTGTTCAATCTGGACAACGTGATCCTGACGCCGCACTACGCGGGGCCGACCTGGGACAACCAGTCCGCCCGCTTCCGCAACGGCTTCGACAACGTCGAGCGGGTGGCGCGGGGGGAGAAGCCGCTTTGGGTGATCCCGGAGCTGCGGGAGTGAGGATCATCATCCGACAATTCGCCGCGAACTGACTGGGCTGGTTTGCGATCGGCCTTCCGTTCCTATTGTCATCCCCGCGAAAGCGGGGACCCATGCGGCAACTGGGTCTCCGCTTTCGCGGGATGACAATAGGAGGCACCGTCCGTCCGACACCTGAGTCCATCGATTCGCAGCAAGCCCTGATGGCCTAGAACAGGACTGCACCCAACAACCGCGTGACAATGCGGGCGAGCATGCCGATGCCCGCCAGCACTACCACCGAGCCGAGAAGGCGGCGCAGTTGCTGCTGCGGCAATGCGTGCGCGATCGGAGTGCCGATCACGATGCCCAGCGCCAGTGCCGCCGCCAGTCCTGCGGCAAGCCAGAGATCCACGAGCCCAGCGGCAAGGTTGACGAGACTGGCCGGCCCGGCGATCGGAATGGCGATCGCCTGCCCCAGCCCGATCGCCGCGAGCACCGGCATATCGAGCAGCAACAGCAGTGGCAGCAGCACGAATGCGCCGCCGGCGCCGGTCATCGCGGAGACAAATCCGGTGCCGCCGCCCAGCCCGAGCAGCGTCGCCGGCGCCAACGCGACCCGTTGGGTCGGCACGCTCCGGGGCGTGCGCAGCGCATAGAGACCGCCAGCCAGCAGGAGCGCACCGATCGCTGCCTCCAGCAGGCTCGCCGGCGCGTGGTTTGCGGCGTGTGCGCCGAGCCAGGCGGCAGGCAGCGCGGCAAGGCAGAGCAGCCACGCCTCGCGCCACGGAATCGAGCCGCGGCGCGCATACAGTGCCACCGCGACCAGACAGCTTGGCAGGTAGCTCAGCAACGCCGCGGCGATGGCACGCTTCACGTCGAAGCCGAGCGCCAAGGTGAGGATCGGCACCAGGAGCACGCCGCCAATGCCGGTGGCGCCGATCGCTATACCAAGGACGATGCCAGCAGCGGCGATCGCGATGCCGAGGCCAACGTCCATGACGGCTCGCGCAATTAGCGGGTTGGCGCGCTACAGGAACGTCCCTGGCGGCTCGATGCCGAGCAGAATCTGCCCGACCGATTCAAAATGCGCGGTGCGCGACTGGATCTGCTGCGACAGCGTGTGAATGTCGCGAAACCGGCGCTCGAACGCGGTGCCCAGGAAGATCGCGTCGGTCCCTGCTGCCTTGTACGCGTAGTCCGCCACCGCCTCGGCGGTCTGGATGGCGAACGCACAGGCCAGCCGCACCCGCGCACGCGCCGGCACATCGATCACCGATGTGGCATCGACATGTGCCCAGATGTCCGACAGCGTCTCCACCAGATAGGCACGCGCCGCACCCAGCCGCGCCTCCATCTGCGCCACGCCCGACTGCACCACCGCATTGTCGGCCAGCCGTCCAAGGTTGCGCGGCGTCTTGCGCGTGGCCAGTGCCTCGTAAGCGTCCAGCATCGCCCGCGCGATGCCGAACGCGACGCCGGCGACGCCGACGGCATACAACCCCTGCATGGTGAACGCATAGAGCCGGCCAGGTTCGCGTCGCAGCGTCGGGTCCTCGCGGGTGGCGCTGAACGCTTCCGGCACGAACACGTCCTCGAGCGTGTAGGAATCCGACGCCGTGCCGCGCATGCCGATGACGTTCCACGTATTCAGCAGCATTGCCTGCGTTGCCGGAAACAGCAGCGTCCGCACCGTCGGCCTGCCGGCAGGATTCAACCGCAATGCGCCGTCCGGCTCCACCACGTGGCAATGCGCGCCCATCCAGTTCGCCTGACGGCATCCGGAGGCGAAATCCCATCGCCCGGTGACACGGTAGCCGCTCGGCACCGCGGTCGCCTTCGATGCATTCGGCGGACCCCACGCGACGACGCTGCGCGGATCGGCGAAGATCGTGCGCATTGCGTCGGGCGCCAGGAACGGCGCGATCAACGCCGAGCTGTTCGCGACGAAGACGTTCCAGCCGAGCGAGCCGTCGTGCCGGCTGATCTCCTCAATGGCGCGCACATACACCCACGGCTCCACCTCGTCGCCATCCACCGAGCGCGGCAGGAACATGCGGCATAGCCTTGCGGCATGCAGTTGCGACAGCAACGGCTCGGGAATGCGCTGCGTGCGCTCGATCTCGTCGGCCGCGGCCTCGATCGCAGGACCAAGGTCGCGCGCGCGGGCGAGGGGGTCCGGACGGGGGTCAGGCGAAAAATCATTCATGCGATTGTCCGTGGCGGAGTTGCGCCGCGATTAGCCACGCGGCGGGTGACCACTGTCAACTTGCCGGAGCTGCGGCAAAGGCGGATGCTGCAGCGGGAAAATCACCGCAAGGAGGAACCAGCCATGGCCGCCAAGAGCAAAGGCAAAATCCGCCACATCGCGATCAGCGTCCCCGACCCCTGGGCGGCGGCGGAGTTCTACAAGGAGGCGTTCGGCCTGGAAGAGCTCGGCGAGACCGACGGCAAGCTCGCCGAGGGGGTATTCCTGACCGACGGCGTGGTGAACCTGGCGCTGCTGAAGTTCAAGGACGACGTGGCCGCGCAGGGAACCGGCAAGGACTATGTCGGGCTGCATCATCTCGGCCTGTGGGTGGACAATGCTGAGGCGAGCGGCGAGGCCGTGACCGCTGCGGGCGCGACCTGGATCATGGGCGACCTGCAAAACAAGGGCGGCTACGAGGTGAAGTACAGCGACCCGACCGGGGTGATCTTCGACATCAGCGAGGACGGCTGGGCCGGCGCCCAGAAGAACCCGGGAGCGCCGGACAACGTCGCGCACCCCAACACGCGTGCCCGCGTTGCAAGATTTGACGAGCGGCGAGCACAGGCACGGGCGGAGATCGAGCGTCGCCGCGCCAAGGCAGTGGCGCCGGTGTAAGGGCCATGATGGGTATCGCAGCGCTCCACCCATCGTACGCTGCGGAAAGTAGGATGGGTGGAGCGCAGCGATACCCATCGGTCCGAATTATCCCGCGGGCTCGGCGATTTCGTCGTAACCGCACCCCGGAAATATTGATCAGGCAAATCCCGTGGCCGACGCGATAACCATTGAACTCTGTTGGATGATAGCGCCCTCTGGCCGGCATCGGGCTCAAACTGCCTGTGTGGGCGACGCGGCTGTGGGGGAGGTCGAAGCGCTATCCCATCTCCATCCCAGACAGCACAATCAACGCCAGCGCCATAATGGCACAGAAGACGAACACGAAGGCCGCGACTGCGATGCCAATGGTCATGGACTTCATGCTCATGCCGCGTTGCTCAACCGCGCCAGCCGTTCGCGCTGGTGTCCATTTCCTCTAGACCGGTCAAGTTCGCCAATTTCAGCAATTAACCAATCCGTCAGATCAACGTGGCACAGAACCACACGGGAGGTATTCAAATCGACTAAGCAATATTCTCCATACCAGGCCCGCCCCATGCTGCCTTCCGGAGTTCTAAAGATGATCTCATCGGTTAGCACAAGGCGTGAATTAATGCTTCTACGCAACAATTCGCGTTCGCGAACGATCATGACCTTTCCCCCTGATCGGCTTTGCCGATTTGCATTAACCACGGCACGGGTGCTTAAAGTCCGGCCGACGGACACGGAAATCGTGCATCTATGCAGTCATGCAGTCAAGCTGTCGATCGCCGAGTCGTGATGGAACGCTGAGCAATGGCACCGGTCGGAGATGGCGGACCGCGCGGCAGGCCGAAGCCGAAGACGCTGACCCTGCGGCTGCCGCCGGAGGTGCACGACCAGCTTCGTGAGCTGGCTTTTCAGTCGCGCAGATCCCAGCATGATTTGCTGCTGGAGGGTATTAGCCTCCTGTTCGAACGCCATGGCCGGCCGCCGATTACCGAATGACCAGGCCGTCTAGGCGAGCCCATGGGAGCCTTGCCGGGATCAGGCGACACTTCGCGGCTACGGCGCGCGACAGCGCGGCTGCCAAGTCGTCCACCACCACGTCCAGATGAACCGGCGTCCGGTGCCGATCTTAGCGGCGAACTCCGTCGGCCGCGCCGATCGAGCCCTTTGGCTTCTGCAAAAAATGGAGACGCACCGGCAAACCACTGAGCTCCCCTCCGTCAGCGCCGAAGCGACGAGTGACGGTCAGGCTGAACGCCTCCGTATATAACGCGACCGTGCGGGCAAGATCCGGGATGTCGATGTTGACGAGCAGGTCCTTGGCCATGTCCACTCAACCCCATCGCCAGAAGACCAGCTGGGTGCCAAGCGGGGAAGCGCCAATGATCGAGCAGACCCGGGACATCACGACCAAGTCCGGCGCGATGTAGACTTTCATCTGCCTCCCGAGTGCGGCAGTCCGTTCCCCGCCGTGTTCGTGCTGATGGATGCGCCGGGCATTCGCGAGGAACTACGCGCCATGGCGCGTCGGCTCGCGAGCGTCGGCTATTATGTGCTGCTGCCCAACCTGTATTGCCGCGCTGGCCGCGACCCGATCTTCGCTGCCGATGTGCTGGAGCAGGGCAGCGCGGAGCGTGAGCGCATGCGGGCGGTGCGCACCAAGATGACCATCCCGCCGGTGATGTACGATGTGGGTGCGATGCTCGGCTTCGTCGATCGTCAGACGGCCGCGAAGCAGGGACCGGTCGGGGCGCACGGCTATTGCATGAGCGGTCCGTACGCGCTGGCTGCCGCCGCGCGCTATCCGGATCGCATCGCCGCCGCGGCGTCGTTCTACGGCACATGGCTGGTGAGCGACGCTGAGGAAAGCCCGCATCTCAACCTCGGCAAGGCAAAGGGCGAGCTTTACATCGCCTGCGCGGAGCATGACGACCTGGCGCCGCTGCCGATGGTCGAGGAGTTGCGCGGCCTGTTCGAACGCTCCGGCAACCCTGGCGAGCTCGAGCTGTATCCCGGCGTCCACCACGGGTTCGCTTTCCCGCAGCGCTGGTGCTACGACAAGCCGGCGGCGGAGCGGCACCGGGAACGGCTGATTTCGTTGTATCGGCGGCGACTGGGATAACGACCACCCAACGGGAATTGGGATGGGGGGAACGGAAGGAAGCTGGCGTCGCGCAGCCATCGTGGGCGGTGCGGGCCTGACCTGGAGTCGGCGCATGATGGCACAGGCGGTCATGCGCGGTGGTCGGCTCGTGCAATCGACCTTTGATGGCGGATATGTGCCGCAACACCTCGTGCAGGGTTCCGCGGCCATCGACCTTGACGGCGTGTCGGCAGGATACGGCGCCGGCCTTGTGCTGGAGGATGTAACTGGCCGTTTCGAGCCAGGCAGCCTCACCGCGATCGTCGGGCCCAATGGCGCAGGCAAGAGCACCCTGCTCAATGTGCTTGCCGGCCTGAAGCAGCCGCAGTCGGGAACGATCCAACTGCACAGCATCGCGCCGGAGGCAATCGGTTTCCTGCCGCAGATCGACACTATCGATCGCAGCTATCCGATCTCCGTGCTCGAGTTCGCGGCACTCGGGCAGTGGGCCCGCTTCGGGGCATTCCGGACACCCTCCTACGATCTGATGACCGACGTCACTGCCGCACTTCGCACGGTCGGACTGCAGGATGCCGCCACCGTGCCGATCGGCGAACTTCCGGTCGGGCAGTTCCGCCGTGTGCTGTTCGCCAGGCTCATCGTGCAGGATGCCCGTCTGCTGCTGCTGGACGAGCCGTTTGGCGCGATGGACGCGAGGACGACCGCCGATCTTCTCGCGCTGCTGCAGGTCTGGCACCGCGAGGGGCGCACCATCATCGCCGTGCTGCACGACCTGAACCATGTGGGAGCGATGTTTCCCTCCACACGGTTGCTGGCACGCCGCGTGATCGCCTGGGGCGAGACCTCGGCGGCACTCGCGCCGGAGACGCGATTGGTGGCGCCGGTCTGATCGTCCGGCCCGAACGGTGAAGCCGGGACGATCTTCGAGCAGTCGCTCTGCGCATGCGCCGTTGCCATGCAGACGGCCATCCCGAGCGAGACAAACCCAGCCACGAGCAGCTTTCTCATGTCCCCTCCACATTGCTTTATGTTGTGGTTCTTGCGCTCGCAACCCTACCGCCCGCCGCTCCGGTTCGTCCAGCATGGCAAGCGCGCAATCCCCGCGCGGGTCCGGTTTGTCGGCGTCCCGCGGCGGCGCTAGGCTCGCCGGAAGTGCAACGGAGGGCAGCAATGTTGATGAGCCGGGACGAAATCAGCAAGGACAGGAACGTCGACGCGTTGACCGACGCCATCTTGCAGCGCGATCAACCGCGCACGGCCGATCTGTTCTTCCGCATGGTGCGGCGGGACGGGCGCTCGGTGGGCGATGCGCTCAGCGTGGTGACGGAGGCGGAGGCGCCGTTTGTCCAGGTCCCGAATCACATCGACGTGCGCGACGGGCAGATCACGCTGATCAACAACGACCACACGATCCTGGGCCTGCGCACATCGGCGGCGCTGACGCCCTATCTGCCGGAAGAGTACCGCCTGCTGGGAATGCTGCAGAGCGTTTGGTACATCCCCGCCGGACTCGACATCTGGAACCAGCTGCGCGGCAGGTATCCCGGTCGCTATGCCACGATGAAGGGCATGAACGTGCCGCCGCCCAGCTACGGCCCGGTGGTGTGGAATTACGATCAGGAACCGATCGTCGAACCTGGCACGCTCGACGAGCGGCTGCACGCGCACATGATCGCCACGATGAGCGGCGATGTGCGGCGCTCCTACGGGTTATTCCTCGGCCTCGCGGCGGACGAGGCGGCGCGTCCGAGGCTGCGCGACCAGATGCTGTTTCTCGGTTTGATCGACCTGCAGGACACCGTGATGGGCCGCAAGGCGCGCAACACCGGCCACAAGGCGCTGCGCGCACGCGCCGTGGTGGACCTTGCCGACTATATCGGCTGGGAGCGCGCGCACGGCGTTTACTCATACCGGCGTGCCGGACATGGCGATCGGGCCGCTGTACCTACTCGCTGTACGATGCTGCCTGCGTGACGCTGACCGAGGCTTTCCCGGATGCCGGCAAGAGCCTGAAGCAGACCAACCGGACGTCGCTGACGCCACCCGAGGTCGAGGAGATGGTGCGGCTGCTGATGGAAGCCGATGGACAGACGGTGTGGGATCGGATCACCGCGCATCTCCGCGACGGCAAATCGCTCAAGAGCACGTTCGAGGAGTACCAGCACAACTCGACGCATCTGCGCGATCGCCTGTTGCTCGCCACGGCGCGGCTGTTGGCTGGATGGCCGAAGATGCCCGGCGAGCGCGATTGCTACGGCCGCTACATGAAGGAGTGGATCAGGAACTAAAGCTGATTTCCAGCGAGATGGCGGGGCGATCCTGCTCCGCCAGATCGCTATTGCGACGCATTCTCAATTCGGGCAACATGCCTGGGAACCCGGAGGCTGCCCATGGCACAGATCATACCGATCGTCCCTACGTCGGCCACCTATCCGATCAGAACCGCTCTCCTCGATGCCGCCGAGTGCGCGTTCCTGACTGCCGTCCGCTGGTGGGTCTCCGCCTTCAGACATGGTGAAAATCCAGTGCCGCGCCTGTGCCAGCATCTTCAGGCCGCTGGTGCGCGCGATGCAGCCTTGTCCGTCGATGCCCTGATGGCGATCGTCGCGCGCACCGTTCGGCAGCCCATCGCGATCCACTGCCCGCACTGCCCGCATCTGTCCGAGGACGAAAAGCACCTGCTGCACGCCGCGAGCCTGGCGCAGGCCGGTGAGAGCAACGTGGCGAAACGCGCATTGCGCACCGCCCTGCTCTCGGCTCCTGGCGCCGAGTTCGCGCTCGGCCCGTTGGAAGGATTGGGCGAGCTGTTTGCCCGAGCCAGGCTGCTGTTCAGCCGACGGCGATCGCCAGCCGAAGAATTGCCCCAACGCGGCGCAGTCGAAACCTGGGCGCCATCAATACTGGCACCGATCATTCATTGATCGACAAGGCCGGAAGCGCCAGCATGGAAATATACCTTTCAGTCGGCGTCTCAACGCTCGTCGCACTCATGGAGGCACATCGGGCCGACGCCGGCAGCAATCAGACGATATCGGCAGTATTCGACCGGACGGAAGTCGCACGAATTGGAGACGACCTCAATCCCGGCAACCCGCCGTCGGTCGAGTTCAATGTCTCATTGTGGTAAAGTGATTCCGTATGCCCCACACTCGTCGCATCGAAGGCTATGCCATCGTTTCTGCCGATGGCATGCTCGCGGATGCCACGGGCATCATGCCGGAATTGCTCCAGTACCGAAGCCGACCAGCAGTTCTTCGAACGCGGGCTCGACGGGGTCGATGTCGTGGTGCACGGGCGCCACTCGCATGAGCGGCAGCCGCATTCTCATTTGCGCCGCAGATTGATCCTGACCCGGCAGGTCCCAGCCATCGCGTCCGACCCGACGAATTCGAAGGCGTTGCTCTGGAATCCTGCCGGCGCGCCGTTCGAGCATGCCTTGGCTGAGCTGGGGGCGTCCAACGGCAGTGTCGGCATCATTGGCGGCACGGACGTGTTTGGGATCTTCCTGGACCGCTACGACGTTTTCCACCTGTCGCGGGTGCCCGCCGTGCGACTGCCCGGCGGCCGGCCGGTCTTCCCCGAGGTGCCGGCCCGGACGCCGGAAGACGTGCTTGCAAGCCATGGCCTCGACATTGGCCGGCGCCAGGTGCTCGATCCGGTAGCGGGCCTGTCCGTCGTAAGCTGGCAACGCTCATCGGCTCCTGGCTGACACGGCGCCTCAGGCCCGATCACCGATGCAGGCGGATATCCGCTCCGGGCGCTTTAGCCCCCGCCACCGCCGGTCCCGTGGCGCGCCGCCTCCCGCACCGCCGCCGCACCGCCCAGCATCGCGCCGGTGTAGCCGCCCCCCATCGTCCAGGCCGAGGCGAGGTAGAGCCCATGGATCGCCGTGCGGGCGCCGGCACCGACCTGCTCGGGCGCGAATCCATACGCCGCACCCTCCGGCGTGTTGAGGACCTGATGCAGCGTCGCCGCGGTGGACATCTCCCGCTGCACGACCGAGGCTGCAATGCCCGGGAAGGTTTCGTCGAGATTAGCAATCAGCCGCTCCATCCACAGATCCTTGCGCAGCCGCGTCTCCATCGGTCCCAGCCTGTTCCAGCTGGAGAACCGGTCGAGCCCGGTCAACGTGACGAGATACGGCGGCCCGGATGGCAAGCCGCTTTCGATCTGGCCATAGTCGGTCAGCATGAACGCTGGCAGCCGCGGCCCATCCAGTTCCGCCATCACAGAAGCGACGTCCCGATAGTCGGCGAGCGATGTCATCCAATCCGGAAGGAAATGGCTGGAATAGCGGTTCACGCCCAGTTCGGACGCCGGTTGCGCCAAGCCGAGCGAGATCGTCCACAGCGAGACGGAAGGCGAGCGGCCCGCATAGGGCGCGAGAAACGCCGCGCGCTGGTCGGCCGGCAGCAATTCGGCAAGTGCGGCAGGCGCAGCGTTTCCGAACACGCAGGGCGCCTGCGCCTTCTCCAGTTCACCCGCAAGGCTGCGATGCACGACACCGGTGATCCGGTCGCCAGCCAGTTCGAGCTGCACCGCCGCATGTCCGGTCAGTACCACGCCGCCGGCGCCGCTCACGAGGTCGGCCAGCCTGCCGCTGAGCACCGCCGAGCCACCACGCACGTAGTGGCCGCCGCCGATCATGTACGAGGCCGCGGGTACCGCAAAGGCCAGGAACAGGATTCGGTCCGGATCGTCGTGATAGCGGCTGAGATTCGCGCCAAGCGCGCATTTCAGCGCCTCATCCTCGCCGAAAAGGTCGCGCAGCACGTCCCCCAGCGTGGAGTTGGCGTGGCGCATCACCGACCATAGCGCCTGGGCTGTCTGCGGCAGATGCCGCAGCCACCACGCCCGCTCGTCCATGTGACGATAGATAAGACTGCTCCCGGCGCGCGCCGCCTGGATCGCGCCGAAATAGCGTTCCAGCCCCCTTCCATGCGACGGAAAGCGCGCCTTGGCGGCGGACAGGGCGGCCTTTGGGCCCGACGGAAGCACAAACGGCGCACCGACCGGGCCGCCGCGCACCTCGTACATCTCTGGCACGGCGACAAGCTCCACGGTCTTGTCGAGGCCGAGGCGTTGTAGAAGGCCGCCTTTGGGGTCGTCCTGGTCGAGACCATCGATCTCGTGCAGCGACCCTTCGACGGTCAGCGCGCCATGGCGGTACACCGTCGCAGCGCCTCCAACCTTCTGGTTCCGTTCCAACACCAAAACCCGCTGGCCGGCCTGCGCGAGGAGCGCGGCGGCCGTCAGTCCGCCCAGGCCGGCCCCCACGACGATCGCATCGTACCTCTGCGCCATTCGCTCAATCCTCCGAAAGTGCGGAGTATGGGCGTCGGAAGCAATTCGTTCCTTGATCTATGTCAGTCGCGCTGATTTTCCGGTAATCCGCGCGATGCAGGTCAAGGCGCCCGGCCTGCCGGAATGGGATCCGGGGCAGCGAGGCAGGTAAAATCCGGCGACTGTTGCGCCTCCGTGTCCGATGTCGGTGCTAGAATGCAAATCGGACAGCCGGGAAGTTATTGGTCTCGCGACACGTCGTCGTCCAGTTCCCTGGTCACCGGCGTCCTGATTTTCACGACGAACCGGCACCCTGTCCGGCAGCGATCAGAGGTTGGCATGCGACATTCAGTCCTGACGAGGCCTGCGGGGACGCAGGGATTGCGGCATGACCCTGTGACGATGGTTCTGCACTGGATTACTGCGACGCTGGTGATCGCACTATGGGTCATCGGTCAGACCGTCGATGTGTTTCCGAACGGTCCCCTGCGCATCGACTACCGATCACTGCATATCGTGTTCGGCGCAATCCTGGCTGTTGTGATCCTTGCCCGTCTCACATGGCGTCTGGCGCGGCGTGTCGATCTGCCGCCGATCCACGGCGGGCTCCTGCTGGTGATCGCACGGATCACGCATTGGGCGCTCTATGCGCTGCTGGTCATTACGGTCGTGCTCGGCGTCAACTATACCTGGGCGCGCGGCGATTCGATCTTCAATGTCTTCACGATCCCGCAAATGGTGCCGGGAGACCGCGCCCTGGCGCACCAGATCGGCGACTGGCACGCGCTGGCCGCCAACGCACTGTTGATCGTCGCCGGCGTCCATGCCGCCGCCGCGCTCTTCCACCACTATATCCTGCGCGATGAAACACTGCGCCGGATGTTGCCGTGGGAGTTGCGCTGAGTTGCGTGAACCTCGCCCAGGTCGGGTCCGGGGACCCGTCTTGCCGCCGCAGCAGGAAGCGTCGCACCGCCGGATCGGCCTCCTGCCAGATCGCACGCCGATAGGCTTTTTTTCCGCAGCCTCGGCGTCGCCAGTCCATGCGAGCTCCCCGGCCCGCGCCGCCCAGAAGTGTTGGTAATCCGCCAGACGCGCATCGACGGCCGCATCGTTGAGCGCGGACAGGCTTGTTTCGGCGCGCTGCGTCTCGGCAATTGCCACCGCCTGGTTGATCGCCAGGACGGGCGACCGTGTGATCGCCACCAGCGCGGCGTCGGCAGACTGCACCGCCGCCTCAGGCCGATAGCGGCCCGGTCTGCCCATCGCCGGGGCGCGCAACAGCAGGGACTCCGCTTCGTCGATCAGCGCCGCATTCCATGCCACCGGGTCCTGCTCCGCCAGCGACACGTACTCGCCCTGACGATCGCGACGCGCCGCGGGCAGCAGCGACGCGACCAGCCATGCGAGCCAGATACCTTCCCCCGCCAGGTTCCGCCGACGGCCGTTGGTGCCGGCGGGATCGGGCCAGCCCTCGGCATACGTCGCATAGATCGCACCGAGTACCGCCTCCAGCCGTTCGCCCCGCTCGGGCTCACGGACCGGCGTTCCGGCCTGGCGGATCTTGACCTTGGCGCGGACCATCCCTTGGCCATCGCTGCCGCAGCCGTAAGGAATGCCGACGCGATAGTGGCAGCATCGAAGCGAGCACGGTCTGCAACATCAGCGGCGCGCGCATGCCGCGGTCGATCGCCGGATGCGCGCAGGCGAACATCAGCGCGAGGCGTTCGTCCGGCCTGTCCGCCTCGCGCCGGGCCGCCTCGTCCAGCTCCTCGGCGAGCGGCTGCAGATGGCTGACCGACGCGTCGCGATGGCCACGCCGCCGCGACGCGTCGATCTGCTTCGTTCAGCCGACCATTGCCAGCCACACCGCCGGCCGTTCGGGCACCCCCCGTCGTGGCCATTCCGCGAGCGCCGTCGCGAAGGCATTGGCCAGGGCATCCTCAGTCCCGGCAGCATCCCGCGTGCGGGCGACCAGCTGCGCTCAGGCCCCCGCCAGAATGGCGTCCGCGCATTTCTCGGCCGTCATCAGCACGGGAAAATTCGTGTTCGCGCACGGCACGACCGGGAAGATCGACGCATCCACCACGCGCAGCCCATCCACCGCCCGCACGCGCCCGGCCGGATCGGTCACCGCCATCGGGTCATCCTCGCTGCCCATCCGGCAGGTGCAGGAGGCATGCCACACGCCGACCGCCGCCTTGCGGACGAACGCCTCGAGCTGCTCGTCATCGCGCAGCAGGCCCTCCAGCGTGACGCCCTCCATGATCAGGTTCCTGATCAGGTAGCTGCGCAACGCCGCCGGCCCGTCCAGCGCCTTCGCCAGCGCATCGGTCAGCCACTTGTTCTTCTTGCTCACCAGGCCGACCTGCCGGACCTTGTCACTGTAGCTGGCAGGGAACGGATCGGTGGTCACCGCCTGCATCGACGGCGTCAGGTGCATGGCGCCGAAGCGGCGCACGCCGTCCATCATCCGCTCGAGGTCGCGCTGATCGGACAGCAGGTTGAAATCGACGATCGGCTCGTCGCGCCAGTCGGGCGAGGCGAGCTTCACCTCGCCGGTCTCCGAATAGGTCTTGTAGACCGTGATGATGAACGAGCCGATCTGCTCGCCCACCGCATGCCACGACGTCTTGTTGGTGACCACGGTGAACATGTCGCCGGGGGGAATGCCGTCCAGCTTCGAGGAGTAGCGCAGCGCGGTATAGATGTGCCGCCGCGTGTAGTCGTTGACGATGCGCGCGTGCGGCTTGATGAAGGCGGCGACCGCGACCGCCGGATGATCCTGCAGCCGCTGGCCCACGCCGGGCGCATTGGCGCGCACCTCGATGCCTAGCTCGCGCAGGTGGCCGGCCGGTCCGATGCCGGCGCGCAGCAGATGCGCCGGCGAATGGATCGCGCCGGAGCACAGGATGATCTCGCGGCCGCGAAACTCCGTCTCGCGCCCGCCCACCAGCGCCTTCACGCCGACGCAGCGCAGCCCGTCGAACAGCAGCGTGCTGACCTGCGTGTCGGTGGAGATCGTCAGGTTCTCGCGCATGCGCGTGCCGGGATCGAGATAGCCGATCGCCGCCGAAACCCGCCGCTCGTAGACGTTGGAGATGGTGATCGGGAAATACCCGTCGCGGAATTCCGCGTTCTGGTCGATCAGGAATTCGTAGCCGGCGGATTTGAATGTCTCGGCCGCGGCCTTGGCATGCTCCGGCCACAGGTCGGGAAAGATCCGGCGCACCGGGATGCGGCCCTCGTTGCCGTGCCACGGGCCGTCGAAGTCCATGTCGCGCTCGACCTTCTTGAAGAAGGGCAGCACGCTGTCCCAGTTCCAGCCCGTCGCGCCGCGCGCATGCCACTCGTCGTAGTCGGTCGGCGCGCCGCGGTTGGCGAGCTGGCCGTTGATCGACGAGCCGCCGCCCAGCACGCGCGCCTGCTCATACGTGCGCAGCTTCGGCCGCGGCTCGTTGGGGCGGTTGTGCGGAATGACCTCGGTGGTGACCTTCAGCGCCGACCAGGTGTAGGCCGGGTTCAGATACGCGGTGCCGGGATAGGAATCGAAAATTGCCGCCGGGACCTTGCCGTGCGGCGTGTCCTGCCCGGCCTCCAGCAGCAGCACCTTGTTGGCGCTGCGGGCGGACAGCCGGTTCGCCAGGACCGAGCCGGCGGAGCCTCCACCGACGATGATGTAGTCATGATCCATCGATTGCGCTCAATGCGTTTCGGTGTGGAACGTCTTCGACACGATCCGCCAGCCCTCGGCCAGCTTCGCGAAGGTCAGGTAGTCGGTGAAGTAGCGCGGCGGGATCTGGCACTGCACCTTGGCGAACGCGGTGGTGGGGCCGGAGCGATCAATCTGCACCACCCAGTCGCGGCGTGGCAGGTCCTGGCTCCGGGCCGATTTGCGGCTGCGCACCATCTCGAACCACTGCTCGCGCGACATGTCGCCGAGCCTGCCGTCGGTCACGCTGAACAGGTGCGCCACGTCGTGGAACACGCTGCCCAGTTTTTCCGTGTCGCCTTCGTAGAGGCCATCGAAATAGATCTGCAGCGCGTGCTCGAGATCGTTGAGGTCGGAGGCCATCGATTCGCTCCCGGTTGCCGTTTGACTATTTTTCCCGCGCGTAACTGTCTGCCCGCCCTCACACCCCCAGTTGGCTCGCCAGGTCCTCGATGTCCTTCGCCACCACGTCCCAGTCCTGATCGGCGGCGTAGTCGCGCTTCTGATGTGGACCGTATTCCGTGGGGCGAGCGAAGAACGCCGTCATCAGGCCCTGCTTACGCGCATTCCCCAGATCGCCGTTATGCGCCGCCGCCATCATTAGCTGGCCCGGCTCGATGTCCAGCAGCTTCGCCGTACCGAGATACGTTTCCGGATCGGGCTTGAAGTGATGGAACAGGTCGGAGCCGAAGATCATGTCCCACGGGATGCCGGCATGCTTCGCCATGTTGAGCAACAGCGACACATTGCCGTTGGACAGCGGGCCGATGATGAATTTCCGCTTCAGGCGGGTCAGCCCGGGCACCGAATCCGGCCACGGGCTCAGCCGATGCCAGCCGCGGTTGATGTGCTGCAGATCCGCCTCGCTCAGTCCCTTGATGGCGAACTCCGCCACCAGTTGATCGAGCGATGCGCGATGCAATCCATCCAGCGTCGTCCACGGCTGCTGGCCCTTGCGCACGCGATCCATGGACGGGTGGTAGGCCGCGCGCCAGGCGTCCACCAGCGCCGTCCAGTCCGCGCCGATGCCGCGCTCCTTGCCGAACGCCGTCAGTTCGGCGATCAGGCTGCTGCGCCAATCCACCACGGTGCCGAACGTGTCAAATACGATCGCGACCGGTTGCTTGCTAGCCATGGCGTCCTCCCGCTGGTTGCCGCCGCCAGCCAAGCGGTGCGCGCGGCCGCGGTCAAGCGGGAGGGGCTCACCCGACGGGCTTACGAGCGAACCTTTCTCAGGCTAGCGCTAGAAAATCCCGAACAGCCCGCGAAGGAATCCCGGCGTCAGCGCGGTCAGTGGATTGACAGACACGTCCGGATTCTCCATTGGCCCGTGCAGTGTGTAGCTCGCCGCGAACACGCCTCCGCCGCGCTCGGGGCTGAACAGTTTCCCCACCAACGGGATTTTCCCCAGCAGCGAATTGAAGAAATACGCCGGAACGATCGTCCCCTGCATGTCGATCTGATGCGCGGCGAAGTCGATCCGGCCCTTCGCCGTCAGCCCGAGCGACGAACTGAACGCCCGAGCTTCGGTTAGCTCCAGCGCGTCGTCGGTCAGCCGGAACGGGGCGACGAGCCGGCTGAAACCAAGGCCGGGGCCCTGCACCACCTCGACTAGGCCGTAGAGGGTCATCGCCTGCAGCAGCTTCGCCAGCGGCGGCGCTCCCTGGATGCGGAAATCCTCGATATCCGCCGACCCAGACAACGGCCGCCCGGGCTGCGCGTCCTCGTAGTTCGCCTGTGCGGCCAGCCGTCCGCCCTGCATCGTGTGCACCACATCGAGCCCGCGCAGCAACTCGCCCACGTTGCCGGCGCTGGCGGTCAGCCGCCGCCCGCCTTTATTGGGCACGATCTGCACCAGGAACGGCGACCGCGATCCGGTCTGGCCTTCGAGGCGGAGCCGCTGGAACACGCGTCCGTCGTTTTCGGCACTCAGCGCAAGCCTGCTGATCACTTCGTCATTCGCCATCAGCGCGCGGTCGAACCGCGCCTGGACCGTCCAGGGCGGTCCCGGCGGCGGCTCGGCCCCCGGGCGCGATGGCTTCCGCGCCGTCGCCCGGCGGCTGAACCGCGGCGCCATGTCGATCGTGGGTCCGCCGATGTCCGCGACGATCGGACCCCCGCCCGCCGGGTCGGGCAGCCTCAGTGTGCCGTGCGCAACGGTGCGCCCCAGCACCATCCGGTCGAGGTGCAGTAGCGCGACCTTGCCGTCCCTGGCATCGGCGTTCCCGCGCAACACAAGGTCGTCGCCGTCGAGCTGGATATTGTCGATGCCGGTCAGCCGGTCATGCTCCATGGTTAGTCGAGCTGCCGCCTTCGCGGACACCTCGCGCGCCTTGCGCCACTCGAGCGGCGTGACGGTCAGATCAGCCGCCGTGAGATCGGCCGTGATGCCAAGTTCGCCCTGTCCGCTGCGGTGCTCGGTCAGCGTCGCCCGCAGCTGCATCGGCCCAGTCACCACCGACGTCGCGTCCAGTCCGGCCGCCGCGAGCTGGCTCGCGTCCGGCCGGGCGGATACCGTCACGCTCTGCAGCACCTGCTCGGGTGGCCCGGCGCGGAAATCCATCGCCACGTCGAATTGCGCCGCAATAGCCGCGAGCAGCGCCCGCCCGTTCACCTTCAGCCCATCGACGGTCGCATTGAGATCGAGCACGCCCTGGTCGAGGTCGCGTCCCGCCGCAATTCCACCGAGATGCACGCCCTCGAGATGGCTCTGGGCATGGATGGCGACGTCATCCATGCGCAGCTTCCGCTCCAGCGGGAAGCCGACAGTGAGCTTCACCGTCGCCTGGCCGGCCGGGTTCTTCAGATCGATTGGATGGCGATCCAGCAATCCCAGGCGGGGCTCGCGCAGCAGGGCGATCGTGTCGGGCACCGATCCGGCGATATCCGCATCGATCGCGGCAACCTGATCGCGCTGCATGACGCCGGTGATGCGCACGCGCCCGCCGTGGATTTGCAGCCCGCCATTGCCGGTGTCCGATTTCTGGCTGCGCGGCCTCTGCCGGCCCGATGCGACGACGATCTCCAGCGTGTCCGGATCGAGGATGCGAAGCTGCGCCATGCCGTTCTCGATCGGCGGCACGGGGCGCAGCCACCAGACCTGGAGCCCTTCGCCGTTCAGTGTCCCTGTCGCGCTGGTCAGCTCGACCGACGAAAGGTCCTCAGGCGCTGCCAGGGCGATCTCGAAATGACCATTGCGGGCCATGCCGGACGGGATGTTCTCCAGGATCCAGTCGCGCGCATTGCCGCCGATGCCTGCCGGCCACAGTCGTTGCAGATCGGCGAAATCGGCCTGATCGAGATCGAGCGACAGCGTCGAGTCCATCCGCCCCGAAGATCGCTGCGCCGTGCCGCGCGCCTGGATGAGCGTTTGCGGCCCACCTTCGTGGCCCCGCAGCGTCGCCTGCAGGATCTGTAGCGTCAGGGCATCCGGCGTGCCCGACACCGCCAGGGCCGCTCCGACGATCGGAACATTCGACTGCCCAATGGTCACGTTCCCGGAACCGGCCCGCGCGGTGAGCCGCACCGTGAGCACCGCAAGATTGGCATCCAGGTCAAGGTCGGCCTCGCCGCTGACCGGGGCATCCACCGCAGCCAGCGCCGCCAGCCCTGACGCCTCGCGTGCCAGCGCGGCGGGTTTGATCGCGGTGAGCCGGGCACGCAGGTGCGTCTCCGTGGCGCCAGCCGCCAGCGTCGCCGAGACCGTCAGCCGTGCCTGCTGTTCGCCAAGCGCCAATGACAGGTCGGCCGAACCGTCCACCCCACCCTGCGGTTTTCGGGTGAGGTCGATCTCCGCCTTGGGCGCCCGCCAGGTGACGCCGAGCTGGCGATCCACCACAACGACCTGCGCATCGCGGATCCGCAACAGGCGTAGCTGGCTCGACAGCGTGTTGCGGTTGCGCTCCCGATCGTTCGTCGCCGGTCGTGCAAGTTCGGCCAGCAGTGCGTTGATCGGAGTCTGAGTGTCGGTCGTCGATTCGGCAGGCGAGGCGATACCGCTGTCGGATGCCTCCGTCAGGCTGCCGAGGTCGAGACTGACCCTGCCATCTGCTGCACGCAGCAGTGTCAGCCGCGGACCATCCATCTCCACTGCGCGCGGCTGAACCCTGCCGCGCAGCAGTTCGCGCAGTGACAGCGACACCTCGGCGCTCGGGATGTCGAGCCGCAGTCTGCCCGTCTGGTCGCTCACCGTCACGTTGGTCACGCGCAGGTCGAGCGGGCGGTCGACGCCGAGCCGAAAACCCTCCCAGGTCAAAGCGACCGAGCCAATGGCCAGTTTGGTCGGACCGCCGTTCACGTTGGCTGCAGCTACCAGCCGCGTGGCGAGCCAGGGCAGATCGACCGGTCCCTGCGACAGCCGCCAGGCCATTGCAGCGACGCCGGCGCCGATCACCAATGCGATGGTGATCGCGAGCGTGACCAGCCAATGCAGCAGCCTGCCGCAGTGCAATGCGACTTGACCGGGAAGGCGCCTCACGGCCAGCCTTTGAACGAATGACCGAACGACTGTTCCGCCTGCCCGCACACTGGCCGAGCCCGCACGACGCCGGGGCCGCAGAGCGACTCATCGAGCGATTCGGCGAGCTCGGCCGCGCCGAGGCACGGCTCGCGTCGCGGCCTGAGGTGGCCGCCATGCTCCGCTCGCTCGGCGGCAACAGCCCCTTTCTGGCCGATCTCGCGGTGCGCGAAGCCGCCAGCCTGCGCAGTATCGTCGCGAGCGGGCCGGATGAGGCGGTGACGATGGCGCTGAAGGAGTTGGCGGCGCTCGCGCCGCAGACCCGCCGCGACCGCGTGGCCGCCGCGCTGCGCCGCGCCAAGCGGATCGTCGCGCTGGCCACCGCCATCGGCGACATCGGCGGCATCTGGTCCCTGGAGCGCGTCACCGCCGCACTGAGCGATCTGGCCGAGACCGCGCTCGGTCTGGCCATGGCGCATCTGCTGCGCACCGCCCACGACGCAGGCGAACTGTGCCTGCCCGATCCGGAGGATCCGACACGCGGCGGGGGGTTCACGGTGCTCGGCATGGGCAAGCTCGGTGCCCGCGAATTGAACTATTCCTCCGATGTGGACCTCGTGCTGCTCTATGATTCGGCGGCGCCAATATACACGGAACGCAGCGAGGGCCACGCGATGGCCGCCTTCGCCTCGCGCATCGCCCGCAGCCTGGTGTCGCTGATGGAGGCGCGCGACGCCGACGGCTACGTGTTCCGCACCGATCTTCGCCTGCGTCCCGACCCCGCTGTCACGCCGCCGGCCGTCGCGGCGTCCGCCGCGATCGCATATTACGAGAGCATGGGCCAGAACTGGGAGCGCGCCGCCATGATCAAGGCGCGACCGGTGGCCGGCGATCTGGCGCTTGGCGCGGGCTTTCTCGAGGCTATCCGTTCGTTCGTCTGGCGGCGTGGGCTGGACTTCGCCGCGGTTGCCGACATCCATGCGATGAAGCGCCGCATCGACGAGCACAAGGGCGGCGCGCTGGTCGCCACGGCGGAGCCTGTCGCGCGCATCGGGGGCCACAACGTGAAACTCGGCGAGGGCGGCATCCGCGAGATCGAGTTCCTGGCGCAGACGCTGCAGCTGGTCTGGGGCGGCCGTGAGCCTGGACTGCGGGTCACCAGCACGCTCGGGGCACTGCGTGCGCTGTCCCGTGCCGGTCACGTCCCGCGTCGCGCCGCAACCGAACTGGCCTCCGCCTATCGTTTTCTTCGCAGTGTCGAGCACCGGTTGCAGATGGTGGCCGATCGGCAGGTCCATGAGCTGCCGCAGCGGCCGGCGGACCTTGTCCGCTTCGCCACATTCATGGGCTATCCGGACGCCGCCGCCTTTGCCACCGAATTGCTGCGCCATCTCGATCAGGTCCGAGCGCACTACGCCGAGGTGTTCGAGCTGGTGCCGGAGCTGCTCGACGCCACGGCGGCCGCGCCGGAGCTGGACTTCAGCGGCGTCGATGCGGCGCCGTCCGAGACCGTGGCGGCGCTGCGTGCGCTCGGCTTCGGAAATCCGGAGCGCATCGTGACCGCGGTGCGCGGCTGGCAGGCCGGGCATGTCCGCGCCATGCGGTCGGCGCGCGCGCGCGATCTTCTGGCGCAGATGCTGCCGCGGGTGCTCGCAGCGCTCGCGCGCCAGCCGCAGCCCGACGCCGTGTTCAACCGGTTCGACGCGTTCCTGGCCCGTCAGCCCGCCGGTGTGCAGCTTCTGTCGCTGTTTCAGCGCAACCCCGCGCTGCTGGACCGGATCGCCGCTGTGCTCGGCGCGGCGCCGTCGCTGGCCGGTCACCTGTCCAATCATCCGGCCTCGCTCGATGGCCTGCTGTCGCCAGATGAGGATCCGGATCCGGCTCCCCTGCTGCGCGCACGCCTCCAGGACGCGCGCCTGCTGGAGGATGCCATCGAGATCATCCGTCGCACGGTGCGCGAGGAGGACTTTACCGTCTCGGTTGCCACCATGGAGGGCAGGCTGGATGCCGACGCCGCCGGCCTGCGTCGCACGGCCGTTGCGGATGCGGCGCTGAGCGCCCTGCTTCCCCGGGTGCTGGCGGATTTTTCGGCGCGCTTCGGGCAGGTCCGCGGCGGTTCCATGGCGGTGGTGGCGATGGGCAAGGCGGGCGGGCGGGAGATGATGGCTGGCTCCGACCTCGACCTGATGCTGATCTACGATCATCCCGGGACGGTTACGGAAAGCCGGGGTGTTCGGACAATGCCCGCCAGTCAGTGGTTCGTGCGCGCCGCGCACGCCTATGTTGCGGCGGTGACCGCGCCGGGCGTCGATGGCCGGCTCTACGAGGTCGACATGCGGCTGCGTCCGTCCGGCAACAAGGGCCCGTTCGCGGTGTCGCTGCCGTCGTTCAGGCGATATCACGCCGAATCGGCCTGGACCTGGGAGCGGATGGCGCTGACACGTGCGCGCGTTGTCGCGGGGCCGCCCGCGCTCCGCGCACGGATCGAGGAAGCCATCGCCCAGGCGCTGGCGGCTGCGGGCGGCCCGGACCAGGTTCGCGCCGATGCCGCATCGATGCGCGCGCGGATGGCCCGCGATCTGCCGCCGGACGGCCCGTGGGACGTGAAGCTGCGCGCCGGCGGTCAGATCGAGGTGGAGTTCATCGCCCAGGTCCTGCAGCTCGTCCACGCGCACGACGCGCCGGAACTGTGCTCGCCTACCACCCGTACCGCTCTTGGCAGGCTGGCGCAGGCCAGAGTGCTTCCCGCCGAGGACGCAGCGCTGCTGATCCGCGCCGACCATGTCTGGCGCACGGTGCAGGGCATGCTGCGCGTCACCGTGGGCCGCGGCGCGCCCGCCGAACTGCCGGAGGCCTCTGCGCGCGCCCTGCTGCGCGCGGTTGCCGCGGCGCTCGTCGGGGACGGCCCGGTTGACTTGGCCGGATTGCGCGCCACGCTGGACGATCTGGCGCGGCAGGTCCGCACCTTGTTTGTTCGTCATGTTTGGGAGGTGGGTCCATGAGTGTCGAGGAAGGCGCCGCTGCGCCGGATTTCGAGCTGCCCGCGACCGGCGGCCGCACGGTCAGCAGCACGTCGCTGCGCGGCAAGCCGTTCGTGCTGTATTTCTATCCGAAGGCCGATACGCCGGGCTGCACCAAGGAGGCCTGCGCATTCCAGGAAGCCCTGCCGCAGCTCGGCAGGATCGGCATCGACGTGATCGGCGTCTCGCCCGACAAGATGAAGCCGATCGAGAGGTTCGCCGAGAAATTCAACCTGACGTTTCCACTTGCCTCCGACGAGACGCATGCCGTGGCGGAACGCTACGGCACCTGGGTCGAGAAGTCGATGTATGGACGCAAGTATATGGGCATAGAGCGCAGCACGTTCCTGATCGACAGGAATGGCAAAGTTGTCAAGGCCTGGCGCAAGGTCAGCGTCACCGGCCACGCCGCCGAAGTGCTGGCGGCGGCGCAGGCGCTGGGATGATCGGCTGATGGCTCGCCGCATTTCAACTGCGTCGGTCGCGACCAGCCATCCGCTCTTGCCGTCATCCGCGCGAAAGCGGGGGTTCAGGCGGCAACTGGGTCCCCGCTTTCGCGCGGATGACGACATGAGCTAAAGCCGACACACCAAAAAGGGGAGCGTCACTTCGATGAAGACCGTCTGTTTTGCCATTCCATTGCTGGTTCTGGCAGCCTCCGCGCAGGCGCGCGACATCAAGGCGGACATCGATGCCGCGAATGAAAAATTTGCCGCGGCGTTTAACAAGGGTGACGCAGCCGGCGTCGCGCAATTCTATACCGAGCAGGCGACGGCGCTGCCGCCGGGAGCGCCGATGGCGAAGGGCCGGGCGGCCATCCAGGCGCTCTGGCAGGGCGCGATCGAGGCCGGCGACAAGAACGTGTCGCTGCAGGCCCTGCGCGTCGATCAGTTCGGCAATGCCGCGCGCGAGATCGGCCAGTTCAGCCTCGATGCCCCAAACCCGCAGAAACAAATGACGCATGTCGAAGGCAAATACGTCGTGCTCTGGCGCCGGGTCGGCGGGAGCTGGAAGCTCGACACCGACATCTGGAACACCAACCAATAGCTGTCGTTGTCGCGCCTGACATTGCCGGCGCTGAAACTGCTTCTCAGGCTCGATCTGGGTGGTCCGCGGCTGCTGGCAGCCGTATCGTGAACACCATCCCGCCTGCCGCACCGGGTGAGGCGGACAGTTGCCCGCCATGTGCCTCGATGAGTTCGCGGCAGATCGACAGACCCAGGCCCAGCCCGGATGATTTCGACGTCACGAATGGCTCGAAAAGGTGGCCCGCAACCTCCGGCGCAATCCCCGGCCCGCTGTCTGCAACGACAATCTCCACGGCTCCGACCGTGGAATGCGTTGAGACAGTCAACTCGCGACGCTGGCTCAACTCCATCGCCTCGACTGCGTTGCGCACCAGGTTGATGACCACCTGGCCGATCTGGATGCGGTCGAGCGGGGCCGTGGCGGCCGACTCGTCAAACCGGATCGTCGTTTGCAGGCCTTGATGCCGTGTGCCGACCAGCGCCAGCTCGACCGCTTCCCTGACGACGACATTGACGTCTTCATGCTGCCGCACGGTGTTCCGCTTGGCGACGTGATCGCGCAGCCGCCGGATCACTTCACCCGCGCGGTTCGTCTGTTGACGGATCCGTTCGGCGACGTCGCGCATGCGATCCGCGTTCACCTGGCCGTTCTCGGCCGCCAACAGCCTGTGGAGTGCACCGGCATAATTGCCGATCGCCGTCAGCGGCTGGTTGAGCTCGTGCGCTATCGCCGATGCCAACTGTCCCATCGTCGATAGCCGGGAGACGTGCACCAGTTCGGCCTGCAGTTCCTGGATGCGCGACCGGCTCTGCCGCTCCGTGGTAACGTCGCGCACGATCTTCGAGGCACCGATGATCTGGCCCGAGCCGTTCAGGATGGGCGAGACCGTCAATGAGACAGCGAGCTCGCTGCCGTCCTTGCGCAGCCGCACCGTCTCGTAGTGCCTGAGCCGCTCACCCTGCCGTAGCCGCGCCAGGATCATGGCCTCTTCGTGTTGCCGATCCGGCGGCAGCAACAGAGTGATCGGTCGGCCGAGCATTTCGGAGGCGGCGTAGCCGAACATCGCTTCGGCTGCCCGATTCCACGTCGTGACAATGCCGTCCAACGTCTTGCCGACGATCGCATCCTCGGACGATTCGACGATGCTGGCGAGATACAGCCGGGCCTCCCGGTTGCGGCGTTCCTCGGTGATGTCGTTGTTCACCTCGGTCACCAGCGCCGTTGCGCCACCCGCTTCGCGGCGCAGCGACTGGTGACTGACGACGATGATCTCCTGTCCGTCGCGCCGACGATGCCGCAGCTCGCCGGTCCATTCATCCCTGGCGAGCAGTTCGTCGTCCACTTCGTCGAGCGACCGGGGAAATTCGGTGTGCAGCAGCCGATGTGATATTCGGCCCATCGCCTCGGCAGCCGAGAATCCGTAGAGCCGTTCCATGCCGCGCGACCAGTAACGGATCTCGCCCTCGAAGCTTCGCGTCAGGACCTGAGCAAGCGCAATTCCGGCGGTCTGCGCCTCCAGCGAAGCGACCTGCCTGCGCAGCTCCTGGATCTGCCGCTCCCGACGAGGTCGGTCGCTCATTCGGGTGCCTTCCGTAATCCCGTGATTGTATCCGCATCACGATCTGATGAACAATTAGTAAGGATGCCCGTCGCCGTTCCCGACCGAAGCGCCCGCCGTTTTGCGCAACTGCCCCGGTCTGCCTAGGGTTGGGTCGGCTGCACCGGGAGATGCGCGATGGCCGATGAGTTGCCCCCGCGGGAGGCAATGGAGTTCGACGTGGTAATCGTGGGCGGCGGGCCATCCGGCCTGTCCGCGGCGATCCGGCTGAAGCAGCTTGCGCCGGACGCCGCGGTTTGCCTTGTGGAGAAGGGCGGCGAGATCGGCGCCCATATCCTGTCGGGTGCCGTAATGGAGCCTCGAACCCTTAATGAGCTGATCCCCGACTGGCGCGAGCAGGGCGCGCCACTCGATACCCCAGCCACCGACGACCGATTCCTCTACCTGACCGCGACCCGCGCCATCCGGCCTGCCGACGCCGCCGCAGATGCATAACACGGGCAACTACATCGTATCGCTGGGCAATGTCTGCCGCTGGCTGGCGACCCAGGCGGAGGCGCTGGGCGTCGAGATCTACCCCGGATTTCCCGCCGCCGAGTTGCTGGAGGACGACGGGCGCATCGTCGGGATCGCCACCGGCGATCTGGGCATTGGCCGCGACGGCGAGCCCACCGACGGCTTCCAGCGCGGCATGGACCTGCGCGCGCGCTACACGCTGTTCGCCGAGGGCTGCCGGGGTTCGCTGTCCAAGCAGCTGATCGGGCGCTTCGGCCTGTGCGACGGCCATGACCCGCAGACCTACGCCATCGGCATCAAGGAGCTGTGGGAAATCCCTGCCGCCAGCCACCGGCCCGGCCTGATCGAGCACACCGTCGGCTGGCCGCTCGATCGCGGAACCTACGGCGGCTCATTTCTTTACCATTTCGGCGAGAACCTGGTGTCCTACGGCTTCGTCATCGGCCTCGACTACCGCAACCCCTGGTTGTCGCCGTTCGAAGAAATGCAGCGCTTCAAGACTCATCCGGCCGTGCGCGGGCATTTCGAGGGCGGCCGGCGCGTCAGCTACGGCGCGCGAGCGTTGAACGAGGGCGGCCTGCAGTCGGTTCCACGGCTGACATTCCCCGGCGGCGCGCTGATCGGCGACGCGGCAGGTTTCATGATCGTGCCGAAGATCAAGGGCACGCACACCGCGATGAAGTCCGGCATGCTGGCGGCCGAGACGGTGGCCGAGGCGCTGGCCGCGGGAGGCACGGCGGAGCTGGCGGGCTACGAGGAGCGGCTGCGCGCGAGCTGGGTATGGCAGGAGCTGTCGCAGGCCAGGAACATCCGGCCTGCATTTGCCAGGTTCGGGCTGTGGGGCGGCCTCGCCTATTCGGCGATCGACACGTACGTGCTCCGCGGCAAGGCGCCGTGGACCTTCCATCATCGGCATCCGGACAACGAAACGCTGCTCGATGCGGTTGCGGCGCCGCGTATCGAATACCCCAGGCCGGATGGCGTGCTGACCTTCGATCGGCTGTCCTCGGTCTACATCAGCAACACCAACCATGAGGAGAACCAGCCGCCGCACCTGCGGCTCGCCGATCCTGGGCTCGCGATCACGCTCAATTGGCAGTGCTTCCGCAGTCCCGAGGCGCGCTACTGCCCGGCTGGTGTCTACGAGATCGTCGGGGCCGACGAGGGCAACCCGAAGTTGCAGATCAATGCGCAGAACTGCGTGCACTGCAAGACGTGCGACATCAAGGACCCGGCGCAGAACATCGACTGGGTCACGCCGGAGGGCGGAGGCGGACCCAACTACCCCGGCGGCATGTGATGGGTTTCAACCGGGGTGGGGCTGTGACTCCATTTCCCCGCTTCAAATTGCCGCCTTGAAATCCCCGCCTTGAAATCCCCATGACTCTCCAGGCGGCGTGAAGTAGGGTTGTGCGCATGCAGCATATCCACAGCGCCAGCCGCGCCCTTCTTCTCGCCCTCTCGCTGCTGTCGGCCTGCGCCGCAGCGGATCCGTCACCCGGCAAGGTGACGAGCCGCACAGGGCGCGACGCGCCGACAGGGGTATATGCCGATTACATGGTCGGCCGGTTCGCCATGAGCCAGTCCGACCCGACCACCGCGGCGAAGCAGCTCCTGCGCGCCCGCGCCGCGCGACCCGATGACACCGAACTGCTGCAGCAGGCGTTCATCGCCTCGCTGATTGCCGGCCGCACTGAGGCGGTGCCGCTGGCCCGTCAACTGCCTGACAGCCAGGCTGCTCAACTGCTACTCGGTGCGGTGGAGGCACGCGCCGGCCATTGGCAGGCGGCGGAACAGAAGTTCCACGCGCTGCCGCGCCAGGGCCTCACGCAATTGCTGCAGCCGCTGCTGGTCGCCTGGGCGCAGCAAGGCGCCGGCCACACCGATGCCGCGCTGGCGACGCTCCGTCCGTTCCTCGACGGCCAGCGGTTCCGCGGCGTCTATGCCCTGCATGCCGCGCTGATCGCCGATCAGGCCGGACACGCGGCGGACGCCGCCCGGCTCTATCGCACAGCCCTGACCGAGTTCGGCGGCATGAACCTGCGCCTGGCGCAGATCCTCGCGAGTTGGGAGGCACGCCACGGCCAGATGGGCGAGGCGGAGCACACGCTGACCGCCATGGCCGACGCCGCCCCCGAGATGACCATCGCGCTGCCGGGACTGATCGCCGCCAGCATGACGCCCCCGGTGCCGCGCGCCACAGATGGCATCGCCGAGGCCTATCTCGCCATGGCCGCCGCCCTGCGCCAGCAGGATCCCGGCGACTTCGCCATGATGCTGCTTCGCCTTGCGCTTGATATACGGCCGGATTTCACGGCTGCGCGGGTGCTGGCTGCGGACATCCTCGAAAGCGGGCACCATCTCGACGACGCCCTGCAGGTACTGGTGGCGGTCAACAGCGACGATCCGCTGATCCCGGTGATCCGCCTGCAGCGCGCGGCGCTCACCGAACGGCTGGGCCATGCCGAGGAGGCCTTGCACGAGCTCCAGGGCATCGCAGCGGACTATCCCGCGAGCCCGCTGCCCGCCATCCGCGAGGGCGACATTCTGCGCAGCAAGCAGCGCTTCGCTGATGCGATCGCTGCCTATGACCGCGCCATCACGCGTATCCCGCGGCCGGGCCAGAACGACTGGCTGGTGTTCTACGATCGGGGCATCGCCTACGAGCGATTGCACCAGTGGACGAAGGCCGAGGCGGACTTTCAGCAGGCATTGACCTTGGCACCGGACCAGCCCTTTGTCCTGAACTACCTCGGCTATTCGTGGGCTGATATGGGCCAGAACCTCCCGCAGGCCCGGCAGATGATCGAGAAGGCGTCGCTGCGGCGTCCGAACGACGGTGCGATCATCGATAGCCTTGGCTGGGTGATGCTGCGCCAGGGCGAGACCGCAGAAGCGGTCCGGACGCTGGAGCGGGCGGTCGAACTGGAACCGGAAGATTCCTCCATCAACGGCCATCTTGGCGATGCGTATCTGGCTGCCGGGCGCAAGCTGGAAGCGACCTACCAGTGGCGCCGCGCGCTGACGTTCAATCCCGATCCCGACGATGCCGCGAAACTGGAGGCGAAGTTGCAGAGTGGCGCGCGGCAGTCGGCGGTGATCAGCGGTCAGTAGGATTTGTGCCGGGTGATCTGACGGAGCCTGCGCCCGCCAAGGTCAATCTGTTCCTGCATGTGCTCGGCCGGCGGGCAGACGGCTATCATCTGCTGGACAGCCTGGTGGTGTTCGCCGATGTCGGCGACAAACTTCGTGCAGCGCCCGCGGAGGCCCTGACGCTCGTTGTCGAAGGGCCCTTTGCCGGGGATCTTGCCGCCGCGCCGGACAACCTCGTGCTGCGTGCAGCCAGGGCCTTGGCAGCCGAGGTGGGCGTCACGCCGGTCGGCCGTCTGGTGCTGGCAAAGTATCTGCCGGTGGCATCCGGTATCGGCGGAGGTTCGGCGGACGCGGCGGCGGCGCTCCGACTGCTCTGCCGCTTGTGGCGGATCGAGCCAAACCGGGAGGCGCTGGCCAGGCTTGCGGGCGCCTTGGGCGCGGATGTTCCGGTCTGTCTCGCCGGCCGCGCCAGCCGCATAGGCGGTGTCGGCGAGGACTTGGAAGCGGCGCCGGGGTCGCCAGAGTGCGGCATCGCTCTGGTCAATCCCGGCGTCGCATTGGTGACCGCCGATGTGTTCCGGACCCGGAGCGGCGTGTGGTCCGCGCGCGCGGAGTTGCCGGCATCGTGGCGGGACGTCGGCGATATGGCGGACTGCCTGCGGCAGCACCGCAATGATCTGGAGCGGCCTGCGATCGCTCTTCGGCCGTTGATCGGCGCGGTCCTGTCTGCCCTGGAGGCGGTGCCGGGCTGCCTGTTGGCGCGGATGAGCGGCTCGGGCGCGACATGCTTCGGGCTGTTCGCCGATGCGGCGGCAGCGAGGCAGGCTGCGTCGGACCTGCAACGGCCGGGGTGGTGGTGTTGGGGCGGAAGCCTGCGCCGCGACTGAGCGGGCTTTACGTGCGTTGACACGCGACCTATTCACCGCTTGCTGGATGGGGCGTAGCCAAGGGGTAAGGCAGCGGATTTTGATTCCGCCATTCGGAGGTTCGAATCCTCCCGCCCCAGCCAGGCGGATTTTGCGGAGCGCAGTGAGCCAGAAAACCTGCTCTCGCGACGAATGCCCGGTGCCGGGCACCGCACGCTCCTGTGGCTCCCAGTGCTCATTCCGATGTCATCGATTGCCGGCTCGGACGTTCGAGCCGCCCTCGGGATGTCGTGATGCGTTCCGTGACACGCCGGGTGAGATCACCAGGCCATGGCAGCGCCACGGCTCGCCGCCGAGACGCTGCCATCCGCCTTCAGCCCCAGCGATTATGGCAGGGCGCCCGCATACAGACACTGCACGACAGTCGGTGCGATCAGATTGCCGTCGGAGACCGTATTTCCGCCCGCGGTCATATTGATGTTGTCGCCGGTGCCGCCATTCTCTGTCACGCCGCCGACGGTGAAGGCCTCGCAGACCGAGAAGAATACCTCGCCATAGTCGGCCATTGCGCTCTGCGCGCCGCCGACCGTTGGCGCCTCAACGATCCATTCGGCACAATTTCCGACCAGCTTGGTTCCCGTCGGTGCATCGAAACTGAGCGAGGTCGACGCCCCGGTCGTGCGATTGGTCACGAACAGCGATGCCGTGGTGGCATTGGCGCCGCTGGTGCAGATCAACATTGTGAGCATGTCGCCGGGACTGACCGCGAGATTCGTGATCTGCACCTCGGACAGGGGAAACCACTCCCACCATGGGTAGATATTGCGGATCATTGAGCTCCCGCTCCGGTACACCTCGCATTCGACGCCGGCCTGGCAGACATCCCCCGAACCATCTCCGTCGAGGCCGATCCAGCTTGCGCAGTGGTACCATTGGTTCTCTGTCGGAGCATCGACATTCGGAACGACCCAGTCGCCCTCGATCCACCTGAACGAGTTGCCTGTCGGCGCAAACACGACGCCACCCGACCAGTTGGTGGAAGTCTCTGTACCCGCTGCCTCCTGGCGCCTGCGTGGCCCGTGGGCCTTTTCCGCATTGACCCGGAACGTCGGCTCCACGTAGTGGAATTTGTTCTTGAGGTGCCCGAACACGCGTTGATACCGCGCGAGATGACGGGCCTCGTCCGGCCGTGGCGGAAAGCCGTGCCGTTGCAGATCAGCCTGGGAGGCCGTCAAAGGGTCGAAGCCGCCGGGCGGTGCCCGGAATGTCGTTATTTGCCAGTCGTTCGCCAAGGAAATTCGTGCCATTTGTGTTCCCCTATGTGGTTTTCTTAGCTGACCCGTGCAGGGCCAGTACTCGGATGTTAGACAGGCAAACCGTCGCGACCGCATGCCCGGCCGCGACCGGTGTGCCAGGGTACCTTCGTTACTGCACCGTTTGTCACAAGTGGGCATCGGCGCGCAGGTGCCGCGTATTGACGGCAGCCACTCGTCCCGGAGGGGAGCGGCGCAGCCAATGCGAGGCTCCGCATGCATGCGCCCTTGACGCTGCAAACTTCGCAGTGCTCTTCGCAGAATTTTTGTGATTTGTAGCCCGGGCTGCCAAATGTCCAGAGGGCCGTTGAGGCCTTTGAAGCTGTAAGCAGCAATGAGCCTTTTATCACGGGCATGAGCAACGTTCAGCAGAATCACATGGACTCACGCATGTGTGAAATGAGAGGAGCTATAGCCGGACTCTGGTACGGTCCGACTGGAATGCTCTCGGTATCATCGTTGCATCCGACTGTTTACCAAGCCCCGCCAGCAGCGCTGCGGGTGCAACCCACGGCAAGCAATCAATCAAGCGCACACTGAGTTTCACCGAGTGCACACAGAGTTTCACAAAGAAGGCAAACGGCGCCCCGCGCCAGATGCTTCGGCTGAGGTGCCAGCGACGAGCGCGAATTGCCATCTAAGCCTGCTCTGAAACTCTGTGTGAACTCTGTGAAACTCTCTGTCCACTCGATTGCCTTGCCGCCCATACCCAAGCCCAATGGGGATTCCCGCACCGATCACCGAAACAAAGCGCCGGCAACGTCCGCGCGCACTGCCGGCAGGACCTCCCCGCCGAACCAGGAATTGCGACACTCCCAGGCAGTGATGCGCCACGGCGGGTGCGGCAGACCAAAGTAGTGCGCGGCGGATTCGCTCGGAAACCGCGCACGTGCTCCGTCATCCCACCACGCCCAAGCACTTACGCCAGAGCGTAGCTGCCCACCAACAGCGTCAGCCGGATCTCCGGCATCAGCATAAGCAACCTCCCCCGCCAAAGCTTCGCGCAATCCAGGCGAGGGGGTGCGTCGCCGCCGTTGAGCAGGCAGCCGGGATAGCAGAACCCCATCGGCATGCTCGCGATGCAGCGCTCGCCGTAGAAGATGTCACGATCCATTTGCAGCCAGTTCCGCAGCCGACCCCGGATGGATCGTTCCATGGAATGCCGGTCTCGTGCACCTTGGTGCCCGGCGCCTGTCCCGCGATCAGCAGACGCGCGCTCGCCGATGCACGGAACACCGGCCGCAGTCCGAGCGGCAGATGCGCGCCACAGGCCTGAACGGAATCCGACGTTGATAATGCGCGCGATCCAGCGCACGCGCAGCCGATTTGGACCGCCGGTCAACGCTGCGGCGCCGATGAGGGGATGCGGTCACGCCTCAAGAAGATCGGCAACGCGCGCGGCCAGCTGCTCCTGATCAAACGGCTTACGCAAGACCGGCACATCCGGGAGGTCAGCTTGAAAGACCTCTGGGTCGGCGTTTCCTGTAATCAGCAGGACCGGAAGGCCCGGGTGGCGCGTTCGGGCCTCGCGCGCGATGGCCGCACCGTTCATTTTCGGCATCAGAAAGTCCACGATCAGCAGACGGATCGAATTATTCTCCCCCAGCATGGAAATGGCCGCGCGCCCGCTGTTTGCCGACAGCACCCGATAGCCTTTGGCCTTGAGCGCATCGCAGACGTATTCAAGCACCGCCGAGTTGTCATCGCACACAAGAATTGCCCCGTCACCCTGAGGCTCACGGTGCATGTTGCGCACGACCTCGTCCACGGGCGCGGTGTCCGCACGCGGCAGCCACAGCTCGATCTGGGTCCCGTGGCCCGGTTTGCTGCGGATGCGCGCGGCGCCCCCGGACTGACTGACCACACCCTGCATCATAGAGAGGCCAAGGCCGGTCCCTTTGCCAGGTCCCTTCGTGGTAAAGAACGGTTCCGTGGCACGTGCCAGCGTGGTCTCGTCCATGCCGGTTCCCGTGTCCGAAACCGTGAGTACGACGTAGTGTCCCGGCGCGAGTTCATGAGGAGCGTAGGGACCGGGCTCGCCGTTCGACAGGGCGATGGACAAGGCGCCGCCTGTCGGCATTGCATCGCGGGCGTTGATTGCCAGGTTGAGAATGATCAGTTCGATCTGGTTCGGATCGATCTGCGACGGCCAGAGCTGAGGGTCCGCGAACACGGTCAACCGCACGTCGGGGGCCAGCGTGCGGGTCAGCAGGCTTCGCATGCCCTCTACCAGAGCAAGAAGATCGACCGACCTGGGCTGCAGGATCTGCTTGCGGGCAAAGGCAAGCAGCCTTTGCGTCAAGGTTGCCGCGCTCTCGCCGGCCCGCAGAGCGCTTCGCAGCATCCTGCGATCGTCGCCATCGGGAACGTTGCTCTGTACGATGCCGACGTTGCCGATGATCACCGTGAGAAGGTTATTGAAATCATGCGCTATGCCTCCGGTCAGTTGGCCGAGGCTCTCCATCTTTTGGCTCTGGAGAAGCTGGGCCTGCGCGCTCTCGCGCTCCTGCGTCTCCGCCTGCCAGAGCGCGACCGCCCGGCGTTCCTCCTGCGCCCTCGCCGTGGCGATCTGGAGTGCCAGCATCATGCCGATCGTCGTGATAGCGGCGACCACGCCATACACGACGATGTTGCTGTACCAGGGCTCGAGAATCGCTGCCTTATCAAGATGCAGACTGATATAGACCGGATAGTCGGTGAGCTTTCTTTGAATGGTGAGCGGGTCGTCGTTTCGAGCAGATGAAGCCGGGCCGGCGGTGGCTCCTGCAGTCTGACCGCTCGTGCTGCTCGATTGCGGTCCGGACTGCGCCAGAATGGTGCCGTCCGACCGGTACATCGTCATGATATCGTTCGCGCTAGACGTGACGGATGTCCAAAGCTCGGCAATGTAGGCCACCGAAATAGCGACCTGGGCAACGCCGTTGAATTTGCCGTCGTTCTCCAGACGCCGGCTCAGCGAGAACAGATGCTCCCCTGACACTGGATCGGGATGCGGCTGGCTGATGCAGGTCTTGGTTTCGTTTCCACTCAGAGTCAAAAAGCAGTCGTGGTCCGGGACCGGCAACGGCTGGTTCGGTTGCAAATGCAGGGTCGTCGCGCGGGTTTCACCGTGGGCATCCGCAAGCAGAATGTCGGATTCGCCATCGAGGCGGGTGTCGATCACTTCGAGCTCGTGAAGCAGGTCGGTCGGGACCGCATCCCAGCCACGGTCCCGCATGTGCTCCACAACGATGTCGAGGATGATCTCGTGGCCGCTGAGAAGATGTTCGGCCTGTTCTTTGAGAAGGGCGACAAGCTTGCTTCCGTCCTCTTCCTCCCTTGCCACGATGTCGGACCGGTCCCTCCAGGCAGCCAGTGTAAAGAGCAGCGCAGGCAATAGTAATGCGCCGATCTTGAGCAGCCGCAGCATCCGTATCGTCCCGCTGGGGTCTTGCTGCAACAAGGCCATTTACATGTCCCCAGATGTACGGGAGGAGAACCTTTCTCTCCCGGTGGTCGTGATCAAGCCCCCCTGCTGGACTGTTGCGACTTCTGTTGCAGCCTGCAGCGGGTCGGTGCTTATAAAACCTTAATTGCGCTCACGCCAGCGTGTTCTGCGTCGGTAATGACCAAGGTCCGGAGTGGAAGGCCTGCCAACCGCGAGAGGCGACCATAGGATCGAAAAAGGAATGGTTGCAGGTCCGATCCGCCGCCGCCAATGACGATGCAGTCCCGTTAGCCGGATTAGCCGGACATCGCCCTGACAACCTCTTCACGCAACGTCGGCAGGACCTCCCCGCTGAACCATGGATTGCGCCGCTCCCAGGCGGTGGTTCGCCACGATGGGTGCGGCAGGGCAAAGTAATGCGGCAGATGCACGCGAACGCCGCGCACGTGCTCCGTCATCGCGCCGCGCCCCAGCACATGAGCCAATGCGTAGCTTCCCACCAACAGCGTCAGGCGGATCTCCGGCATCAATGCCAGCAGCCTCCTCCGCCAAAGCTTCGCGCATTCCGGTCGCGGCGGTGCGTCGCCGCCGTTGGGCAGCCGACCAGGATAGCAGAACCCCATCGGCACGATCGCGATTCGGCGCTCGTCGTAGAACGTTTCGCGATCCATTTGCAGCCAGTTGCGCAGCCGGTTGCCGGACGGGTCGTTCCACGGAATGCCGGTCTCGTGCACCTTGGTGCCCGGCGCCTGGCCCGCGATCAGCAGCCGCGCGGTCGACGAGGCACGGAACACCGGCCGCGGCCCGAGCGGCAGATGCTCGGCACAGGCCCGGCAGGCGCGAATCTCCGCCGCAAGCCCGGCCAGCGTGTCAGGTGGTGATGCCTCGCCTTCGCAGCTCATGCACGACCCGTTCGGCGAGCGCCTCAGGCGAGGCACTCAACGTCGGCAGCCTGATCTCCGGATCGAGCGGTGCCTCGTAGGGGGCATCGACGCCGGTGAAGTTGCGGATCTGTCCGGCATCCGCGCGGCGGTACAGCCCCTTCGGATCACGCCTCCGGCATTCCTCCACCGGCGTGTCGACGAAGATCTCCAGGAACTCGCCCTCCTGCACACAGTCACGAGCCAGCATGCGCTCGGCGCGATACGGCGAGATGAACGACACCAGCACGATCAGCCCGGCCTCGACGAACAGCTTCGATACCTCCGCCACGCGGCGGATGTTCTCGACGCGGTCGGCCTCGGAGAAGCCCAGGTCGCGGTTCAGGCCGTGCCGCACGTTGTCGCCGTCGAGAGTCATGGTGTGGCGGCCCTGCGCGTGCAAATGCTGCTCCACCAGATTGGCGATCGTCGACTTGCCAGCGCCCGACAGCCCGGTGAACCACAGCACCACCGGCTTCTGCCCGGTCAGCGCGGACCGCGCCTCCTTGCGCACGTCGAGGCGCTGCCAGTGGATGTCGCTCGCACCGGCGCGCAGATCGGTCACCATGCCGGCGCCGACCGTGTTGCGCGACAGCCGGTCGATCAGGATGAAGCCACCGAGATCGCGGCTCACCGCATAGCGCTCGCAAGCAACGCGCTGCGCGAGCGAGATCGTCACGCGGCCGATCTCGTTCAGCCCCAGCTCCCGCACCGGCACCTCGGCCAGCGTGTCGACATCCAGCCGGGTCGCGATCTCGGTCACCGTGGCGACCACGGTGCGCGTGCCGAGCACGAACAGATAGGCACGGCCGCGGAACAGCGGGGTCTCGTCCATCCAGACCACCCACGTGGTCACCTGGTCGGCGAGCGCCGGCGGCGGCGCGGCGGCCAACACATCGCCGCGCGAGACGTCGATCTCGCGATCCAGCACCAATGTCACGGCCTGGCCTGGCACGGCCTCGGCGAGGTCGCCGTCCATCGTGACGATGCGCGACACGGCGGCCTCGGTGCCGGACGTCGCGTTCACCAATCTCGCGCCGGGTCGGATGGTGCCGGTCGCCACCGTGCCCGCATAGCCGCGAAACGTGTGGTCAGGCCGGGTCACGATCTGCACCGGCATCCGGAAGGCGCGCTCGGCGACGTGCGAGGATGGATCGGCGCCCTCCAGCGCGGTAAGCAGCGTGGTGCCCGAGTACCACGGCATCCTCGCGCTCGGCGCGGTCACGTTGTCGCCGTCGCGCGCGCAGACCGGGATGGAGGTCACCTGGAGCGGTCCGAGCTTGCCGAGCAGCCCGTAGAAGTCGGTGACGATCCTGTCGAACACCGACTGTTCGAAACCGACAAGGTCCATCTTGTTGACCGCCAGCACGAGCTGACGGATCCCCAGCAGCGAGGCGATCGCCGCGTGACGGCGGGTCTGCACCAGCAGGCCCTTGCGCGCATCGACCAGCAGGATCGCCAGGTCGGACGACGATGCGCCGGTGACCATGTTGCGCGTGTACTGCTCGTGGCCCGGCGCGTCGGCCAGGATGAAACGGCGGCGCGGCGTCTCGAAGAAACGATAGGCGACGTCGATCGTGATGCCCTGGTCGCGCTCCGCCGCCAGCCCATCGACCAGCAGCGCATAGTCGGTGCCGCCCTGTACCGTGCCGAAGCGCTTGCTGTCGCGCTCCAGCGCGGCCAGCACGTCGTCGGGGATGGTGCCGCATTCGAACAGCAGGCGCCCGATCAGCGTCGACTTGCCGTCATCGACCGAGCCGCAGGCGAGCACGCGCAGCAGGGAGTTGGGCATCAGAAATACCCCTCGCGCTTCTTCTTCTCCATCGATGCCTCCTGATCCTGGTCGATCAGGCGACCGGCCCGCTCGGAGACGCGCGTCGTGCGCATCTCGTCCACGATCTCCTCCAGGTTGGCGGCCGCGGAATTGACCGCCGCCGACAGCGGATAGCAGCCGAGCGAACGAAACCGCACGAGCCGCGTCACCGGGTGTTCGCCGTCGCGGAAGCGCATGCGCTCGTCGTCCACCACGATGATCTGGCCGTCGCGCATCCACGGTCGGACGCTGGGCGGCGAAATACAGCGGCACCACGTCGATGCCCTCGGCCAGGATGTAGGTCCACACGTCGAGCTCGGTCCAGTTGGACAGCGGGAACACCCGCAGCGTCTCGCCCGGCGCCAGGTTGCCGTTGTAAAGGTGCCAGAGTTCCGGGCGCTGCCGCTTCGGGTCCCAGCTATGGCCCGGGCCGCGCACCGAGAACACGCGTTCCTTGGCACGCGAGCGCTCCTCGTCGCGCCGCGCGCCGCCGATCGCGACATCGTACCTGCCTTCCGTCAACGCCTGCTTCAGCGCATCCGTCTTCATCACCTGTGTGTAGATGTTGCTCCCGTGGTCGAACGGATTGACATTCTGCCGTAGCCCCTCGGGGTTGGTATGCACGCGCATCTCGAAGCCGAAACGTTTCACGGTCGTGTCACGGAAGCTGATCATGTCGCGGAACTTCCACGTCGTGTCGATATGCAGCAGCGGAAATGGCGGCTTGGCAGGGAAAAATGCCTTCCGCGCCAGATGCAGAAGAACGGAGGAATCCTTGCCGATCGAATACAGCAGCACCGGCCGGCCCGCCTGAGCCGCCACCTCACGCAGAATGTGGATGCTCTCGGCCTCGAGCGCGTTCAGATGTGCCGGATGCGATTTTGCCACCATGTCAATCCTGTCCCGCGCCGGCATATCGGCGCTGCCTGCCATGCATCGTTTCGGTCAATCGTTGTTGCGCGAGGGCTAAAGTGCTGGTGTCAGGCCTGTGGTGCGCCAGGGATACTGCCGGATGCACCTTCTCCCGCGTCGCTGACGCGCCGCAACCTCCCCCGCAAGCGGGCGAGGTGTACTCCTGGTGCGGTGTTTCCAGTCACAATGGACGTGCTCTAGTCCAGGCGGCAGCTTGGTGTAAACGACATTGTGCGGCCTGGCCGGTTCGGGGCTCGGCATCCACGCGTGACGGGCGGTATTCTGGCAGGCCGGCGGGAGAGCACGCTTGGCGGGAGGAACGCAATGACGATCTGGTCCCCCCGACCGTCCCGCAGCAGGCGGGCCATCCTTGCCGATGCGGTCAATCTCACGCCGCGCGCGGAGGTGGACGTGGCGTTGGTTCTGGCGGTCGACAGCTCCGGCAGCATCAGCGAGCAGCGCCTTTCGATGCAGATCCAGGGCTATCTGGACGCCGTGCGGCATCCGTCATTCATCGAGGCGGTTCACGGCGGCCTTCATGGCCGTGTCGCCCTGACCTTCATGGAATGGACCGACGCACGCCGGCAGGAGCAGGTGGTCGGCTGGACGGTGATCGAGGACGAGGTCGGGGCGCAGGCCTTCGCCAAGGCCATCCATGACGCCCTGCGCCCTCTGCCGGGCTGGACCTCCATCAGCGGCGCAATCGACTTTTCGGTCGGACTGCTGCTGGAAAGCCACTTCTCGGCGGCCCGGCGGGTCATCGACATCTCCGGCGACGGCGCCAACAACGACGGACGGCCGGTGACCGAGGCGCGGGACGCCGCAGTGGCCGCCGGTATCACGATCAACGGCCTGCCGATCCTGGAGGTCGAGCCCGAGCTGGAAGCCTATTATCGCGACAACGTCATCGGCGGCCCCGACGCGTTCGTGGTCGTGGCCCGCGACACCGGCAGCTTCGGCGAGGCGGTGCTGCGCAAGCTGCTGGTGGAGATCGCCGGCATCCAGCCCCCGGGCGCCGCCTGAACCGGCTCAGCCGTCCAGTGCGGCGCGTATCGTGATCGCCAGCTCCTGCCTGAGATACGGCTTGGCGATCATGGCGCCTGCAGGCGACTGCGCCGGCTCGGTTCGCGTCCTGGCCCCGGTGTAGCCCGTGGTGAACAGAACCTTGAGGCCCGGCAGGAGCTGTTGCGCGGACGCTGCCAGCTGGTAACCGGTCATGCCGTGGGGCATGGCGATATCGGTGAACAGCAGGTCATAGTGATCCTCGCCCCGGAGGAGTGCCATTGCTGCCGTGCCGCTGTCTGCCTCGGTGACGCGGTAGCCGAGCGAGGTGAGATGGCGGCGTCCGACCGCGCGCAGTTCCGGGTTGTCGTCGACCAGGAGGATCGATTCATCGCCGTGCGGCAGCGACGGGTCATCGGCGAGGTCGCTGTCCGCGGCCTCCTCGCCCAGCGCTCTCGGGAGGTAGAGCCGCACTGTCGTGCCATGCCCCAGCCGGCTTTCGATCCGGATGTGGCCGCCTGACTGCCTGGCGAAGCCGTAGGTCATACTGAGGCCGAGCCCGCTGCCCGCTCCGGGCTCCTTTGTCGTGAAGAACGGCTCGACGGCGCGTTCCAGCAGCGCAGGTGCCATGCCGACGCCCGTGTCGGTGACCGCAAGGATAATGTAATCGCCTGGAGCCATGCCGCCGTCCTCGGGCGTCGTGCCGATCGCGACGTGCGCGTTCGCGGTCTCGATGGTGATCTTGCCGCCGCGCGGCATCGCATCGCGCGCGTTGATCGCCAGGTTGAGCAGGGCATCGCCGACCTGCGACGGGTCCGCCCGGATCGGCCACAGATCCGCGGCGAGGGTCTGCTCGATCTGGATCGTCTCGCCGAGCACGCGGCGCAGGATGGCGACATGGTTCGGCAGGTAGGCGTTCAGATCGATCCGCCTTGGCTGCAGGGTCTGGCGGCGGGCGACGGCGAGCAGGCGGCGGGTCAGGTCGGCGCCGCTCAGCGCGCTGTTCAGTATCTCCCTGGCCAGGACGGTCTCGTCGGTTTTGTCCCGCAGCGCGTCGAGCAGGAACTCGACATTGCCGATGATGACCCCGAGCAGGTTGTTGAAATCATGGGCGATTCCGCCGGTCAACTGGCCGATCGCCTCCATTTTCTGAGCCTGGCGCAGTTCCGCTTCCACCTGCTTTTCGTACGTGATGTTCTCGGCGAGGGCGAGCAGGAGCGCCTGGCGTCCCTCCGAGGTGCTGAGCTGGGTCAGCCGGACGCGGGCCCATGCGACGAGCCCGGCACGGGTGAGGTAGCGCGCTTCGATGCCATGGTCCGGGCTGCTCGCTCGCCTGATCGCATCGTCGAGCATGTCGCGGTCGTCGGCGTGCGTGATGTCTGCGATGCTCCTGCCGACCAGTTCGTCGGCGTCATAACCAAGCATCCGGCAGAACGCCGGATTTGCCTGGACGATGTGCTGCCCGTCCTGCCGCGCCAGCAGCATGCCGAGAGGGCTCTCGTCGAATGCGCGCCGGAAGCGTTGGTCACTTTCCTGCAGCGCGGCGAATCGCGCCTTGGCCAGCGCCTCATTTCTCTGTGACTTTCGATGCATAACAAGAATAATAGCCATAACGAGAACGATGGCGCCAGTTCTGATAACCGTGCCCGCGGTGAGTTTGACGGTGTCGCTCGACTCGATGTCGGACAGGTGGCCGCGCAGCAGTTTCTGTTCATTCGCCAGCATGACGTCGATCGCAGCGATGATCGCATTCGTCCGGTCTACGCCGGCCGCCAGTTCCTGCGGCATGCGACCATCGCTGAAGCGCGCTTCGACGGGGGTAAGGTCCGTGACCAGGTGTGCGCTGTCCTGCTCGATCAGTGTCGTCAGACCACCGAGTCGATTGATCTGGTCGTCGTCATAAACGACCAGCTCACGCAACCGCCCAAGCCACGCAGGAAGTTCGCCCAGCGCACGGCGGCAGGAATCCAGACGCTGCGCATCGCCGTACAGGCGGTAGATCCGTTGATCCTGTCCGCTGTGTTCCGTCAGTTCCTCGATCTCGTTGAGCACGCGCATGACCTGCAGCGAGCGGTTGGCCCATGCGGTGGCGTTGTGAAAATTGTTCAGGTAGGTGATCTCCAGCGCGATGTTCACCACGATCAGCAATATGGCCAGCCCGGACAGCACCAGCCGTGCGACCCAGCCGTCCGTATCGGGCGTGGCCTTGACCGCGTGGCTCATGTCTCAACCGGATTGTTGGTCGCGCAGACGCGCCTCGGCCAGGCCGACGATATCATGCCAATGGCGCAACGCAACCGCGGTTACGCGGCTGGAACCAGCGTCACCCGCCTGCCCTGGACGCCGAGCGCGATGCGACCCTGTTTCAGCGCCAGCGCATCCGCGCCGTACACCTCGCGCCGCCAGCCATGCAGCGCGGCGATGTTCGGTGCATCCTCGCCTGCCAGCCGGTCGATCTCATCCGCGCTGGCAACCAGTTTGGCAGCCACGTGATGTTGCTCACATTTGGCCGCCAGCAGCACCTTCAATAGCGACACGAGCGCGGGGGATGGTCGCGCGCCGTCGCGCCCGGTCGGCGCGTCGGGGAGCGCCTCGTCCGGCAGCGCCTTCGCCGCTTCGATGGCGGCCAACAGGGACGCGCCGGTGCGCCCCTCGGCGAACCCGCGGCTGATCCCGCGGCCACGCGCCAGCGCATCGGGCGTATCGGGTGCGGTGGCGGCGATCTCCAGCAACGCCTCGTCACGCAGCAGGCGCTGGCGGGGAATGTTCACCCGCTGCGCCTCGCGCTCGCGCCAGGCCGCCACGGCCCGCAGCAAGCCGAGGAAGCGGCGGTTGCTGCTGCGCGGACGCAGCCGTTCCCACATCGTCTCGGGATCGGGTCGGTAGGTCGCCGGGTCGGCCAGCTCGGCCAGTTCCTCGGCCACCCACTCCAGTCGTTTGTCCTTTTCCAGCCGTGCGCACAGCCTGGTGTAGACCTCGCGCAGATAGGTGACATCAGCGGCGGCGTATTCGATCTGCGCGGCCGACAGCGGGCGCGCGGACCAGTCGCTGAACCGGTGCGCCTTGTCGATCGATCCGCCGGTCAGCGATGAGACGATCGCATCGTAGCCCACCTGGTCGCCGAACCCGGCCACCATGGCCGCTATCTGGGTGTCGAACAGCGGCTTCGGCACATCGCCGAACCGCAACACGAAGATTTCGATGTCCTGCCGGGAGGCATGGAACACCTTCATGACCGACTGATTGGCCAGCAGTTCGCCGAGCGGGGCGAGGTCGATATCGGGCGCCTCGGCATCCACCACCGCGACCTCGCGGGCGCCGGCCAACTGTACGACACAGAGCTCCGGCCAGTAGGTGCGTTCGCGGATAAATTCTGTATCGACAGTGACAAATTGCTCCCCGCCGAGCCGATCGCAGAGCTGCTTCAGCGCTTCGGTGGTGGCCACGAGGGAGGGCGGAGGAAAGCCTGAGCGAGAGTGACGTGGCATCGGTGCGTTGTACACGGCGCCCGGGGAAAGGCCAGACCGTCACGGCATGCGCTGCGCCGGCCTGGCCGCACGCCCTCAGACAACGAAGACCCCGTCCGCTGGCTTCATGCCGTTCAGATACGCCGCCAGGTTGCTCGGGGCGTATGCGGCCAGCGCGTCCGGCGTGCTGGTGACCGGTCCGGAGCCGAGGCGTTCGATCAGGCATTTCGACAGGCGCAGCCCCGCCGGGAACGCCCGCGCGCCGTGCGGCAGTGCAGGCCACGGCAGGTCCGCCCATGGCTGGTGGCTGACCCCGGCGGGGTCCGGCGTCGCCACATAGGCGGGCGTGTCCGAGAACCTCACGCCCAGCGCCTTGAGTTCCGCCGTCATCCAGACCAGCGCACAATCCGAAAGTCCGCTCTGCTTGCCATCCGTCGTATAGCCGCCGCCGACATCGGCATGTGCGCCCGGAAACAGCACCTGGATGATGCGGGGATCGGCGTCCCACAAGGTGGGGGTGAAGTCCGACCGCCTCTCATCGACGGAGATGGCGTGCAGGCCGTGCGCCACCTTGGCGTTCAGAGCCAGGTCGGCGAACTGAAAGGCGTCGATGCGCGATGCCTTGACGGTGAACACCGGAATGCCGAGTGCGCCCACCGTGTCCCATACCGCAACCGCCTCGATTGGCGCGGCGACGAGCTGATCGTCGGCCGGAGGCTTGCTGACGAAATGCGGCAGGTCGAACGCAATCTGCTGCAGGCGTCCGAACCAGTCCCCTTTGCCCTGAACGGCCGATTTCCGGTAGGCATACCAGACTGCGGATCCCAGCCGATAGGCGTCCTCCTTTGTCAGGTCGTTCTTCGTCGCATCGCGATGAGTCCCTTGGCTGCAATCAGCCCGGCCAGCGCTCGGGCCGTATAGGCGCCTCGGCTGAATCCGATGATGAAGATCTTGTCCCCGGGCGTATAATTTCGCGAGATATAGGTGTAGCCGCGCACGATTTGCGCGATGAGGCCGGCGCCGACCGTGCCGCCAAGCGCCTTCACCAGGAAATTGTCCGAGTTGCCGACGCCGTGCAGATATTTGGCGCACTGAAGTACGGCTCCGCCGGTACCCTTCAGCGTGCGCTCCTGTTCCTTTTCGAGCTGCGACGTCTCTACCGAGTTGGTCCCATCCAGATTCCCGAACAGCTTGAACACGTTTGTGGTCGGGGCCGTCTTGTTGTCACTGTCCGGCTGCCCAGGACCGTTCCATGTCCCATCGGCACAGAAAACGATGGTCTTCATTGTCGCTCCTTCCCCCAGGTCCGCGCCAATAGCGACGCGCCGAGGCGACCATGGCGCGATCGATGCCGCCCAGGATGTGAACGCGTTCACAGGTCACGCGCGCGAGCCCCCGATCCGCGCGCGCCGCTTGACTCGCCCGAAAGGCCGGGGCTTGTCTGCCGGCCCTTGACCGACGGGACAGGCCGCCATGCACGCCTATCGCACCAATACCTGCGGCGCGCTGCGCGCCGCCGATGCCGGGCGCCCCGCCCGCCTCTCAGGCTGGGTGCACGCCAAGCGCGACCATGGTGGGCTGCTGTTCATCGACCTGCGCGACCATTACGGCATGACGCAGTGCGTGTTCCCTGCCGGCTCGCCCGCCTTCGCCGCGGCCGACGCCGTACGGCCGGAGAGCGTGATCACGGTGACCGGCCAGGTCGTCGAGCGTGAGCCAGGCACGGTGAACCCGCGCCTGCCCACCGGCGAGATCGAGCTGCGGGTCGGCGAGATGGCGGTCCAGTCGGCGGCCGAAGTGCTGCCAATGCAGGTGGCCGGCGACGAACGATTCCCCGAGGATATCCGCCTGAGATACCGCTTCATCGACCTGCGCCGTGAGAAGCTGCACCGCAACATCATGCTGCGCGCCGGGGTGATTGCCTCGATCCGCCGCCGCATGATCGAGGCCGGCTTCACCGAGTTCCAGACGCCGATCCTGACCGCGTCCTCGCCCGAGGGCGCGCGCGACTTCCTGGTGCCGTCGCGCATGCATGCCGGAAAATTCTATGCGCTGCCGCAGGCGCCGCAGCAGTTCAAGCAGCTTGCCATGGTGGCGGGCTTCGACCGCTATTTCCAGATCGCGCCCTGCTTCCGTGACGAGGCCGCGCGCGCCGACCGCTCGCCGGGCGAATTCTACCAGCTCGATTTCGAGATGAGCTACGTCACCCAGGAGGACGTGTTCAACACGATCGAGCCGGTGATCGCCGGCGTGTTCGACGAATTCGCCGAGGGCCGCGCGGTGACGCCGCCGCCGTTTCCGCGCATCCCCTACGACACGGCGATGCTGGAGTTCGGCTCGGACAAGCCCGACCTGCGCAATCCGCTGCGGATCACCGATGTCACGGAGCATTTCGCCGGGTCGGGCTTCGGCCTGTTCGCGCGCATCGCCGCATCGGGCGGCGTGGTCCGCGCGATCCCCGCGCCGGGTGCCGCATCGCAGCCGCGCAGCTTCTTCGACAAGCTGAACGAATGGGCGCGGGCCGAAGGGGCCGGCGGGCTCGGCTATATCGTCTACGAGGCGGACGGACCGAAGGGGCCGATCGCCCGCAACCTGGAGGCCGACCGCGCCGAGGCGATCCGCGCTGCCTGCGGGCTCGACGCGGGCGACGCGGTGTTCTTCGTCGCCGGCAAGCCGGACGTTGCGGCGAAATTCGCCGGCGCTGGTGCGCACCCGCCTTGCCGAGGAGCTCGGCCTCAACGAGAAGAACGCGTTCCGCTTCTGCTGGATCACCGATTTCCCGATGTACGAGCTGAACGAAGAAACGCGAGCAGATCGACTTCAGCCACAACCCGTTCAGCATGCCGCAGGGCGGGATGGAGGCGCTGAACACGCAGGACCCGCTGACCATCAAGGCGTTCCAGTACGACATCGTCTGCAACGGGGTGGAGCTGTCCTCGGGCGCGATCCGCAACCATCGGCCGGACATCATGATCCGCGCCTTCGAGATCGCCGGCTACAAGGCCGAGGAGGTGGAAGCCCGCTTCGGCGGCATGCTGAACGCGTTCCGCTACGGCGCGCCGCCGCATGGCGGGTCGGCGCCGGGCATCGACCGGATCGTCATGCTGCTGGCCGACGAGCCGAATATCCGCGAGGTGATCCTGTTCCCGCTCAACCAGCAGGGCGAGGACCTGATGATGGGCGCGCCGGCCGAAGTGCCGCCGGCCCGGCTGAAGGAACTGCACCTGCGGATCGATCTGCCGCCCAAGGCGCGCGGCGGGGCGTGAGCGGGATGGGATACACGCGCCGCCGATGCCTTACGTGATGATGTTCAGCAGGCCGCTGCCACGGGTGTCGGACTTTACCGCGTCGTCGGCTTCCTTGGCCGCGTTGGCGTTCTTCGCCAGCGCCTGCTGGTCGTTCTTGATGACGCCCGCCGCCGCCTTGGCCGCCTGGTCGGCGGAGAGTTGGTCGGCCGCCTTCTTCTCTGCCAGGTGCGCTGCTCTCGCCGCTGCCTGATCACCGCCGCGCGACGTGGGCGTATCCTTGGCCTTAGGGGTAGAATTCGGCAGTGGCGTTGCCTGAGGGTCGGGGGTGACGGCGCCGATTGTGGTCATGATGCCTCCAGAACGTGGACCGAGCCTGCATGGATAGGCGGACGCTAGGGAATAACCGTTTCCGATCGGTAAACGCCATTGTAGTCCGCCAACGGATCCGGCCGTGGGATGGGTCAGCAAAGCGACAAGGGGCAATGGGCAGCGCGCTTTGCAGGAGGAACAGTGCGCGGTGGGCCCCGCACATCAAAGCGTGCTCGCTGGCGCATCGCCGCCGGCCTGCCTATGTTCGGCGCTGACCCGCAAGCGGAGATACCTCATGCGCTTTCCTGCCGCACTGGCAGCCGCCCTGGCCCTTTGCATCTCCCCAGCCGTCTCGTTCCCTCCCGCGCAGGCGGGTGGGCTGAACACGGCGCTGGCCGCCCATCGGGCGATCTACACGTTGACCCTCAGCGGCAGCCGGGGCGGCGATGTTGTCGCGGCCAGCGGCACGATGGGCTACGAGGTGATCGATGCCTGCGACGGCTGGGCGGTGCGCCAGCGGCTATCCATGACCCTCACGAACACCGACGGCCAGGACGTCAAGATGGTGTCCGACTACGCCACCTGGGAGGCGAAGGACGGGCTCAAGTTCCGCTTTCACATGAAGCAGACGACCGACACCGCGGTCACCAGCCAGACCGACGGCGACGCCACGCTGGAACGCGCCGGCGGCCCGGGCGAGGCGCACTACACGGTGCCCGAGGACACCATCAAGAAGCTGCCGCCCGGCACGCTGTTCCCGATGGCGCACACCTCAGCGATCCTGGCCGGCGCCCAGTCCGGCAAGAAGTTCCTGGCGCTGCCGCTGTTCGACGGCACCGACGATTCGGGCGCGGAGGACAGCTCCGTCGTCGTGCTCGACTGGAAGAAGCCCGAGGCCAGCAAGTTCCCAATGCTGTCGGACCTGCCCAGCACGCGCGTCCGCCTGGCGTTCTTCGATCGCAGTTCCAAGAGCGAGGTGCCGAGCTATCAGGTGGGCATGCGCTATTGGGAGAATGGCGTGGCCGACAACCTGCAGATGGACTTCGGCGACTTCGTGATGGACGCGAAGATGACGGACCTGGCGCCGCAGCCCCACAAGTGCTGAGCTAGGCCGTTCCGCCCCGCAGTCCGCCCCGCAGCGCATCGGCCTCGCGGCCGACGATCAGGCCCTGCCGCAGGAACAGGTCGATCAGCACCAGGTTGACGTTGAACTTGAACCGGTCCGTGTCGCGGACCGCCTGCATGACCTGCGCGATCGGCCACAGCTCGAACGCCTCCACCTCGCCGTCCGCCGCGCGGGGACAGAAATCGTCGGGCAAATCAAGGTCGTAGCAGTGCAGGCGGTCACGCCGCAGACCCTCGGGGCGCTCCATGGCGTAGGTGATCAGCGCGACCGGAACCGCCCGGCGCGCCAGCGCGGCGGGAATTGCCGCTTCTTCCTCGGCTTCCTTCACCAGCGTCTCCGCCGGGGTCAGGCCGGAAGGCACGCCGCCGGCGACAATATGGTCGAGCTTACCGGGGTCGAGCGCCTTGTCGGCGGCCCGGCGCGCCACCCATACATGGACACCGTCGGCGCGGCGCACCAGGCCGTTCATGTGCACGCCCTCCGCCACGACGCCGAAGCTGGGCAGCGCGCCGCGATCGAGTCGCGCCAGCACGTCTCCCCCGGGCGCGGCGCGGATGTCGAAATCCTCCCGACGGAAGCGAAAATGGCCGTCCTCCACCAGTCGGCGGGCGATTGCGGGCAGTTCCGCGCCGTCCGCCAGGGTGACCCCCGCGGCATCGGCGCTGATGGCGGCAAAATTCGCCAGCGCCGCGGCGAGCGCCGGCTTCACCCAGCCGACCTGGGCCGATCCGATCCGGAAGGCCACGCGGTCGCCGGGCAGACGCGCGTTGTTGCAGGTGCGAAGGTGGTGAAGAAAGCCGCGGTCCGTCGCCTCGCCTGCCATGGCCTCGCCTTTCAAATTTTCCCCCTGCATGCCACATGCCGGGAATGCGACGAACCCGACCCGAGGAAGCGGCCATACCCACACTGCCACGACTTCAGCGCTCCGCCCTGACGACGGTTCGCTCGCTGCTGCCCTTCCTGTGGCCGGAACACGATATTGGCGCAAGGGTCAGGGTCGTCCTGGCGATGGGACTGCTGCTGCTCGCCAAGGTGGCGACGGTCTACGTGCCGGTCGTCTATGGCCGCATCGTCGATGCGCTGGCGCCGAAGGACGCCACCGCGATGCTGGCGATCCCGATGGCGTTGGTGATCGCCTACGGATTGCTGCGCGTGGGCTCGGCCGTGTCCGGCGAGCTGCGCGACGCCCTGTTTGCCAAGGTGCAGCAGCACGCCGTCCGCGTGGCCGCGCTGCGCACGTTCCGCCATCTGCATGCGCTTAGTCTGCGCTTCCACCTCGACCGGCAGACGGGCGGCCTGGCGCGCGCGCTCGATCGCGGCATGGTGGGCATCCAGTCGGTGCTGCGGCTCGCGGTGTTCAACGTGGTGCCGACGGTGATCGAGCTGCTGCTGGTCACCGGCATCATCTGGCATTTGTTCGACTGGCGGTTCGCCGCGATCACCTTCGCCGCGGTGGCGAGCTATGCGCTCTTCACCATGACCTTCGCCGGCTGGCGCGCGCGCATCCGCCGCACGATGAACGACACCGACAACGACGCAAGCACGAAGGCATTGGACAGCCTGCTCAACTTCGAGACGGTGAAGTATTTCGGCAACGAGCCGCACGAGGCAGCGCGCTACGACACTGCGCTGGCACGCTATGAGCGGGCGGCCGTGCGCGTTCAGGTGTCGCTCAATTATCTGAACATCGGCCAGGCGTTCATCATCGCCCTGGGGCTGACGCTGATCATGCTGATGGCGGCGCGCGAGGTCGGCGCGGGCACAATGTCGGTCGGTCAGTTCGTGCTGGTGAACACCTATCTCATGCAGCTCTATCAGCCGCTGGGATTCCTCGGCATGGTCTACATGACGATCCGGCAGGGCATCGTCGACATGGAGCAGATGTTCCGTCTGCTGGAAGAGGAACAGGAGATCGCCGACCGGCCGGGTGCTGTGGCGCTGGCGGCACATCTGTCTGATGGGGCTGCCTGCGAGGTACGGTTCGAGGACGTGCAGTTCGGCTATCGGCCGGATCGGAAAATCCTCAAGGGCGTCGATTTTACTGTGCCCGCGGGGGGCCGGCTTGCCATCGTCGGCGCGACGGGCGCCGGAAAATCCACTATCAGCCGGCTGCTGTTCCGCTTCTACGACGTGACCGGTGGGCGCATCCTGATCGATGGCCAGGACATCCGCGACGTGCGGCAGGAGAGCCTGCGTGCGGCGATCGGCGTGGTGCCACAGGACACCGTGCTGTTCAACGACACGATCCGCTACAACATAGCCTATGGAAGGCCTGGTGCTGCGCAGGACGAAATCGAGCATGCCGCGCGACTGGCACAGGTGCACGACTTCGTCGTGTCGCTGCCGGATGGGTACGACACGCGTGTGGGCGAGCGGGGGCTGAAACTGTCGGGTGGCGAGAAGCAGCGCGTGGCGATCGCACGCACCATCCTGAAGGACCCGCGCATCCTGATCCTCGATGAGGCGACAAGCGCGCTGGATACGCGGACCGAACAGGACATCCAGGCGGCGCTGCGCGCAGTGGCGCGGCATCGCACCACGGTGGTGATCGCGCACCGGCTGTCCACCGTGGTGGACGCGGACGAGATCATCGTGCTGCGCGACGGCCGCGTGGCAGAGCGCGGGCGGCACGCGGCACTGCTGGCGCGCGACGGGCTGTATGCCCGGATGTGGGCGCTGCAGGCCGAGGAGCAGACGGAGCCGGAGACCGAAATCGCGGACTGAGGAGATGCGCACGATGACCGACGAACAGCCACCGGAAGATCTGGGCCACGCGGGCGCCGTGGTGGACAAGGCCATCGAATACATGGTGAGCCAGAAGATCGATGCGCTGTCGATCGCTTCGGCGCTGCTGGGCGGGTCGCTGGCGCTGCTGGCGCGCAGTGTCGCAGACGAGGCGATCGTGCAGATTCTGAACAATGCGATCGCCAGCGTGCGGAGCGGGGAGCTGCGGGGAACCGGTGGGAGAGAAGGGTAGCACGCTATAGCCAGAGCGATTTCGAGGATCGTGCAAGTGTTATGCACTGGGATCGATTCAGCGCAACGTGGCACCAAAGTGAGCAGTAGATGCGAATGACGGCGGACGAGGTAAGAGCGAACAAAGATCGACTTTCTGGGTGGATGCCGCCTGCCCAGATGCGACTATATTCGAAGCGCCTCATGGTTAGGCTCGGCAGTGAGCATCTATTCGCCCAGCCCGGCATTGAATTCGTGCGCGAGGCTTGGGTGGCCGCGGAATTTGGCTAGAAACGCAGCGCGTGTGCCGCCCGACTGATTCCGGAGGAGCGGCCCGATTTTAGATTGCAGTTCGACGACGGCAAGATTGACAGCTAAGAACTCGTTGAGGTTGACCACCCTGATCGAAGGCGTGGCGAAGAATACTCGGCTCTCGCTGCAGCAGGGTTCCCGACCTATAATACCAACCCGCCTTGATGCTGACACTCGAACGCCGCTCTCATCGTCATGCCGACGGAGGTCGGCATCCACGTCTTTCCTCGCTGGGATCAGCAAAGACGTGGATGGCGGGCCTTCGCCCGCCATGACGGGGTGCACCAGCCGGAAAGTCAAGCTTATCGTCACTTGGTATAATTGGCCCGTCGAGGAATGGGCCACTGCCGAACAGGCCTTCAGTTCGATCCGCATGCTGGCTGAAATCAAAGCAATGAGAGCAGAGGCGTTGGCCGCGAAAGGCACACCATACCGGGAGAAGACACAACTGTTATTTTATGTGAATCTGTGCGACTTTGGTGCCCATACACAGGCGATCGTGAATGTGTTCTCTGCGGCAGTCGAGCCGGCTCGGAAGTGGTTTTCGTCGATTTGGATTTTGTGGAAGGATTGCGTTTACCGAGCCTGACAGAGGTCGCTCCCGATCGGCGAGGAAGACCTGGAATGCTGACTGTGGACCGCCTGGAAAGCGTCCTCGGAAGTACCTCGCGGGGTTGATATGCCATAGAGTGTTCACCCCAGGGTCCTTCGGAGTGGTTTTCCGCGCGCGCGGCGTGCACGGTGTACGACGGTGACCATCACCGCGGTGGTTTTGCAATAATGGAGGGAGACCATGGGAAAGCTTGAAGGAAAAGTCGCGCTGGTGACCGGGTCGGGCCGCAACATCGGCCGCGCGACGGTGCTGAAGCTGGCCGGCGAAGGCGCGCATGTCGTGGTCAATGCCCGCACCAACCAGGCCGAGGCCGATGCCGTCGTGCGCGAAGCGCAAGGCGTCGGGGTCAAGGCGATCGCCGTTGTCGCCGACGTCGCCAGCAAAGACCAGGTCGAGGCGATGGCTGCGCGGGCGCTCTCCGAGTTCGGCCGCGTCGACATCCTGATCAACAACGCCGCTATCCGGCCGCACAAGCCCTTTACCGAGCTGACGATGCAGGACTGGGAAGCGGTCCGCGGCGTCGTGCTGGACGGTGCGCTCTACCTCACGCGAGCGATCATCGAGTTGATGGTCAAGAACAAATATGGGCGCATCCTGTTCTTCACCGGCGAGGGCGCATTCGTCGGCGGCAGCGGACGCGCACATGTCTCCGCGGCCAAGATGGGCCTGGTCGGGTTCGCCCGCGGACTGGCCTCGGAGTTCGCCGCGCACAACATCCGCGTCAACGTCGTGTCGCCGGGCAGCATCGATACCATGCGGGCCAATCCCGAATGGTATCAGGGCCGGACGCCGAACGCCGCCGGCATCCCGCTTGGGCGTCAGGGAACGGTGGACGAGATCGCCGCCACCTGCCTGTTCCTCGTCAGCGACGATGGCGGCTTCATCACCGGCCAGAGCATCCACGTCAACGGCGGCAGCGGGTATTATTGATGCGGCGCCGGCGTTGACGCGTTACTTGCGCCGCAGGCTCAATATATAGGCGCCAAGGTCGTCGATCTCGTCCTGAGACAGGTGCAGATCGGGCATGCGAGGGTGCGGCGTCAGCAGGAACACCCTGAGGGACATGGGCGTCGTCGACTTCATGCGAGCAATGGCCGCGAACGTCGGAGCGCCGGTGCTGGTGCCGTGTTGCGAAGCTGGTCCGACCACGTGGCAGGAACTGCACCAGCCTTCGGCAATCTGCCCGCCCGCGGTGGGGTCGCCGATCTGTTGCGCATGTGCCTCTGGCGGCGCCGCCACCGGGCCGAGCAGCGGGATTATGACCAACCCAATCCAAAAGCTGGCTGACTTCATATCGGTCATAGGTACTTCCACATCGGACAACCATCGTAATAAGCTGCAAATGGCGCACGTTCAAGAGCAACGCAGGCGCCAGATTCCGCCAGTCGGCCATTCGACACGCTCGACCGTGATCTGCTAGGCTCACTTAGATACGCGCCCGTCCAGGAGAAAACGTATGAACGACACGGCAACCCTCTCCCAGCGCGCCGACGCGCTCGAAGAGAAGATGGCCCGCGAGCTCGACTACATCGTCATCAAGTCGCGGCTTTGCAGCATGGCCGAAGGTGACATGAGCCCGCCGCCGAACGCCGCCACCCTGATGGCCAAGAATCCGAACGCGCGCGTGCTCATGGGCGACGATCCGCGCCTGCCGGCAATGCCTGCGAAGCCGACGCTCATGGACTTCTTCAAACACCGCTTCGGGCCAGCCGCGCACCTGCTGCAGAGTGCCAAGCACGCAGTCAATGCCGGGCTGCCGGACAACATGGTACTCGCCTGCCTGCTGCACGACATCTCGACCATCGGCTTCATCCGCGGCGACCACGGCTACTGGGGCGCGCAACTGGTGGAACCCTATGTGGACGAGGAGGTTACCTGGGCGATCCGCGCGCACCAGGTGCTGCGGTTCTATCCGGACCCGTCGGTCGGCTACGAATATCCGCAATCCTACGTCAAGACCTTCGGCGCCGATTACCGTCCCGACCCGTATGTCGAGGAAGACTACCAGCGGATGCGCAACCACAAATGGTACATGTCGGGGCGGATGATCACGGTGCACGACATCTACTCGTTCGACCCGGATGCGAAGGTCGAGCTGGAAGAGTTCACCGACGTGATCGGCCGCAATTTCCGCCAGCCGGAACAGGGGCTCGGCTTCGACAACTCGCCGGTTGCGCATATGTGGCGGGCGATGATCCGGCCGGCGAAATATCTGTAGCGGATAGATACTCCCGCACAGCAACAGCCGGCACGATGGGTATCACACCGACTGCGGCTGACGCACGCGCAGGCTGCTGAGCACCATCGCGATGGCGGCGAACCCGGCAGCCATGCCGATGGTGAGCTTCGTGCCCAGTTGGACCGCGTCCGGTCCACCGCTGCTCAACCCGAACACCAAAGCCACCAGCGCGCTGCCCGTGGTCTGGCCAAGCAGCCGTGAAGTGGACAGCATTCCGCTGCCCACGCCGGCACGATCGGGCGGTGCGCTGGCGATCATCAGACGGTTGTTCGGTGACTGAAAGAAACCGAAGCCGATGCCGCACACCGCAAGCCGCCAGGCCACATCGATCCGTGCGGGCGGTTCCGGCAAGAACAGCACGAGCAGCAGACCCAACGTCATCACGGCAAGACCGAACCCGCCGAGCAGTCCCGCAGAGTATCGATCCGCCAGTCGTCCGGCGATCGGTGCCATGATCACCAGTGCCGCCGGCCATGGCGTGATCAGCACGCCGATCTCGATCGGCGAGAGACCGCCGACATATTGAAAGTAGAACGGCAGCGACACAAAGGCGATGAGCTGTGCGGCGTGCGCACAGATCGCGGTGGCCACCGACAGCGCGAACACCGGGCGGCGGAACAGATCGACTGGCAGCATCGGCGCGGCCAGCGTGTACTGTCGATGCACGAAGAACCAGCCGACCACGACGCTAATCGCGAGTTCCATCAATACCGTGGCGGCGCCCTGGCCACGTCCGATGCCGTCGAGTGCAGTGATGAACAGGCCGAACGTGACGGCATTCAGCACTGCACTCAGCGGATCGAACGGATGGCCGGCGCGCGGCGTCCTCGGTAAGAAGTTGAACGCCAGCAAGAGCGCCAGCATGCCGGCTGGTACCTGCAGCGCAAACAGCCAGGGCCAGGACAGCACCGACATGATCGCGGCGGCCACCGACGGTCCCGCGGCAGACGATCCGGCGACGACCAGTGCGTTGAAGCCGATCCCGCGTCCGAGCATTTCGCGCGGATAGATGAAGCGCACCAGCGCGCCGTTCACGCTCATGACGCCGGCGCCGCCGAAGCCCTGCACGACGCGCCCGATCACCAGCACCGGCAGCGACGGTGCCAGCGCACAGAGCAGCGATGCGCCGGTGTAGACCACCAGGCCCCAGATATAGATGCGGCGGTGACCATAGATGTCGCCCATCGAGGCGAACGGCAGCAATGTTACGGTGACCGCGAGCTGATAGGCGTTTACCACCCAGATCGACGCGGCGGGCGTCGCGCCCATGTCGCGCGCGATGGTCGGCAGCGCGATGTTGGCGATTGACGTCACCAGAACCGACATCGCGACCGCGATGGCGACTGCGAGCATGGCACGCCATCGCTCGCGCGGCGGCAGCCCGTCGGCGACCTCCATCTCGCTTGCCCGCATCCGGCGCATCCCCGTGTGTGCTTGACCCCGTGCCGCTTCGTCAACAAGCTGGTGCGCGATGGAGGAGCACGGAACCGGAATGGATTTCCCGCAATGCGAAGGCGTGGTCCTGCCCGAATGGATCGACGCGAACGGCCATATGAACCTGGCGTATTATGTCGTGCTGTTCGATCAGGCGACCGACCTGATGTACGACGCAATTGGCGTCGGACAGGCCTATCGCGACGCAACCGGCAACTCGACGTTCACGGCGGAGACGCACACGCTTTATGAGCGCGAGGTGCGGGTGGCCGAGCGGGTGCGCGTGGTGGCGCATCTGCTGGGCGCGGATACCAAGCGTCTGCACTACTTCCACGAGATGTTCCACGCCGAGGGCGGCCACCGTGTCGCCGCGCAGGAGTTGATCGCGTTGCACATCGACATGGCGGCGCGTCGCGTGGCGCCGTTTCCGCCTGTTGTGCAGGCGATGATACAGGCGATGGTGCGCGAACGTGCCGGCATGGCGCTGCCGAACGGTGTGGGACGGCGCATCGTGATGCCAGGATAGATGACGTTCACCACAAAGGCACAAAGACACGAAGTCGAACCATCTTCGTGCCTTCGTGTCTTTGTGGTGAATTCTGCTTTCAGCCCCCGAGGAACTTTTCCATCCAGCTCTTGTAGTCGCCGTCGCGCGTGACCCGCCGCATCGTCTCCGCCGAAGCGACGCCTTGCAGATCGCCTGGCTTGGTTCCTTCGCGCAGCGCCTTCAGCGTGTTGTAGACCGCCTGCACCGCGGCCGAGAACGGCTGATGTCCCTGCAACGCGATCCGCACGCGACGACTGCCGAGATAATCCGGATCCTGCAGCTCGCGGCCCGAACCGCCCAGCATCAGCGGCACCTTCACCGCGCCGGAGATCGCATCCAGCTGCTCGCGCGTCATGCCGCCCGCGAAGAACAGCGCATCGACGCCGGCCTCGGCATAGGCCTTGGCGCGCGCGACCGCGTCCTCGGTCCCGGTCGTCGCAGCCGCACTGGTGCGGCCGACGATGACGAACGATGGATCCTCGCGCGCGGCGAGTGCGGCGCGCATCTTGCCCACGCCTTCCTCGAGCGAGATCAGGCTTGGCTTCTTCTCGCCGTAGGTCTTCGGCAGCAGCGTATCCTCGATGCACATCGCCGCCACGCCGGCGGTCTCCAGCTCCTGCACCGTGCGCATCACATTCAGCGCATTGCCGTAGCCGTGGTCGGCATCGACCAGCAGCGGCAACTTGCCGGCGCGGTTGATGCGGTACGCCTGTTCGGCGAACTCGGTGAGCGTCAGCACGATGAGGTCCGGCGCACCAAGCACGGTGAACGACGCGATGGAGCCGGCGAACATGCCGACCTCGAAGCCCAGCTCCTCGGCGATGCGCGCCGAGATCGGGTCGAACACCGAGCCCGGATGCACGCAGCGATCCCCAGCCAGGACTGCGCGAAAACGTTGACGCCGATCGGTCCAGTGCATGTGCGTTTCCCTCCTGCCTCGTGCAGCTTCGACCACTTGGGAGCGTGTGCGCAATGCCTCGCGAACTCGCCTATGGCCACCACACCCACACCGCCGCAGCATACGTTACCACGTTGACTGCGAATGTCGCGGCCATCCCCGGCGCGCGCAGCAGCGGTCCCAGCAGATAGCCACCCCAGAACACGAGCCGCGCCACCGCGAATACAAACCCCAGAGCCACCACGCCTGGTAGCCAGGTCGGCGGCGCGCCGGCCGCGAGTGCCGCCAGCGCCGGCACGAATCCGACGAGCTGTTCCACCGTGTTGGTCAAAGCGCGCTGGTTCACTCGCAGAAATCGGCTATCGATACCCGCCAGCGGATCCACCGCCCGGCTCCATGCCCGCACCAGCATTTGCAGCGCGATCATCAGATTGAACACCAGAACCCCCGGCAGCAACGCGGCACATGCCAAGCCGATGCGTTCGGCTGCAGCGGTCGCGGGATCGATCGCGAGGATCCCGGCCAATACCCGCCACAGAACAAATGCGCCGGCAATTCCGAGCACCGGGCGCAGAACAAGCCCCATGTCTCAGGGCAGCCCCTCGCGGCCCATCTCCAGATACTTGTCCCGCCGCCGCGCCTTCAAGGTCGCGCCATCAAGTGCTGCCAACGGACCAAGCGCCTCGGCAACCGCTTCGCCCACGGTCTGGATCATCCCCTGCGGATCACGCTGCGCTCCGCCCAACGGCTCGGGGACCACCGTATCCACCAGCGCCATCCGCTTCAGGTCCTCCGCCGTCAACCGCAGCGCCTCCGCCGCCGCCGTCGCCTGCGCTGCGTCGCGCCACAGGATCGATGCGCAGCCCTCGGGCGAGATCACCGAGTAGATCGCATGCTCCAGCATCAGCACCCGATCCCCCGCAGCCAATGCGATCGCCCCGCCGGAGCCGCCCTCGCCGATGATCGTGGCGACGAAGGGCACCGGCGCCTCCAGGCATGCCTCGATCGAGCGGGCGATCGCTTCCGCTTGTCCGCGTGCCTCGGCGTCGATGCCGGGAAACGCGCCGGAGGTGTCCACGAAGGTCAGCACCGGCAGGCCGAACCGGCCCGCCAGCTCGATCAGCCGCCGCGTCTTGCGGTAGCCCTCCGGCCGCGCCATGCCGAAATTGTGCTCTACCCGGCTGTCGGTGTCGGAGCCCTTTTCCGTCCCCAGCACCATGACCGAGCGGCCACGGAACCGTCCAAGCCCGCCAACCACTGCCGCGTCATCTGCGAAGGCACGGTCGCCAGCCAGTGGCGTGAAGTCGCTGATCAGCGTGTTGATGTAGTCCAGCGCCCGCGGTCGGTCGGGATGGCGCGCGACCAGCGTCTTCTGCCACGGTGTGAGTCTGGCGTAAGTGGCACGCAGCTGTCGATCAGCCACGGCGGTCAGCCGCGTGACCTCCTCGGCGATATTGATGCCGCCCGGTTCCGACATGCGCCGGAGCTCCTCGATCTTTCCCTCCAGCTCGGCGATCGGCTTCTCGAAGTCGAGGTAATGGCGCATGGGCCGCGGGCTTTAGCACGAATCGCCTGCACGAAAAGGCCAGGCGAGCAGCGTTGACACATGCAACTGTGTGCACATTATCATCCCGGTCATTTTGGCGACCGAAGGAACACGCGTGATGCAGCGCTTTCCGACCTTCAAGCGTGGTGACAGAACCATGCTCGTTTCCCTCCTGGACCCTTACCGCTATGTGCGCGAGGCGGACCGGGCACTGGAACGCGGCGATAGTGATCATGCGCGGGCTCTGATCGCTCAGGCGTATCTGGCCTTCGACCTATGTGCGGCCGGTTGTGAGCAGGCTAGGGCTCGGGACAAGGAGTTGTGGGAAAGAAATAACTGACAGAGACGTCAAGGAATTCGGCCAGCTTGATCAGATGCTCGGACGGGACGCGATCGGAGGCGCGTTCATAGGCCTCGATCGTATCGCGGCCAACGCCGAGTGCCCTGGCGAGATCGTCCTCGGTGAGCCCGAGGGCGCGGCGTTTTCCTCTGATGCGGCGTCCGACATGCTGGTCGACCAGCGTCATGAATGCTCCCACCCCGTGCTGATGTTATTTCATCGTAAATCTCTCGTCAATCTCTTGGCATGAGAGTTTCGCTTAGCCGGAGACACACCAGCGCGCCAGGGACACATTCGGCGCCATCGCTTGGGTCAACCCGCCCAGCCGCACGCCTGCGTGACTTAATGCCACCAATGTGATGAGTAGGCCGCTCAGCCGTCTAACGTGAGCACGCCGCATGCTTCGTCGCGGCGAGCAAAGCATCGGCAAGCGCAGGATCATCTGACAGGCGCGCCAGCACCACGGCACCGACCATGCCCGAAAGCGTGGCCAGTGCGTCGTGGCGGTCCTGCCCCGGCAGGCAGCGTGCCAGCGCGTCGGCCATTCGTCGGATCGAGTCGGTAATGGCCGGACGCGAGCCGATCCGCCGTGCCACCTCGGGGCCAAGCGTCGTCAACATGCAGCCCTGCTCCGACGCTGCGATATGCGCCGGGTCGAGATAGGTCTCGACGATCCTGGCGAGTGCGGCGCGGCTGTCTTCCTCCTGACTAATCCGCTCCCACCGCGCGGCGGCGCGGGCAAGCGAGTCGGACGACACCTCGGCCACCAGAGCCTCCTTCGAGGCGAAATGCGCATAGAACCCACCATGCGTCAGGCCGGCCGCGTGCATGATCGCGTCCACCCCGACCGCATCAATCCCCCGCTTGCGGAACAGCGCGCCGGCAGCCTCCAGGATCTTCTGCCGTGTCTCGGCCTTGCGTTCCCCGCGCATGGAATCCCATCTCCGTTTGACATGACGATCGTCATATGCCAACCTGGCCATAATATGACGATCGTCATGTTGAAACAAGCTCGACGGAGGAGAACATGACGGCGCCGCAAAGATTGGCGCGCCTGCTTGCGGACCGGGTCCACTACGGCTGGATCGTTGTCGGCGTCATGTTCACCGTGATCCTCGCGACCGTCGGCGTCCGCGCCGCTCCGGGGGTCCTGATCGTCCCTCTCGAGCACGCATTCGGCTGGAGCGCCACGATGATCTCCGGTGCGATCTCGCTGAACATACTGCTGGGAGGCCTGATCGGCCCGTTCGCCGCGGCATTGCTCCAGACGATAGGGCTGCGTCGCACCGTGCTGCTGTCGCTGCTTCTGCTGCTGTTGGGCGCAGGCGGCAGCGCCTTTGCGCGCGAGCCGTGGGAGCTCTATGCCACCTGGGGTGTGCTGGTCGGCATCGGCTCGGGGGCCGGCATGATCGGCCTGGCGACGGCAGTGGCGAACCGCTGGTTCGTGGCGAATCGCGGCTTCGTCGTCGGATTGCTGACCGCCAGCAATGCCAGCGGCCAGCTCGTCTTCCTGCCGTTGCTGGCGAGCCTTGCGGAGCACTTCGGCTGGCAGAGCGTGCCCTGGGCCGTGGCGCTGGTGATCCTGGCGCTGGTTCCGATGGTGCTGCTTTTGCTCGCCGAGAGCCCCGGCAGTGTTGGGCTTGGCCCATACGGCGCGGCAGCCGAGGCGCCGATCGTGCCCACGTCTGGAAATCCGTTCCGGGTCGCCATCGCAGGGTTGGCACGCGGTGCGCGGTCATTGGATTTCTGGCTGCTGTTCTCGACCTTCGCGGTGTGCGGCTTTTCCACCAACGGCCTGGTGGCGACGCATTTGATTTCCTTCTGTTTGGACCATGGCATCCCGGCGGTCAGTGCGGCGAGCCTGCTTGCGGTGATGGGGGTGTTCGACCTGATCGGTACCACGCTGTCGGGCTGGCTGACCGACCGCTACAACGCCCGCTTCCTGCTGTTCTGGTACTATGGTCTGCGCGGGCTGTCGCTGATCGCGCTGCCGTTCACCAGCTTCGATCTGGTCAGCCTGTCGATCTTCGCCGTGTTCTATGGCCTGGACTGGGTGGCGACGGTGCCGCCGACGGTCGCCCTCACCAACGAGGTTTTCGGCAAGAAGGACGCCCCGGTGATCGTCTCGTGGATCGTCTGCGGCCACCAGATCGGCGGTGCGCTCGCGGCGCTCGGCGCGGGGGTGATGCGGAATGCGACAGGCAGCTATCTGATGGCATTCATCGCCAGCGGCGCGACCTGCCTGATCGCGTCGCTCTTGGTGCTGCGCATTGCCAGGCGGCGGCCGGCGATGGCGCTGGCTGAATAGCGCGTCAGGCGCGCCGCGCCAGCGGGTGATGGGCCTCGACCAGGCGCTGCAGGCGCTCGGCCAGCACGTGCGTGTAGATCTGCGTCGTCGCGATATCCGCATGCCCCAGCAGGAGTTGCAGGCTGCGCAGGTCTGCGCCATGCGCCAGCAAGTGCGACGCAAACGAATGGCGGAGCACATGCGGCGAGATGCGAGCCGGGTCGAGCCCAGCGTGCAGTGCCACGTGCTTCAGCAGCAGAAAGAACGCCTGACGGGTCAGGGCACGCCGCTTGTCGCGTCCGGGGAACAAATGGCGGTTTGCCGTGTCGTCCAGGGCAACCAGGGCGGCGGCCGCGTCCCTCGCCGCATCGGACAGGGGTACAATTCGTTCCTTGCCGCCCTTGCCGCGAACCAGCAGCACCGCGGCATCACCGGTCAGTGCCTGGCGCGGCAGGGCCAACAGTTCCGAGACACGCAGGCCGGTTGCGTAAAGGATCTCCACGGCCGCTCTCGCCATGACGCCTCGCCGGCCCGGAAGACTGCCCGCCGCGGCCAACAGCGCGTCGACCTCCTGCTCGCTGAGGTATTTCGGCAACGTGCTCGGCAGCCGTGGCGCATCGAGCAGTGATGTGGGATCATCCGCACGCACGCCCTCACACAGCAGGAAGCGATGGAACTGCCGCAGCGACGACAGCCGTCGTGCCGCCGTGCGCGCCGAGAGCCCGGCTCGCTGCAGCCCCGCCATGTAGGCCTGCAGCAGCGCCGCATCGCATCCCGCCGGTCCCCGCCCGCCCGCGGCGGCATGGGCGGCAAAGTCATCGAGGTCCGCTCGGTAGGCCAGCAGCGTGTTGCGGGCGGCGCCGCGCTCGGCCGCCAGCATCTCCAAGAACGCCTCGATATGCCGGTCCAGGGGCAAAAATCCTCAGTGCGTCTGGAACTTGTCGTTCGGCAGCACCTTCTCCACCGGATGCGGCGCCGGGTTCGGCGGAAACGCGCCCAGGAACACCACGGCGATCCCCAGCAGCACCAGGCCCGTGGCCACGACAATCAGAAAGATGCGGATCATCGTCTTGCTCACCGGCTCTTGGTTCGACTGGATTCCCAGCAAGCCATCTTGGCCTGTTCGACGGCCGGTGTGCTAGCTTTGACTGCCATGACACGCAACACCGCGCTCAAGGAGGCTGTTCCGCTGCCCGAGGCACTCGCCGGACGCAGCATCGTCCTGGTCGGGCTGATGGGTGCCGGCAAGACCTCGATCGGGCGCCGCTTGGCCGCGCGCCTGGGGCTGCCGTTCCGCGACGCCGATGCCGAGATCGAACTGGCCGCCGGCTGCACGATCCCCGAACTGTTTTCCCGTTATGGCGAGCCCGATTTCCGCGCCGGCGAACGCCGCGTGATCCGCCGGCTGCTCGCGGGCGACCCGCTGGTGCTGGCATTCGGCGGCGGCGCGTTCATGGACCCGGAAACGCGCGCCGCCGTCCGCGAGGAGGCGGTCTCGGTCTGGCTGCGCTGTCCCTTGGCGGTCCTGCTGCGCCGGGTGGCCGGCCGCGATAACCGCCCCCTGCTGGTCGACGGCGACCGGGCGGACATTCTCCAGCGGCTGATCGATGTCCGTTCGCCCGTCTACGCCGAGGCCGACGTCATGGTCGACTGTGGCGACGAGAGCCCGGACACCACGACCTCGCGCGTGCTGAACGTGCTGCTGGATTGGCGCGCGCCGCGGCGGCTGTCGGTGGTGCTGCCGAGCACCAGCTATGACCTGGTCATCGGCGAGGACCTGCTGGCGCGGGCCGGCGCCCTGCTCGCGCCACGCATCCAACAGAAGCGCGCCGTCGTGGTGACCGACGAGAACGTGGCACGGCTCCATTTGCCGACCCTACTGAAGGGCCTGGCCGCAACGGCGATCACTGTGAGCCAGATCGTCGTGCCCGCCGGCGAGGCGTCGAAGAGTGTGGAAAGCTGGCGCGGCGTGGTCGATCAGCTGCTCGAGGCGCGCGTCGAGCGGCGCACTACGGTGATCGCGCTCGGGGGCGGCGTGGTTGGCGACCTGGCCGGCTTCGCGGCGGCCACGACGTTGCGCGGCCTGCCCTTCGTGCAGGTGCCGACCACGCTGCTGTCGCAGGTCGATTCCTCCGTGGGCGGCAAGACCGGCATCAACACCGTGCAGGGCAAGAACCTGCTGGGCGCATTCTACCAGCCGCGCATGGTGCTGGCCGACACCGGCACGCTCGCCACCCTGCCGCCGCGCGAACTGCGCGCCGGCTACGCCGAGATCGCCAAGGCCGGGCTGATCGGCGATGCCGCGTTCTTCGCCTGGTGCGAGGCCAACGGCGCCGCGGTGGTGGGCGGCGACCGCGAGGCGCAGGCGGAGGCGATCAGGCGCGCCTGTGCCTTCAAGGCCGCGGTGGTGGGCGACGACGAGCGCGAGGAAAAGCCGAATGACGGGCGGGCGTTGCTCAATCTCGGGCACACCTTCGGCCACGCGCTCGAGGCCGAGTACGGCTACACCGGCGGCCTGCTGCACGGCGAAGGCGTCGCGGTCGGGCTCGGCCTTGCGTTCCGTCTCTCGGCCCGTCTCGGCCATTGTTCACCGGACGATACGGACCGCGTGGTGTCGCACATCGCGGCGATGGGCATGCCGGCCGAGTTGAACATGTTGAACCGGCGGTTTTCCGCCGCCACGCTGATCGGTCACATGCGGCGCGACAAGAAGGTGCAGGATGGCGCGCTGAAATTCGTGCTGGCACGCGGCATCGGGCAGACGTTCACGTCGGGTGATGTGCCGGTCGAGGTGGTGACGGACCTGCTGCGCGACGAAGGGTGCGGGGCATAGCGCGCTTCGTGCCGGCCGCGCGTGTGTCGCGGGTCATCCGGGGAACCACTACCCCCCGATGATCTCGTGTACTCCGACCACGAAGATCGCCCAGATTCCAACAGCGATATGAGATACCACGACGCCGATGAGGGAACGCTGTTTGGCGAACATCCAGCCCCAGAACAGGCCGGGCACGAACGCTGCAACGCAGAACCAGAAACCGATGAAGGAATGCGATGCGGCGAACAGCAGATTGGAAATGAGGATCGCCTTCCAGTTGATGCGGCCGTGCTGCGTCGGGATAAAGTTCTGAAGGGTGCCCTGGAGCCCGGCGCGAGCGACCATTTCCTGCAGCGGTGCATGAATGAAGTACAGGCTTATCGCAAACAGATATATCCCGAGGCTGAAGGGGCGACCGGAGAACACGGAGGCGGGGTCAAATAACGGCTCATCCGCCATCGAAGGCGCCCAGCGTATCCATGCCAATTTGAGGACAGGCACCACCAGGAGCAGCGGTATCGTCCAGATCAGCGCCTGCAGGGCAATGGGGCCAGCGCGTCGTGTCGTCAAGCCATAGGACTCAAGCGAGAACGGGCTGCGTCGCAGTGAAAGCACAACGGGAATGAATGCCCAGATCACAAAGATGAATGACAGGACCGAAGTCAGCGGACGCACCGATTCCGGCACGAGAACAAGCGCCGAAATCGCCAGCTGATAGGTTGCCAGCATCGTGAAGATCAACACGATGAAGCGCCCTGCATGCACCCTGGCCCGACTTTCCTCGAGTTCCCGCTGCATGGCGTCGGCGCTGCCGCCCGTCGTTGTGCGCAGCTTTTCGGCAAGAATCCTGCCGACATTTCTTAGCAAGGTCGCCCGCACTGCAGTCAATCCGGGCGATCCGGCGAAGATGTCGAGGTTCATTGCGAATGCGGTTACCTGCGTGACGGCTACGACCGAGGCCGAACTCGGTTGCGGATCGACGATCTGCAACTCGCCGAGCACATCGCCCCGACGGAGCTCGGCCACCCGCATTTGCTCGCCGCCGATCGACGTGTTCTTGGTGACCTGCGCGACCCCGTCGATCAATACATAGACATAAGGGTCCTGGGTTCCTTCGCGGAGGATGAGTTCGCCTGGTTCAAATCGCTGTTCACGTGAAACCGATCTGAGTTCTACCATCTGGGCGGCGGTGACACCGTCGAAGATCGGGCTTTGCTCCTGCAGTATGCGAGACAGCGGCGGTTCGGCACCGGCCGTAGCCGCAGTCTCGAGGTCTGTGCGGTCGTCACCGACGATAGAGGGGACCATCGCGCCACTCCTCAATGCGCCCACGATGCGGGTTCGGAAGGCGCACGGCGACTTCCGCGGACGAACCTTGGGTCCGCGCGTGAAACTAGCCAGCTTGGCTCCCATCGGCAAATGTGGAGGCCCGACCGCAGCTACGGTCAGCTCGGTTCGTGGTCTGCGGCGCAACGATCCCATTGGGGACAACCGAACGATCGACCCTGCGGCGCGGGAAATGCACGCCGCCTGGGGTTTGCCAAGGGGCGGCTTGCACGCCATATGCAGCGTGCTGCACCGCACAAGATCCAGGAGTCCCACGATGCCGTTGAGCCAGCCCCACGACCGCGAGCTGCTGCATTCGCGCGACATCGTGCTGCGCGGCTATCGCCGAGCCGATGGGCGCTTCGACATCGAGGCCCACCTCGCCGACACGAAGAGCTACGGTTCGGCCAGCCACGACCGCGGCTATATCGCGGCCGGCGAGCCGATCCATGGCATGTGGCTGCGCCTTACGGTGGACGAGGAGAGGTGCATCGTCGCCTGCGAGGCCGCCAGCGACTACACGCCCTATGCTGTCTGCCCCGCCGCGGCCCCCAACTTTTCCAGGCTCGCCGGGCTGCGGATCAAGCCAGGCTTTCTCAGGGAGGCGGCAAAGCGGATCGGCGGCACGCTCGGCTGCACACATTTGCGCGAATTGCTGCAGCAGATGGCGACCACCGCCTACCAGACGATCGATCCGGCACGGGCGCGTCGCGAGGCTGTCGCAGCCGGGGAGGTCGAAACGCCGGGCAGCGACAGGCTTGACGTGCGGATCGCCAACAAGATGGGCGGGCCGCCGGCGATTCTGAACACCTGCATCGCCTACGGCACGGACAGCCCGGTTGTGCAGCGGCGCTGGCCGCATCTCTATACCGGCCCTGGCTCCGAAACCGGCCACGCCGCGATTGCAGCGACGTCGGACTAGGCGGCCCGCCGCGGATAGCCACCGATGTTGGACCGTTCGAGGGAACCGTGTCCTGCCGCTTCGTGTCCCGCCTGGCTGGCCGCGGCGCGGAAGTATTCCAGCACAAAGACCCGCACAGCACTGGTGCGCCCGCCGCTGTGGCCGATCTCCTCGATCGTGCGGACGAGTTGGCTCATGTCCCGGTGCTCACGCTGGCAGATCTCCAGGAGCGCGTCCCACAGCTCCGGCTCCATACGCATGCTGGTTCTGCCGCGCCCGGCGACGACGTTGCGATTGACTAACCGGCTGTCCGTCACGACCGCCCCCTGTCTGTTCCTGGCACAGGAAACCACGCGCGTCCTAAGAAATCGTTGTCACGGGTATCCGACGCTTTGGCGGAGCCGGCATGCCTGTCCAGGCTCACCGCGGGAGAGTCGCACGTGACAGTCGCTGCCGCCGTTGCCCCGCCACATCCACCGATCCCTGCGGAGGAACTGCCGTTGCTCGGCTTCCTGCGCGCTATTCGCACCAATGCGCTGACCATGTGGACTGAGGCGGCGTACCAGGAGGATGTACTGGTGCGTCGCGTCCTGGGCCGCAGCAACATCATGCTCAACGCGCCGGACGCCATCCACCGCGTGCTGGTGGATAATCCCACCAACTACCGCCGCACGCCGGCCTCGATCCGCATCCTGCGCCCGATCACCGGCATGGGCCTGCTGCTCAGCGAGGGCGAGGACTGGCGTCATCAGCGCCGCACCATCGCGCCGGCCCTGGCGCCGCGGAGCATGCCGATGCTGGCACGGCACATCGTGACCTGTGCACAGGAGGCGCTCGCGACCCTCGCCGCGCAGGCAGGCGAGCCGGCCGATCTGCTTGCTGCCATGCAGAACCTGGCGCTCGAGATCGCGGGCCGTTCGATGTTCTCCATGGAGATGGCGCAATACGGCCCCGCCATGCGTCGGCGCCTTACGGAATACGGCCAGCGCTACGCGCATCCTCACCTGCTCGACATAGTGCTGCCGCCGTCGATTCCGACACTGCGCGATCTTGGCCGCCGGCGGTTCCAGCGTGCATGGATGGGCTTGGTGGAGGAGATCATGCGGGCGCGCCAGGCCGCGCCGCCCGCGGATGCCCCGCGCGATCTGTTCGATCTGCTGCTCGCCGCGCGCGATCCGGAGTTCGGCGAGGGGTTCTCGCAGAGCCAGTTGCGCGACCAGATTGCGACGATGATCCTGGCCGGGCACGAGACCACGGCGGTCACGCTGTTCTGGTCGCTGGTCCTGCTCTGCGGTGCGCCGGACGAGCAGCAGCGCCTGGCCGAGGAGGTTCGCCAGTTCGAGGTGACGCTTGATGGGGCGATGGATGTTCTGCCGCGTCTGGTCCGCACCCGCGCGGTCATCAGCGAGGCGCTGCGTCTGTATCCGCCCGCGTTCACCATTGTGCGCCAGGCGATCGGCCCCGACCGGGCCGGTACGATCGACATCCCGCGCGGGTCGGTGCTGATGATCGCGCCGTGGGTGCTGGGGCGGCATCGCCGGCTCTGGCGCGATCCGGACGCTTTCGATCCTTCGCGCTTCCTGCCCGGCGCACCGCCGATCCCGCGCTTTGCCTATCTGCCGTTCGGCGCCGGCCCGCGGGTCTGCGTCGGCGCCCAGTTCGCGCTTACCGAGGCGACGCTGGCGCTGGCCATGATGATCCGGGAGTTCGAGGTGTCGTTGAACGAGCCCCGCCGATGCCGGTCGGGATCGTGACGACGCAGCCCGATCATCCGCCGCTATTCACCCTGCGGCAGCGGCGGTCG
>CAWCDM010000123.1:0-40497 GCA_963794185.1 uncultured Alphaproteobacteria bacterium | reverse complement strand
GGAACCGGTCTCCGCCATCTTCGCCTTGATCAGGCTGTGACCGGTCTTCCACATCAACGGATTGCCGCCGGCGCGCGCGACCTCGTCGAACAGCACCTGGCTCGCCTTCACGTCGGCGATGATCGTGGCGCCGGGATGCTCGCGCAGCACATCGCGCGCGAGGATCACCAGCACCTGGTCGCCGAACAAGATGCGGCCCTTGTCGTCGATCAGGCCGATGCGGTCGGCATCGCCGTCCAGTGCGATGCCGATATCGGCACGCCGCGCCGCCACCTCGGCAATCAGCTGCTCGAGGTTCTTCGGCACGGTGGGATCCGGGTGATGCGCCGGGAACGTGCCGTCGATCGTGCCGTTCAGCACGATGTGCTCACCGGGCAGTCCGGCGACGAGCTTCTCCAGCACCTCGCCTGCCGCGCCGTTGCCGTTGTCCCACACCACCTTCAGGATGCGGTCGCCGCCGTCCCAGTCGGCGAGCACGCGCGCGACGTAGTCGGCGGCGACATCGATGCGGCGATCGCTCCCGTGCGCCTCCGCCACGACGTCGCCCGCTTCCGCCATCGTGCCGAGATCGCGGATCTGGGTGCCGAAGAACGGTTTGCCGGCGAGCACCATTTTGAAGCCGTTGTAGGCGGGCGGATTGTGGCTGCCGGTGACCATCACCGCGGCATCGGTCTCCAGCTTGGCGTTGGCGTAGTACAGCATCGGCGTAGGGCCGCGGCCAATGCGGATCGCCTCCATGCCGCTCCGCTTCAGCCCATCGACTAGGGCCGCCTCCAGCGCCGGGCTCGACAGCCTGCCGTCGTAGCCAACGGCGACCGTGCGGCCACCGCCGCGGGCAACGAGCGTCCCGAAGCAGCGGCCGATGGCGAACGCGTCGGCCTCGGACAGCGTGCTGCCGACCGTGCCGCGGATGTCGTACTCGCGCAGCGTGGTCGGATCGAACCGATGCGAGAACGTCACGGGTGAACCGTCTCGCGGGAGACCGCGCGCACGATGAAATCGGTCGGATCGACGTAATGTTTCAGGAAGGCGCGCACTGCATCCGCCATGTCGGGGCGCTTCAACGCGTAGGCGATCTGCGCCTCCAGGAAGCCGATCTTGTCACCGCAGTCGAACCTCTGGCCTTCATAGCGCAGCCCGTGGAACGGCTGCTGGCCGATCAGCTTCGCCATGCCGTCGGTGAGCTGGACCTCGTTGCCGGCGCCGCGCTCCATGCGTGCGAGGTGGCCGATCACTTCGGGCATCAGCACATAGCGGCCGATGATCGAGAGGTTCGACGGCGCATCCCTGGGCGCCGGCTTCTCGACCAGGCCCAGCACCTCGACCAGCCGTCCATCGTCCCTGCCGGTGCGCAGGATGCCGTAGCGGTTGGTCTGCTCGCGCGGCACCTCGGTCACCGCGACGACGTTGCCGCCGGTGTCGCGGTACACGTCGGCGAGCTGTTGCAGGCACGGCGTGTCCGCGAGCACGAGGTCGTCCGGCAGCATGACGGCGAACGGATCGTCGCCGATGAAGGCGCGCGCGCACCAGATGGCATGGCCAAGCCCCAGCGGCACCTGCTGGCGCACGGTAACCATGGAGCCGGGCTCGACCTGCGTCGCGCGCAGCAGCGCCAGCGCATCGACCTTGCCGCGCTCGCGCAGCGTGGCCTCCAGCTCGAACGCAATATCGAAATGTTCGACCAGCGAGGTCTTGCCGCGCCCGGTCACCAGGCAGAACTGCTCGATCCCGGCTGCCCGCGCCTCTTCGATCGCGTACTGGATGAGCGGCTTGTCGACCACCGGCAGCATTTCCTTGGCGATGGCCTTGGTGGCGGGCAGAAATCGCGTGCCGAGGCCCGCAACGGGCAGGACGGCCTTGCGCAAAGGCTTGATCACGGTGGGTTCCCCTTGGTCTTCCCGGAGCCGGCGGAAATAAACATCATCGACAGGCGAAAATGTGGCGTCGGCGGCGACCTACGGTAGCGAAACGGTGCGGACCAAGCATCACGTTGGCGTGGGCATTGTTACCCAGTCCGCCTTCCACCGGACCCGGAGCGCCCGAGCAGCACGTCGCGGGCCTGATTGACGCGTGTGGCCAGCCAGTCGGAGCCGCCGCTGTCCGGATGGGCGGTGCGCATCAATCGGTGGTGAGCCGCTCGGATGTCCGCCTCGCTGGCGCCCGGGTGCAGGCCGAGCACCTCGTAGGCTTCCTCCGGGGTCATGTTGCCCTGGCGGCGTGGCGGAGGCGGCGCCTGCCGCTGGGCGCCGGAAGCCGCGGCCGGATGGCTGGCGCGCCAGCGCTGCCAGATCAGCGGCCCGAACAGGGTCAGCGCGCCAAGGGCGATCCCGCCACGCCCCGACAGGACCAGCAGCAGGGCCAGGCTGATCCCCGCCAGGGCGCCGACCCAGGCGAACAGCGACTTGATCGTGGGCACGGAGGCGCGCTCGAACGCTCGCAGTCCCCCTAGGAACAGGAACAAGGTCAGGCCGCCGAGGACGAGCCAGAGCATGGTCGGTGATCGGTGATCAGTGGTCGGTGATCAGTAGCAGTTTGCACCGCGACTCGGCCATCATTGGCTGAGTGCCTGCGATTCGAGGGCGGCCAGGGCGCTCAGATTGACGATGCCGCGCGCGGTCACGCTCGGCACCAGAACGTGGATCGGCTTCGACATGCCGAGCAGCATCGGCCCCACCGGCAAGCCGTCAACCGCGGCCTTCAGCAAGGTGAACGCGATATTGGCGGCGTCCAGCGTCGGCATCACCAGCAGGTTCGCGGTGCCGGTCAGACGGCTGTCGGGCACCGCACGGTCGCGGATCGCCTCCACCAGGGCGGCATCGGCGTTCATCTCGCCATCCACCTCCAGTTCGGGAGCGCGCTCCCGCAGCAGCGCCAGGGCGCGGCGCATCTTGCGCGCGGACTCCGAATCGCTCGCACCGAAATTGGAATGCGACAGCAGCGCCGCTTTCGGCGTGATGCCGAACTCGCTGACCGCCTCCGCGGCGAGCATCGTCATCTCGGCGATCTGCTCGGCAGTCGGATCGACCAGCATCTGGGTGTCGCAGATGAACACCGTGCCTTGCGGCAGGATAAGGCAGCCGAGTCCGTAGACGCGGCTGACCCCTGGCCGACGCGGAATGATCGGCAGCACGTACTGCACCTGGCGCCACCAGTTGGCAGAGCCGCCGCAGATCGCCGCATCGGCGAGGCCGGCATGCAGCAGCATCGCCGCCGCGACGGTGCCGCGCCGGGTTAGGTCGTTTGCGGCATCGCCCGGCGGGATGCCGCGCCGTCCCGCCAGCAACTGGTAGTCCGGCAGCAACGGGGCGAACACGTCGTCATCCTGCGCGGGATCGAGGACGCGCACGCCGTCGGCCAGGTCGATGCGCAGACCCATTTCGTGGATCCTGCGCTCGATCACCGCGCGGCGGCCGAGCAGGATGGGCCGCGCGAGCCCGTCGTCGACCAGCGTCTGCACGGCCCGCAGCACCCGCTCGTCCTCGCCTTCGCCATAGACGATGCGCCGCGGGGTCTGCTGCGCGGCCTCGAAGACGGGACGCATGAGCTGACCGGAGCGGAACACGAAGCGTTCCAGGTCGCGGTGATATTGCGCAAAGTCGCGGATCGGCCGGCGGGCGACGCCGCTTTCCGTGGCCGCCCGCGCCACCGCCGGCGCCACCTCGAGTATCAGTCGCGGGTCGAACGGCTTCGGGATGATGTAGTCGGGGCCGAACACCGGCGCCGAACCGCCATAGGCGGCGGCCACCACCTCGGAGGCCTCCATGCGCGCAAGGGCGGCGATGGCCTCTGCGGCGGCGATCTTCATCGGCTCGTTGATGGTGGTGGCCAAGACGTCCAGCGCGCCCCGGAAGATGAACGGAAAACAGAGGACGTTGTTGACCTGATTGGGATAGTCGCTGCGCCCGGTGGCGACGATCGCGTCGGGCCGCGCGGCGGCGACGACCGCCGGCAGGATCTCCGGGTCCGGGTTGGCCAGTGCCAGGATCAGCGGTTTCGGCGCCAGCAGGCCGAGCCATTCCCCCTTCAGCACGCCCGGTGCCGAAAGTCCGAGAAATATATCAGCGCCGGGAAGCGCATCCTTGAGCGTCCGCGCACTGGTGTCGCGCGCATATCGCGCCATGTTGGGCAGCATCCCTGCGCGGTCGGCACGCACGACGCCATGGATGTCGGTCAGCGTGACGTTCTCCGGCCGCAGGCCCATCAGGACCAGAAGATCGACGCAGGCGAGCGCGGCAGCACCGGCGCCGGACGTCACCAGCTTCCCGTCGGACAGCGACTTGCCCTGCAGCACGAGCCCGTTGCGCACCGCGGCGGCCACGGTGATCGCGGTGCCGTGCTGGTCGTCGTGAAACACCGGGATGTTCATGCGCTCGCGCAGCTCTGCCTCGATGGCGAAGCATTCCGGCGCCTTGATGTCCTCCAGATTGATGGCGCCGAAGGTCGGCTCCAGCGCGGCCACCACGTCGCAGAAGCGCGCCGGGTCCGCGGCATCGACCTCGATGTCGAACACGTCGATGCCGGCGAACTTCTTGAACAGGGCCGCCTTGCCCTCCATCACCGGCTTGCCGGCCAGCGCGCCGATGTTGCCGAGACCGAGAACGGCGGTACCATTGGAAATCACGCCCACCAGGTTGCCGCGCGTGGTGTAGTCGTAGGCGGCGTGCGGGTCGGCGACGATGGCCTCGCAGGGGGCGGCGACCCCAGGCGAATAGGCGAGCGCCAGATCGCGCTGCGTGGCCATGCGCTTGGTCGGCTCGACCGCCAGTTTCCCCGGTTGCGGCAGTCGGTGATAATCGAGCGCCGCCTTACGGAAGTCCTCGTCCATCAGCGTCTGCCTCCTCGCCTCCGGTGAGCAGGATGAGCGGTCGGACAGCGACATGCAACGATGGGCGATTCCGGATCGGGTCTACAGGCCGCTGATGATGTGCCGGAGGCGCGGCCAACGGAAGTGACTGTGCTGCTGGTGGACCTACCAAGGCACAAATTGGCCGAATCAGTGGGCGTACAAATAGTGATTCTTATCGCATCCCCGTGAAAGCGGAGACCCAATTGCCGTCTGGGTCCCCGCTTTCGCTGGGATGACGAGAAGTACGGAAGGCTGGTCGCAACTGACGCAGTTAATTCGCGGCGAGCACTAAGTTGGCAATGCTGTGCCCCGGCTATGCGCCGACGGGTGCGCTGACGCGACGCGCCTTGCCGGACACCTTCTCAGCCTCTTTGCCTGCGTCAGCCATGATCCGCTTGAGATCGCGCAGGAACCCCGCGCCCGCCATGGTACGCTGCACCAGGACGCTGCGCCGGTCCAGCGGGTCGGTCTTGCGGCGTACCAGATCGAACTCCGAGAGACGATCAAGTGCGCGTGTGATCGCCGGCTTCGATACATTCAACTTGGCGGCCAGTCCGCGAACCGTCTGCGCTTCGGCCTCCAGGTAACACGTCAGGAACACCGCCAACTGGCGGGCCGACAGATCGGGACCGTCGCGACGGACCAGCGAGACTGTGGTCTGGCGGAGGACTTCAACTCCCTGCTCGACTGATTCAGTGGTCATCGGTGGGCACTCCTCATGTATCCTGCAACAATACTTTTAAATCTGGGTAGTGACTAATCACGTTTACGAGATGATACTGCATCGCACAGGCACCACAACCCGCTCGGCGGGTGCGAACGGCGCAATGTCGGCGAGCGCTGTCGCCAAATTCGTATTGGCCGGACAACCCGCTTCGCCTTGAGTGGCAATAAAGGCCAACGCAGAGACCACGCACGTAGATCCGCTACAATTCAAATCGGCTTCCAGTTTCCTCCATAGATTGCTGATCGTAACAGTTGAACCGGCACCGCCTGGTGCCACCGGCCGCGCATCGAGTGTTGCTGGATCAGCCGCTATGTCCTAGCATTGCTTTCCATCATGTAACGCGATGTCGGTTGGTCGCGCAATCCCGGTGGGAGCGGCCCCAACCCTCAGAGGGAGTCGGCAAACAAGGAGAATAAAGGCCATGACGTTCGATCTGCTGATCAAGAATGCGCGTGTCGTTGACGGCTCGGGCGAGCCATCGTTCAACGCAGACGTCGCGGTGCACCAAGGAAGAATTGTGGGGGTCGGCAAATACAACGTCGCAGCCAGGCGCACCATCGACGCTGACGGACGGGTCGTCGCTCCGGGATTCATAGATCACCACACGCACTTTGATCCGCAGGCGCTTTGGGATCCGTATTGCGGATCCTCGGTCCAGAATGGCCACACGACAATCCTGGTTGGTCAGTGCGGTCAGGTCATCGCGCCGGCGCGCCCCGGCGACCATGACTGGTACCTCGAATTCTTCGCGGAGGCAGAAGCCATCCCGATGAGCGTGATGCGCGAGGGGATCGACTTCACCTGGGAGTCGGTCGCCGAGTACATGGATGCGCTCGGCAAGCGCCGCGGCTGCAATGTGGGCACTTTGGTCGGTCACTCGGGGATCCGCCGGTACGTGATGGGCGAGGCGGCCTCGAAGCGCGCCGATGCCACCGGCGAAGAACTCGTGGCCATGCAACGGCTGATCAGCGATGCCATGTACGCCGGAGCGCTCGGCTTCAGCACGTCCCCGCTGGGCCGCGGCGATCCCGCCGGCGTCGGCACCGATGCGGAGCGTCTGGCGCTTGCCGATGTACTGGGCGAACTGGGTACCGGCGTCATGCAGGTTTCGGGCGGCGCGCCCGGCGGCACCAAGGCGACACGCCAGATGGCCCGCGACCTTGCCGCGCGAACCGGCCGCCCGACGATCTATAACCTTGTGACGCAGCCGATCGAACGGCCGGAGGAATGGCAGGAACATCTGCGCTGGCTGGAGGATGCCTTCAAGATCGGGCGCGCGCTGCTATGGCTCCTGCGTCTCCGTCGTCGCGGGGCCGATCTTCGACCTGCGGCTTGGGCTCGACGTGCCGCAGGATGAGGATCTGACAAACCCGAACAGCCTGTTTGCCGGGATGCCGACCTGGGACAAGGTGATGGCGCTGCCTTATCAGGAGCGGATGCGTGCATTCCGCGATCCGGAAATCCGTAGGTCGCTGAGCGCCGAGGCGGTGGAGGGCACCGTCGCCCAGGAGAGGCCGGGCACCGACCGGCGCGGGCGTGCGCGCGGCTTCTTCAACCGGCGCTGGGACCTGATGCAGGTGTTCATGACGCAGCATGAGCGAAACCGGGCGCTCGAGGGCAAGAGCATCACGCAGATTGCCCAGGCGCAGGGCAAGAGCGTGATGGATGCGTTCCTTGACCTGTCGCTGGACGAGGACTTGCAGACGTTCTTCATCTGCGTCGATCGCAACACCGACCCCGCGGCGCAGAAGCAGATCCTTGGTTCACCTTACACGGTGATCGGGACCAGCGATGGCGGCGCCCGCCCGCATTCGGCCGACCGCCATGAATACAGCACCAATCTGCTGGGCCACTGGGTGCGCGAGCAGCAGATCATGTCGCTCGAGGAGGCGGTCCACCGGCTCACTGGCCGGACGGCGCAGATGCACGACATGCACGACCGCGGATTTGTCACCGCGGGCATGATTGCCGACCTTGTCATCTTCGATCCCGACACGATTGCGCCGAAGCCGCGCGTGCCGGTGAACGACATGCCGGCCGGCGGTGCACGGGTGAAGCGGGATGCCATCGGGATCGACCACGTGATCGTCAATGGTACCATGCTGCTGGACAACGGCGAACTGACGGATGCTCTACCAGGGCAGATCGTTCGCGGCCCGCTGTATCAATCGAACCACGCGTAATCCGTTGGCGCTGAAGTGATGCCGAGCCCCTCCCGTTGGTCCCCCAACGGGACCAACGGGATGGGTGCCTCCCACACTGGCTGCCGTTGTAGTTGACACCTAGGATTGCCCGTTCCCATCATGACGGGCGAAGGCCCGCCATCCACGTCATTGCTGGGCGCAGCATGGTAAGACGTGGATGGCAGGCCAACGCCTGCCATGACGACTTTGTTGCGACCTGTGGGTCACTCTCAAGGAAGATTTGGTACTATTGTGTGGCGCGCCTGGACGAGGTGGACATTGTGCTGTCTGCCGGAGACCGCGTTCAGGTTGATGGCCGGTTGTGCCGGTGCGGTCGCCAACGGAATGTCAAAATACGGGTCGCGATTGCGACAGAACGCTTCGAGGCCCATCACCGTCAGTTCCTCGAATGCCGCAAGACAGAGTTCAGTCGCCGGCCTGAAGGACCGGTGGCTGAAGCTTTCCAGGATGTGTTCGTAGTCGGCGCGGCCCAGGCCGTAGGCATTGGCTATGACCGCATCCATCGCGGCGCGCAGACGCCAGCGGCGGTCTTCCGTAGTGACGGCCGGCCAGGAGCACGGCTTTGATGCCTCACTGAGCTGTTCCCGCCAAAGCGGCAGGAAACCTCGATGGTTGCAGGACAGGCGAAGTGAAGTGTGGGCCAAAAAGCGATCGGCGATTGCTGAGAGCGGCGGGATTGGCAATTCGGTGAGTATATACAGACTGACATGCGCGGCCGCCTTTTGTCGAAGCAACCAGTCGAGCGCGAAGCTGTTCATCACGGCAACCACGGTCAGCGCCGCCGCATTCGGTCTCTGCGACGGTCTGCGTTCGACGTTGATCGTGTGACCGCAGATCACGCCCGGCGGCAGGACGGCAGCGATGGCCGTGCGCTCGTCCGTGGAGCGGGCGATTTCACGGCAAGCCAACCGGAAATACCGGGCGTTCTCGACGAACTGTGGCCTTCCCGCCAACTCGCGCAGTGCGATCACATACCGAGGCGCCGTGTCCCATCGATCGGTGAATTGGTGGATCGTCTTCCCCTCGTGCAAGACGAGATAGCCGTCGCGGTGCAATCGTTCGACAGCCGACCGGTCTGTTGCCGGTCGACCTGGCTCCAGGAGCGACGTCACCGGTGTGAAACGGCCGGCATCGTCGGTCATATGAGCCTCGCGGCTGAGAAGAATGCCCACTTCAGCCGCCCATACGCCAAATCTTCGCGGCAACTGGAACATCCGTCGCGCTATTGCGAGATCGGCTGCACCGCGCAATTCCAGCAGCGTCGCGTACGCACCGCCCGAAGATCCGATGAACGCGGCATCGTAATCCATCAGGCGCGCCGGATCCTCGATCTGCGCGAAATCCGTAAGGTAAAAGGCGCAGCGCACTTTTCGCGTCGGTCCCGGTCGCCGCGCAACGACAAGGGCGAACTTGAAGCTCGCATGGATATCGAACAGCTTCCGCCGGTTCTCGAACGAAAGGCACAATAGCAGCTGCGTCTGCTGCAGGTACAGCAGGCGTATTCCAGTTGCGCCTTCGTTGGCGTGGAATGCCGACGGGACAAGCATGCCGATGCCGCCCTCCGCACCCGCCAATTGCAGCTTGCGCTCGGCAAACACGCGGAAGCTGTCCAGCTTGCCGCCCATAGGTTCATCACGTGCTCCCAGCTTCTGATGCTGATACAGCCTGTCGACCACGCGATGCTGCTGCTGGAACCCGAGCTGATACCGCCGGAATGCATTCGCCGCATGTGGATCGGCTAATACGCGATCCTGGATTGCCCGTGCCTCGCGCTTCGTCGGCGCATCCAGGATGGACAGATCGAACCCGGCCAGGAATTCGCCTGTGTTCGGCTGCATGATATCCCATGGCGGATTGCTCAGCACCGCATCGAAACCGCCTGGCCGGCCGTCGGCGCCATCCGGCACGAATACCTCCGGGAAGGTCAAATCCCATGGCAATGCCAGGCTCCCTGCCTCCAGCATCGCCGCCTGCCGTTCCGTCAGGTCGCAAGGCCATGCCCCGGTCGCCGCCACGGCACGGGCAAGCGCCAGCCACTCGTCGTTGCCCTCGCGCGTCGCCAGCATCACCGTCCCCGACCAGGCACGTGCGAGCATGCGCAGCGGCGCCAGCACCGCATCCAGCCGCGTCTTTGCAGCCTCCTTCAACACGAGATCGGCCGCGTCCCTGCCGACCGTTGCCTCCAGCGCACGCACTTCGCCCAGTGCCGCGTGCACAGCGGTGACGAGACGAACTGCAACACCTTGCGCCAGCAGGGGATCGAGCGGCCCACCGCCGACCGGCAACGTCGCGAGTTGCGCGACAAACGGCCCGGCAAGCGAATCCCCGTGCACCAACCGATGATCGAGAAACGTCAGTGGCAGGCCCTCGCCATACGACTCCAGCCACAGCGATACCTTTGCCAGTTCCACGGCAAGCCGGTTTCTGTCGACGCCATAAAGGCAGTGCACCGCAACCAGACGGCGGCAGACGGCAAGCGCACGGCTTTGCGACACGCCGCTCTGGCCGCCTTCGCTCGCGCGGCTCGGCAGGTAGGCCTGCAATGTGTCATCCACATCGGGCAGATCGGCGATGCGCCTGCGCAGTGCTTCGGCGCTGGCCAGCAGGCGTGCGCGCTCGCCGGGATGCGCGTCTTTTGCCGCGTCTTCTGCCGCGGCGGCGTTGTCATCGCACAGGCGACACGCGGCGTACAGCGCCTCGCCCAGGAAGCGGCACGCCTCGACCAGGAAATGCCCGCTGCCTGTCGCGGGATCGACCACCTTCAGCGACAGGATCGCAGCAGGATTTGGATCTTCATCGGGACTGCAGTGGCGGATTTGCGGCGCGAGCGTCTCCCGCACCAGGCAGCGAACAAAGGCGTGCGGCGTGTAGTAGGAGCCGGTGGTCTTGCGGCCGGTTCCGGCGCGCAGGAAGAAGCGGTTCGGTGCAATGTCCTCGACCCACGTGACGCCGATTCTGTCATCAGGCGGTTTTCGCGCGGTGCACACACCGACAGCGCGACGCAGAGGCAGCACCACCTCCAGTTTCGCCCGGCGCAGGCGCGCCATCGGCTCCATCGTGATGCCGGGCTCGAGTTCCAGCAGCGCCTCGTAAATGCGGCCAAGATCCTCGACGTCGAGCGAACCGTAATGCACCCGCTCGCGCTCGCGTCCCTTTGGCATCGTCCACAGCAGGCGATCGAGCAGCAGTGCAACGGCGCGCTCGCCCCAGGCCAGCCCATCGAGCAACGGTGTCGCCCGCGCACCGAACAATGCACCACCCAATGGTGCGACGGAGAGTTCGCTGCACGACAAGCCATCCTGGAACACACGGAAGATCAGCCGCATACCGTCCTCCAGCATGTGCCCGGTATCGGTGCCGTGATCGAGATGGCGTCGCACCAGTGGTCCCAGCGCGCGATTCGGGGAAAGCGCGTTGCGCCACAGATTGGTGGAGGCAAAGCTGAATGCGCGCGCGGGTTCCGACGCTGTCTCGAGCTTCAGCACGAACAGCAGTCGGTAGACCAGGACCAGCCCTTCCTCCCAAAGCGGTGCCGCAAGCCCGTCGCCCTCGTCGCGCAGGCGGCGATTTGCCGGATGATCGAGCACGGCCTGCAGAAAACCTTCGATGGCGTTGCGCGCCTGCAGGCGCAGATCCTTAGTAATGCGGGTCTGACTCAGCCGCGCCGCATCGAGCACATCGGCCAGCGCGCCAAGCCCGTTCGGCGCGGCAAGAGCCAGCAGCACACGATGCGAATCCGGCGCTGAATTCTGTGCACGCCAGCCTGCGGCTCCAGCGAGCGGAATCGTGATGTGGCTGTCCGGCCGTGCCGGATCGCACAGCAGCAGGCGCAGTTCGTCGCCATTGGTCAGCAGGCCGGCGCGCTCGCCACCGGCCAGCAGCACGCGCTGGGCACTCCGTGTCGGGCTGAAACGATAGGCGCGGCCGCTGCGATGCGGTGCATCTAGATCGACCTCGATACCGACCGACCAGGCACGCAGTTGCGCACCGCACGGCGCGTGCATCAGCCAGCCGCCGTCCTCCATTCCTTCGCGCGTCGCGACTTCGTCCTGACGGACCGGCGCGCCATAGCCCAGACAATGCGCAAGTGGCGCGATTACGTGATTGCAGACACGCTGCGGCCCACCCGATCCGCCGAGGAGGCGAAGCTGGCGACGCAGTGCGTCCCAATCCTGTTCGAAGCGCTTATCCTGCGCGTTCGACAGCAGGCCCAGCCTGGCCAGCACTGCTCCGAGTTCGAATCGCACGAACGGCTCGGGGAGCGCCGGGCCGCACAAATCGCAATCGCGGAGATCGACGGTCACACGCCGTAGCCGGGCGGCACCAGCATCAGGATACCGGCGGGAAGCAGCATTGGCGGTGAAATCTCAGCGCGCGCCTCGCGTTGCCTGGCGCGACGCTGGAACAGTGAAACGACGCTGCCCGCCTCACGCCGCCGTCCCGACGGATTCCCGGCGTCGGCTGCAAACGCAGCCAGCCGGTCGAGCGGTTCGTTGAGCAACTGCCAATCCGGACCCACCGGCACCGCGCCGAAGAGATCGGCTGTGCGCTGGACGAATGCACCGCAGATATCGTCCGCACGCAACTGCAGCCAACGTTCCAATTTGGCAGCTTCGCGATCCGCTTCCCCCCGGCGCGTTGCGGCGAGTTCCACTGCCATACGCTGCATGGCCGATGCCGCGACGGCTTCGGCGTCCGCCTGACGGCGAGCCGCCCAGTCGGCGAACAGACCGCGCCATAGTCCATCCGATGGAATTTCCCGGCCCTTGTCCGCCAGCCGCAACCAACGCTTGGGCTGCGGCACTTCGACCGCCGCGCCCGACTTCGACACATGCACCGCGATGATGCGCTGGAGGTCCACCTCGCCCGCGCTGTTCAACTCCGCATTGAAGCAGAGCAGAAGCGAAAGCGGCACACCGACATCCGCACGTGCGGCACTCACGCGGTTGTCGGAGGCGCCGTCGTCTATTCGCCGCACAGACGAAATCGCACGACGCACCAGCGGATGCGCGCGGCCAAGGAAGGCCAGCGACCGGCCCTGTCCGTCGCGCAGCCGGTTGCGTTTGCGCGTGATCCGCAGTGACCGCGTCGTGGCATCATAGCCGGGCAGATCGACCAGTCCCGTGGTCCAGTCGGCGGGAAGCCGCAGCACGCCTGCCGGTGCGGATGTGCCGCCGGTTTCCGCCTCAATCGCGGAGATGACAAAGTCTGCCAGATCGACGTGACCCAGCATTGCATTGCTGCGCCGCCGTGCGGCATTCGCCGCTTCCATCTGCGCCGCATCGGCATTCAGGCCGCGATCCGCGAACCAGCCATGCCGCACCGCACTGCGGTCAAATCCCTGAAAGGCACGCTCGATCTCGTGCAGCAGGTCACGATACGCCTCGGCATTGGCCTCCTCGGCCGCGTGATCCAGCGTGCGAATGGATGGCGGTTCATCCTCGAACAGTTGCGCCTGCCGCTCGGCGAAACCCGCGATCAGGCCAGTCGTCAAGGCGCCCTCATCCGCGGTGACGCCGAGCGTGTCGGGCATGAATGTAAGATGCGCAGCGGGCCTTCTCGTATTTTGCGATCAGGCGGAGCAGCAGCCGCTCCTCGAACGTACCGGCTAGATACAAATAGCGGATTTGTGGATCGTGCTGCTGCCCGTAACGGTCGATGCGGCCGTTGCGCTGCTCGAGCCGGTTCGGGTTGTATGGCAGATCGAGGTGGATGAGATTGAAGCAGCGCTGCTGCAGGTTGAGCCCCTCGGCCAGCGAGTTGGTGCTGATCAGAATGATGCCGTCGCTCTCGCCACAGCGCTCCGCAATGCGCGTGCGTTCCGACTCGGGGTCAAGACCGTTGATCGCCAGGATCTCCCCGGCGATCCCATCGGCCGCGCGCAGGGCGCGGAGTGCCGCCAACTGGCTGTCGGCATACTCTGTATAGACGATGATGTTGGTCGCCGGATATTCGGTGCGGATCGCCCGGACCTCGCGCACGATCGCAGCGAGTTTCGGGTCGTGCGGTTCGGCTGCCGCACCGAGCCGGATCAGCGCGTCCAGCGCATCCAGCGTTGCATCGGTGCGGCTGCGCCGTGCGCGCATGACCGACGCAAGCTCGACGGCACCGAAACTCTGGAGATCGGCGGCCATGCCGTCGGCCTCCAGTTCCGCTGCATCGCTTTCCCCGGCGGCGTCGAGAATGCCGAACCGCAGCACCCTTTTGCGATACGCACGCAGCGCCCGCGCCCTCTCCTTCCGCAATGCCTCTGCCTCGGCGGCATTCGCGCTGAGCTGCGCCATAGCGATCGGCGACGACACGCAGCGTGTTCACGCAGGCGGCGATGGTGGAGCCCGAGCGCTTCAGCAGACTGACGAATGCCAGCGCATCGGCGTGGTCGCGGATCCGAGTGCCACGCTGCAGTCTCGGCACGATCAATGCGGCGAGCGCCTGGTGGAACGCGCGCACCGGCTCGGTCGCGTCACCGCCGACCTCGACGCGGACCGGGATGACGCGGCGTTCGCGAAATAGCGCCTCGCCGGTCACCGCGTTGCGGATATGCGATTTCAGCCGGCGGACGACATGTCTGCGATAGCCGCGTCCCCGCCAGCCCGCCGTCGGCCGTCGACCAGGCTGGGATCGAGCAGCTCGATCAGCGAGGCGAAATGCGCGTCGTAGCCGTCGTGCGGCGTCGCGGTCAGCAGCAGCAGCCCGTCGCTGCGTCGCGCGATCACCTCCGCCAGGCGCCGGCGCAGCGTGTCGTCACGATCCGTGCTGGCGGCGGCACTGATGCAGTGATGCGCCTCGTCGATGATCGCCAGGTCCCACGCCGAACGCTCGAGGTCCTCGAGCACGCGTTCCTGCTTGGCGAAATCCAGTGACGTGAGGCAGAGCGCGATCGCGTCGAACGGATTGCCGCCCAGCTCCAGCCTGCGCCGCTGCGCCTGCAGCGAAGCGGCATCGGTGATCGGCGCAAAGCGCAGGCCGAAGCGCTGCCGCAGCTCCTGGTCCCACTGCACCAGCAGCGGGCCGGCGGGCGAGACGACCAGCACGCGATGCGCGCGCCGCCGTGCGATCAGTTCGCAGATGATAAGCCCCGCCTCGATCGTCTTGCCGAGCCCGACGCCATCGGCGAGCAGCAGGCGCGGCCGCGGCAATTCCAGCGCACGCATGAGCGGAACGAGCTGGTATGGCTCGATCTGAACCCGCCCCGGCTCCGCGAGCAGCAGGTCCGCGGGGCCGAGCACCTGCTCGAGCAGGCAGGCCTGCTGATGCAGCCGCCACGCAGCCAGCGACCCGGGCGCGTCGGGCCGGAGATCGGCTCGCAGCATCTCGACGCGTTCGGCCGGGTGCAGCAGGTCCCACTCCAGTCCGCGCAGATCGCCCGCGGCGCAGCGCAGGCGCAGCAGTTGCTGCGCGCCGAGCTGCGCGACCTCGACCACGTCCCAGGCGAGCCCGCGCGCGCCGACCCTGCTCCCGACCGCGAATTCCATGAGCCGACTGTCGAGGGGCAGGGTTAACGAAGCGTGGCGACGCCGCTGCCACTTTGCGCGCGGACCGTCATGGCGGCATGCTCGTGCCGTGCAAGGGGAGACAGACGATGGATGATCATGTCGCCGGCGACGCTTCCACGACTCTTCGGAACACGCCCGTGGTCGAGACAACGGCCGGCCGGGTTCGCGGCGCGATCATCGAGGACGTGGCCGCCTTCAAGTGCATCCCCTACGGCGCGCCGACGTCGGGCGCCAACCGCTTCATGCCGCCACGCAAGCCGGCGCCGTGGGCAGGTGTGCGCGATGTGCTGGAGTATACCGGCCACGCGCCGCAGGCTGGTCTGCGCCCCACGCCGCGGCCGGAGCTTGCGGACTTCTCCGGGCCGCCCGACACCTCGCCGGAAACCGAGGACTGCCTCACCCTGAGCGTCTGGTCGCCCGGCCCGGAGCAGGGTGCGAAGCGGCCGGTCATGGTGTGGCTCCATGGCGGCGCGTTCTCCTACGGGACGGCGAACGCACCCCGGCTGCAGGGATCACGGCTGGCCAAACGCGACGACGTCGTGGTCGTTACCGTGAATCAGCGGCTCAACATCTTCGGCTTCCTCGACCTCTCGGCGATCGGCGGTGCCGAGTTCGCACAGTCGGGGAACGCCGGCACGCTCGACATGGTCGCGGCGCTGGAGTGGGTGCGCGACAACATCGACCGGTTCGGCGGCGATCCCGGCAACGTGACGATCTTCGGCGAGTCCGGCGGCGGGGGCAAAGTCTGCACGTTGCTGACCATGCCGTCGGCGCGCGGGCTGTTCCATCGCGCCATCGTGCAGAGCGGCGCCGCCGTGCGGCTGCGCGAGCGCGACCGGGCGGCGCGGCTGACCGAGGCTGTGCTCAGGGAGGTCGGGCTGAGCGGAACGCGGACTCGATCGGCTGCAGGCGCTGCCTGTGGCACAACTGCTGGCAGCGGTCGGACCGGCGCTGAAGGCGATCGGGCCGGCGCCGATGCCGCTGTTCGATCGCTATCCGTTCGGCCCCGTGGTGGATGGCGAGATCGTGCCGCGTCATCCGTTCGACCCGGACGCGCCCGCTGTTTCGGCCGAGATCCCGCTGCTGATCGGCGACATGAAGGACGAGATGGCGAGCTTCCTCGCCACCGACGACAAGGTGTGGAACCGCACGCTGACCGAACAGGAGCTGCGCGACCGCGTCGGCGTGGTGGCCGGCGGCCATGCCGACCAGGTGATCGAGACCTACCGCCGCCTGCATCCCGGGATGAACCCGGCGGAACGGCTGATTGCCACGCTGACCGATTTAAATTTCCGCACCCGCTCGCTGATCGTAGCCGAGCGCAAGGCGATGCAGTCCCAGGAGAGAGAATCTGCAGCGCCGGTCTATATGTATGCCTTCAACTGGGAGACGCCGCTGTTCGGCGGCAGGCTGAAAGCGCCGCACGCGCTCGACGTGCCGTTCACCTTCGACACGCTCGATTTCACCAATGCGACCGACCGGAGCCCGGCGGCGCACCAGCTGGCAGCGACGATGTCGGGCGCCTGGGCAGCGTTCGCCCGCAGCGGCAGGCCCGAGCATCCTGCGATGCCCGCGTGGCCGGCCTACAATCAGACCGAGCGGGCGACGATGATTCTGGACAGCGAATGCCGGGTGGCGAGCGATCCCGGTGGCGAGACGCGTCTGCTGTGGAGGGCGATCACCGCGACCTGACGCAGCCCGCGAGCGCCGCCGCCTCAGGGAAGACGCTTGTCGCAGTCGCCGGTTGCCCATCCGGTCAGTGCTTCGCAGGGAACTGCGATCTTGAAATTTCGCTCCTGCGATGTCCCGCCTGGGTTGTCGAGCCATCTATGGTAAATTCGCAGAGCTTCGCCGCTTTGCTCCAGTTCCAGCAGTGCGCCGTTCACGGCGTCGAGAAGCTCCTTCTGGTTTTTGGGGAGCCCGATGCCGACACTCTCCTCCGTAAGATAGATCGGCAGTATCTTGAACCTGGCCCGGTCCGGCGCCGTGGCGAGAAAATTCGCGAGAGTGTGGTGGTCTTGCGCCACAGCCGCCACGCTTCCGTCACGCAGTGCCGCCATGGCTTGCGGCGTGTCGTCGAAAACCGACCGCTGAGCTGCCCGGAAGTCGTGCGATAGGTATTCCTCCTGGGTGGTGTTCCTTACGACCCCGATGCGGCTGTAGACGAAGTCTTCAAATCTATTCGAGTCGTCAGCCAGGACCAGCAACTGCACGCCGGTGCGAAAATAGGGGATCGAGAAGTCAATGACCTCGGCCCGTTTGTGTGTGATGGTGAGATAGGCGACGATCAGATCCACCTTTCCAGCCTGCAGAAGCGGAATGCGGTTGGACGGGTTGGTCGCCACGAGCTGCAGTTTCACCCCGATATGCTTTGCAATCGCATCTGCGAAGTCGATGTCGTAGCCGACCAGCCTGGCTGTAACAGGGTCCCTGGCACCGAACGGCGGATTGCTGTCGAAAACGGCCGCGCGCAGCATTCCAGCTGTGCGAATGTCGTCCAGTTGGCTGGCATGGCCAAGCCGCACCGCGGCCAGAACAATCGCCATGACCGTCAGGATCCAAATGTTCCGTCTCATATCCGTCCCCGACAGCTGGCAACGCGACATCGCCTTAAGGGGCCCTTCCGGCGGCGTGGCCGAACCAGCCTGTTGCTATATATATCCCGGCGGCGACGAGCCGGACCAGGGCTTTTGGCAGACCGTTGTGGCGCTATCCGTTGTTGAGGCGCCGGTGGTCAGGTTCCTTTTCCTGATGCCGCAATTTCTCAAAAAAGCCTGGAGAAGCACCGTATGGCACTCGGCCAGCTGCACGAGAAACGGAGCACCGGGCGAGCGAGCCACCGGTCCGCGGCGATCTGGACTGTCGTGACCGTGATGCTCGCAACGACGGCGGGCCGGACTGCGGACATGCCCACCCTGGTCGTTCTCCCGCTCGAGATGGCCGATACGTCCGGCGAGACACGTCCTGGCGGGTATGAAGACCGGCTGGCGGCATTGACAGAATACCTGTCGCAGCAACTGGGTGTGCACAGGCTCTACACCATCATCGATCCTTCGCCGATCGGTGCCGAGATCGACAAGGCCCGGACCATTCAACCGCTCGACAGGTGTAACGGCTGCGAGCGGGACCTGGCCCGGTTGGTTCATGCGGATCGAGTTTTGATCGGCGAGGTTGACAAAGTCAGCACCTTGATAGGCAGCCTTCGCGTCAGCATCGAGGATGTCGCGACGGGACGGAGCATATTTGGCCGCAATCTGGGCTTTCGCGGCGACACGGACGAGGCATGGCAGCACGCTGCTCGGTTTTTTGTCCGCGATCTCGAAGAGACTGCGGCACAGCGACGGTAAGCAATGCACGGACGCGCCGGCAGGAGGGGGCTTGCCGCGCTCGGTCAGACGTGCCCTGATCGGCATCGATCGCATCTATTCGCTGAGATTGGTTGCCCCGACGCGGCCGCGCGTGGCAGACAGCCCCGCATGCTGAGCCGACGTACGCTATTGGCCGCCTCGCTGCCCGCCACCTTTGCCGTGCCCGCCGGTGCGGCGACGGACGGCTTCCAGGGCTTCCTCGCCGGGCTGCGCGCCGAGGCCAGGCGCGCCGGGATCGCCGCCGCGACTTTGGACCGTGCGTTCGCCGGCGTGCAGCCCAACCAGAAGGTGTTGGAGCGCGACCGCCACCAGCCCGAATTCACCATGACCTGGGCGCAGTACCGCGCGCTGCTGATCACCGACCAGCGCATCGCCAACGGTCGCGCGGCCTGGCAGCAGAACCGCGCGCTGCTCGCCCGCGTGCAGGACCGGTTCGGCGTGGAACCCGGCGTCATCGTCGGCATCTGGGGCCTCGAATTGAGTTTCGGCGCCGGGATGGGCGATTTCCATGTGGTCGAGGCGCTGGCGACATTGGCCTGGGAGGGCCGGCGGGCCAGCTTCTTCCGTGGCGAACTGATGGCTGCGCTGCACATCCTCGACAACGGCGACGTGACGCCGGCGCGGATGACCGGCTCCTATGCCGGCGCGATGGGCCAGCCGCAGTTCATGCCGTCGTCGTATCTGCGCTACGCGGTGGACTTCGAGGGCCACGGTCGTCGCGACATCTGGAGCAGCAAGCCCGACGTGCTCGGCTCGATCGCCAACTATCTTTCGCGATCCGGCTGGCGGAGCGGCGAACGCTGGGGCCAACAGGTGGTGCTGCCGGGGGGATTTCGACGCATCCTCGGCCGGCCGAGACAACCGCCGGACCGTCGGCGAATGGGCGCGGTTGGGCGTGCGTCCAGCCGGTGGACGCCCGTTGGCGCGTGCCGACGCCTCGGCAGCCGTGATTCTGCCGGACGGCGCCGGCGGCGACGCATTCCTGGTCTATGCCAACTTCACCGCCATCCGCCGCTACAACCCGTCGGACTTTTACGCCCTCGTGGTGGGACTGCTCGGCGAGAGGGTCGTGGAGTAAGAGCCTGCCGGGCGGCGAGCCGATGTCGTGTTGATCACACGCTCGATCTGCTTGTCGCGCCACTGTTGCATCGTGACGGGAGACCGGTGAGCGCGGGCATTGGTGAACGCGAGCGCGAACGCAATCGACACTGAGAAGAACGCCACCGCGAGCAGCAGCAGCACCATTTGGCGTCGCTCGGACAGCAATTCCCTTTGGCTGGAGCCGAAGTACTCGGACGAATGAGTGGCGCTCATTCCAGAGATCCTTGCCAAGCCAGACAGAGCACCAATCTTGCAACATTTGCCGCGCAATTGCCTTGATCTGGATCAAATAGGCAGAAATGCTGACCCATTGCGTCGCCACGGGACGGCTACACCGTGAACTGTTCCGCGATGATCCGCTCCGACAGGCCACGGTCCGGGTCGAACAGCACGGTGATGCTGACCGAACGGTCCTCGCACACCTCCACGGAGATCACGTTCCGCACTTCCGTGAAGTCGGCGACCGCGGCCGTGGGCCGCTTGTCCGGCTCCAGCACCTCGAACAGCACCTCGGCGGTGCTCGGCAGCAACGCACCACGCCACCGCCGCGGGCGAAACGCTGAGATCGGCGTCAACGGGAACAGGTTCGCCGACAGCGGCACGATCGGTCCATGCGCCGACAGATTGTAGGCAGTCGAGCCGGCCGGCGTGCTGATCAGGATGCCGTCGCACATCAGTTCGGCAAGCCGCACCCGTCCGTCCACCGTTACGCGGATCTTCGAGGTCTGGCGCAGTTGGCGCAGCAGGGACACCTCGTTGAACGCCAGCGCCTCCGCCACCGCGCCCGCCGCCGTCACGGTGTGCATGCGCAGCGGATGCAACATCGTCTCTTGCGCGCGTGCGAGCCGGCCGGGCAGGTCGTCCTCGCTGAAGGTGTTCATCAGGAAGCCGACCGAGCCACAGTTCATGCCGTAAACGGGGATGTCGCGCGCCAGCACGCGATGCAGGGTTTCCAGCATGAAGCCGTCGCCGCCGAGCGCCACCACCACCGTGGCATGGTCGAGCGAGCAGTCGCCGTAACGCGCCAGCAGCCGTTCGCGGGCCTCCGTCGCAAGGACCGTGGAGGATGCGGCGAATGCGATCCGGCCAGGCGCGAAATTGCGCTGCCGGATCACGGCGATGCCGGTTTCGGGACTGTTCAAACGCGCTTCCGGTGTTCCAGCACCGGCATGTCGCGGCGCACCCGCGCGGTGACCTTCTGGTCGATGCGAGCGGTCGCCCAGCCGGTGCCGTCGGATACCTTCGCCACCACGTGACCCCACGGGTCGCAGATCATCGTATGGCCGTAGGTGAAGCGCGGCTCACCCTTGCCCTCCAGGTGCTTTCCCCAGGTGGCGGGGGCGGCGAACCAGCACTGCGTCTCGATCGCGCGCGCGCGGATCATCACCTCCCAGTGGTCCTTGCCGGTGGCCAGCGTGAAGGCGGACGGCAGGAAGATCACCTCGGCGCCCTGCTCGCGAAGGTTCCAGAACAGGTCGGGGAAGCGCAGGTCGTAGCAGATGGCGCAGCCGACCTTCACCCCGTCCGCCTCGTAGGTGACCACCTCCTCGCCGGCGCCGTAGGTGTTGCTTTCGCGGTAGCCGGTGCCGTCGGGTGCGACGATGTCGAACAGGTGCATCTTGCGGTAACGGGCAAGCTCCTGGCCGTCCGGGTCGAACACCACAGTAGTGTTGAACAGCTTCTCCGGACCCTTCTCGATGATCGAGCCGCCGTGCACGTGGACCTTGGCGGCGCGTGCCGTCTCGCGCAGGAACTCGTAGGCTGGCCCGCCAGGTTCGTTGGAGCCCTTGGCCGGCAGCAGTTCGGCGTTGGCATTGCGGACGGTGCGGTCGCCGCCGAGGCTGTCCCAGACTTCCGGCAGGCTGACGATGTTCGGCCTGTCGGCCTCCACGGCACCCGCGATCAGCCGCCGCGCCTGGGCAATGTTTTCTTCCTTGTCGCTGCCCGGGTTCATCTGGACGACGCTGATGCGCATTGGATGCTCCGGTCCTGTGATCTGTGGCCGAGGGTCAGAAAACCCGAACCGCGGGGCCGGTGCAACCGATCGCTATTTTGGCCAGTCCAGCCGCGGCTCTGCCCTGCCGCCGCCGGGCCGCGGCCGCTGGGTGTCGCGATCCGCATCGCGACGGCCTGAACGAAGATGCGCCTCGCGCGGCGGCTCGTCGTCCAGTTCGTGCGAGGCTGGTGGGATCGGCGGGCGGGTGATCGATGGCGACGTCCGCCGCGGCGGCTCGGCGTGCTCGGGGGCATAGATCTCGTCGTAGTCGGTTGCCCGCCCCATCTCGGGCAGCCGCAGCGCCAGATGCCGTATCTCGCCCTGGATCTCGTCCAGCCTGGCCTCGATCACTTCCAGCCGGCTCTTCACGCCGATCACGCTGAACGGCATGAACAGGAAGGCCACCACATACAGCAGCGCCGGCACGAGAAGCACGATCGGCACCCACCAGGGCAGCCAATCGGGCAGGGTGAATGGGAGGGTCATAGGGCGAGCCTAGCATCTTGGCATCGGTGCAATCCATGGCGGGAATGTCGTTCGAATTCCGTCTCATGGTATCGTTTAGCGAGACACCGTCGCTGCGTGCGAGTAGAATCCGACAGGCTGCGACGCCTGTTGCGCAGCGGGCTTTTCCGCCATTGCGGTTTGATCGCGGGAGGGCGGGCTTCGGGTGTCTCGGCGATGCGCGGGGGACGCAGGGCGCAGAGGGTGACGGACATCTCGTGGGTGATGGAGGCGGGGATATTGGGGGAGTGTACATGGGGCGCCGGCCGGTTGTTGTCGGGTTGGCTTTGACAAGTGGCCGTTAGACACGATCAAGTCAATAGACAGACGGACTAACAGACGCCGCCGCTTGTCGATGCGTGATCCGCTGCCACTGCAACTCTGTTGCGCACGCGCCCGAACTGTCCGAACGTCGGCGCAATGGAGTCACACAGAATCTTCATCTCCTACTCGCGCGCGGACGGGCGCGGGCTCGCCGAGGCGTTGGAGCGCCGGCTTCGGGACGAAACCGATATCCATTCCTGGCGCGACCTCAAGAGCATGGGCAGCGGCGATATCCGTCCGCAGGTGCTGCGCGCGATCGAGCAGGCGCAGCACCTGGTGCTGATCCTGTCGCGCCGGGCGCTCGTGTCCGACTGGGTGAAGCGGGAATGGACCCATGCGCGGGAGTGGGGCCGCATGGTGAGCCCGGTGCTCGCGGACCCGACGCTGAAGCGCGCCGACCTGCCCGGCTGGATGCGCCGGTCACGAGATTTACGAGATCGCCGATCCCGAGCGATGGCTGATGCCCAGACAGGTGCTCGCCGGTCCGGGGGAGACGCGACGCGTCTCCCGTCCGAAGCCTCGGCGGGCTGTTTGGACCCCTATCGTTGCTGTAGACTGCAGCCGATTTTGTTATTGGTATCGAAGGGGATTGCAGCAATGATAAACGCTGTGGGTCTTGTGAGACGTGAACTCGATAGAGCGCCTGGTGTTAATTCTTGGGCGCCATGACATCGTAGCGGACCGGCGAAAGAGGGAGCGGAACCTGATCGAAAACCAACAAACCAAGCATGTTCTGCTAGAAGCGGACAATCGCGATGAGGGGGCTGCGAAGCGCCGATAAGATGAGCTACAAGTACGACGTCTTTCTAAGTTACAATGCTGATGCTGGCGTTAAAGAATGGGTCAAGATCCACTTGTACCCGTGTCTAGAACTCTGTATGCAAAAAGTGTGGCCGCATCGGGTTCATATATTTAGTTATACTGAGCAGCAGCCGGGCGTTGCATGGCCAACGGAAGTGAAGACGGCATTGCAAATGTCTCGATTTCATGGTGTGTGTCTGGGCGCCCCCTTATTTTAGGTCGCCCTGGTGTATGGCTGAGTGGAAGAGTATGTGCGCCAGGGCCCAAGCGCTCAATGTTGGGTACAACTCGTCTTGTACCCAATCACGTACGGTGACGGAAAGCATTTTCCAGAAGATGCACGGCACCAGTTTCAGCACGATTTCAGTGATTGGGCCATTCCATATGAGCTTTTCAAGCAGACCGCTCCGTACCTTGACTTTTATAGGGCCGTTGAGTCCCTTGCAAGTAAATTGGAGGAACGGTTGCGCACCTCAAAATTGGAGTGGCGCGATGACTGGCCAATCGTTGAGCCAGAGCCGCTACCTGATGCCGACTTTCCCCTGCCCTAGAGGTATTCCGTGCCTGGAACGATTGTCACATTCTACTCATACAAGGGCGGCGTTGGGCGCAGCTTCGCGCTGGCAAACATAGCGGCAATACTAATGCGCTGGAGGTTGCGCGTACTTTGCATCGATTGGGACATCGAGGCTCCTGGTTTAGAGGATTACTTTCGGCCCTACATTGCGGAACGTCGTCCTGGCCTCGTTGACATGCTGGACGTATTTTCGAAGCATAAAGATTCCGATTTGGATTGGCGTAACTACATCGGGGAAGTCTACCTTGAGCGTGGCTCAAAAGTGGACTTTATGCGGGCCGGGGAAGTTGGCCCAGAATATTCAGTTTTAGTTCGTGGCCTGAATTGGAAAGAGCTCTATAGCGCTGGGCTTGGCCGTCAACTCGAGGCCGCGTTCAACGGCATGCGCGCAGAATATGATGTAATTCTTGTGGACAGTCGAACCGGCGTTACCGAATTTGGCGGTATCGTAACTGCTCAGATACCTGATATTCTCGTTTGCTTTTTTACCGCAAACTACCAGAGTGTAATGGGCACCAAGTGGATCGCTTCGCGGAGCGAGGATATCAGGGACAAGCTTCCACTGGCGCGTGATCGTCTGTTGGTACTCCCAACTACTTCGAGGTTTGACGAGCGAGTCGAGGCGGAAATCTCCGGCAATTGGCGAAAAGTGATTGAAGTGGAACTCGGACATCTGCTCATTCCTTGGGCCCACAGAGGAGCAGATGCCGGGCAGATACTTGAACGGGTCACTATCCCGTACGTTCCATTTTGGAGCTTTGGCGAACGAGTAGCCATTGTTGAGCGCCCGGAGCTCCTCGAGCGTAGCCTTTTGGACTCGCTTCAAACGATCGCAGGTCTGGTTTATAATCGTTTGGGTGGGACAGCATTGCTGTCTCGTTCCCGCGACGATTTTATAGCATCATCACGCCGGCGCGCACAGCGAGTGCATGCAAGATCGATTGACGTCCTCTTGGAAGGCACTCGCGACGATAGATCGATCGCGATCCTAAATGATATTGGCTCGGCGTTGGAGAAGAAGGGCATTTCAGTATACCGCGTTTTTGAAGCAGAGTCCCGTTTGTCGGAGCGGGCCAGCGAGGCTATAAATCTCGCGAACGCGCTCGTCGTGGTTATAGGAGGTCCGAACTCGGCGACCGGATGGACATCTGACGTCACCAAGGCATTCATTCTTCAAACCCAGATCGATGAGCGCGATAGACTTGTTATTCCCTTGGTGTTGGATGGGACAGGCTTGGCAGACCTTCCGGCTGAACTCACGTCTCGAACAGCTCTTCGATTGGAAACATTCCGCGATGTACTATCCCTAATCCCGGACTCAGCGGAAGCCGCAACCCCCACGCATTGGGCTCAGTTCAAGGCAGATCTCACCGAGCGCATGTCGTCCGTTTTTGGAGGAGGAGCCCGCATTTTCATTTCTTATGATCGAGCTGACGGTCACGCCTTTGCGGAGGCGTTCGAGCGCCGGCTTGAGGACGAAATCGGCATCCACTCCTGGCGCGACCTCAAGAGCATGGGCAGCGGCGATATACGTTCGCAGGTGTCGCGTGCGATCGAGCAGGCGCAGCACCTGGTGCCGATCCTGTCCCGGCGCGCCCTCGCGTCCGACTGGCTGAAGCGCGAGTGGGCACATGCGCGGCAGTTTGGCCGCATGGTCAGTGCGGTGCTCGCCGACCCGACGTTGAAGCGCGCCGACCTGCCCGACTGGATGCGCCGCGCGGAGGTCTACGACATCGCCGATCCCGAGCGATGGCAGTTGCTCAAGCAGGTGCTCGATCGGTCCTGGGGAGACACGGCGAGTTCCCTACATGGCAGGCGATCTGGCCGAAGACTTCGTGCCGCGCCCGGCCGAATACGCGCGGCTGAAGGAAGCGGTGCTTTCGGCGGGCAGCGACAACGCGGTGGCGCTGACCACGGCGCTGCGCGGCGCCGGCGGCTACGGCAAGACCACCCTCGCCAACTACCTGTGCCGCGACCCCGACATCCGGTTCGAGTTCACCGACGGCATCCTGCGGGTCGAGATCGGCAAGGATCGCGACGATGTCACCGGGCTGATCATCGACCTGATCGAGACGCTGGACCCGCTGGGCAAGCGGCCAGGCTTCCAGGACGTGCAGACCGCCGCCGACTACCTCGCCAGGCTGATCGGCGAGGCGCGGCTGCTGCTGGTGATCGACGATGTGTGGCGCGAGGCGCAGCTCCGGCCGTTCCTCCGTAGCGGCCCCAACTGCGCCCGGCTGGTGACGACTCGGCTGCCGCAGGTGCTGCCGGCACGGCACATCGCGATCGCAATCGACGCGATGCAGGACGCGGAGGCACTGCGCTTGATCGCGGCCAACCTGCCGGACGCAGACACGCCCGCAACGCGGGTGCGGCTGGCGGCGTTGGCGGAGCGTCTTGGTAACTGGCCGCAGATGCTCGTATCGCCAATGGTTGGATGCGCGAGCGGGTCGCGCAGGGGGAGACCGCTCGGCGACGCCATCGCCCGCTTCGAGCGCCGCCTGTCGGCGCGTGGTCTGACGGGCTTCGATCCGAGGGATGATCGGCAGCGCAACGTCGCGATCCGCACCAGCGTCGAGGCAAGCCTGGAGGATCTGGCGCCGGACGAGCTCGCCAGGTTCGGCGAACTCGCGGTGCTGCCGGAGGACGCGGCCGTCCCGCTCGCGCATCGTTGAGGGGTTGTGGCGCGAGACCGGGGATCTCGACGCGGACGAGACGGATGATCTGGTGCGCCGGCTGCACGGGCTGTCGCTGCTGCAGAGCCTCGACCTCGGCGCGCGCACACTGCGGCTGCACGACAACATGATCTGGTACCTGCGCGACCGGATCGGGGCGCAGGGCTGCCGCGCCGCGCATGCCGCGATGGTGCGGGCGATGCATGTCCATTGCGATGGCGGATGGGAGACGCTTGCCGCCCGAAGATCGATATGGCTGGCGGTTTCTGATCCGGCACCAGCGCGGGGCGGGCCAGGATGCCGAGGCCGACCAGCTGCTCACCGACTACGCCTGGATCAAGGCGAAGTTACGCGCAACCGATCCGCGGGGCCTGTTCGACAGCTATCAGCCCGAGAGTCCGGATGACGGGGCGCGGCTGATCGGCCAGGCAATCGCGCTGTCGCTGCCGGCGCTCGCAGACAACCCGCGCGAACTGCCGCGTCAGCTCTATGGGCGGCTCGGCACAACGCCCTGCCCGCGGCTGCGGCCATCGTCGACAGCCGCGCGGCGCGACCCGGACTTCCGGCCGGCACCACGTTGGCCGGGTCTTACACCGCCCGGCGCCGAACGGCTCCTGCTCGTCGGGCACCAGGGGCCGATGCAGAGCGCGTGCTTCTCGCCCGACGGCGCCCGCATCGTCACCGCGTCTTACGACCGCACGGCGCGGCTGTGGGACGCGGCCACCGGGCAGGAGCTCGCCGCGCTCCACGGCCACGAAGGACGGGTGGAGAGCGCGTGCTTCTCGCCCGACGGCGCCCGCATTGTCACCGCCTCCTAGGACTGCACGGCGCGGATGTGGAATGCGGCCACCGGGCAGGAGCTCGCCGCGCTGCGCGGCCACGAAGACCGGGTGTGGAGCGCGCGCTTCTCGCCCGATGGCGCCCGCATCGTCACCGCGTCCTACGACCGCACGGCGCGGATTTGGGACGCGGCCACCAGGCAGGAGCTCGCCGCGCTGCACGGCCACGAAAACTGGGTGTGGAGCGCGTGCTTCTCGCCCGACGGCGCCCGCGTCGTCACCGCGTCTGACGACCGCACAGCGCGGCTGTGGGACGCGGCCACCGCGCAGGAGCTCGCCGCGCTGCGCGGCCACGAAGGACCGGTGCTGAGCGCGTGCTTCTCGCCCGACGGTGCCCGCATCGTCACCGCGTCCTACGACCGTACGGCGCGGCTGTGGGACGCGGCCACCGGGCAGGAGCTCGTCGCGCTGCGCGGCCACGCAAACCGGTGCAGAGCGCGTGCTTCTCGCCCGACAGCGCCCGCATCGTCACCGCGTCCTGGGACAACACGGCGCGGCTGTGGGACGCCGCCACCGGGCAGGAGCTCGCCGCGCTGCGCGGCCACGAAGACCGGGTGCCGAGCGCGTGCTTCTCGCCCGACGGCGCCCGCATCGTCACCGCGTACTTGCGACAACACGGCGCGGCTGTGGGACGCGGCCACTGGGCAGCAGCTCGCCGCGCTGCGCGGCCACGAAGGCGAGGTGCGGAGCGCGTGCTTCTCGCCCGACGGCGCCCGCATCGTCACCGCGTCTGACGACCGCACAGCGCGGTTGTGGGATGCGGCCACCGGGCAGGAGCTCGCCGCGCTGCGCGGCCACGAAAGCTTTGTGCAAGCGCTGCTTCTCGCCCGACTGGCGCCCGCATCGTCACCGCCGTCCTGCGACCGCACGGCGCGGGACTTGTCGGACGCGGCCGACCGGGCAGGAGCTCGCCGCGCTGCGCGGCCACAAAGGCTTGTGCGAAGCGCGTGCTTCTCGCCCGACGGCGCCCGCATCGTCACCGCGTCTTACGACCACACGGCGCGGATCTGGGACGTGGCAAGCGGCGAGGAGGTGGTGCGGATCGCGTTGGACGCCGCGGTCCATGGGCTCAGCGTGCACGGCGGCGCGATCGCCCTCGGCGACGCGCTCGGCCGCATCCATGTGTTCGATGCGGACGAATTCCTGCGTGCGGAAAGCCCTGCCGGTGGCTGACGACAAGGACCCGAAGCTCGCGCTGTTCGAGCTGTATCTGGCGACCGCCGAGAAGGTCAGCGACCGCCGGGTGCAGGCCAATTCCTGGATGCTGAGCGTGAACAGCGCCATCGTCGCGCTGTATGGCTATCTGCAAGCCGACAAACTGGCGGTGCGCACCAGCGAGAAGGCGGTGTGGCTCTGGGCGATCCCGGCCGCCGGCGCGCTGGTCTGCGTGGCGTGGATGGCGCTGCTGACCTCCTACCGCAAGCTGAATCGCGCCAAGTTCGCCGTCCTCGAACAGATCGAGGCGGACCTCGCGTTCCCGCTGTTCGCCCGTGAGCGCGAAGCCTACCGCCGCGACCGGCGCCGCTCGCTGTCGACGATCGAGACCTTGATCCCCGGCTGCTTCGTCCTGCTGTACGCCGCCATGCTCGTCGCTTCGGTCGTCGCCTCGCGCGCCGGATAGTCGCTGAAGCACGATAGGCCAGTGCTTCCGATGGGTGGATTTCCGTCGCCCGCCGTGGCAAAGCCTGCTGCACGCTCGATCAGGTGCTCTGCATGCTGTTGCTGATTCCCGGCCCCGTCACCACACGTCCTGAGGTGCGGGAGGCGCTCCGCTACGATTTCGCCCCCTGGGACAATGATTTCCGTCCGCTCTACGCCAGTGTCCGCGAGCGCGTACTGCGGATCGCATGCGGCATTCCCGGCGACCACGCGACATTGCCGCTGCAGGGCTGCGGCCATTTCATCACCGAGGCGGCGATCCGCACGTTCGTTCCGGCGGGCCACAGGCTGCTGATCCCGGCTACCGGTTCCTACGCCGATCGAATGACCCGCCTGACGCGCGAAGCCGGCCGCGTTCCAGTGCCGCTCGCGATATCGCCGGACGCGGCCACCGATCCGGACGCTGTGGCGACGGCGCTCCAGGCGGACCCCGACATCAGCCATGTTGGCGTCGTCTACAGCGAGACCGGCAGCGGCATCGTGCACGACGTGGCGGCGATCGGTGCAGTGGCGCGAAGGCTCGGCAGGCGGTTGATCGTCGATGCGGTGTCGGCTTTCGGTGCGCTGCCGCTCGACCTCTCGGCGCAACCCGAGATCGACGTGGCGGTGTTCACATCGAACAAGTGCCTCGAAGGCGTGCCCGGCATGGCGTTTGCCATCGCGCGCGTCGATCGCGTGGAGGCGTGCGCCGGCAATGCCGGAAGCTGGTCGCTCGACCTGTCCAGCATCTACGCCCATGCGCTGCGCAGCGGTTGGGGCAGCTTCCGGTTCACACCCCCCGCACAGGTGCTGAACGCGTTCAACGTGGCACTCGACTTGTTCGACGCCGAGGGTGGGCGGCCGGCCCGACTGGCGCGCTACACCGCCAACATGCGGACGCTCTATGACGGCGTGCGCGGCCTCGGACTGACGCCCTATCTGCGGCCAGAGGTCCAGGGGCCGATCATCGTCAACGTTCACGCGCCGGCCGACCCCGCCTGGAACCTGCAGCGGTTCGTCGACGCGCTGAAGGCGCGGGGCGTGCTGATCAGCAATTTCTACAACACCGAGCTGCCAAGCTTTCGCGTGGGATGCATCGGCGCGATCACGCCCGCGGATATGGCGCGGGCCGTGGTTGCGATGGGCGAGGCTTTGGGCGAGCTTGCCATCGCACAACGCAAGGCGGCCTGATGGCCGCATAACTCAACGGAGGAGACAGGACAGATGCCTGAAGGCACGCGCGCGCCCTACATCTACATGGTGCAGATGGACATCCCCGCCGAGCACGAGGCGGCATTCAATCGTATCTACGACACCGAACACGTGCCCGAGATCCTGAAGGTTCCCGGGGTCAGGGCGTGCACGCGCTACGCCCTCGCGACCACGAACCGCGACGGCATGCCGCGCTACCTTGCCGTGTACCAGCTGGATTCGGCCGATGTGATGAAAACCCCGGCCTGGTCGGAAGCCTCGGAGAAGGGTGACTGGGCGCCGAAGATCCGCCCGCACACGACCAACCGGTCGCACACCGTGATGCGTCGGATCAGCTAGGCCGAGGGACAGACGAATGCAAAGCGACCTGGAGATCGCCCGCTCCACCAAGCTCCGCCCCATCGCGGAGATCGCAGCGAAGCTCGACATCCCGGCGGACGCGCTGGAGCCGTATGGCCGCTACCAAGGCCAAGGTCGGCTTCGACTTCATCGCGCCGCTGGCCGCCCGGTCGGACGGCGCGCTGGTGCTGGTCACCGGCATCAGCCCGACGCCTGCCGGCGAGGGCAAGACGACGACCACCGTGGGCCTCGGCGACGCGCTGAACCGCATCGGGTTGCGCGCGGTGATCTGCCTGCGTGAACCGAGCCTCGGGCCGAGCTTCGGCATGAAGGGCGGCGCAGCGGGCGGCGGCTACTCGCAGGTCGTGCCGATGGACCAGATCAACCTGCACTTCACCGGCGACTTCCACGCGATCACCTCGGCCAACAACCTGCTCGCCGCGATGATCGACAACCACATCTACTGGGGCAATGCGCTCGGCATCGATGCGCGACGCGTCTCCTGGCGGCGCTGCCTCGACATGAACGACCGTGCGCTGCGCTCGATCACGGGCAGCCTGGGTGGCGTCGCGAACGGCTTCCCGCGCGAGGACGGGTTCGACATCACCGTCGCCTCCGAGGTCATGGCGGTGTTCTGCCTGTCGCGCGACCTGGACGACATGCAGGAGCGCCTGGGGCGCATGATCGTGGCCCAGAAACGCGATGGTTCCGCGGTGACAGCGAGGGACCTGAAGGCCGACGGCGCGATGGCGGTGCTGCTGAAGGACGCGCTGGCGCCCAACCTTGTGCAGACGCTGGAGGGTTCTCCCGCCTTTGTGCATGGCGGGCCGTTCGCCAACATCGCGCATGGCTGCAACTCGGTGATGGCGACGCGGCTCGGCCTGAAGCTGGCCGATGTGGTGGTGACCGAGGCGGGGTTCGGCGCCGATCTGGGCGCGGAAAAGTTCATCGACATCAAGTGCCGCTCGGCCGGAATGAAGCCGTCTTGCGCGGTGGTCGTGGCGACCGTGCGCGCGCTGAAGATGCACGGCGGCGTGGCGCGGGCCAATCTCGGCAAGGAGGATGTCGCGGCGGTGCAGCGCGGCGTGGCGAATCTGGCGCGCCATGTGGAGAACCTTGGGAAATTCGGCCTGCCCGTGGTGGTCGGTGTGAACCACTTCACCTCGGACACGGAGGCCGAGTTCGCGGTGATCCGCGAGGCCATGGCGAAGCAGGGCGTCGAGGCGATCCGGTGCACGCACTGGGGAGATGGCAGCGCCGGGGCGGAGGCGCTGGCGCGGGCGGTGCAACAGAAGATCACGCTGGGCGAGGCGAAACCCGCGCCGCTTTACCCGGACGGCATGAAGTTCGCTGAGAAGATCCGCACCATTGCGCGCCAGCTCTATCATGCGGAAGACATCCTGATGACCGAGGCGGTTGCGCGGCGGCTGGAAGGGTTCGAGAAGGCAGGGTTCGGGCACCTGCCAGTGTGCATTGCCAAGACGCAGTATAGCTTCACCGCGGATCCCGCCGTCATGGGCGCGCCCGAGGGCTTCACCCTGCCGGTGCGTGAGGTGCGGCTGTCCGCCGGTGCGGGATTCGTGGTGGCGATCTGCGGCGACATCATGACGATGCCGGGCCTGCCGCGCGTCCCGTCCGCCGAGGCGATCCATCTGCGCGAGGACGGCGAGATCGAGGGGCTGTTCTGACGAAGGGCTTGCGGCGAGGAATCCGCGTCAGTTCAGATCAGCCCTCCATTCTTCTCCGGCAGCGCCGTCCCTGTCGCCTGAATTCGCAGCGTTTCGCACGACCACTCCGGACTGCGGCTCACTGCGCGGGATGCCAGTCGAACCGGCTGGCAAGCCAGCGGCGCAGGTCGAGCAACGACGTCGCATCCGCCGCGGTGGCCGCGGTGATTGCTGTGGCCGAGGGCCCGCCGAGCGGTCGCACGCCGAGCGCGGCTCCGACCGACTGCACCGAAGTGGCTGCCTTCGCCTCCGCGCCGGCTCGCCGCCACAGCGACACCATCGCCGCGGCCGTGAGCTGCTGGAGGACCAGCGCGAACTCCAGTTGCGCGGCTGCCGCGGCGGCGGACCAGGCACTGTAGAGCGGGCCAGCCGGCTTGCGGCCAAAGCGCGTCTCGTAAAGTTCGACCAGATGCGGCACGTCGGGCAACGCCGGGTCGCGCACCATCTGACCCGCGTCGTCGAATGCGCCCAGGGTGAATAGCGGCTGCGCACCGACCGAAGCGAGTGCCGCAAGCTGTTCGGGCACGGCATGACCGTGCAGGAACACCGCGTCTACCGTGCCTTGGGCGAAAGCCCCCTGTAGCGCGGCGGGCTCCGTCAGACCGAAGACCGGCTCGGTGCGAGCCCCCAGCAGGTCGCAGCCAAGCAGAGCGGGCAGATCGGGGCCCGCCACCCCGCCCGCTGCAGCGATGCGCATCCGCCCGTCCTGAACAGGGACGGCCTGCCGACCGGCGACAAGGCCTGGCGTGACGCCCGCCATGACCGGGACCCAATGCCCGACATCGAATTGTGCCCTCGGGTCGCCGACCATCCAGGCGAGCACGGCCTGGCCAGGCACCAGCAGGACGGTCAATCCGTCGGGCACGCCGCGTGCCTCGAACTGATTGGCGCCGGTCACGCCGTCGGGGCCCCCGACGACGGCGCGACGGATCGACGTATCGGGCGGCAGCGATTGTTCGAGTGCGGGCAACACGGCGTCAGCCCAGCCGTTCAGCACACCGTTGTTCGGACCTGCGACCAGCAGCCGGGCACCGTCCGGGAAGGGAGCGATCGCAACGGGAGCGGCGGAACTGGCAGCGTGCGTCGGGGCGGCCCGCGGCTTTTCCGCCCCTGCCAGGACGGGCAGGCTTCCCAGAAGTCCAAGCAGGTGACGCCGGCCGTGTTGCGGCAGGTATGTCATCCTGGCCCCTCCCCGGACCCTTCCTACCGCCTAACCGTGCCCGACGCAAAGTGCGGCTGCTGCTCTATTCGTCATTCGTCGTACGAAACCAGCGCCTCGCACGGCACGTCGAGGCGCGAGCGCCCGTTCAGGAATGTCAGTTCGATGAGCGCCGCGGCGGCGGGCACCATCGCGCCGACCTCGCGCAGCAGGGCGATGCCGGCCGCCATGGTTCCGCCAGTGGCGAGCAGGTCGTCCACCACCACCACGCGCTGGCCCGGCTCGACCGCGTCGGCCTGCACCTCGATGCGATCGGTACCATATTCGAGGGCATAGTTCAGCCCGACCGTCGCGCCCGGCAGCTTTCCGCGTTTGCGCAGCATGATGAACCCGCAGCCCAGTTTCAGCGCGAGCGGCGCGGCGATCAGGAAGCCGCGGCTTTCGACACCCGCCAGCAGGTCGGGCTGGTAGGCGCGCACCGCCTTCGCCATGCGCCCCATAGCCACCTGCCAGGCATCGGCATCCCGCAGCAGTGTGGAGATGTCGTAGAACAGGATCCCGGGCTTGGGAAAATCCGGAATGCCCCGGATGTGGTCCTTGAGGTCCATGTGCGCCCGAAGCCCTTCTCGCTGAATAGACGATTGACGCATCGTAGAACGCCAGCACCGAGCCCGCAACGCATGGCGATGCTGTTGCCGCCTGGGTTCCGGCCTTCGTGGGAATGACGAGCGGAACATCGAGCGATCAATCGGCTGTCATCCTCGCGACAGCGCGGACCCAGGCGACCGGATGCAAGCCAACCAGGTTCCGACCTTTTCGCGCTCACCTGCAGGGGTGACGGGACCGCACCTGACAGGCAGACTGCCGTCCCGGGACGCCGCGGAGGAAGCCATGAGCGAGACGGAACTGCGCAATGCCGACGTCGATGCGGCGCTCGCCGAGGCGAAGGAAGCGTATGTCGCGCGCAATCCCAAGAGCTTTGCCCGATTTGTCGAAGCGACCGCGGTCATGCCCGGCGGCAACACGCGGACCGTGCTGCACTACGCGCCGTTCCCGATCGGCATCGCGCGCGGCGAGGGCTGCCGGCTGTGGGACCTGGACGGCGCCGAATACATCGACTTCCTCGGCGAATACACCGCGGGGATCTACGGCCATTCCCACCCAGTGATCCGCGCCGCGGTGGATCGCGCGCTGGATGCCGGGATCAACTTCGGCGGCACCAACCTGACCGAGGCGAAGTTCGCCCGCGCCGTGTGCCAACGCTTCGGGCTCGAACGGGTGCGCTTCACTAACTCCGGCACCGAGGCGAACCTGCTGGCGATCTCCGTCGGCCGCATCTTCACCAAACGCTCGAAGGTGATGGTGTTCGACGGCGGCTACCACGGCGCGGTGTTCGGCTTCGCCGGCGGCGGCTCGCCGATCAACGCGCCGTTCGACTATGTGATGGCGCCATACAACGACATCGCCGCGACGCGGGCGCTGATCGAGCGGCATGCGGCGGACCTGGCACTGGTCATCCTGGAGCCGATGATGGGCGGCGGCGGCTGCATCGCGGCGGAGCCCGCGTTCCTGACGATGCTGCGCGAGGCAACCACGCAGGTCGGCGCGCTGCTGATCCTTGACGAGGTGATGACGTCGCGGCTGGCGCCTGGCGGGCTGCAGCAGGTTCGCGGCATCAGGCCGGATCTGACGACGCTGGGAAAGTATATCGGCGGCGGCATGTCGTTCGGCGCGTTCGGCGGGCGGGCCGACATCATGGACCTGTTCGATCCGCGCCGGCCGGATGCGCTGCCGCATGCCGGGACGTTCAACAACAACGTGCTGACCATGTCGGCAGGGCTGGCGGGGCTGACCGAGGTCTACACGCCCGATGCGGCCAGAGCGCTGAACGCGCGGGGCGATGCATTGCGCGAGCGGCTGAACGCGGTGTGCCGGGCGCATGACGCGCCGATGCAGTTCACCGGCATCGGTTCGATGCTGTCGGTGCATTTCACGCGCGGGCCGGTGCGCTCGCCGGCGGATGCGGCGAAGGGCGATCAGAAGCTGAAGGAGCTGTTCTTCTTTGACATGCTGGCGCAGGGCATCTGGCTGGCGCGGCGCGGCATGTTCACGCTCTGCCTGCCGATCGGCGATGCCGAGTGCGACAAGCTGGTAGCGGCAGTGGAGGAGTTCCTGGCGAGCCGGCGGTCGCTACTGGCGGCGGCAGGCTGACGCTTCAGGCGACGAGGCCGCTCGACAGCTCGGCGGCCGTGAAGTCGGAGAGCAGGCGCAGGAAGGCGCGGCGGTCGGGCGACGTGCGCGTGAGCGCGTCCGACATCTCGTTGGTCAGCACCGCGAAACGACGGGTGAGGGCACCGGCTTCCAGGTCATTGGCCCCGGGCGGCGTCTCGAATGCCGTCGCGTTGGTGAGCAGCGCCAAGCCAGCCCGCGCGAAATAGTTCTCCATGCCGAACGCGTGGCGTGCCAGCGCCTCGAGCGCTGTGGTGGAACCTTCGCGCGCGGCCCGCTCGAACGCGAAGACGAAGGCGGTGTCACGCTGCGCTTCCAAGATGCCGGTGCGCTGGGCGACGTAGCGCGCGTAGGCAAGGCTGGGGTCGTCGGCGAGCACGCGCTTCACCTCGTCGAGCGCCGCGACACGATGCGCAGCATCGGCGGTCTCCACGAGGAACAGCGCCCGGCAGGCACGCGAGGAGGTGAGATCGATGCCGAGGTCAACGGGCTTGCTGACGGTCGGGCCAGGGACCGGTTCCGGCCTTCGGCTGCGTGCTGGCCGGCCTGACTGCAAACGTGCCAGCAGCCTGGGGGTCACCTCGTTGTCGGCTCGACTCTGCTGCTGTTGGCGCAGCACAGCGATCGCCCCCGGCCGGTCGCCGAGCCGGTTCGCCAGCAGCGTAGTCAATTGGGCGTAACTGTACGGATTGTCCGGTAGGATTGCGGTCGCCTCGCGCAGCAGAGTTGCCGCCTCGTCCGGGCGGTCCAGCCGGTCGGCGAGCAGCGTGGCGAGTTGCGGCCGGGCAGCCGGATTGAGTGGGAACAGCGCCACCGTCTCGCGCAACAGCCGCTCCGCCTCATCCGAGCGGCCGAGGTCGCGGTCGAGCAGGGTGGCGAGCTGCGTGCGCCATTGCGGGTTTTCCGGGTAGCGGCGCAGCGCTTCCCAGCCGACCTGCTCGGCGGCGTCAGGTGCACCCTGCACCGCCAGTGCCTTGCGCCACAGCGCCCAGGCGAAGACGTTGGCCGTCTCGTAGTCGAGCGCATCGCGTGCCAGCGCCGCGGCAACCTCGCCGCGCGCCGCGTGCTCAGCCGAGTTCGTGTCCAACAGGCGCATGCCGACATTGCATGCGGTCCGCACCAGGTAGTACGTGTCCCCGGTGGCGTCCGCGTAGCGGCGGTGGGCGTTGCGCAGGCGATCGATTCGTGGCCGCAGACGGGTCATCGGGGCGCCCAAATCACGCAGGATGTCCTCGAACATCTCCCGCGGCGGCAGCCCGATTGGCCGTTTGCGCTCCGAGGGTGGCTGGCGCTGACCCGGCCGAACCGCCGGCAGCTCGAGTTCCTCCCGCCACCAGGCCGCGGCAGGAAACGACACTGAACCGTAATCGGTCTCCTGTGTCGGGTGTTCCTCGGTAGCGGCGATCACATTGGCGACCAGTGGCGGCCAGTACATTGGCGAGCGCGGGTAGGCACTTTCGATCTCATGCCAGCGGGCGAAGAAGGTCCGCTGATCTGGGCGCTGCCGCGCCGCCCAGCGGGCGATGCCGTGGCATACCGCCTCCTCGTTCGAATCATCCGCCGGGCCCAGCGGCAGCCGCCGCAGCCCGACCAGCCCGACATCGAGATAGCTCTCGTCGTAGCGCCCGAGCGGCCCCGCCTCGGCGCACAGCTCGAACCACAGCGTCATCAGCCGGCGCGGCGCCGCGGTCCCCGCCAGGACATCCTGCGTCAGTGCCAACGCCCGCCAGAATTCCCGGCGCAGGTCCAGCCCACGATCGACGATCGCCGTCTCCACCAGGCGGAACCAGTGAGTGTAGCGTCCGTGCAGCTGGCGCGACGATTCTGGCGGCCGAGTGCGCCGGATCACTGCCAGCAGGCGATCCAACGTCGTTCGCACCCGTGCGAAGGGTCGCTTCTTCAACCTGGTCGATCTCGTCAACCAGCTCGAGCAGGAGAAAGCCGCCGGCCGCACCGGTCGCCTCGCCGAGAAACTGTTGCGTTATGATCTCATCGCCATCGATGAGCTCGACTACCTGCCATTCAGCCAGCCGGGCGGCCAGTTGCTGTTCCACCTGATCAGCAAACTGTACGAAAACACGTCGTTGCTGATCACGACAAATCTGGCCTTCGCCGAATGGCCGCAGGTGTTTGGCGATGCACGGATGACCACCGCCATGCTCGATCGCCTGACACATCATTGCGACATCATCGAGACCGGCAACGACAGTTGGCGCTTCAAGAACCGCAATTGAAGCGTGACGTAACGCTTCGGAGTGGAAATATGCCACGCAAATCGATCGGTGAAACCGCCATGACCGACGCCGAACACCAGGCCCGCTATCGCGCCGCGCGCGCGGCAGGCGCGCCGATCATCCGTACTCGCCGTCCGGCCGATCATCGCAGCCGGGCGAAGCGCTGGGATGACGACGTCGCCGGTCTCGTGAAGGCACAGACTGAGTATCCAGCCTGGCTGGACAGCTTGCCGGACAACCTTCAGCACAGCGCGACCGCTGAGGCGCTGCGCGCGATCTGCGATCTCGACCTCAGCGAAATTCAGGCGATCGTTCCGCCGCGTGGCTTCGGCCGGGACTGATCATCACCCTCCAACGCTTACCCACGTTACCCACAGGAGCCTCCTGCGCCCTTCGCTCCACGCAACGCCCGGCGGCGCTGCGCTACAGGTGCAAGTCCTCCTATGCCATGACGCCGATAAGCCGGGGCAGCACTCGAAGGGGGGTCACGATTGGACGCAAAAAGGGGGTCGGAGTTGGAAGCGATTTGACAGGTCTGGCTGTTTCCCGGCCAAGACCCAACCAATCATCTGACACCTCGCCAGCTCAACCGCGCTGTGCATGTCGCCGCCCATATGGCCGGGATCAGGAAGCGCGTGACGCCGCATACCCTCAGGCACAGTTTCGCCACGCACCGGCTCGAACAGAATGTCGACATCCGCGTGATCCAAACCCTCCTGGGGCACGCCAAACTCGATACCACTGCGCTTTACACCCGCGTCGCCACCAACACGATCCGTGCGGTCATCAGTCCACTCGATCGGTTGGCGCCGCTGCCGCTCAGCAGAGTTCCGCCGCCGCCGTAACGGGCGACACTCGTGGGCCGTCCTGCTCTCGAGGTCGCGGACATCTTCCGCGACCACCGAGCCGCCTGGCGCGATGCCAACGCTGGCCACGTGAGGCTTGGCCGGCTGAAGGTGATGAGCGCCATCGAGAACTGCCGCACCGCGGCTCTCGGTGGGCACGTCGCACGCTGCGAGGACTGTGCACACACCACGATCGCCTACAACAGTTGCCGTGACCGGCACTGCCCTAAGTGCCAGGCGGCAGCAGCCAGGGAGTGGCTCGAAGCGCGCGAGGCCAAACTCCTGCCGGTGCCTTACTTCCACCTGGTATTCACGCTGCCAGGCCCGATCGCCGACATCGCCTAGCAAAACAAGGCGGTGGTCTACGACATCCTGTTCAAGGCCGCAGCCGAGACCATGCTCGCCATCGCAGCCGAGCCAGCTAACCGCTCTGCGCGGCATCGGTCCGCTTCGCGGCCCAATCCCAGGCACCTGGGCGCCAACATCGCCATCACCGCCGTTCTCCACACCTGGGGCTCCGCGATGACCCACCATCCGCACCTGCACATGATCGTGCCCGGTGGCGGCATCTCGTGCGATGGGCAGCGCTGGATCGCCTGCCGAGCCAACTTCTTTCTGCCCGTGCTGGTGCTCTCGAAGCTGTTCAGACGATTGATGCTGGAGAAGTTGGCCGCCGCACATGCGGCCGGCAAGTTGCAGTTCTTCGGAGGCCACGCTCATCTCGCTCGACCAGATGCGTTCACCGCGGTCCTGGCGCCGCTGCGCAACACCAAATGGTTCGTCTATAGCAAGCGCCCCTTCGCCGGACCCGAGGCGGTGCTCGCCTACCTGTCGCGCTACACGCACCGCGTCGCCATCTCCAACAGCCGGCTGATCGCCCTCGACAACGACCGTGTGACATTCAAGGTCAAAGATTATCGGATCGAGCGGGCCGGCCGATACAAGACCATGACACTCGACGTTGCCGAGTTCATCCGCCGCTTCCCGATCCACGTCCTGCCCAAAGGATTCCACCGCATTCGCCATTACGGGCTCTTCGCCAATGGCTGCCGCGCCCAGTGCCTCTCGCGCGCTCGCGAGCGACTGGCCGTCACCGTCCATCGCGCCGACACCGACGCGCCAGTTCAGGGCGATGCCCAGGAAACCAACGCACTTGCGCTGCCATGCCCGTGCTGTGGCGGCCGGATGATCATCATCGAGACCTTCCAGCGAGCATGCCAACCGCACTATCGACCATCGGCATCAAGCACCGCTGTCAGGATCGACACCTCATGACCATAATCGCCGCCTTCCCGCGATGTCGCACTGAACTTGCCGGCCGCTGGTCTGCGACCGGCCGCAACAAAGCTCAACCATTTCACCAACACTGCCGCCCAAGTGCGCCTCTCACCGCCGCGTTCGATCTCCGCCTCGATCGTCAACCCGACCCGCTGCCCCTTGCCGAACACCCAATCAACCGCCCCGACGCCTCTCGCGCTTACCCATGCGGGCCCGTCGCAGCGCCCAAATCCCCATAGCGCTTTCGCCAAACTCGCTCGCACTTCACCCGCGGGTTCGTTCTTGGGAGGCTTCCGGACGCCGGCTCATCACTGCGCGTCGTTGGTTCGCCGCCGGCGTCCGGAACCCTTCACCGAAGCGGTCACTGGACGAGGTGGT
>CAWCDM010000122.1:0-10741 GCA_963794185.1 uncultured Alphaproteobacteria bacterium | reverse complement strand
AATGCGGGTTAGCTTACCTCCTCGTGCGCGGTTGCTACGGGCAGCAGATTGGGGATGCTCCTAGGTTTCGATACGCCTAGTTATTTGCTGGGCTTGTCAGATGTGCAGGCGGATCGGCTTGAGATCGTGTAAGACGAAACGGACGCCCTCGCGATGGATCCGTGCCAAAAAGGCGTTTGCGTCGGCGGCAGGACGCTTCGTGCAGCCTATACAAATCTTTCTTGTGCAGTTGATGATTGTGAGTGCTGATAGGATATGCAGGACAGTGAGAGGCAAATGCGACACGGTGTCGTATTTGGCCGTCATCCGAGCGCACAGCGCCGCACGTGGTGAGGTTCTCGCCGCCATTCCAAAGGCGCGGCGATACGCCTAGCCGCACCCCGCCCGCGTCCCGGTCGTCCTGATTTACATCTTAGACTTAGGCAGACACTGAATTGGTCGAGAGCGAGAGATTTCTGTTGCCTCATGGGGATCGCGACCAAACCCAATGGTCGGTTCGCCTAATCTTTGGCCCGACGCCGTCTGGCAGCTTTCAGACGGTTGATGATCAGCCGGTCGTCGTCGTTTTGGATTCGTGCCCAGTACGATTTCTTGTCAGTGGGTGGGTGTCGCTGTCGGATTGCTTGTTCGACCTCGGGCGTACACAGGATGACAGGTTGATGCCGCTTTTCAGTTTTCTTTGAAGGCGATGAAACCTGCTTCGCCACTGCTATATTCGGTTTGTCGCCGCGAGCCTCCTTGCTTTCGCGGATCATCGCACCTACAACGCGGGTTCCCGGACGTTCGCCCGCTTCCAATAGCGCTATGACCTTCTTTCGCGCTAACTCCGACGTTGAGGGCGCCGACAGTGCATGTAGCGCGGATGGTGGCAATTCCGACACGCTGTCGGATTTCGCGGCTAATCGGGCAGCGGCCATGCAGCGCTGCGCCGTTCTTTCGCTCATTCCGAATTCGGCGCGGAGCCACGGGCCAAGTCGGCCATGTCCGAGTATTTTCTTTGCCTTATTGAGGTTCCTACCTATTTCGACCACGCTGTCATACATTTGCGACTTGATGCGCCCAGCGGCCTTCTTTAGAATTTTGATTTTGTCCTCTGATAGCTGCAGCTTGGCGTAGTTGAATGCGACAATCGTCTCGACCTTAGGGGGCGTGTCAGTCATTGGTATGTCCCTGTAGTAGTTGTTGTGCTACTTCGTATTGCCATTGTCGCCAGTGTTTGTTAGCAATGGCCCGAGCCGTTCAGCTGCCCAGCGGTCGAGTTCCTCGCTTGGGTAGAGGGGAAAGCGTCCCGCTCTATGAAAGCGTGGGCCTCCACCGATGGACGCCAACTTGGCTAACGTCGCGGCTGCTATCGGAAGGCCGCAGACCGATGTGAGATATGCAGCAGCCTCCCATCGGCGCATGTTCTTTGGTCTGAGGGGTTGCATTTTAGTGTGCAATTCAACGATTGCGCTGAGGTTGGCTCATTAATGGCCTACCGGAGGTTCTGATCCAAGCTTAATTTAATGCCTGTCACGCCGCCTTGGCGCTGCAGTCTCACGACCGGTATAACACACTGACCTTCCAGCATAATCCGGCCAGTTCATTCGCACTGGCCAAGCTCTTTCCGATACTGACGTACATATTCTTACATGCGGATTGACACATTGGCAGCGGGAGTTTACATATTCTGACATATCCGTGGAGAGGCCGGATGCCTAAGGGGAGCGGTTCGACTTTGATCAGCAAGTTTGTTGCCGAGGCGCAGGCAGATGGCAGTATCTCGGCCGAGATTTCATTCAGCGAGCCCGGATCAGCGAAATTGAGGGCGATCGGGCCCGATTGGCGGGAGGATCTGCGCAGGGCGATTGTGAAAGGAATTAATGCGCGAACGACGGGCCGGCTCCGTCGGATCGTAGCTTACGTGCCCGAGGAATTGACGAAGCGTTTCGACGACTGCTGCGGCGATCAGCATTCGTCGAGGAGCAGGGTCCTACTGGGTCGAATATCTCGTTACGTAGACGCATCAGGCAAGCAAACCGACCTCGTGTATGGTCAGCGAGCAAGAGTGCCGCTGCCGAAGAAGACCAAGTGCGCCATGACGGCGGTGCAAATTTCTGCGCCGGCTAAGCAGGTCAGGGGTGTGGATGACTTCTGTCGGCGCCATGGTGTCACGAAGGGCGGGTTCATTATGGGTGAGATGATCCGCGTGCTCGCCAAATATTCGCGGAGGCGATCGGCTGATCCCGGTCATCAGGTTTCCGGCGCTGCAGCTGGGTAGAGACTTCAGCGCGGTCGTTTTTTCCCTTGCGCTGACGAACTAGGGCTACTCGATCGGTTGGTTGTGCGTTATCGCTTATCCACAACCGGTTTGTGCGGCACGGACAGAGCCTGTCGCTCGTCCTAATGCTGCCGCACGACCGGGAAACGTCCGGTCGCGGAAGCGCGCAAACTAATTCACCCCCGCACTTCTTCACCCCCCGGACGGGAGGTGTCGCCTGACAGAGCCGGCCCTAGCAAGGCTATGGAGAACTGAGGTCGTGATGGCTGGGGTCGCGATTGCCGGCCACAGGCACTCCACAAGGGGATGCACACTCCCGGAGTAGATCCCCTGGCGCTTCCGAAGTGCTTCCGGCAAACCGCGTATGTTGTTAGAAATAGGCTAAATCTAGGCTAAGTCATTGAACGGATGGTGGGCGCGACAGGGATTGAATTTGTGACCCCCGCCATGTCGATGCCGCGCTTGAGGTCCATCGGGTTCATGCCCGCGGCTACCGCCTTGGCGCCCTCGCGCACGATCGCCTGGGCGAGCACGGTCGCCGTGGTGGTGCCGTCACCGGCAATATCGCTGGTCTTGGAGGCAACCTCGCGCACCATCTGTGCGCCCATGTTCTCGAACTTGTCGGAAAGCTCGATCTCCTTGGCGACGGTCACGCCGTCCTTAGTGATCCGCGGGGCGCCGAAGCTCTTGTCGAGCACCACGTTGCGGCCCTTCGGGCCCAGCGTGACCTTCACCGCATCGGCCAAAATGTCGACGCCACGCAGCATGCGCTGGCGCGCATCACCGCCGAACCGTACATCTTTGGCAGCCATGTGTCAGATTCCTTTGTGATTTCAGTCTGGTGATTCTCAGGTTTCGGCAAACGCCGATCAGGCGGCCTTCCGCTTGGCGGCGGGCTGGCCCTCGATGATGCCCATGATGTCGGACTCCTTCATGATCAGGAGTTCCTCGCCGTCGAGCTTCACCTCGGTGCCGGACCATTTGCCGAACAGGATGCGGTCGTTGGCCTTGAAGTCGAGCGGCACCAGCTTGCCGGCTTCGTCGCGGGCGCCGGGACCCACCGCTATGACCTCGCCCTCCATCGGCTTTTCCTTGGCCGTGTCGGGAATGATGATGCCGCCCGCGGTCTTCTCTTCGGCTTCCAGTCGACGGACCACTACCCGGTCATGCAGGGGACGGAACTTCATTCGAAAACCTCCTGAGTTATCTTGGACAATAGTTGGTTGGTGGGGTGTCGGTAACCCCCCTCTCGCGGCCCCAATTTGGGCATTGCGAGTTCTGCTGTTAGCACTCTCCCTCCGAGAGTGCCAGCCCACGCAGGTACCAGAATCCAAATCAGCCACCAAGGTCGGGCCAGTTCCAGCCGGGATGGGCATCGCACGGGGGACGAATCGGCCGCGTTGGCCTCAAGAACCTCAACTTTGGCACTCCAGACTGCGGCGATGCTCTTCATCATCTCGACTGCCGCTGCCGCCCCCGCCCAGTCACCAAAAGCGATGTCCCTCTTGAAATACTGGCGGGCTGCCGGAAACCGCGGCTATACGCCTCTGGTCCGAAACCCGCCGTGATGACGCGGATCGGCGGTGGCCTGCTGCTTCCGTGGTGCTTCCGGCACATCGATGGTTCAGTACCTGCCGTAATCGGGGCAAAACCCCGGGGTGGCGTTGCATTTTTTGTTTGCCCGGCTCGGGTGAGTACAATTCGCTCATGACATGCCCCCGCTCGCCGATCCGTCCGGTCTACCACGAGCCAAGCTGGAAGCTCTGGTGGTGGAATTGCTGGGCGAGGTGGCGGATCTGAAGCGGCTCGTGGCGGCGCAGCGCGACGAGATCGCCCGGCTGAAGGGTTTGAAGGGCCGTCCCTCCATCAAGCCGAGCGGCATGGAGAAGGGGAGCGAGCCGAAGCCGGGTGGCAAGCGTTACAGACGTGACCGCCGCGGCAAGGTGACACCGCGGGTCAGGCCTGAGATCGAGGTGCTCCAGGTGGCACATCCGCCGGGTTCGCAGTTCAAAGGCTACGAGCCGGACCAGGTGCAGGACCTGGTGCTCACCGCGCGGGTGGTACGCTATCGTCGCGAGCGCTGGCTGACGCCGGACGGCGAGACGATCGTGGCGCCGCTGCCCGGCGGCATCCGTGGCCATTTTGGCCCTGAATTACGCCGCTTCGTGCTGATGCAGCACCACCAGGGCCAGGTGACAGCCGAGCGTCTGGTAACGCTGCTACAGGCGGTGGGCCTTAGCATTTCAAAGCGGCAGGTTATGCGCCTGCTCATCGATGGGCAGGACGACTTCCTGATGGAGACCCGCGAGGTACTGCGTGCCGGTCTGGAAACGGCCGACTGGATCACGGTGGACGACACCGGTGCGCGCCATCGCGGCGCCAACGGCGTCTGCACGCAGATCGGCAACGACAACTTCGCGTGGTTCGGCACGACGGGTAGCAAGAGTCGCTTGAACTTCCTCGGCCTGCTACGTGCCGGCCACACCGACTACGTGATCAACGACGCCGCCTTGGACTACATGCGCGACCATGCCCTGGCCGGAGCGCTCGTCCAGCGGCTGGCCACGCATGAGCAGCGCCAGTTTGCCGATGACAGAGCCTGGTTGGATCATCTTGAACAGCTCGGTTTGGCCGGTTTGCAGGTGACGCCCGACCCGGTGCGCGTCGCCACCGAGGGAGCGCTGTGGGGTGCGGTGAGCGCACACGGGTTCCTGTGCGACACGGTGGTGGTCAGTGACGACGCCGGGCAGTTCAACATCGGTCAGCATGCCCTGTGTTGGATCCATGCCGAGAGGCTGGTGCACAAGCTCGACACATTCACCGACGACCAACGCGCCGTCCAGCAACGCGTCCGCTCGCTCATATGGCAGATCTATGCCGATCTGAAAGACTACCGCATCAGCCCGACACCATGCCGGCGTGACCAGCTCCGTGCGCGGTTCGACTACATCTTTTGCCAACGCACCGGCTTCGTCAGTCTTGATCGCCTGCTGCGGCGGCTGCACGCCAACAAGGCCGAACTGCTTACCGTGCTCGACCACCCAGAAATCCCATTGCATACGAATGGTTCGGAAAACGACATCCGCTGCCAGGTCACCAAGCGCAAGGTCAGTGGTGGCACCCGCAGCGATGTTGGCCGCGATTGCCGCGATGCCTTCCTCGGCTTGGCCAAGGCTTGCGCCAAGTTGGGCATTGCATTCTGGGATTATCTCGGCAGCCGCCTCGCGATCCCCGATCAGCCAATCGTCCCGAGCTTGGCTGACCTCATCCGCATCCGCTGCCAGCCGGCGTAATCGCCCGGGGTTTTGCCCCGTGTTACTACCTGCCGGGCTAAGTGCTTGAAAAGATGGTGGGTGCGACAGGGATTGAACCTGTGACCCCCGCCGTGTGAAGACGGTGCTCTGCCGCTGAGCTACGCACCCATCGGGCGCCGAGATAGGCGGCCTCGCTTCGGGGTGTCAAGCTGCGCTGTGCAGCGTGTCAGGCGAGGCGGTAAGGGGAGGGTGCCGGCACGAAGTCAAGCTCGGTGAATGTGCCGGCGCCTTGCCTGCCTGGTGCGCGGCGCGCAGCCTGGGTCCCCTCCCCGCAGCCCGGATGCTGTTGCTGCCCTCCTCTCCGCCGAGGCCACTGGCGTCCACCATCGGTCGCAAGGCCGCCGCGATCCACTACGCGCACCGTCTGGCAGGCCATGAGTCACCGACCAATGCCGAGACGGTCAAGGCCGTCATGCGTGGTATCCGCCGCACCATTGGCGCCGCGCGCGTGCAGAAGGCGCCTGCCACCGCCGACAGGCTCGCCGCCATGCTCGCACTCATCCCGGCCGATACCGCCACCGGCAAGCGCGACCGCGCTTTGTTGCTGTGTTCCGTCGGAGCGAGCTGGTGGCGCTGGAGGTTGCCGACCTGATCGAAGCACCGGACGGTTTCCGCGTCCTGATCCGCCATAGCAAAACCGACCAGGAGGGACAGGGGCAGGAAATCGCCATCCCAGCCGGCGGCAAGCTCCGCGCCGTTGAGGCCGTGCGGGATTGGCTGGAAGCCGCAGGGATCACCAGCGGTCCCGTGTTTCGTCCCATCGCCAGGGGCGGCCGCATGCTGACCGAGGCCCTGTCAGATCGCAGTGTGGCCAACATCGTGAAGGACTATGCCGAGCGCGCTGGCCTCGATCCGGCCGAGTTCAGCTGCCACTCGCTGCGCAGCGGCTTCCCGACCAGCGCGGCTGAGCATTGCTGGGCCACGCATCCCCTCCAGCCCCCCCCGCAAGGGGAGGGGAGTATTCCGCTCCGGCCTGCTCTTTCGTTGCTTACGGGATCAGCCCAGCAACCGTCGCGCGATGGCCGCCAGTTCGGGGAAATCGCGGGCGACCGCGACGGCGCCCTCGGCCATCGCGGCCGGCCCGTAGCCCCAGGCGGCGAAGATGCATGGCAATCCGGCGCCGCGTGCGGCGGCGACGTCGTTGGCATGGTCACCCGCCATGACTGCCTGGCTGGGGTCTCCGCCGGCTGCCTCCAGCGTGGCGAGCAGATGTCGGGGATCGGGCTTGCGCACGGGGAAACTGTCGCCGCCACCGACCGCGGCAAACCACGGTGCGAGCCCCAGGGCGCTCAGCAGCGAGCGTGCCGCCGCCGCCGGCTTGTTCGTGCACACGGCAAGCCGCCAGCCTTCGTCCGCCAGCGACCGCAGCGCATCGACGACGCCCGGATAGGGCATGGTCTCCACCGCCGAATGCGCGCCATAGTCGGCCGAGAATTCGGCCACCGCGCGTAAGTCCGAGCACGCGCCCGCGCGCGGCGAAGGCGCGCTCCACGAGTTTGACCACGCCATCCCCTACCATCGCGGCGACCTCGGACTGCGACAGCGCCACCAGGCCGCGTGCGCCGAGCAGCCGGTTCAACGCCGCGGCGAGGTCCGGCACCGAATTAACCAGCGTGCCATCGAGGTCGAGCAGCAGCGTACGGATCACGGTGTTGTACTCCGAAACCGGATTTGAACCCGCAAGATAGCGTCGGGCTTTGACACGGCGTAGCATCCGCCGCCACAATAACGGCGGAGAAACGAGAGATGCCGATGGCGAGCACCGCCGTGATCCTGGCAGCCGGGCTGGGCACGCGCATGAAATCGGCGCTGCCCAAGACCCTGCACCGGATCGCCGGCCGCCCCATGCTGCGCCATCTGCTGGCAAGCTGCGAGCAGGCATTCGACCGCATCGTCGTCGTGGTGGGTCCTGAGATGGACGCGGTGCGGCGGGAAGCCGAGCCGCATGTCGCCATGGTGCAGCAGGAGCCGCGCGGCACCGCGCACGCGGCACTGGTCGCGGTGCCCGAGTTCGGCGACGGCGAGGTGGCCGTGCTGTATGCCGACAACCCGCTGATCCGCCCGGAGACGTTTCGCCGGCTGCTCGACCGCCGCGCCGCTGGCGACGCGGTGCTGGCGCTGCTGGCGTTCCGGCCGCCCGACCCCGGGCGCTACGGCCGCGTGATCGCGCGCGACGGCTATGTCGAGCGCATCGTCGAATGGATCGACGCGGCGGAGGCGGAACGCGCCGAGACCCTGTGCAATGCGGGCGTGCTGTGCGCGGCGTCGGCCGACATGGCGCGCTGGCTGGGCGCGGTGCGCGCCGACAACGCCAAGGGCGAATACTACCTCACCGATGTCGTCGCTCTGGCACGTGCCGAGGGCGGGCGCGTCGCGGCGGTCGAGGCGGCGGCGGAAGAACTGGCCGGGATCAACTCGCGCGCCGAACTGGCGGCGGCCGAGGCGGTGGTGCAGTCCCGGCTGCGCGCCGCCGCGATGGATGCCGGGGTGACGATGATCGGACCCGGGTTCGGTGTTTCTGTGCGCCGACACCGAATTCGCGCCCGATGTGACGATCGAGCCGAACGTGGTGTTCGGGCCTGGGGTCAAGGTCGCGACCGGTGCGCTGATCCGTGCATTCAGCCACCTGGAGGGCTGCGTCGTCGGACCGGGCTGCATCGTCGGGCCGCATGCCAGGCTGCGACCCGGCACCGAACTCGGCCGGGACGTCCACATCGGCAACTTCGTCGAGGTGAAGGCGGCGCGGATCGGCGAGGGGGCCAAGGCCAGCCATCTGACCTATCTCGGCGACGCGGACATCGGCGCCGAAACGAATATCGGCGCCGGCACCATCACCTGCAACTACGACGGCTACGCCAAGCACCGGACGACGATCGGCGCGCGCGTCTTCATCGGCTCGGACACCGCGCTGGTCGCGCCGGTGACGGTCGGCGACGGCGCGATCATCGGCGGCCGGCAGCGTGATCACCGAGGACGTGCCGGCGGATGCTCTGGCCATCGCGCGCGGGCGGCAGGAACCGAAGCCAGGGCGGGCGGCGGCGATGCGCGCGGCGAGAAAGGGCAGGACCTGATGTGCGGCATCGTTGGCGTGATCGGCGCGCGGCCGGCGGCGTCGCTGATCCTGGATTCGCTGCGGCGGCTGGAATATCGCGGCTATGACAGCGCCGGCATCGCCACACTGGTGAACGGCCACATCGATCGCCGCCGCGCCGAGGGCAAGCTGGGCAACCTCGCCGCCGTGCTGGAGCGCTCGCCGCTGCCCGGCACGACCGGCATCGGCCACACGCGCTGGGCGACGCATGGCGCGCCGACCGAGAGCAACGCGCATCCGCACGGCACGTCGCGCGTCTCGATCGTGCACAACGGCATCATCGAGAACCACGCCGAACTGCGCGCCGAGCTGGAGGCCGAGGGGCAGGAATTCACCACCGAGACCGACACCGAGACGGTGGCGCAGCTGGTCGATCTCAACCTGCAGCGCGGCATGGACCCGATCGCGGCGGCCGGCGCGGCGTTCCGCCGGCTGGAAGGCGCCTATGCGCTGGCGATGATCTTCTCCGGCCATCCCGAGCTGATCGTCGGCGCGCAGCACGGCGCGCCGCTGGCGGTGGGGTTCGGCGAGAACGAGATGTTCGTCGGGCTCCGACGGCCTGGCGCTGGCGCCGCTGACCCAGCGCATCGCCTATCTGCGCGACGGCGACTGGACCGTGGTGGACCGCAAGGGTGCGAAGTTCTTCGGCGCCGACGGCAAGGAGGTGCAGCGCGAGGTGAAGCTGACGCGGCTGACCGGTGCCGCGATCGGCAAGGGCAATTTCCGCCACTTCATGGAAAAGGAGCTGCACGAGCATCCCGGCGGTGATCGGCGACACGCTGCATCGCATGGTCAATCCGCCGACGCGTGCGGTGGCGTTGCCGGCGCTGCCGTTCGATTTCGCCACGCTGCCGCGCATCACCATCAGCGCCTGCGGCAGCGCCTACTATGCCGGGCTGGTCGCGCGCTGGTGGTTCGAGGCGATCGCCGGCATTCCGACCGACATCGATGTGGCGAGCGAGTTTCGCTACCGCACGCCGCCCATGCCGAAGGGCGGGCTCGGGCTGCTGGTGAGCCAGTCGGGCGAAACCGCCGACACGCTGGCGGCGCTGCGCTACATGCGCGAGCAGGGCCAGCATGTGCTGTCGGTTCTGAACGTGCCGGAGAGCAGCATGGCGCGCGAGAGCGACGCCGTGCTGGAGACGGTGGCGGGGCCGGAGATCGGCGTCGCCAGCACCAAGGCGTTCACCGCGCAGCTTGCCGCGCTGGCGTGCCTGGCGCTCGGCGCGGCGCGCGCGCGCGGCGCGATCGGTGCGGCGCAGGAGGCGGCGATGACGGATGCGCTGCTGGAGGTGCCGAGCCGTGCGGCCGAGGTGCTGGATCGGCACGACGAGATCAAGGCGCTGGCGCATCGCATCGCGCAGGCGCGCGACGTGCTGTATCTCGGCCGCGGCAACTGCTTCCCGATCGCGATGGAAGGCGCGCTGAAGCTGAAGGAGATCAGCTACATCCACGCCGAGGGCTATGCGGCCGGCGAGATGAAGCACGGCCCGATCGCGCTGATCGATCCGGCGGTGCCGGTGATCGCGATCGCGCCGTCGGGGCCGCTGTTCGAGAAGACCGCGTCGAATCTGCAGGAGGCCGCGGCGCGGGGCGGGCAGGTGATCGTGTTCAGCGACGCGGCGGGAGCGGCGAAGCTGCGGGGGATCGCCGCCGAGACGATCGTGATGCCGCGCGGTCGATCCGTTCGTGGCGCCGATCCTGTATGCGATCCCGGTGCAGTTGCTGGCGTATCATGTGGCGGTGCTGAAGGGCACCGATGTGGATCAGCCGCGCAATCTGGCGAAGTCGGTGACGGTGGAGTAGGCGGGAGGGTTGGGGTTGCACGACCCAAAGCGGAGCTCACCTTGAGGGGCCTGGCGGTAGGTGCTCGAACCGCCATCGAACGTGCAGAAACGCGTGTCCGTCGGTCATATCTTCCGGGTACTGCAGCGCGCCGAAGGCAAATGGGCGGCCGGAGCACTCTGACGGCCATCATTCCCGCACCTTTGCCTTTCTTTTCGGTCATAGGTTACCGGACTCGCAACCTATTGAAAAGGCTGGGGCAGGCGGAGTTTCCGAAAGTCTCGAGTTCTG
>CAWCDM010000121.1:0-26679 GCA_963794185.1 uncultured Alphaproteobacteria bacterium | reverse complement strand
ATGCTGGACGTCGTCTACATCCTGATCGGCGCCGCCTTCCTCGGCGGCTGCATTCTCTACGCTATTGCCTGCGACCGTTTGTGAGGCCACTGACATGTCAGTCGATTATGCGCTCGGCGCGATCGTGACGATCGGCCTTTTGGTTTATCTGGTCTACGCCCTGATCCGCCCAGAGAAATTCTGAGCCGGATCGCAAGGAGCAACGTGATATGACGTTCAACGGTTGGCTACAGATCGCGCTGTTTGCCGTTCTGGTGGTCCTGCTGACCAAGCCGTTCGGCGGCTACATGACGCGCGTGTTTGCCGGAGAGCGTACGCTGCTCCGCCCAGTGCTGCGTCCGCTCGAGGTCGGCATCTACAAGATCTGCGGCGTCCGTGAGGACGAGGAGCAGCACTGGGTGAGCTATGCCGTCGCGATGCTGGCGTTCAGCTTCGCCGGCTTCGTGATCATGTACGGCATTCAGCGGCTGCAAAACGTGCTGCCGCTCAATCCACAGGGCCAGGACGCGGTTTCTCCCGATCTTGCGTTCAACACGTCGGTCAGCTTCCTGACCAACACCAACTGGCAGTCGTACGTGCCCGAGACGACGATGAGCTACCTCACGCAGATGACTGCGCTGACAGTGCACAACTTCGTCTCGGCGGCCACCGGCATCGCTCTGGCGATCGCGTTGATCCGCGGTTTCGCCCGCCGTTCGGCACAGACGATCGGCAACTTCTGGGTCGATCTGACGCGCTGCGTGCTGTACATCCTGCTGCCGATCTCGGTGATTGTCGGCCTGGTGCTGATCGCACTGGGCACGCCGGAGAACCTGCACGCCTATACCGAGGTCGCCACGCTCGACGGAGGCAAGCAGCTCATCGCCCAGGGCCCGGTGGCCTCGCAAGAGGTCATCAAGATGATGGGCACCAACGGCGGCGGGTTCATGAACGCCAACTCGGCGCACCCGTTCGAGAATCCCAGCGCGCTCACCAACTTGATCCAAATGCTGTTGATCTTTTCGATCGGCGCCGGCCTGACCAACGTGTTCGGCCGCATGGTCGGCAGCCAGCGTCAGGGCTGGGCGATCTTCGCCGTGATGGGCGTTCTGTTCCTCGCCGGCGTCGTGACGGTCTACTACGGCGGAAGCACCGGGCAACCCGGCGTTTGCCGCGCTCCAGGTCGACCAGGCGCCGAGCGCCTTGCAGGCCGGCGGCAACATGGAGGGCAAGGAGGTGCGGTTCGGCATTGCCAACTCCTCGCTGTTCACCACCGTCACCACCGATGCGTCCTGCGGCGCGGTCAACAACATGCATGACAGCCTACTGCCGTTGGCCGGCATGGTGCCGATGGTCAACATCATGCTGGGCGAGATCATCTTCGGCGGCGTCGGCTCCGGCCTCTATGGCATGCTGCTGTTCGTCATCGTGGCGATGTTCGTCGCCGGGCTGATGGTCGGCCGCACGCCGGAGTATCTCGGCAAGAAGCTTGAGGCCAAGGAGGTCAAGATGGCCATGCTCGCCATCCTGATCCTGCCGCTCTCGATCCTTGGCTTCACCGCGCTGGCCGTCGTGCTTCCCGTCGGCACAGGTGCAATGGCCAACGCCGGACCGCACGGCTTCTCCGAGGCGCTCTACGCCTACACCTCGGCCACCGGCAACAACGGCAGCGCATTCGCCGGCCTCTCCGCCAACGTGCCGTTCTGGAACGACACGCTGGGCCTGGCGATGTTCATCGGCCGCTTCCTGATGATCATCCCGATGCTGGCGATCGCCGGCTCGCTGGCGCGGAAGAAGATCGTGCCCGACCTCCGCCGGGACATTCCCGACCGACAGCCCGCTGTTCGTCGGCCTGGTGGTCGGCGTGATCGTGATCACCGGCGGTCTGATCTACTTCCCAGCGGTCTCCCTCGGGCCGGTCGTCGAGCATTTCGCGATGCACGCCGGCACCCTCTTCGATACAGGCAGCTGATCCCATGGAAATCAGGAACAAGATGCGCGGTTCGCAGTCCACGATGCTGGACCCGGCGATCCTCATGCCGGCGATCGGGCAGTCCTTCGTCAAGCTGGACCCGCGCGCGCTGATCAAGAACCCGGTGATGTTCGTCGTCGAGATCGTCGCGGCGCTCACCACGGTAATCTTCATCCGCGACCTGGTGACGGGCGGAGGCCTCATCTCGGCTTCACGTTCCAGATCATCGTCTGGCTGTGGATCACCGTGCTGTTCGCCAACTTCGCCGAGGCGGTGGCGGAGGGCCGCGGCAAGGCGCAGGCGGCGACGCTGCGCAAGGCGCGCACCGAGACGACGGCCAAGCGGCTCGCCTCGATGAACGCCGCCAACTACCAGACCGTGCCCGCGCCGCAACTGAAGCAGGGCGACATCGTGCTGGTGGAGGCCGGCGACCTGATCCCGAGCGATGGCGAGGTCGATCGAGGGCATCGCCTCGGTGGACGAGTCGGCGATCACCGGCGAGTCCGCACCGGTCATCCGCGAGTCCGGCGGCGACCGTTCGGCCGTCACCGGCGGCACGCGCGTGCTGTCGGACTGGATCAAGGTGCGGATCACCGCAGCGCAGGGCTCGACCTTCCTCGATCGCATGATCGCGCTGGTGGAGGGCGCCGAACGGCAGAAGACGCCGAACGAGATCGCGCTGAACATCCTGCTCGCCGGCCTGACGATCATCTTCGTGTTCGCGGTCGCGACCATCCCGAGCTTCGCCACCTATGCAGGCGGCACGGTTTCGGTGGTGATCCTGGTCGCGCTGTTCGTGGCACTGATCCCGACGACGATCGGCGCGCTGCTGTCGGCGATCGGCATCGCGGGCATGGACCGGCTGGTGCGCTTCAACGTGCTGGCGATGTCCGGCCGCGCGGTCGAGGCAGCCGGCGACGTCGACACGCTGCTGCTCGACAAGACCGGCACGATCACGCTCGGCAATCGCCAGGCGACCGAGTTCATCCCGCTCACCGGTGTCACCGAACAGGAACTGGCGGACGCGGCGCAGCTTGCGTCGCTGTCGGACGAGACGCCGGAAGGCCGTTCCATCGTCGTGCTGGCGAAGGAGAAGTACGGCATCCGCGGTCGTGAGATGGCCCCGATGGGCGCGCGCTTCATCGCGTTCTCGGCGCAGACGCGGCTTTCCGGCATCGACTTCGACGGCTCCGTCATCCGCAAGGGCGCCGTCGATGCGGTGCTGGCATTCGTGCGCCTCGACAGCGGCAACGGACAAGGCGGTAGCGGCGTCGCGGTTGCCACCGCGATCAGGCCGACGGTGTCGGATGCGGCCGTGCGCGAACTGACCGCCAAGTCCGACGTGATCGCCAAGGCCGGCGGCACGCCGCTCGGCGTTTGCGAAGGATGGGCGTCTGCTCGGCGTGATCCATCTGAAGGACATCGTGAAGGGCGGCATTTCGGAGCGCTTCTCCGAACTGCGGCGCATGGGCATCCGCACGGTGATGATCACCGGCGACAACCCGCTGACCGCCGCGGCGATCGCCGCCGAATCGGGCGTGGACGACTTCCTGGCGCAGGCCACGCCGGAAACCAAGCTCAAGCTGATCCGCGACGAGCAGGCGCAGGGCAAGCTGGTGGCGATGTGCGGCGACGGCACCAACGACGCGCCGGCACTGGCGCAGGCCGATGTCGGCGTGGCGATGAACACCGGCACCATGGCCGCGCGCGAGGCCGGCAACATGGTCGATCTCGACAGCGACCCGACCAAGCTGATCGAGATCGTCGAGATCGGCAAGCAGCTCCTGATGACGCGCGGCGCGCTGACCACGTTCTCGCATCGCCAACGACGTGGCGAAGTATTTCGCCATGATCCCGGCGATGTTCATCGCGTTCTATCCGCAACTGCAGGCGCTGAACGTGATGCGGCTTGGCAATCCGGAGAGCGCCATCCTGTCGGCGATCATCTTCAATGCGCTGATCATCGTGGTGCTGATCCCGCTGGCGCTGAAGGGTGTGGCGTACCGGCCGATCGGGGCGGCGGCGATCCTGCGCCGCAACCTGCTGCTCTACGGCGTGGGCGGCATCATCGTTCCGTTCGTCGGCATCAAGCTGATCGACATGCTCGTAACCTCCATCGGTCTGGCGTGAGAGGACCGCACCAATGAAACACATTCGCCCCGCGATCGTGATGATCGTCGCCATGACGGTGATCACCGGTCTGATCTACCCGCTGATGATGACCGGCATCGCCCAGGCCGTGTTCCCCTATCAGGCAAACGGCAGCCTGATCGAGAAGGACGGCAAGGTGATCGGCTCGGCGCTGATCGGCCAGGAGTTTACCTCGGACAAGTACTTCCATGGCCGTCCGTCGGCGACCACGGAGCCCGACCCGAAGGACGCGACCAAGACCGTGCCGACGCCCTATGCGGCCGACAACTCCGCCGGCTCCAACCTTGGCCCGACGTCCAAGGCGCTGGTGGATCGCGTGAAGGATGACGCGGCGAAGCTGGCAGCGGAGAACCCCAACACGCCGATCCCGGTCGATCTGGTGACCACGTCGGCCAGCGGGCTGGATCCCGACATCACGCCGGCCGCCGCGCTGTTCCAGGTTCCGCGCGTGGCCAAGGCGCGCGGCCTGCCGGATGAGAAGGTGCGGCAGCTCGTCGAAGACCACATCGCCGGCCGACTGATCGGCATCATCGGCGAGCCGCATGTCAACGTGCTGCAGCTCAACCTGGCATTGGACGCGCTGAAGGCATAAGAAAATGCCGAATGCTCGTTCATCCTGTCATGCCCGCGAAAGCGGGCACCTACGCGCGGTGCCGCGCTCCGGCGCCAAAGAGCTCGCCTGGGTCCCGGCTTTCGCCGGGATGACAAGGGGAGCGGATGGGACGATGCTGCCGCGGCCTTGACGATTGCGGATGGTCCCATTGGACGATCGAGGTTCACGCGAAGGACGGCCCTCACCCGACGCGCTGCTGCAGGAGGCGCAGCAAGGCTCGCGCGGGCGCCTCAAGATATTCGTCGGTGCGGCGCCCGGCGTGGGCAAGACCTACGAAATGCTCACGGCGGCGAGGGCTCGTCTGCGGGAAGGCGCCGACGTCGTCGTTGGCGTCGTCGAGACCCACGGGCGGAAGGAAACCGAAGCACTGCTCGACGGCCTCGAGGTCATTCCGCGACAGCGCGTCGAGTACAAGGGACGCTTGCTGGAGGAGATGGATCTCGACGCCTTGGTGGCGCGACGCCCGCAACTGGCGCTGGTCGACGAGCTGGCGCACACCAACGCGCCGGGCAGCCGGCATCCCAAACGCTATATGGATGTCGATGAGCTGATCTCAGCCGGCATCGACGTCTATACCACCCTCAACGTCCAGCACATCGAAAGCCTGAACGATGTCGTCGCGCGGATCACCCGGATCAGGGTGCGCGAGACGGTGCCGGATTCGATCATCGACAAGGCCGACGACATCGAGCTGATCGATCTGACGCCGGACGACCTGATCCAGCGCCTGAAGGACGGCAAGGTCTATGTGCCGCACCAGGCCGAGCGCGCCATCCGTCACTACTTCTCGCCCGGCAACCTGACCGCGTTGCGTGAACTCGCGCTGCGTCGGACGGCGCAGCGCGTCGACGAACAGATGGTCAGCTACATGCAGGCCCATGCGATCGCCGGACCCTGGGCGGCCGGCGAGCGCGTGTTGGCCTGTATCGGCGGCGATCCGAGCAGTATCGACGTGGTGCGCCACGCCAAACGCATGGCCGACAGTCTGAAGGCGCCCTGGACTGCGATCCACGTCGAGACCGGGCGCAGCCTGGGCATGAGCGAAACCGAACGCGATCGGATCGCCGAGGCGTTGCGGCTGGCGGAACGATTGGGTGCGGAGACCGTGACGCTGCCAGGCCAGGATGTCGCGGACACGATCGCGGACTACGCGCGCGACAACAATTTTTCCCACATCATCATCGTGCAGCCGCCGCGCTCGCGTTGGCTGGAGCTGCTCTACGGGCCACTCGCGCAGCAACTGATTCGCAAGGCGGGCGGCGCGAGCGTGCACGTGCTCGGGCACAGCCGGGAGGCGACGGAGCAGCAGGCGCAGCGCGGCCTGCCGCGGGAGCCGATTGCTCGCGGCGGCGACGCAAGGGCCTATGTCGGCAGCCTTGCCTTCGTTGCGGCAGCTCTTGGCGTCGGCCTCGTGCTGCACCAGGCGCTTGGTATCGGCAGCATCGCCCTGACGTTCCTGACCGCGGTGCTGGTGTCCGCGGTTGTCTACGGTTTGTGGCCGGCGTTGTTCGCATGCCTCGCCAGCGTGCTGGCCTACAACTTCTTCTTCCTGCCGCCGCTCTACACCTTCACCATCGCGGATCCGGAAAACGTTGTCGCGCTGTTCTTCTTCGCCGTCACGGCGGTGATCGCGAGCAACCTCACCGCACGGGTGCGCGCACAAGCGATCACGGCACGCCAGCGCGCACGCACGACTGAGGAACTCTATCAGTTCAGCCGCAAGCTGGCAGGTGCGGCGAACCTCGACGATCTGCTTTGGGCCACGGTGCATCAGATCGCGCTGATGCTGAAGGTTCGTGTCGTCATCCTGTTGCCCGAGGACGGCAAGGTGGCGGTGCGTGCCGGGTTTCCACCCGAGGACAGCCTGGATGCCGCCGACCTGGCCGCGGCGATCTGGTCGTGGGAGCGCAATCATGTCGCGGGTCGCGGATCGGACACGCTGCCGGGCGCCAAGCGGCTGTTCATGCCGATGCAGACCGGCCGCGGCGCCGTCGGCGTGATTGGCATCGACCGCGACGAACCGGGGCCGATCCTTACCCCCGATCAGCATCGCCTGCTCGACGCGCTTGCCGATCAGGCGGCGCTGGCGATCGAGCGCGTGAATCTCGTGGAGGATGTGGACCGCGCCCGCCTCGTGGCCGAGACCGATCACCTGCGCGCGGCCCTGCTGACGTCGATATCGCATGACCTGCGTACGCCGCTGGCGTCCATCCTCGGGTCGGCGACCAGCCTGGCGGCCAACGGCGACGCACTCGATGCAGCGACGCGGCTCGATCTGGCGCGCAACATCCAGGACGAGGCGGAGAGGCTCAATCGGTTCATCGGCAATCTGCTGGACATGACGCGGCTGGAGGCCGGACCGCTGTCGTTGCGAGCCACTCCGGTCGAATTGTCGGACGTGATCGGCAGCGCGCTGCGCCGCGCCGGCAAGGTCCTCGCCGGGCACAGGACAGAGGTGCGGCTGCAGCCCGATCTGCCGATGCTCGATCTCGACGACGTGCTGTTCGAGCAGGTCCTTTTCAATCTCCTGGACAATGCAGGAAAGTATGCGCCCGCCGGATCGTTGGTAACGATCACCGCCTGGCAGGAAGGTGGACAGGTCTGCCTGCGGGTCCTCGATGAAGGCCCGGGCATTCCGCCTGCCGACCTCGAGCACGTCTTTGACAAATTCTACCGCGTCGGAGGCCCCGATCGCCGCCGCGCCGGCACCGGCCTCGGCCTGGCCATCTGCCGAGGCTTCGTCGAGGCCATGCACGGCACCATAACGGCTGCCAATCGGAACGATCGCGAGGGCACAGTATTTACCATCACCCTCCCCGTCCCTGCTGTTGCCGACCGCCCGACGGAGACCGTTGAATGACCACGGGAACCGCGCCGGTCAGGGTTCTCGTCGTCGATGATGAACCCGCGATCCTGCGATTCCTGCGCGTCGGACTTGGCAGCCAGGGCTATCTGGTGATCGAGGCCGGGAACGCACAATCGGCACTGGATGCGGTCAGGCAGCGCAAGGCCGATTTGCTTGTGCTCGATCTCGGTCTGCCGGATATGGATGGGCTCGAGGTCATCCGACGCATCCGGGATGGAGGTTCCATGCTGCCGATCATCGTCCTGTCCAGCCGCGACGATGAGGCGGCGAAGGTGCAGGCTTTGGACCTCGGGGCGGATGACTACGTGACGAAGCCCTTCGGCATCGACGAACTTCTGGCGAGGGTCAGGGCGGCGCAGCGGCATCGGCTGCAGCAGGAGGGCGAGAAGCCGGTATTCCGCACGGGCGATCTCACCGTCGATCTGGTGCGCCGGATCGTCACGGTGCGAGGCAAGGAAGTAAAGTTCTCGCCGCGCGAATACGATCTGCTGCGACTTCTTGTCGCGCATGCCGGGAAGGTGCTGACGCACAACATGATCCTGCGCGAGGTGTGGGGGCCGGCGTCCGATGTGCAGTACCTGCGCATCTATATCCGGGCGTTGCGTCAGAAGATCGAGCAGGATACCGAGAAGCCCGAATACATCCAGACGGAGACCGGCGTGGGATATCGGCTGAAAGCACCGGACTGATGCGGATCGGCGAGCTTATCGGGCGGATCACGTCGTCGTCGGATTGCGCGTCGGAGACAAGGCGCAGCTTCTGCGGGAGCTGGCTCGGCGTGCGGCATCCGCTCTGTCGCTGGACCAGCGCATGATCCTCGATGCGTTGCAGGCGCGGGAGGTTCTCGGTTCTACCGGCCTGGGCAAGGGGTTCGCCTTGCCGCACGCACGCCTCGATGCGCTGTCGAAGTTCTTTGCCCTGTTTGTGCGGCTGGCCCGGCCGATCGACTTCGCGGCGATCGACGGTCGTCCAGTCGATCTGGTGATCCTTCTGTTGACTCCCGCAAATGCCGGCAGCCAGCATTTGGCAACGCTTGCGGCGCTGTCGCGTCCGCTGCGCGACGAGGCATTCGTGCAGCGGCTGCGCCGGGCGCCGGATGCGGCGGGCGTGCACGTGTTGCTCGATAGTGCCTGAACGCGGGCGAGGAAGGAAGGTTCCTCACGGAGGTCGCCGAGAAGGGGAAGCCGAGGGCGACCGAGGAAGCGATGGACGCGCTCGGTGCGAAGCGTCGCCATGTGTTGCTCAGTGGCCCTCCGCAATGTCTCGGTGATCTCCGTGAGGAACCTTGCTTGCTGACGCGCACTGATGCAATCGTTCGGGTCGAGGGGAACCGCCATGTCCATCGAATGCCGCCCGCTGCATCCACTGTTTGCAGCCGAGATCAACGGCATCGATCTCAGCCAGCCGGTCGATGCGGAGACAGTCCGCACGATCTGGGATGCGATCGACCGCTATGCGGTGCTGGTCTTCCATGACCAACGCCTGAGCGATGCGCAATTGCGGGACTTCGCAGCCAGGTTCGGCGATCTCGAGATCGGCCGGTCCGCTGCACGTGGCGGCCGGCGCCGTCTGGCAATTCCGCAGATCGGCGACATTTCGAACCTGGACGAGGACAACCGGGTGCGCGCGCTGGACGATCGTCGGCGGCTGGACAGCCTCGGCAACCGTCTGTGGCACACCGACGCGTCCTACATGCCGGTTCCGGTGGTGCTGGGAATGCTGCACGCGGTCACCGTGCCGCCCGGCTTCGGCGCTCGGCGGCGGCGAGACCGAATTCGCCGACATGCGCGCGGCCTATGACGCACTGCCCGAGGCGACGAAGACGGCGATCGACGGGCTGATCGTGCAGCACGACATCTTCTGGTCGCGCGGCGCAGATCGGCTTCACCGAATTCCCGCCCGGCGAACGCGAGCAATACCCGCCATCGCCGCAGCGTCTGGTGCGGCTGCATCCTGGGTCAAAGCGCAAGACGCTCTATTTGTCGGCGCATGCGTCGCACGTCGTCGGCTGGCCGATTGCCGATGGAAGGCTGCTGCTGCTCGACCTGAATGCGCACGCGACGCAGCCTGCATTCGTGTATCGCCATGAATGGCGGGTGGGTGACCTGGTGATCTGGGATAACCGCTGCACCATGCATCGCGGCCGCGCGCACGATGAAAGCCAGCCGCGCGACCTGCGACGGGCCACGACGCTGGATGTGGCGTCTACGCTCTCCGAAGTGGCTTGACCGTTCAGGACGCAGTCGAGCTGAAGTGACTGGGGTCGCGCTACTTGGTGGTGGGTATCGCTGCGCTCCACCCACCCTACGCTGTTACGCCACCGCGTGTAGGGTGGGTGGAGCGCAGCGATACCCACCGTTCCAATCGTCGGAGCAGCTCGCGTTTACGACCTGAAGAACCGGTTTTCCGGCCGCGGCAGGCCGAGATTTTCCCGCAGTGTCCTGCCCTCGTATTCGCGGCGGAACAGCCCGCGCCGCTGCAGCTCGGGCACCACGCGATCGACGAAATCATCGAGCCCACCAGGCAGATACGGGAACATGATGTTGAAGCCGTCGCAGGCTTCCGTCGTCAGCCACTCCTCCATCTGGTCGGCGATCATCGCGGGAGTGCCGAGCAGCGCCGGGCCGCTGTAGCCGCCCAGGCGCTGGGCGAGCTGCCGCACCGTCAGGTTTTCGCGCCGCGCCAGATTGATCGCGCGCTCGCGGCCGCTCTTGCTCGCGTTGGTCTCCGGGATTTCCGGCAGTGGCGCGTCCGGATCGAACCGCGACGCGTCGATGCCGAGCGCGATCGACAGCGAGGCGATCGCGCTGTCGTAATGCACCAGGCTGTCCAGCCGCGCCCGTTTCTCGCGCGCCTCGTCGAGCGAATCGCCGATCACGACGAAGGCGCCGGGGAGAATCTTCAGATGGTCGGGATCGCGGCCCAGCTTCGCCATGCGGCCCTTGATGTCCGCATACAGCGCGCGTCCCCCGTTGATGTCGCCGGCACCGGCGAACACCGCCTCGGCGGTCTCCGCGGCAAGCTGGCGGCCGGCATCCGAGGCGCCCGCCTGCACGATCACCGGCCAGCCCTGAACGGGGCGCGCGATGTGCAGCGGCCCGCGCACCGAATAGTACTTTCCCCGATGGTCCAGCACGTGCATGCGCGACGGGTCGAAGAACTCGCCGGTCTCCACGTCGCGGATGAACGCGTCCTCCGCCCAGCTGTCCCAGAGGCCGGTGACGACATCGTAGAACTCGCGCGCGCGGCGGTAGCGCTCGTCGTGTTCCATCGCATCGTCCAGCCCGAAGTTCAGCGCCGCGTCCGGGTTCGACGTGGTGACGATGTTCCACGCCGCGCGCCCGCCGCTGATGTGATCGAGCGAGGCAAAGCGGCGCGCGATGTGGAACGGCGCCTCGAAGGTCGTGGAACCGGTGGCGATCAGGCCGATGTGCTCGGTGACCATGGCCAGCGCCGAAAGCAGGGTGAACGGCTCGAACGACGTGACCGTATGACTGCGCTTCAGCGCGTTCATCGGCATGTTGAGCACGGCCAGGTGGTCGGCCATGAAGAAGGCGTCGAACCGGCCGCGCTCCAGCGTCTGGATGAAGCGCTTCATGTGCGCGAGATTGAAGTTCGCGTCGGGGTAGGCGCCGGGATAGCGCCAGGCGGCGGTGTGGATGCTGGCCGGGCGCATGAAGGCGCCCAAGCGGAGTTGGCGTCGGAGTTGGCGTTGCGTGGTCATGTCGTCCTCATCGGATAGACTGCCGCCATTCTGGCAAAGCGACAGGGGAGACGCCATGGAGAACCGTTCGGTGATCGGCGACGCGCCCAGGCGGCGGGAGGACGCCCGCTTCGTCACCGGCCGTGGCGCCTATCTCGACGACCTGCGCTTCGAGGGTTTGGCGCATGCCGTCGTGGTGCGCTCGCCTCATGCCCATGCGCGCATTGCGGGTATCGACGTCGCCGCCGCGCGCGCTGCCTCTGGGGTGCTCGCAGTGCTAACCGGCGCCGATGCCGATGCCGACGGACTGCAGCCGATGCGGCCGACCGTGGAGGCGAATGTGCAGACGGGCGAACCCTTCGCCTTCGCACCGCAGCCATTGCTGGCGCGGGAGAAAGTCCGCCATGTCGGCGAGCCGGTCGCGCTGGTTGTTGCGGAAACGCGTGCCCAGGCGCTCGATGCAGCCGAGCTCGTGGCGCTGGACTACGTGCCGCTCCCGGCGGTGACAACCGCCGATGCAGCCTGCGCCGCGGGGGCTCCGCAGATATCGGCGGAGGTCCCGGGCAATGTGTGTCTCGACTGGCGCACCGGCGATGCGAAGGCGGTCGATGCGGCATTCGCTGCCGCCGCGCATGTCGTGTCGCTGCGGCTCGACAACCACCGCGTCGTCACCAACCCGATGGAACCGCGCGGCGCAGTTGGCAGTTTTGATGCGGCACTCGGCTTGTATACGCTGCATGTCTCCAGCCAGAACATCCACGGCAATCGCGATGCCACGGCGCGCGCTTTGGGCGTCGCGCCGTCTGCCGTGCGGTTCATTGCACCGGATGTCGGCGGCGGCTTCGGCGCGAAGAATTTTACCTACGCGGAACACGCGCTGATCCTGTGGGCGGCGAAGCGTGTCGGTCGCCCGGTGAAGTGGATCGCGTCGCGAAGCGAAGGCTTCGTCTCCGACCATCAGGCGCGCGACCATCAGGCCGATGCGGCGCTCGCGCTCGATGCCGGCGGAAATTTTCGCGCGCTGCGCGTCGCCAGCGTCGCCAATATCGGAGCCTACATGGCCGGCGGTTCGGGTGCTGTGCAGACCAACCAGTACATCCATCTGCAAGGCACCATCTACCGAATTCCCGCCATCGCGCTGCACATTCGCGCGGTCCTCAGCAACACCGTCCCCATCGGCGTCACGCGCGCGCCCGGCTTTGCCGAATCGGTGAACATCATCGAGAAGCTGATCGACCGCGCCGCCCGGCAATGCGGCTTTGACCGGGCCGAGCTGCGGCGCCGCAACATGGTCCCGGCCGATGCGATGCCGATGACCAACGCTCTGGGCTTCGTGGTGGATAGCGGCCATTTTGCCGAGACGTTCGATCGGGCGCTCGCCCGCGCGGACCTTCCCGGCTTCGCCGCTCGTCGTGCCGACAGCGACGCGCGCGGCTGCCTGCGTGGGCTTGGATTTGCCTGTCACATCAAGGGAACCGGCGGTTCGCCGCACGAGAACGTCGATATACGGTTCGACGACGATGGCACGGTGTCGCTGATCACCGGGACGCAGACCATCGGCCAAGGCCACGAGACCACGTTCCCGCAAATACTTGCTGATCGCCTCGGTCTGTCCAATGACCGCATTCGGCTGCGTCAGGGGGATACCGACCTCATCGCGGCGGGCGGCGGGCATGGCAGCTCGCGGGCGACCTATATGGGCGGCACGGCGATCTGGCGCGCCTCCGATGAGATCATCGCCAAGGGCAGGCGCATCGCCGCCGATGCGCTCGAGGCAGCGGAAGCGGATATCCACTTCGAGGAAGGCCGCTTCGTTGTCGCCGGCACGAACATGTCGATGTCGCTGCCCGCCGTGGCCGCCTGCGCGCGTGACGCGGGTGCGCCGCTTGATACGTATTACGCATGGACGCGTGAGGCGATGACGTTTCCCAACGGCACGCATGTCGTCGAGGTGGAGATCGACCGCGACACCGGCCTGGTGACCCTCGCACGCCATACCGCTGTGGATGACTACGGCGTGCTGGTGAACCCGATGATCGCCTCGGGCCAGGCGCACGGTGCGATCGCCCAGGGCGCCGGCCAGGCACTGCTGGAGCACGCGGTCTATGATGCGCAATCGGCGCAGTTGGTGGCCGGCTCATTCATGGACTATGCCCTGCCGCGCGCCGACGATCTTCCCGCGTTCGACCTGGATTTCAACGGGACGCGCTGCACCACGAATCCACTCGGCGTGAAGGGCTGCGGCGAGGCCGGCGCGGTCGGCATGTTTCCCGCTGTCGGCAACGCCATTCTGGATGCGCTGGCACCGCTCGGGGTAACGGGCTTCGACGGTCCGGCGATGCCGTTGCGGACCTGGCAGGCCATGCAGGGCAACCAGAAAGGACGCGCGCCCTGACTGACATGGACAGGCATCGATTTATCGGGAGTGCACGTGACAGCCGTTCCGGCTGCAAGACGCGAGACCGGCGCGAATGAAAACGCTGCTGATCGTCTTCCATTCCCGCACCGGCGGTACGCGGCAGATGGCCGAGGCCGCATGTTGCGGCGCCAGGCTTGAACCGGCCGTCCGCGTGCGTCGGCTGACAGCGTCCGAAGCGCAGGGTGAGGACGTTCTTGCAGCCGACGGCTACATCTTTGCCGCGCCGGAGAACCTGGCAGCAATCGCCGGTCAGATGAAAGAGTTCTTCGACCGGACGTATTACGAGGCGCTGGAGCGCATCAATGGCCGGCCCTATGCTGTGCTTGTCTGCGCCGGCAGCGACGGCGAGAACGCCGCCCGCCAGATTGCCCGCATCGCCACGGGGTGGCGGCTCCGCGCGATCGCCCATCCGCTGATCGTGTGCACGCATGCCCAGACGCCGGACGCGATCCTGGCGCCGAAGGTCATCCATTCCGATGATCTGGACCGCTGCCGCGACATCGGGGCGGCATTGGCCATGGGGATGGCCACGGGAATCTTCTGATCACCCGTGGTCACCCATTCAGTACGATGTTGTCGATGGCAGGTGTCGCGGCGTTCAGCCGCGCGCCCCCACCATCCAGGGTCAAACCCTGGACGGCGAGGTGTTCGGGTAAAAAGCCTAGCTGTGCCAGCGGAACTCCTGCGCCTTCCGCTGCGAGCCCTGGCTGAGCTTAACGTTGACCAGCGCGGGCCCCCTGAAGTTCATCGCCTCGTCGAGCGCGCCGCGCAGGTCCTTCGGGTCCTCAACATAGGAGCCGTGGCCGCCAAACGCCTGCATCATCAGGTCGTAGCGGGCGCCCCAGATCAGCGTGTTCGGCCGCATGTTGAGCATCGGGTTGTTCGGGATCTCTTCCATGCCCGGCCCGATGCCGCCGTTGTTGAACACGACGATCTTGGCCGGCATCCCGTAGCGGCACAGCGTCTCCATCTCCATGCCGGAGAAGCCGATCGCCGAGTTGCCCGATACGTGGATGATCGGCTTGTCGGGATGCACGACGCAGGCGGCGATGACGATGCCAAGGCCGACACCCATCGTGCCATAGCTGCCGGCGTCCAGCCGCGAGCGCGGGTTGAAGTTCGGCAGCTGGGTGCGGCCGATGTCCATCGTGCTGGCGCCCTCGCTGCAGATGATCGCGTTTTTCGGCGTCCAGGCAGCGACATCCCGCAGCAGCCGGTAGTAGCCGCCCGGCGCCGAGTCATCGGCGATCTGCGGTGCGATCAGCGCCGCGTTCTCGGCCGACTTCTTGGTGATCGCCGCGCGCCACGCCGTCTCCTTCGGGTAGAACCATTGACGTGCGCCGAGGGCCTGATTGAGCTGCCCGACGATTGCCTTGCCGTCGCCGACCAGCGCGACCTCGGCCGGCTTGTTCTGGTGCATCGCCTCCGGCTCGATGTCGAGCTGGATGACGCGGACGTCCTTGTTGTAGCGCGGCGGCAGGCCGAAATGCATGATCCAGTTGAAGCGCGCACCCATCAGGAAGACGACATCGGCGTTTTGCAGCGCGAGGCTGCGCGCCGCGCCGACCGACAGCGGATGGTCGTCGGGCATTACGCCCTTGCCCATCGGCGAGGCGAGGAACGGCAATTGCGTTTTTTCAATGAACGCGCGCACCTCGTCCTCGGCCCGCGAGGAGGCCATGCCCTTGCCGATGATGACGAGCGGCCGTTCAGCCGACTGCAGAACGTTGAGAGCCTGATCGATGTACTCCGGCATCGTCTGCATGCGCGGCGGGTCCGGGCATTTCGCGGCCTGGACCGCCTTGTCGGCGTCGCATGAGCCGGTGATGATGTCGTCCGCGATGTCGAGATAGGTGGCGCCGGGCCGGCCGTAGATCGATTGCCGGACCGCCATCTCGACGTAGAACGGGATGCGGTGCACGTGCTCGATGCCGTGCGCCCATTTGCAGAGCGGCGTCGCGGCCAGCACCTGGCGCTCTTCCTGGAAGGCGCCCATGCCGTTGCGGTAGGTCTCCGATGCGCCGCCGATCAGCAGCATCGGCCAGCAATTCTGCTGCGCGTTCGCCAGCCCGGCGAGACCGTGGATGACGCCCGGACCGGTCACGACGATGCACGAGCCCGGGCGGCCGGTCAGGTAGCCGACGGCGCCGGCGGCGTAGGACGCGGTCTGTTCGTTGCGCATGCCGATATAGGGAAGGCCGACCTTTTGTGCTGCCTCGGCGAGCGGACCGACCGGGAACCCGACCACGCCGAACATATATTGCACGCCTTGTTCCTTGAGGCTTTTCGCCAGCAAGTCGGCGCCTTTGATTTCAGCCATGTTTCCTCCTGACATCGGGCGGCCACGATCGGGCCCGGTTACGAAAAATCCGAACGACGGTCACATTACGCATATATGGCGCCGCGGCAAATGGGACGCTGGCCCATGCGCGGGATGCCGTCAAATCCCGCGGTCATCCCCGCGAAAGCGGGGACCCGTGGATCACAGGCACCGACATCCGATTGATCGCATACCTGGGTTCCCGCTTGCGCGGGAATGACGAGAGCGGCGCTGGCTAACGAGCGCGATCGCGCCTACGTCTTTTCGATGATCTCCATCTGCGCGCCGTCGGGGCACTCAACGAAGCAGACGTGCCGGCCGTTGTTGGGCGGCAACTCCTCCAGGATGCGCACACCGTTCTTCTTGAGCTTTGTCAACGTTCCGGAATAGTCGTCGGTCTGCACGGCCATGTGTTCGATACCGTAGTGCTGCTCGTGGTTCTGTGCGGCAATCAGGCCGGTGATGTTGAGTTGCAGCCCGTGCAGATCAACGCGGAAACCGCGCCCGGGAATTTCGTCCTTCATGGTCGCGCCGAAGTTGTCGACGTAGAATTGTGCGGTTTGCTTGGGATCGCGCGTCTTGAGGTGCACATGCTGGACGGCGAAGTTCATGGTCGTACTCCTCCTCGCAGGTGTTGCGCAGCGTAGTCTGCGGCGACCGGCACGCTGGGGGAATTCCGCGATCGGGTCAAACCCAGTCTATGCTGCGGCCCGGAAATACGGAGGAGCGCGTCATGACCGTTGCCCGCCAGTTGGCCGAATTCCTGACAGCGACTGTCAGCGCCGAGCTGCCGCCGCAGGCGATCGACCATGCGGCGATGTTGATCGCCAGCACCATCGCCAGCGCAGCGTGCGGCGCGGGGCTGCAATCTGCAGGCATCATCCGCGACCTCGCCCGCGAGCGCGGCGGACGACCGGACGCGCCGATATGGTTCGACACTGGCACCAGGTTGCCGATTGCCGACGCGGCGCAGGTGAATGCGGTGATGAGCGACGCCGCAGCATCCGACGACAGCGACCTGCGCAATATCATCCATGCCGGGACGCCGCTGACCGCCGCCTCGCTGGCAATCGCCGAGCGCAACGGCGCCGATGGCGAGGCGGTGCTGACAGCGATGGTCTGCGGCTACGAGGCGGCCGGGCGGATCAGCGAGGCGATCACCCCGGGCTTTCGCAATCGCGGCTTTCACGGCTGCCTCGGCGCGATCTTTGCCGCCGCGGTCGCGGCCGGGCGGCTGCTGCATTTGGATGCGCCGCGGATGGCGCAGGCGATCGCGTTGTCGGCGACCTCGATCGGTGGGCTTGCCACCGCTGCGAACACCAGTGTCGCGCGCGAATATCACGCCGGGCTTGCGGCGATGCTCGGGGTCAACGCCGCACTTGCCGCGCAGCGGGGATACCTGGCCGAGGAAAGCGTGCTCGAGACCCGGCTGGGATTTTTCGAGACCTTTGGCGGCGTTGATGGCGCCACCGCCGGTGCGATCGCGACGCATGGCCTTGGGCAGAGCTGGGATATTCTCACCGACATGGCAATCAAGCTGGCGCCCGGCGGGCATCCCTATCACGCTCTCGGCGAAGCGGCCGCAAACGCTGCAAGAGAAGGCGAGATCGCGGCGGAGGAGGTCGCGAGCATCACGATAACGCGCCCCGGCATGACGGCGCTGACCGGTCCGCTGCACCCGACGGACCTGATCGGCATGGCGCACAGTCCGGCCTATTTCATTGCGGCAGGAGTGGCAGACCGCGAATTTTCCTGGGTGCATGCGAGCGCGGCGAAAATCGCTGACCCGATCATCCATCGCCTGATCGACAAAATCGTCGTCGGACCCCCGCCCACTGACAATGCCGCGCGCTATCGACAGGGCGCGACGGTCACCATTCGCACCCGTGACGGCCGGACTGCGACGAACGCGGTCTATGTCCCTAAGGGCGCAGCTTCGCTCGGGATCTCATGGAGCGATGTGGACGCCAAATACCGCACTTTGGTGCCTGTCGCCGGTCTTGCCGGGCAGGTGATTGCGGCGAGCCTCGCTCTTATCCACGATTTCCGCCACGTTTCGAACGTGTCGGCTCTGACCGGATTGCTGGTTCTGGATGCCACCGGCAAGAGGACCTGAGTTGTAACAGCCACTCCCCGTTGTTGACTTGACCCTGCCGCCCCTGGACCGTCTTGGCCGGGCTTGTCCCATAGGCATCTGGATAACGGCTGGATGGAGAATGCGTCAGGAATGCGTCAGTTGGAGACCGCAGTCCCTCAACCCCATGGCCGGGTGTGTCGTGGCCATCTGCCACGGCACCGGCGCTGGCGGGGATCGCCTGGACACGCGAGGCCATGACGGGAGGAAAGACACTCGTCGCCGTCCAGGAATTTATCCTGATCGTATAGGGACAAGCCCGGCCATGACGCGAGAAACCAGCGGTGATCAAGGGTCACTGGTTCGGGTCGTTGGAATTTGCAGCCACGTCATCACGTCCGCGAACGCGTCAGCGACTTGATGACACCCTGGGGACGACCGGACGCAAGAGCGATCTTGCGATCCTGCGTCGCTATGGCGGCCTCCACTGCAGCCTCCCCCTCGATTGCCTCCAGCACTGAACTCGGAACCTTCCGATTGGAGCTGCGGGTCCCGTCCTCATATGTGACATCGAATGAGACGAAGCTGCCAAGCGCACGACGTTTCATGATAATGGTCCTGTCTCGGCCAGCACACGATTACGAATCGCGCGACTCTTGCGATTCCGGGTCAACCGAAGGTGCTGTCTCCTGTTCCGCCTTGCGGCGGGTGACCGCCTCGTCACGCTCGCGCAGCTTGGCATCCTTCTTCGCCTGCTTGAGGCGGTTCCGCTCGGCACGCTGCTGATTGTAGTTAGGCTTGAATGCCATCATCCCCTCGTTCTGCTGGCTTTCAGCATGAAACGCCGGTACTCGGTCCATTTCAATAGGTCGCCGAACTAGCCGAGGATCCCTTGTCGGGCCGTGAGCCGACTTTCCAGCACGACGCGCTCGTGCCCATCCGCCGCGTGCTTCACACGATACTGCAGATCCCTACTCTCACTTGGGAGCAGGCGCTGAACCTTGTATTTGCCACGCGGCACATTGGTGTCGCCAGGACCGGGCAGGAAGTCGACCATCTGGCCGACAGCAAATTTGTGATGCTGCATACCGTCCTCCGTCTCAAGCCGATGCTGCCGACGGCAGCATCGGCGTTGACACTCAGACCGACTTCAGGTTTGTCGCCGAAGTCTTGCCCTGCTGACCCTGTTCGAGGTCGAAGCTGACCTTCTGGCCCTCGTTCAGTCCGCTCAACCCGGCACGCTCCACAGCCGATATATGGACAAAGACGTCCTTCGACCCGTCATCCGGCTGGATAAAGCCAAAGCCCTTTTGAGCGTTAAACCATTTGACCGTGCCTTGCGACATCGCATGTCTCCGTGCAACCCGGCGGCCCACAAAACGTGGGCCGAAATACTTTTCACATTGGGGAGCGCCGGATGCGACAGCGTCGCAAGAGAAGGCACAGGCCGCCCAGGCCGAAAAGCGCCGTGCTCGGTAAATAGGGATTCGGATCGGGCTTTGCCAGGGAAAACTGGCCGTCACGCGCACGCCGACGCTGGCACCCGTTCGGTCTTTTCCCCGTCGGCATGATCGACATCAGCTCGGCCAGGCCGATTCAGGGCCTGCGTGAGCTGGTCGATTGCGCCCGCCCTGTCGGTCCCGGAGACGGCCGCGAACTCGGCAGCAAGCCGGTCGAGCGCCAGTTCGAACAGATTGCGCTGGCTGAAGCTGCTGCCGGCGCCGTCGCCGGAGCTTCGCAGGTCGCGAACAACCTCGGCGAGCGCCCGGAGATCACCCGAATTAATCTTTGCCAGATATTCCTGCGCACGCTTCGCCCACATCAGCCTGCTGACGCGAGGGCGGCCGCGCAGGGTTGCCAGCGCATCGGCCAGTGCATCGGGACTCGCGAGTTTCCGCAAACCGGCGGCACGCGCCTGAGCGACTGGGACGCGCAACGTCATCCGGTTCTCGGCAAACGAGATATGGATCAAATTCAGCCGATGCCCGGCGATCACCTCGGAGCCGACGCGGTCAACCTTGCCAACTCCATGTGCAGGATAGACCACGAAGTCGCCCTTGCGAAATGGATCGGCATCCTGGGGCTTCGCCAGTGCCGCCGTCGCGCCAAAAGCGGCATTCACCATCGCTACCGTAACCACAGTCGAAGCTGTCAATTTTTCCACCTGATCTGTAGGGAGGCCAAATATGGGCATATTCTGGCAAGATTCATCAGGCAAGGCCAGCGCACGTGAGACGATCTTAAGCGGTTTGCCCCTTAGCGCTCGCGTCCCGATCTGGCGCGGGACCGCCGTGGCGCGGCGCCACTGATGGCATCTGGAACCTGATTCGCCTCAATCCGAGAGGGCGACGGTGCATTCGCCGCTTCGTTGGCTACCTCGGAAACCGGCTTCCTGGGTGCCAGGCGAGTCCACGGGCCCGCGTCGCGTATCAACCGCTTAGCCTGGACGATCCACGCATTCGCCTCGTGTTCGCTGCGAAATCCCGGTACCGTTTTCTTGCGTCCGTCCGGTTTGCCCATCTCGACGTCGAAGCCGCTGTCTTTCCGAGGAACCACGCGATAGGAACTATCTACCATAATAGCAGCATAGCATCAATCGTCCCTGATGACACCACAAATCCGCGAATTCGCTGGCAGCTAATACCGCGATCCGGAATATCTGCCAGCAAGCGAACCAATTTCCACCTGCAGAATCGGCACGGATTCGCGCTGCAAGCTCGCGTTGCTCGGCGACAAGGAACATGCACGGATCATTGCGGCTTTCGGATCAAGCGCTTCAGTGCGATCACCTGACGGAAGAATTCCTTTCGCGGCTGCGCGGGGCTGCCCAACAACACCGCACCGGCCGGCGTATCGGAAATCACTCCGGCCTGCGCGCCAATCTGCGCCCCCTGCCCAATTCGCAGATGGCCCGCCATGGCAGCCTGGCCGCCGACCTGAACGAAGTCCTCGAGGATTGTGGATCCGGCTATCCCCACCTGGGCCACGATGACGCAGCAACGTCCCAGTTGGACATTATGGCCGATCTGGACGAGATTATCGATGCGTGTTCCCGCGCCGATGATGGTGTCGTGCGTCGATCCCCTGTCGATCGTGGTGTTCGCGCCGACCTCGACATCGTCTTCAACGATCACGCGTCCCAGCTGCGGAATGCTGAGGAAGCCAGCATCAGTGGCGGCGAAGCTGAAGCCTTCCTGCCCGATCCGCGCACCTGGGTATATGTAGACGCGTGCACCCAGCAGAGCATGGCTCAGGCTCACATGAGCACCGATCCGGCAATCGCGGCCGATCGTCACGCCCTTGCCGACCGACACGAATGGACCGACGCGACAGCCAGGTCCGATCTCGGCGCCAGCCTCGATGACGACGTAAGGACCGATTTCCGCGGACGCATCGACGCGAGCCGTTTCGGCGATAATGGCGGAGTCATGAACGCCCGGACAAGCCGGCGGCGCGGGATGGAACAGTGCGGCGACGCGAGCCCATCCTTCATACGCCGCGGTGGTGACGATCGGTATGGTCGCGATGGGAACTCGCTCGAGCATGTCGGGATGCACGATGACGGCGCCTGCCATGGTGTGTTCAAGCGCAACCGCATAGCGTCGATTATCGAGGAAGCTGACCTGGTCCGGTCCCGCTGATTGCAGCGGGGCGACGCCAAGGAAGATTCGCTCGATCGCGGGTGCAGTTCCCCTCGCCGTGGTTGCGATGGCTGCAAGGCCATGCGGGCTGCTTCGGGCAAAGAACCGCGAATCGCCCATGGGTGTTTCGATCGACATATGCTCGGGTCGTTTACACCCACTTCGTGCCGGACGCGAATTCCGATTTGCGCCGGCAAGCCGGGAGTGCAAAATCACACTATGTTCTCAATCTAGGCACTGGCACTCCTATGAGGAGAGTGCTAACGTGACGCCACTGGCGAGATATCTCGCGGTGGCGGCTGCCAACGCTCGGCTGCCAATTGCCGATGGCGGAAACTCTCAGGGGTGAATAGCAGCGAAGCGCAGGTCTCCTGTGCGATCGGGCGATCCGTCATCTCAAAGCCGAGGCGAATTTCTCGAGCAATCATCGAGGCCGTCCCGGCCAGCAGGATTTAAGGCCACGTGATACCGCCACATCATCGATCTCAGGAAGGATAAGCAAATGGCTGCCAAGGACGTTCGGTTCGGTGGCGATGCCCGTCAGCGCATGATGCGCGGCGTCGACACGCTCGCCGAGGCGGTACGGATCACGCTCGGCCCGAAAGGTCGCAACGTGATCCTCGACAAGAGTTACGGCGCGCCGCGCATCACCAAGGATGGTGTGACGGTCGCCAAGGAGATCGAGCTTTCCGACAAGTTCGAGAACATGGGCGCGCAGATGGTGCGCGAGGTTGCCTCCAAGACCAACGATGTGGCCGGCGACGGGACCACGACGGCGATCGTGCTGGCGCAGGCGATCGTGCGAGAGGGCTCCAGGGCGGTCTCTGCGGGCATGAACCCAATGGATCTCAAGCGTGGCGTTGACAAGGCGGTCACCGCACTTGTGGAAGAGCTGCAGAAGCGCAGCAAGAAGATCACCACCCAGGCTCAGACGGCGCAGGTCGGCACCATCTCGGCCAATGGCGAGGCCGAAATCGGCCGCATGATCGCCGAGGCGATGCAGAAGGTTGGCAACGAGGGCGTCATCACGGTCGAGGAAGCCAAGGGCATGCAGACCGAACTCGATATCGTCGAGGGGATGCAGTTCGACCGTGGCTACATGTCGCCCTATTTCATCACCAACGCCGAGAAGATGAACATCGAACTGGATCAACCCTACATCCTGATCCACGAGAAGAAGCTCTCGGGCCTGCAGGCACTGCTGCCACTCCTGGAGGCGGCGGCGCAATCGGGTCGTCCGCTGCTGATTATCGCCGAGGACGTGGAAGGCGAAGCACTCGCCACGCTGGTGGTGAACAAGCTGCGCGGCGGACTGAAGGTTGCCGCGGTGAAGGCGCCCGGTTTCGGCGATCGCCGCAAGGCGATGCTCGAAGATATCGCGGTGCTCACCAGCGGCCAGGTGATCAGCGACGACCTCGGCATCAAGCTGGAGAATGTCACACTCGACATGCTAGGCAAGGCGAAGAAGGTGCTGATTGACAAGGAGAACACCACGATCGTCGAAGGCGCCGGCAAGAAGCAGGACATCGTCGCCCGCTGCAAGCAGATCCGCGCGCAGATCGAGGAGACAACCTCGGACTACGACCGCGAGAAGCTGCAGGAGCGGCTGGCGAAGCTGGCCGGCGGCGTTGCGATCATCCGCGTCGGCGGCTCCACCGAGGTCGAGGTGAAGGAGCGCAAGGACCGCGTCGATGACAGCCTGCATTCGACCCGCGCGGCGGTCGAGGAGGGTATCGTGCCGGGCGGTGGCGTCGCCCTGGCGCGCGCGTCGCTGATCCTGTCCAAGCTGAAGGCGGACAACGACGATCAGAGCGTCGGCATCGAGATCGTGCGCAAGGCGGTGCAGACCCCGCTGCGCCAGATTGCCGAGAATGCTGGCGAGGATGGCGCGGTGATTTCGGGCAAGATCCTCGACCGCGACGAGTACAACTGGGGCTTCGACGCGCAGACCGGCGAGTTCAAGGACCTGGTGAAGGCCGGCATCATCGACCCGACCAAGGTGGTGAGGACGGCGCTGCAACACGCCGCATCGGTCGGCTCGCTGATGCTCACCACGGAAGCGATGGTCGCCGAGCGGCAGGAAAGGCCAGCCGGCGGCGACGGATCATCGAATGACCACATCGGTGACCCGGGCTACTGAGCTCCGATTACGCTGACGGCTGAAACGCAGCGTGCCACGTCTTCACGCGCATTGACGTGGCACGCGTGCGAAGGAGGGTCCAATGGTGGATCAGGACCGGCCCGATCCTGAGTTCGATGCAATGACCACCCGCCTGCTGCGTCGCGAAGCGCTGCGTCGCGCGGCCCAGGAGTTGAACACCACGTCAGGGCCGGGTCTCGAAGGCGTCCTGGCGCGGATCTCGGCCGAAGTGACGGCCGCGGCGGCCTGCTGCCGGGCTTCAGGCGCCGAGGCCGTGGAAAGCGCTCTTGACGCCACGCATCCGGTGCCAATACGGCAATATCCGGTGCCGCGTCGACCAGGATCCTGAAATTATCTGGGGTGTCGGGGACGAATAGGGCGATGTGCCGATTCCTGGCGCGCGGAGTCTTAGGCGGGTTTGACCCAACCACGCGCCGCATCGGTCGGTTGTTAAAGGCGCGATGTCATGCCTTTGCCCGCCAAACGGCCAATGCCAGCACGACGATCGGGATAAGACCAACCATGCCGCACCGTCGATCACCATTCACGGCGCCTCGATCGGACATCCGTCTTGCGCCACATCAATGGGCGCCTGGCATGGCGGGATCGCGGGCGCGGACGGCCGTTCGTCCTGATCGAGCAGCCTGTCCCGCTCTATCCATTCGCGCGCCTCAACCTCCGCTGCGAAGCCGGTCGCGGTCCGGACCAGCGTTCCGAGCTGGCTCAGGGCGACGCCGTAACTACCATCCTGTCGAACAAACACATTATAGATTGGTTGTGCCATGCCTTGCATATGGTATGGCACGGGGCCAGATACATGCCCAGGGTGCACAAGTTGTTGTGCTCTATGGCTAGTTGCAGCCGCGGCTGAAGAGTTTGGCGGGATTGTCGACAGAAAACGGTCGAACCTGGCCGGTCGTCTACGAGGTAGACGGGACTTGTATTCAGAACAGACCGTGCTTACGACCAGTCGTGATCTCCGACACAATTTAGGAATGTTTGGTGGCAACGATCGATGTGACTGCCCTGCAGCGATCGGATCTTAACGAATTCCTGTTTGCCGACGTCGGGACAGAAGCAAACGGCATGATATTGAGCGTTGCATCGGTGCTTGCTCGTCAGGGCAACGACCCATGGCGGGAGGCGGGTCGGCTGGCGGAGCTGCCGAAGGCGGAAGCCACCGATAGTCTCGCTCGAACGATTGCTGGCATGCCGAGGAGCCTCTGGGGTCTTTCCGATGCGGTCGTGATCGCTGCTCGTCTGACCGGGTTGTTGCCGGTGAGACCGGCGCGACGTCCGGGACGTGTCGCCGGTCGCCCGTCGCCCGAACTGCGGTGGTGCTGGCGTGCATCACCTTGGCATTCGCCTACGCCATCATGGCGACAATGCAGTCGAGTCCACCCGCAAGGTTTGACGGCGGTGATGTTGCGTCATTCGCTACCCCTGCGGCCGGCGACCAACAGCAACAAGGACAGCACCGATGAGCAGAGCGCCAACCAGCGAAACGGATCATCCGGATGGTGAACCCGACAGGCAGGTGGACGCGATGAAGGACCAGCTGCGCAAGGATGTCGCATCGTGGTCGGCAGCGAGGTCCGGCGCGTCGGCCCGTCAGACCGAGGAATTCAGCGTCCCGGCGGTTCAGTCGGCCCGGCAGCCCTCGCAGCAGCCGGCCAAGCGCGTCCGACGGGCAAGACCGGCACCGACTGAAGTCACGTCCTCGGTCCAAAAGAAGCCATTCAGCATGTCGTACGACGGCGTGACGCAGGCAGATTACATCACCTATATGATCGCTCGCGGCACCAGGTGAACTGGGTCACTTTCGAAGCGGCCGGGGGTGGCCTGGTGGTGGTGAGCCCTCGCCATGTCGTGGCGATCTACGACGAACAGGGCAGCGTCAAGCTGGCTACGACCGCGGGCGGCGTGCATGTCCTGAAAGACATGACTGTGCAGCGAGCGGCGGCCGCCGTGTCCCAGGTGGCTGATGCCGACATGACTGTGTCCGACGAGAAGAATTCTTCGACCGGAAGGACCTTTGTGTCCTGCCAATACCTCTGGACTATCGGAGGGCGCCGCAAAATCCAAAGACCGCGGAACTTCTTCCGCAACACGACGGTCGCTGCCGACCCCTTGTCAACCCGTAGCCACGAACGTGGAGCAATCATGCGAACGGAATCAATGTATGACGGCCAGATAACCTACGACTTCAACGAATTCTGCAAGGATTATGGCCACCCGACGGGACGGCTGTTCACCTTTGAGGTGACGCACAACGCCGTGACATATGTCTATGCGGACGTGATCGGAACGGGACGTGATGGCGAGGTGGTCTTCTGCCTCAACGGCTCTGATCTGGTCGATACGCGGAAGGCCCACTGAGGAGCAGCGCCAGGCTCTGCGCAAAAACGCGACGTAACCGGCCATCGGCTTAGCGAACGCTGGGAGCAACCCCGTGAACGTCCGGCTTGTAGCATCGAGCGACGACCGGGCACGGGCGATCCGTGACCATGTGCTGCCACTCCTTCGCGAACGTGGCGCGTTGGAGGTCCAACGCGACACGGTGCGGCTGATCTAGTTCCGCATGGCCCCATGGACCTTTCGCCACTGGACACCGTTCAGCGCGCTGAACCCTGGAGAAGCATCCTCCCCAGGGTATCGGCACGCGATCGAGCGCCAGCGTTCTCAGCCGAATTTGCCATACGGGCTGGATATCTGGCATGGAGCAAGAGTGCTCCGGATCCCTGGGCCGCTGACGGAACCTTCGAGGTCGTGAGTTTCGTCCGCGGCCACTGGGAAGAGGA
>CAWCDM010000120.1:0-15022 GCA_963794185.1 uncultured Alphaproteobacteria bacterium | reverse complement strand
GCCTGCATGACGAATCGTCCTCCTTTTGAGTTCAAAAAACCTGGGGCCACGAGTTAACGTGGCGCCGCCAGTCTGCCTACTTGGGTCAGAAGGCCCAAGCGCGAAAAACCGCACGGTAGCGTATTGCACGCAATGTTGTGCGGTGAGGTTGGGGCGCGCTGCACCGCGTTTTGCCAAGGCGATCGGCACCCGGTGTCTGTATTGCACGCAATGTGATCCCCCCGCGTTGGCCCCCCAGTCTGCTGCGTGCAATACGCCGGTCGTGAGGGCAGCATCGCGGCCAATTAGAATTGCACGCCATGACTGCACGCAATAAACGGCCAGTCTGTATCGCGTCCGGACTGAATCCAGACTCTACAGGCCAAAATTGCAGGAATATTGTCCGTGTTCACGTTTCTTACCGTGCAGTTTTACGCGCGCGGGCCTTCCGACCCTGCTGCGCACGCCCGTGCTCACGCCGAAGGCGCTCGCGGGAAAACTCGGGATCGCGCCACAGACCGGGACGGCGCTGCTGCGGGAGCTGCAGGCGAAGGGGGTGTGAGGGAGGTGACGGGCAGGGGGAGTTTTCGCGCGTTCGCTGTGTGAGCCGCACAGGCCGCTTGCTCCAGCTTCGTCATCGGCCACCTTCTGGCCAACATCGGATTTCATTGCCTTTGAAGCGGCAATGGGCGGGACAAAAGCTGTCGCAGGACCGGCCTGGACGGTTGAACTGCTCGACTTTGTACCTGTGCCGGCCACTGTCACGGCCGGCGCTTGGTCCGGTCTGCTTCCAGATGAACGCCCGGCCGGTCGAGGATGTGGATCCCGTTCGGGCCGGTGAAGGTGACACTGGTTCCGTCGATTGCTGCGGAGACGAAGGTTACGCGCGCATTGGTGTTGATGCTGCGTCCATTCGCCGCGATCTCCGACGCGCTGGTGCCGACCGGTAGAGAGCCCGGCGTTGCAAGCCAAGCCTGCCCTTCCCTTCCAAATCACCCCAACGACCTAGTCAACACCGCCGCCAAGACGATGCCGGCCAGCACGACAAGCACAAAGATCACCGTCCTTCCTGCCCCCGGCACTGACTCCAAGCGGCTGACAAGCGGGTCGTAGGCGGCCCACTTCACGCTGATCCAACCGGCATCGGCTCGCTACGCCGACTATCATTCGTCCCGCCAGGCGACCCGGAGCCGCACCCAGAATCCGCGGAGCACGGCCCGCGGTCGCCACCCGGCGCGCCGTAGGAGTTGTCGCAGGTCATCACCAGCCGGCATGCTATTCCCCCCGCCACGCCGCCCGAAGCCGGGCCCAGCGTCCCCTGCCCTGGCGAGTGAGGAAGCCGCAACACGGGGGCTGCTCTGCCCGGACTGCGCGGCGCTGAAGACAAGGCCGGCGGCGTGACCGAACCGGCAAAAAGCGCCCCCGGGCAGTGGCCGCGCTTACCCGGGGGCATTGCCCACGAAGGACGGCGCCAAGCGCCCGCTTGCCTCAGACCGACTGCCGCAGCGATCGAAATGCGGCGCACAGCTCGGCGCTGAGCAGCTCCGGCTGTTCCCACGCCGCAAAGTGCCCGCCCTTGTCGACCTTGTTGTAGTAGATGAGCTTGGGGTACGCCCGCTCGGCCCAATTCCGCGGCGTCTGGTAGAGTTCGTCGGGGAAGACGCTCACAGCAGCCGGAACGGAGACGCCCTTGGGACTGAAAAAGGCGAGTTTATTCTCCCAGTAGAGCCGGGCCGACGAGACCCCGGTGTTGGTCAGCCAGTACAGCGTGATGTTGTCGAGGACATCGTCACGCGAAAGGCCTTCCTTTTGCCCGTCGAATGCCCGCGCGATGAGCTCCAGACTGCGCGCGTCGTGATCGATCAGGAAGGTCGCGAGGCCAATGGGCGAGTCCGCAAACCCGGTCAGTGTTTGCGGGCGCGATGCCATCCAGAAGGCGTAATAAACATGCTTGTAGAAGAAAACGAGCTGTTCGTACGCGCTTCTCTCCTCAGCGGATAGACCGGACGGCGCCGGCGCGCTGGCGAGAGATGCCTGGTCGATATCTGCAGGAATTGCGCCGGGCATGTTGGTGTGAATGCCGAGCAGTTCAGGCGGCGCCTGCACGCCCAGCAGATCGGTGACGACCGCGCCCCAATCGCCACCCTGCGCGACAAAGTGCTTGTAGCCAAGGCATCGAACCAGCGTGGTCCAAGCGCGCGCGATGCGCTCGGGGCCCCAACCGGTCGTCGTCGGCTTGCCAGAGAACCCGTAACCGGGCATCGACGGGATTACCAGATGGAAGGCGTCCGATGCGCTCCCGCCATGTGCCGTGGGGTTGGTGAGCGGTTCGATAATCTTCAGTTGCTCGATCGTCACGATGAGCGGCAACGCATGTTCATGCTTGGAACGGACGTGGATGAAATGGATGTCCAGCCCATCGATTTCGGTGGTGAAATTCGGCACGGCGTTGAGCCGCGCCTCCACCTTTCGCCAGTCGTAGTCGGTCTGCCAGTAGCGCAGGAGCTGCTCGACGGTTTTGAGCGGCACGCCCTGCGAGTAATCGGAGACGGTTTCCTTCTCGGGTGACCGTGTCTCCGCCAAGCGCCGGCGCAGGTCGACGAGGGCCGTCTCCGGAATGTTGACGCGGAACGGGCGGATTTCGTTGTCTTCCGTCGTAACCATCAGCGAGTCTCCTCGGTTTGATAGTTGGCCCTGAGGTGTATCAGCCGCCGGGGGTTGGCGGCGGCAAAGGGGGCTCTTCCCCGCACGCACGATCGCCCGTGCGGCGATGGCAGTGGCCTGGGCCTGCCGCATCCTTGGGCGGGCGCCTGTAGCGGTAGTGCGTAGTGACGATGGTCACGGCTGCAGCGTTGCCAGAATGGCTCGGGCGGCTGACCGCTCGGCCCTGCGGTGCTGCTTCTGAATCTCCTGCATGAGCAGGTCCCAGCCGCCGAGTTGGTCGATCCGGATCAGGCGCCCGGCGTGCCGTGCGTCGGCCTCGGTCCACCCGACCGCCTGCAGCACCTCGGCGCGTGTCATCGGTCGCGGGACGGTGCCAGGGTCCACGCCCCGCTCGACCTTGGCGAGACGTTCCATCGCCACCCGCGCCTCCGCCTGGGCGACCGCAGCGTCACGCTCAAGCCGCTCGATTGATCGTTGAGCGGTCGCCAGCAGTTGCCTAGTGTCGGCAAGCTGGCCCGTCTGGATGTCCGCGAGGATATCCAGCTGCCGCACGTCCTCTTTCGCTGCCGCTCGGTGCCGGTCGGCATGGGGATGCGGGCATGGATCGCGGTCAGGATGACGCCCTGTCGGGTGGCGTCTATGCGGTTGTCCAGCTTGGCAAGGGGGGTGGAGGGCGGCCCAGAACGCAATACGATCTGCCGTCGGTGGGTCGGGCGGCACCGACCCGAGGCTCGCGACGTGTTTATGACGGACCCTGCCCTGCGACTTGTGGGTTTCGACAAGGGACACCTGGAGGCGCCGGGCGGTCTGCCGGAAGCGGACAAACATGGTAGTGGCACGATATCGCTGCTTCGGCGCATTGCACAGAGGCGCAATGCCAACAGCGGCGACGCAGACGAACTGGTCGTGTCGCAGAGCCATGCGGTCGCGTTGATCACCCGCGGTCACACGCGCCGCCCCACGACATGCGGCTCAGTGAACACCACCGGCTCCAATGGCGTGCCATCGTTTGCTAACGCGTGCTCACGGTAGATATTGACGCCGGCGGGCAGAATCGTCTCGTGGCGGGCGACGTCGGTATAGATGTGCCGGGAATTGCCGGCGTCTATCACAAACCAGTCGGGATCGTCGAACGTTCCCGCATATACGCCACACGCCTCGGTGAACCGCTCGAAGGTGAGATAGAGCTTCGTCCCGCATTTCTGGCAGAAGCGAATGTACACCAGCTTGCCGCTGCCCTCAGAGCGAAGTTGGTAAACCGTGGCGCCCCCTCTGGTGACCCGAAGGTCCTTCAACGGAAAGATCGGCTCGACCAGATAGGCCGATCCTGTTGCACGCTGGCAGAACCTGCAGTGGCAAATCGTTACACGCAGCGGATCGGCTAGCGTTTCATATCTCACCGCGCCGCAAAGGCATCCACCCTCGTGAGTGGCCATGGTGCTCTCCCGTATTAGCAGCAGTCACCGCGCTGCTCGGCCGGAATAACGTCTGAAGCGAGGCATCGGCATGGAGGTGGCATTGCCCGGAGTTCGGTCTACCGCGCGCTCGGATAAGTGGCACGAGCCGCTCCAGCGCCGCCTGCGAAAACAGCCCCCGGATATGCCGCGCAGTGATGCGGCGGATCCGGCTCTTAACGAGGCGCGCGCCGCATTACGCGACTGGGGCAACATCCAGCGACGGCGGTCGGCAGGCAGGTGCCGCCGCTGGACAGACCTTTATTAAGGGGCCTTGCTTGGGTCGTCGGCCGGGTTGACGTAGACGATCGCGAAGGGGCCGTTCCCGTGCACTTGCACGATGGTCTCGGTGGTTGCCCAGGCAAAGTGGTTCATGCCGGCCGGCATCGAGACGAAGCCGCCCGGCTCGAATGCCTGTCCCTTGTCCACATAGAGCTTGTCACCCATTCCCGCATGGAAGCTTCCCGACACGACAGTTACGTTCTCGGTCGTCGGATGATGGTGCGCCGGGATCCTGTAATTTGCGGGCATTTTGAGACGGAGGACATAGGGACCATCCTTGAACGGGTCACCCGCAAGCACGGCAATCATTGCACCCTTCGGCAGGCTCGGAGGCGTGGGGCCCCACTTCACGGCAGCGGGCCCGTTGAAGAGATCCATCGCGGAACCTTCTGCCCACGCAGACAGCGGGGCCGCGAGCATTGCGGCAAGTATAATTGTAACGGCACGCATTGTGTCCTCCTGGCTTTCTCTCAGGTGTTGAAAAGGGAGTGCCCGACCCACGCGGGTATCTCGCGGATGCGGCGTCATCGGCTGCGCAATTGGATTGGCGTCTGTAGCCCACCGGCGCATCACCCATGACAAGCCTGCGCAGAATGAAACACCCACGGACCGCAAGCCCGCAGGGTGGAGCTGTTTCTCCAACGGGTTGAGCGGCTTCAGGTCTTGGCGGCTATCGCCTTGACATCTGCGGTGGTCAGCGGATTGCCGCCGATCGCCCAGTCCCCACTTTCGATTTCCTGCACGCGCACCCAGGTGACAGGCCGCATTGGCTCGCCTTCCACCGAGACCATCGCGTCGGTGACCTTCTGGATCATGAGCTTTTTTTGGTCCGGTGTGAAAACACCTTTGATGAGCTGGATATCGACGAGCGGCACGTGCGCCTCCTTGAGCATGGTTGGCCAGAGCTTGGCCGGGGGTGCCGCGCTTACCGGGAATGTCGCAGCCTTCGCCAGTTCAGGAACTGAACCGACCCGATACAAAAACTGAACTGGCTTGGCATCCCCTCTTTAGCCTAACTCTGCCGACGCACACTCCCTGGAGAGATCAATGACGCAGGGCAGCTACAAGCAATTTTGTCCGGTGGCGATGGCCGCAGAAGTGCTGTGCCGGCGCTGGACCATAGTGTTGCTGCGCGAGCTTGTTGCCGGCTCGACGCGGTTCAATGACCTGCGGCGCGGCGTGCCGCGAATGTCGCCCGCGCTGCTGTCGCAACGGTTAAAGAGTTGGAGACGGCGGGCATCCTGTATCGCAAGCGATCACCAGCCGATCCCGACGTCTTCGAGGTACCGCCTGACCGACGCCGGCCGCGAGCTGAGGCCCATCGCGTTGAGGCGTTCGGAATGTGGGGCCAGCGCTTTGTCGATGCCCGAGCTCTCGCTACAGCATCTCGATGTGTCGCTGCTTATGTGGGACATGCGGCGCAACCTCGATCCCACGCCGCTGCCGCCGCGGCGCAGCCTCTCGCTGGCTGGTGCGCGATGCAACTTTGAAGGCCGCCAACGCCCAGATCATCGAGCATCTGCATCGGCTGCCGTTTGCCGCCGTCTGGGGTGACGGACGGCTTTCTTCGTCCGACGGCCAGCGCTTTGCTGCGCCGCCCGGTACCTTGATCGGCGCCTATCACCCGCGGCATTTCGGATATTACGACAGGGCCGTGAGCGTCTATAGCCACCTCAGCGATCGGCTCGGCGTGTACGGCACTCTGGTCATCTCCTGCGCGCCGCGGGAAGCCACCTACGTGCTCACCGGCATTCTCGACAACTGCAGTGGCGATCACCGAGCAATGGGACCAGCTCGTCCGCATCGCTGCATCGCTGAAGGCACGCACCGCACCGGCCCATGTCGTGCTGCAGCGGCTGACCTCAAGCGGCCCTTCCGACCGCGTCGCCAAGGCGCTCACTACCCTCGGCCGGCTGGTGAAAACCCGCAACATCCTGCGCTACCTGCATGACGATCCGCTCCGCCTGCGCATCCAGACCCAGCTCAACCGCGGCGAGGCCCGTCACGGCCTGGCCAGATGGCTGTTTTTCGCCGACCAGGGCGAGTTCCGCACCTCCGACCTCGAGATAGGACCATAGCGATCGCTGAACGCGACACGATCTGGAGATAGCGGTTCCAGACCGCCTTAGGGACGTTCCCGGGAATGCGCCGATCCACCAACTCATCGTCAACCATCGTCCGCCCCCTTTCTGTCGGTATCTATTCGGCAGCTACAAGAGCGTCACGGATCTAGGTCAATCCGATGCGGCTGCCCAATCAGGTGACTCCGACCGGCCCGGCCTTATCCGGTCATTCCCGAGGGAACGCGAAATCACAACGTAGTCATACGAAGAGGAGTTCGATTGACCCGAGAACACTGCGGCCGCAGTCGGGGCGTTATGGTAAGTCGGAACGCCCAGCCCGGCGCTGCCCTGGCTGGCGCGGCCGCGCGGCCGGACGGCAGGAAGCTGACCAACGTGGAGATGATGCGCTTGTTTGGCGATGACCTGCCCGCCCTTGCGCGTAGCACGCGGTCCCGCCGTAGCGCAGCGGAGACGGAGACACGCCCAGGTTTTTTGCATCTCGTGCCGCCACTGACTCCGCGCGAACAGTCGCCCAGCCGGTTGCCGCGTATTGGGTGGGTCAGTTTTGAGCTTCCGACGTAATCAGCGCTTGTCAAATAGCTTCTGGTCGTGCTCTGTGCGGCGGCGTAGTTCCTTCTTCATCTGGTGCAGCGTCAACTTCGGCTTCCAGCCCATCTTCACGCCGCGCGCCTTCGCCCGCTCGCGGCCTGAGCAGGATCACGCTTTTTGATGAGGCCGCGAGCACGGCATTTGATGGGATTCCCACTTCCGCTTCCCGACTGCTGTAGGGGCACGGGAAGTGGAAGCGGGAAGCGGTGCTGATCGTCATTTGCCCCCGCGCGCCTAAGCCTGCCGCCGTGCTCGCGGCCGTCAAGGACAAGCCCTGCGGGTGGCCGCCAAGCGGCGGCCATCCTTGACCAGCGAGCGGCTGCCATTGGGTAGCACGACGAGCAACTGCAGAGTGCCACCACGCTTGATGGTACTTATAACCTGCAATGAGCGGCCCTCAAACGGATGCCGCTCACGCAAAATCGTCACTGAATTCGGAATGTCGCGGTGGTGGGTAGTGTGTGATGCTTTCCTTCGATACGATCCCGCACCGTGAACTGATGCAATCAGTGGCACGGCGCATCGTCGATCGGAATGTCCTACGCCTGAAACTCAAGACGCCGATCGAAGAAAGGGGTGACGACGGTAAGCGACGCATGAGCGGCGGGCGACGCAGCACCTGCGGGACTCCGCAAGGCGGCGTTTTCAGCCCGACGCTAGCCAACGTCTACATGAATCGCTTCCTGAAGGACTGGCGACGGAGTGAACGGAGCAGCGCCTATCGAGCCCACGTCGTCTCCTATGCCGATGACTTCGTCATCCTCAGCCGCGGTCACGCGGAGGAGGCTCTGGCGTGGACGGAGCAAGCAATGACGCGGCTTGGGCTGACGCTTAACGAGGCCAAAACCTCGATCCGAGACGCTCGGCGAGAGCGCTTTGATTTTCTGGGGTATGCGTTCGGACCGCACCACTATCGGAAGGACGGCCATTGGTATCTGGGCGCGAGCCCGTCGAACAAGAGCGTGCGACGGCTCAAGCAAAAGGTCGGCGAGATCCTGGTTCCAGGAAATCAGGCGCCGTGGCCAGAAGTGCGCGATCGACTGAACCGCCTACTGCGCGGTTGGAGCGGGTATTTCAGCTACGGCACACGTCTGGTTGCCTACCGGGCGGTCGACAATCACGTCTATCACAGCGTTCGACGTTTCCTGGTTCGTCGCCACAAGGTGCAATCGCAAGGCACCCGCCGCTTCAGCGCTGAAGTGGTGTTCGGCGAACGCGGCGTGCTTCGACTACGCCACGTTCATATTGGCCTGCCGCCGATAGCTGCGAGGTGAAGCCAGTCGGAAAGCCGGATGCCGGGAATCGGCACGTCCGGTTTGATGAGCGGCGACTGGAAACGGAGCGAGGGTCCGTCTCAGGACCGATGGCAACCGCGCCAGTCGTCGAGTTTACAACGCGAGCGGGTCAGGACGCGAACTCGGCCGTGATCGGGCATTTCAGTGGTGCGTACAATCGGGTTGGCCGGCTTGCTGACGAGCCGCAGCGAGCCAACCTCGTTGGATAATCCCCCTATAATGGAATAATGGAAATGCCGAAGGGTCCATTCAGCCGCAGCGGACATCGTTGGATAATCCCCCTATAATGGAACGATGGAAATGCCGAAGGGTCCTACGGGGCGCCCTCGCGGCAGACCGCCTCTCGTGAGCGCAAAATCAACCGATGCGGCGGGCATCCGCTCCATGATCTGAACGCAATCCCCGCGAATGAGTGTGCCAATAGCCATTGGGATTCCTTACCTTCTTGCTTGGTTTCGAGGTGCAGCGCGGCGCGGTGGCGCGAGCGTTGAGGATCGGCTCCGCCGTTGTCGGCTGCGCCTCCCATTCAGGTCGACGAATTTCGCCATCCAAATGGGTCCCATCCCTCGATTATGGCGAGGACTACCGCGGCGAGAAGCACGACGATCAGCGCAGAGATCAGAAATTGGAAGCGGCTCATTCCAGCGCTCCGCACCGATCTGCGAACTAGCGCCAGGAAGCTACTGCCTGTGACCATCCCTGCGACATACGTTGCGGCTACTAGGAACGCGAGCGGCGCGCGCATGCTGAACCAAAGGAAGTCCATGCTGACTATCTCAAGGTTCTGTAGAGCGAAGATCAGTGTCCCCGTTGCCAGCAGCAGAACGATTGCGACGTATAACCACCGCATACTGCGTCTCCCCACTCCCCAGATGAAGGTAGGACGACGACATGCCACCACTCAACCCCGCAACCGACTTCGTAGACGACGGTAGCACCAGCGCCCGCGGCTGACTGGCAGAGGGAACAGCCGGCCAATGCGGGAAGTTATTCGGCGGATGGATACCATGATAACGTCCGTTGCCGGGCTCAAGAACGGCAATTCGTGGAAAGTCCTTCTCCTGCTTCGGCAACGAAGGGACCGTAGCCGGGACAGGGCAGGGAAGACGAGGGAAGTCGCAGGCTTTATCTATAAGAATCAAAAATGATAGGAATGTCGTCTCCGTTCGGCGTGATTACCAGAATGAGAATCTTATGCGGCAACAGCATGGCAGAGGCGCCGGGACACGCAATCAAGCGTCGGTATTCGAGGCTTGTCCTTCCCCTGGCGCGCCCCTCCGCAGCTACTTTGCACCTGATGACACGAATGTTGACACTGGTGGCGAATTCGGTTGCCTCATCAGGCTGCCAGTTGCAGAGCAGCAAAGCGTGAGCAGCGCGTTTTGGCCGTTGGAGTGCCGGTGTACCAATCCGCGATCCTGACAAGGTTGACGGCGGCGGCTGTGATGACGTGCTGCAGATGGGTCTTTGCCAACCCGATGTAACGGCATTCACGCAACCCGCATCGACTGATTGCCTGGGCATGGGTGTCCTCGATACCGGCCCGCGCGGCATAGTGTCAGATCACCGCGTCGCCTCAGGCCGGCCTCGTAGGCCGGCCAATTGCGGACACAGTAGCGCGCTTTCGGGATGCGATGACGGCGGGCCGAGTTGAACTTGAATGGCACGCCTCAATCGTATCGGCAGAACCGCCGTCGGGTCACTGCCTCGCTGCACCAACGCCTCCTCTAAGCGCTCTTCAGCGTGATCTCTTCATAGGGCGCGGTGTAGACGAAGCCCTTGATCAGGCCGAAGCCGGATTCGGCCACCCGCGGCCCCACGCCACTGATGAAGGCAAGCTGCCAGATCGACACATACATCGTGCGGTCGTCCAGCAGATGCTGCATCTTGGTCAGGATCGCCGCGCGTTTGGTGCGGTCCAGCTCCACCGCCTGCAACGGGAACAGCTCGTCGATCTCCGGGTAGCTGCCATAGGTGTAGTTACCGCCATTGACCACGAACTCCTCCAGCCGTGTCGCGGCATTGCCGAACACGCCGGATTGGCCCTGGATGATGTTCTTGTATTTCTTTTCGGCGTAGCCCTTGAAGAATGCCGCGCGCTCCAGCGGCCGCAGCCTGGCGCGGATACCGACCTCGCCCAGATAATTCACCACGGCCTCGCCAAGGTTAGCGTAGGCCGCATCGCAGGTATAGAAGCCGGCATCGAAGCCGCCGGCATGCCCCGCCTCCGCCAGAAGCTGCTTCGCCTTGTCCGGATCGTACACCGGCGGCGCCAGCTTCTCGTAGAACTCGAAGTTCTCCGGAATGACACTGCCGGTGATGTGCGAATAGCCCAGCGTCAGCGCCTTGTTGATCGTGTTGTAGTCGAGCGCGTATTTCGTCGCCAACCTCACCCGCCGGTCGTACCACGGCGACTTCGGGTCCCACTGTTCCGGAAAATACATATAGTATGGCGACGAACCGACCGTCGGCCGCAACGTCAACCCCGGCGTGCGCCGCAGCTCCTCTGCCAGCTCGGCGCGGATCGAATAGGCGATATCCACTTCACCGTTCTTGAGCGCGGCAAGCCGTGTCGACTCATCGGGAATCACTCGCAGCACGATCCGCTTCACACTCGGCGTCTTGCGCCAGTACTGGTCGAACGCCTCCAGCACCAGTTCGACGCCCGGGGCGAACGAGACGAACTTGTACGGGCCGGCGCCGACCGGCGCCTTCTTGAACCCGTCCTCGCCGACCTTCTCCACATACTTGCGCGGCACGACCCAGCCGGCGCCCGAGGCAACGGTGTAGAACGTGATGAAGTCCGGCCATGGGTTCTTCAGCTTAAACACGACGCGCTGTGGATCGGGCGCATCCACGGACGCCACGCGCTCCTTCAGCAGCCCGTGCGCCGCGCCGCGATAGCGCTCGAAGGAGAACTTCACGTCATCGGCGGTGACCGGATCGCCGTTGTGAAACTTGGCATCCTTGCGGAGGACGAACTCGTAGCTCAGCCCGTCCTCGCCGGCGGACCACAATTCCGCCAGCGACGGCGACGGATTGCCCTGCGGCATCGGCTTGGCCATCGCGTCGTGCAGCGCGTACATCAACATGAAAGGCGTGGTGATCCCGGCCGTCTCGGCCGGATCGAGCCAGGTCGGCGCCAGTGTGATGTGCACGCCGTAGGTAAGCTGCCCGGCAGGGGCAGCGGCCTTCGCCGGGCGCACCGCGCCGGCCGCCATGCCGAGTGCCGCCAGCGCAAGCACATCACGTCGTGTCGTCATCCGCGGTGCCCCGTCAACTACTCTTCAACGTCAGGTCTTCATACGGCGCCGTATACGGGAACCCTGCGATCCGGTCGAAATTGGACTTGCCCACCCGAGGTCCGACGCCATTGATGAAGGCAAGCTGCCAGAGATGCGTGTCGATCACCCGTTCATAGAGGATCTGCTGCATCCTGGCCAGGATTTCCGCACGCTTGCCGTGGTCCAGTTCGACCGCCTGCTGCTCGAACATCGCATCGAGATCAGGGTAACTGCCATAGACGTAGGCGCCGCCCTTCACGACGAATGTCTCGAACCGCGTCGCAGCATTGCCGAACGAGCCGCTGCCCGCCTGAATGATGTTCCTCAGCTTCTTCTCCATGAATTGCTGATTGAACGAGACGCGCTCCAGCGGCCGCAGCTTCGCGCGGATGCCGACCGCGCCGAGATAATTGTTCGCCGCCTCCGCCGAATTCGCGTACGAGCAGTCGCAATTGTAGAAGCCGGCGTCGAAGGTTCTGTCAGCTATCGCGCCAGTCAGTAGAGCCATGACATTGAAGCGAGGGATCGTTCAAGCAGCTTGAAGAATCGCAAGCGCTGTGGCAGTCCCACGGAGTTGACGCAGACGACGGCGATCGGCGGCGGCATGCTGACGGTGCAAGGAGCGAACACGAAGGGAATTGCGAAGCTCATCGTGCCCCCGAAAAAATCGACCGGCTGAGGCGACGCTTCCGAAGCCATGCATACAGCGTATCCGTCCCTTGATGCCGCGATGGTCCTGTTCCAATCGATTGTTGAGATAAGTGTTGGTTCGGTGCGTGACCGTCTTGCCGAGTTCAGTGCGGATCGCCCGCGGGTAAGCATCGTGCCCATCGCTGGTGACCCGATTAGGGACAGCGCCGGTCACCGCCCTCGCAGACCGGAAGAACCTCTTGGCCGCGGCCAGGTCACGGCGCTCACTCAGCATCACCTCAACCAACGCACCATCACGATCGATGGCGCGGTACAGATAGCACCATCGTCCTCGGACCTTGATGTAGGTTTCATCCACGTACCAACTCGGTGCCAGCCGGCGATGGCCGCGCCGTTGGCGGAGTTCGTCAGACAGAATGGGCGTGAGCTTCGCCTCCCACTCGCGGACCGCCTCGTAACTGAACACGATACCGCGGACGAGGAACATCTCGGTCAGATCGCGAAGGCTCAACCGATAGCGCAGACGCCAGAGGACCACGAGCGCGATGACATCGCTCGGGTACTGGGTCCGGTTCAGTACTCCTGCGGTGCGCTCATTGAACTGCCGACTGCACTCGCGGCATCGGAACCGGCGATAGCCCTGAGCCGTGCGCTCTGGCCGCTCCGTCACACTCGCCGAACCGCAATCCAAACACCGCATCTTTATCCCCCGTCCCGGCCAAAGGGATCGAACGTTACCGAGGGTCTCTTCAGCCGACCAGCGGTTCGAGACTGGCGCGATCTCTGACAGAACCCCCAAGGTGCCCAAACTCGCCGCCATGATGGACGCGGTGGAGCTCGACGTGCTGGCCTACATGGACTTCCCGAACGACCACCGCCCGAAGCTGCACAGCACCAACCCGATCGAGCGCCTCAACGGCGAGATCAAGCGGCGAACCGAAGTTGTCGGCATCTTCCCCAATGAAGCTGCGATCACCCGCCTCGTTGGCGCCATCCTGCTCGAGCAGAACGACGAATGGGCCGTGCAGCGCGCCCGCTACATGACACTGGAAACCATCGCCAGTTTGAGCGACGATCCCATCGTCAAGCTGCCCGCCGTGGCCGCCTGAGAATAACGGCCAGGCCGGAGAGCGCCATACCACCGACGCTCTTACACCACGCCTGGGAGCACGATCGCGAAGCTGTTGGCGGTCTTCATGATGCTCCTTGATCAAACCCATTGAGACGGGCCGGGGGGCGGCCTAGACGCCGCAAATTTTGCAAGCGCTGCGAGCTGCAAACGAGCTTGGGTTAGCCGACATATCACGCTATCGTGCCGTTGTTCGTGAAACGAGCGGAGTGTGCGTCATGCAGGTCGATCGGAAGTGGGTTGAGCGGAACCTCGGCTTCGATCCGATCGACATGCCACTGCCTGCATCGACGTTCGCGTTCTCTCCGGCGGCGCAGACATCGGACCCCGAGGACCTGCAACGCGAGATCATTGACTTCGATTCCGGGTCCCCCGCCGGATTGCAATTCCTCGCCTTCACCACGGCGACGGGCCTGTCGCGCTACATTGATGTACCCTGGCCGACCAGATTGGCACCGAAGACCGGTCCTAGACCACGCGGCAGCGGCGACGGTCCCCTGCCCAGGGCCGACGCGCTCGTGGTGACGTGGACAGTGGATGAGGGCCACGCCCTAAGCCGCGTGCTTACGCCAGGCAAGGACTCGCAGAACGACTACGTGTCCTACACGCACAACTTCACGGCGATCGCCAAGAAGATGCGGCCCGGGTGCCCCGCGCTGCTGGCGAAGCGACTAGGGGCGTTCTGGACGACGACCATCGGCTCTAAGAAGGTGGTGATCTTCAAATCCGACTCGCACATGTCTCAAGACGGTCCGGAACTGCCTAACATCGACGTGTGGCGGCAGATTATCGACGAGGTGCGCCCCAGCCTTGTGATCACCACCGGCACCGCCGGCGGCATTGGCCAGGAGTTCGAGGTGGGTGATGTGATCGTCAGCCCAATTGTCCGCTTCGATTGCACGGCCAAGTTCAAGAAGGAGCCGTTTGCACAGGCGCACTATGCGACCGTAGCGGCGAACACAGCGCAATTCTCCACAGCACAGTCTCTGTTCAAGGTAAATGCTGGGCAATTACCGAAGGACAACACACGCCAGCCAAAGATCGTAACGGTGACACCGAACGCATTGACGTCAGCTGTGGTGACTACGGACTTCTTCGGCTTCGACACGTCCGACAATCATTACAAGCTGCAGGGCCTGGGCGATTGCTCTGAAATGGGCGACGCGATCCTTGGACTGGTCGCGTCGCAAATAGGTGCCCAGGCACCGCGATGGCTGGCGATCCGCAACGTCTCCGACCCGCAGATCAAAGCAGACGGCCTGACGCTTAAGCAGCAGGCAGCGCTTGCGGCGACCATCTACAAGGGCTTCGGACGCTGGAGTTCAGTGTGCAGCGCGATAACCTGCTGGGCCAGTATCGTGCCGGAGTAGGGAAGAGAAATATTGCCGCGGCTCGCCGCCGCGGGCGGCGCGGAGGACGCCCCGTTGCCATTGATGCGGAGAAATTTGCCGCCGTGATCGCGGCGCTCGATGGCGGTGCAGCTCGTGGTTCTTGGTGCGACCCGAGACGATGCGTTGCAAGACGTCGGTGAGGTAGGCGAGTGGCTCGACGGCGTTGAGCTTGCAAGTCTGAATCAAGGTATTGGCAATCGCCCAGTGACGGGCTCCGGCAT
>CAWCDM010000119.1:0-62511 GCA_963794185.1 uncultured Alphaproteobacteria bacterium | reverse complement strand
CCATTGTCCTCGCCGCATAGTACTTTCGGGTGATCAGCGCAGGCCTGGAACGGCGCCTCGTGCTGCATCTCGGCGCCGACGCCGTAGAAGCCTGCGATCGTCGTGCGCGATTGTGTACCGCCTACCCAGTGGCTCTGCGCGCGGAAGCGGAACTGGGCGAGTGCCGGCTGTGAGGCAACGGCTCCGATCGTCGCGAAAAGCTTCGGCGTATCGACACCGTTGCGTGGAACAGGCGGTGCTTTCCGGGCGGGCGTTTCGACTGTTGTGACGGGCGTGTCCATATCGGACCTCCATTGGGTTGACGTACTGACGGATGCCCTTGCCTGCCCGGGTCGGTTTGACCGGACATCCGAGGGACGGTTGCGCAGATGGAAGCTGGCAAGGGACAGGCCTCGGAAACGAGGCGTAGAAACACAATTTGCCTGGGTGCTGTCTTGGACCTGGAGGACAATCGTATTGCTCTGGCGGGACATCTCGCGCGCTTTGACCCGTGCGGTGTCGCGCGTGCTCTGTCGCCGCCCCGCAAGTTGCGCTGGACGACGATGAATTACATTGCTGCTGCGTGGATCGTCAGGAAAACGACGGCTGACCATCCCGCCATTCGGAGGGTGTCACGCCGAAACGTCCGCGGAACGTCCGGTTGAAGTACGACAGGTCACCGAACCCGACGCTATAGGCAACCGTGCCGATCTTGCCATGGCGGCCGTTGGGGCTGGACAACAGCCTGCGCGCCGAAAGCAGACGTTGCTCGAGCACGAACTCGGTGAACGTCATGCCGGAGCGCTCGAACAGCCGTTGCACCTGCTTCGGACTGAGGCCGATGGATCGGGCGATCGATGCGATCGTCAGGTTGCTGTCATGCAGACGATCGAGCACCTCGGTCTGAATGAGACGCAGACGCGCTTCGGAATACCCCCGCTGCGTGGCCAACTGCATCTCGTCTCGACCGGTGCGAAGAAGCAACGCGACCAGGTCAACCATGTGCCGCGCGGTCATTTGCTGTCCGATCGGGTCCAGCGATGTGGCCGATTCTGCCGCCAGCGCAAAGTAACGCGCGATGACGTCTCTGATGCCTGGACTGGCCACGAGTGGCTCGGCCAGCCTGCTCTCTGCGTCGGGACAGATCGCGAGCAGTTCGCGTCGCGGGATTCGAATCGTCGCGAACTGGTGGTCGTCGTTGAACGCGACCGCGCCTTCCACGGTCAGGTCCGTCAACCACATCTGCGACTGCTGCAGCTCGACGGCGCGGCGCTCGCGCACGACGAGCACGTTGCCTAAGGTGGCACCGAAGAGAACAAAATCGTCGCAGGAATCAGACAGCAGATCACGAGTCCGCAGGAATCGGCCGGATTTACCGCCGGCTCTGGCCAGCGCCAGCGAACCGACCTGCGCGATCTCGATCTTGCAGAATATCTGACTGCCGGCGCTCGGTTCGGCGTCGACCCGGCAGAAATTGCGGCAAACGTCTTCGCGCCAGAAGTCGTAATCCCGTCCAGCAGGGGCGCCGGTGTACTCGGCTACCAAATTGCTGGGTCGCAGCGCGAGATTATCCACGATCAGATCCCCCGTTGATCGAGAGGTGCTGCGGCTAGCGAGAGGAGTTCGGCTTCGTGGACCGCTCCTTTCCGGCATCCGCCCACCAGAAGCAGACTCCACGAATTCGGATATGCAAAGGATCACACTTCCACTGTGATCTGGATCACACTCCCACTATGATCAGGCTGGCTATCCCAGCGTGACCGGGCTTGGTTATCACCTCAGGTCAGTGTGCGCGTCCTATGTGCGACGCCTTATTGCGGCGCGGCGCGAGTTAGCAAGTTGATAGTTGTGATGGTTTGGATAAGCTCGCCTTATCATGCGGAATCTCAGCCTCGACCAGTTGCGCACATTGATCGAAGTCGTCGAGCTCGGCAGCTTCACCGAGGCGGCGAAGCGCCTGCATTTGACGCAGCCGGCGATCAGTCAGCAGATCCGTGAATTGGAAAATCGCTGCGGTCTGCAGCTTGTCGAGCGCGTTGGCAAGCGCGCATTCGCAACGCCAGCCGGCAGCGAATTGATCATGCATGGCCGACGGATCATGGCGGAGGCCGAACATGCTCTGGCGGCAGTGCGCCATCACAAGGATGGCACGGCAGGCCGCGTGCGGATTGGTGCCGGGCCGACGGCACTCGCCTATCTGCTTCCGCCGGTGCTGCGAAAACTGCGCGACGCCTATCCGGATATCGAGATCATCGTGACCACAGGCACGACGCACAGCATATCCGAAGCATTGCTGTCCAACGAAATCGACATGGGGTTCACCGCGCTGCCGGTCGAAGCAATGGACCTCGATGCGGTGCCGGTGCGCACTGATCCGATGGTCGCGATCCTACCCGCCACCGACGATACCATTCCGGCGAAGGTGACGCCTCCGATGTGGCAGAGCGTACGCTGATCCTCGAGTATCAACGCGTGCCGCACCGGCAACTGAGTCGCGCCTGGCTGCAAGCTGGTGGCGTCGGAGTGAAGCCCGCGTTGGAGTTCGACAACATCGAGGCGATCAAGAGCGCGGTCTCCGCCGGGCTGGGCATGTCGATCGTTCCCAGCCCTGCGATGAGCCAAGGCCCGCCGGTGAACAGCGTCGTCGTGCGACCACTGGATCCGCCGCTCGTGCGCACGCTGGGGCTTGTACAAAAACGTGGGCGGGCGGAGCCTCCGGCATTTGGTATCGTGCGCGAGGCGATCTTGACGCTGCGGTCGGACGATCTGGATGGGGTAAACATAATGCGGCCGAAGCGATCGAAGTCTTCAGGCAAATGAGCCAAGCTATGAGGGCGCTTCCAAGGTAGCGTCTGCTCGTCGCCCTTGGGCACTCAAAAGCGGCCCTTCCGGATTCGGCCAGATTGCCCCCTGAGACGAACGTCCGGTTCGGAACGGCGCCGCTCGGAACCGGACGGGCCGGAATCCACCCATTGCAGACATTCAAACTGAGACACTATGCTCCGTCACTGCTGCATCAACTCTCAAGGGCACGGCATTGGCGCTTTCCGAACCATGTTCCGATTTCTGTCACGCGGCCGCTGCCTGGCCGCGCCTGCGTCGCCCTGACCATCCATTGCGCGCGGAGGGGGGAGGGGGAGTAAAAGTCTAGGCGTGGGTGCTCACACCGGGGCGGGTCCCAACGCATGCGCCGGCAAGTTCGAACTAGGGGAGGGCCATAACGGATGACCATGCCAGGACCGAAGCCGCAGCCGTCGGTGGTGCGTGCGCTTCATGGCGATCCGCGACAGCGCGGGCGCAGGGTGGCTGCTGCCAGGCACGCTGTTGAGCCGCCCTTGCCCGGACCCGGCGATCTGAGCGCGCCGGCTGACCTGACCGAGCAGCAGCGCGAGGTTTGGGCGGACGTAGTCACGGATGCACCACCAAACGTCTTGTGCCGCGCCGACATCTGGGTGTTGAGGTCCTTCGTAGTGGCCGCCGACTTGCACAGGACGGCATCGGCAGCCTTGGCACAGACCGGGGCGCTGGTACCTGCGGGGAAGGCCGAGACGACACAGCACGTTCAAAGCCCGTGGGTCGCCATTCAAAATCGGCAGGCGCTGCTTGTGATGAGGTCGGCCGAGCTTTTGGGTCTCGCGCCGGCCGCGCGGCCAAGGCTGGTCGGTACGGCTCGTGGCGCCTCGCCGATTCCGTCGGCTGTTTCTGAGCAGTGGGCGAAGAAGGGTCCTGTGCGGCAAGGGGAGACCGTGTCCCTCGCCGAATTTTTAGCCCGCGCGCCGCGCCGCTGATGTCGGTGCACATTCCAAATATCGCACGCTGCTGAGAATTCTAGCAGCCTGTCGGACTTAACGCGACGCGGTTTTCCGCCATAGAATCGGGGAAGTGATTTGCTCCGCCGCCAGCCCGAGACATTGCACTGCATAAGCAACTTCCGCCCGATTGATCGCGACACTGGCTTCCTTCTGCCGCCTTCGGTGGACGAGTGGCTGCCAGACAAACACCTTGCGCGCTTCGTGGTCGAGGTGATCGACGGCCTTGACCTGAGCGGGATGTGCGAGAGCTACCGCGGCACTGGCTCGGCCTGCTACCACCCGGCGCTGTTGCTGGGCGTTCTGGTCTACGGCTATGCCACTGGGGTGTTCTCCAGCCGCAAGCTGGAGCGCGCGACCTAAGACAGCGTGGCGTTCCGCTTTATCGCCGCGAACGACCATCCGGACCATGACACCATTGCCACGTTCCGACGGCGCTTTCTGCCGCAGATCGAGGCGCTGTTCGTGCAAGTGCTGCTGTTGGCACGCGAGATGGGTGTGCTGAAGCTGGGCACAGTTGCGCTGGATGGGACGAAGATCCACGCGAATGCCAGTCGGCACTCGGCGCTGTCGTATGAACACGCCGGGAAGGTGGAGGCACAGCTGATCGGCCGTCGACTGCCGGATGTAGACATACGCACTGCGCGCAAGATGCTCGTCGTGATCTTGCTCATCGCTGGCCTCCCCGCTTGCCAGCGCTGTCGCTATCTCGCGCAGAAGAGTTTCCACCAATGCCGCGAGATCGACCATCTGTGCGGTCGCCAACACGACTTGGGGCGCCTCGTTCCCCTCGAACAGGCTTAGTTGGAGATCTTTGGATTGGCACGACATTATCGGCTTCCTCTGCCTTCAATTCGGGCTGGAGAAAGCCTAAAAGCGCATTGATCTCAGCGCGCAGGGATCGCAGGATGTCGACGGAGAAATGGGGCTTCTCACTGAGCGTATATTGAGCCGCGGCCTCGTGCGTCATCCACAGCGGAATGCAGGCGAGTGAGCTGTCGGGCTGCAAGATGACCACCAGTACGACGCCGCGGTGCTCGAGCTGTCGCTTGATCAGCACAGTCTCGCCGCAGCGCGGATGGAACCGATAGTAGATCCGCCCTTCGACCAGATGTTCGTGGGCAGTATGTCGCCGTTCCGAGCAGGATCTGAACCGCTCGGAGGTTGCCGGTGGCCTTGTATATGATCGACGCCTTTGTCCGCCGTAGCGAGTGTGTGCCGTAATCCTCTCGCCGCAGGCCGATGCCAGTCACCCACTCGTCGACGAACCTGGCATATTGCCGAGTGCTGATATGCTTGGCGTGGTGGCTCCGGCTCGGGAAGGCGTACTCGTCGAGCGTGCCGCCTCGGCGTTCCAGCCAGGCCTGAATGCTGGCGCGAGCAGGTTCGAGCAGCTCGAACTGAACCGGCCGGCCTGTCTTCTGCTGCACGACCGTAGCTCGTGCCCGCACCCGGCCGCCGCTGACGAGTTCGCCGATCCGAATTTTGACGACGTCGCAGCCTCGCAGCTTGCTGTCGATGGCAAGGTCGAACATCGCTCGGTCACGCAGCCGTCCTTCCCGGTCGAGCCAGAACCGTATCGCCCATACCTGCTGCGGCTTCAACGCGCGCTTGGCGCCCACCATTCGGCCAGCGTTCCAAGGGCGCCGCTCTCGGGCCGCCGGGTCGAATTCCGAATGTCCCATTTGCCCTCCTTCCGGCCGGATCGGCCAGCAGGAGCGTGAGCTACGGGAAGAGGAATGAACCTGGCGGTCATCGGATCGGCTTTCGGCGTGCCGACCGAGGCGGCAGCCATCCCTGGTGGGGTGGATAGCCGCCGTTCGGCGGGGCCGATGGGTGGCTCCGTCGGATTCCAGAGTTGTGTCCAAGTCGCGCGCGCGGTCGTCGTCGATGGCCGCCGATGAGATGCACAGCACCGCGATGCCTGCCATCGAGGTGCGGGCGGACCAATCTGCCTGCTGCCTTGGAAATCTCTTTGACAGCCATCAGGCTTGGTCACAATGCTGTAGTAAATAAGATTTTACCGCCGAGACGGGACCCGGCTCGGCAGAGCACGGAGGGCGCCCAATATGGACATGTCGCGTCGCGTATTCATGCGCGCGGGTGGCGGTGCCATCGCGGTCACCGCGCTTAGCGCGCTAGGCTTCGGATCGATCGAGCAGGCTCTGGCCGCCGACATCCGGCCCTATCGCCTCATCCGCACCGTCCAGACCCGCAACACCTGCCCTTATTGCTCGGTGGCCTGCGGGATCATCATGTATGCGCCCGGAGACACACCGAGTGCGCGTCGCGAGCTGGTGCATATCGAGGGCGATCCCGACCACCCGACGAATCGCGGCACGCTTTGCCCGAAGGGTGCGGCGCTGCTTGATTTCGTGCGCGCGCCGACCCGCACCAAGGTGCCGCTGCACCGCGAGGCGAACAGCGACGAATTCAAAGAAGTCACCTGGGACTTCGCGCTGGACCGTATCGCACGGCTGATGAAAGAAGACCGCGACAAGAACTTCATCGCCAGAAACCCCAACGGCACCACGGTTAACCGCTGGACAAGCACAGGCTTCCTGGCCGCCTCCGCGACCACAAACGAGACCGCCTTCCTGACCTTCAAAGCCGTGCGCGCTGCCGGCATGGTGGTGTTCGACAACCAAGCAAGGGTCTGACACGGCCCAACGGTGGCCAGTTTGGCCCCAACATTCGGCCGTGGCGCGATGACGAATTCGTGGACCGATATCAAGAACACGGATCTCGTCGTCATCATGGGTGGCAATGCGGCCGAGGCACATCCGTGCGGCTTCAAATGGGTGACCGAGGCCAAGGCGAACCGCGGCGCCAAGCTGATCGTCGTCGATCCGCGCTACACCCGCTCGGCGTCGGTGGCCGACTACTATGCGCCGATCCGCCAGGGCACCGACATCGCCTTCCTGCTCGGCGCGATCCGCCACTGCATGGAAGCTGGCAAGGTGCAGTGGGACTACGTCAAGGCGTTTACCAACGCGCCCTACGTCGTGAAGGACAGCTACGGCTTCAGCGAGGGGCTGTTCAGTGGCTTCCTCGAGGGCAAGCGCGACTACAACAAAGACAGCTGGGAATACGAGATCGGTGACGACGGCTTCGCCGTAGTCGATCCGACGTTGCAGCACCCGCGCTGCGTCTGGAATCTGCTGAAGGCACACGTCGCGCCGTACACACCGGAGATGGTGGAACGGATCTGCGGTACGCCGAAGGAGAAGTTCCTTCACGTGGCAGAAATGATGGCAGCGACCTCGGCGCCGGACAAGGCGATGACCTCGATGTATGCCTTGGGTTGGACGCAGCATTCCAAGGGCTCGCAGAACATCCGCGCCATGGCGATGCTGATGCTCATCCTGGGGCATATCGGGGTCCGTGGTGGCGGGATGAACGCCCTACGCGGGCATTCCAACATTCAGGGCCTGACCGATCTGGGCCTGATGTCGAACCTGCTGCCAGGCTACATGGCGGTGCCAACGGACAGCGAATCAACTCTGTCGACCTACATGTCGACGCGGGCGTTCAAGCCGCTGCGGCCGGGCCAGACCAGCTACTGGCAGAACTACAGGAAGTTCTTCGTCAGCTTCCAGAAGACGATGTACGGTGCAGCGGCCACTGCGGAGAACGACTGGGCCTACGATTGGCTGCCCAAGCTCGATGTGCCGAACTACGACATCCTGCGCGCTTTCGAGTTGATGCATCAGGGCAAGGTCAACGGCTATTTCTGCCAGGGCTTCAACCCGCTGATGGCGTTCCCGGACAAGAACAAGGTTCGCGAGGCGCTGGGCAAGCTGAAATTCCTGGTGGTAATGGACCCGCTGCAGACTGAGACGGCGCGGTTCTGGCAGAACCACGGCGAGCTGAACCCGGCCGATCCGGCGAAAATCGCGACTGAGGTGTTTGAACTGCCGACGACATGTTTCGCGGAGGACGAAGGCTCGCTCACCAACTCGAGTCGCTGGCTGCAGTGGCACTGGGCGGGGGCCGATGCGCCGGGTTTGGCGAAGCACGATACCTGGATCATCGCGCAGCTCTTTCTTCGGCTGAAGACGCTGTATCAGAAGGAGGGCGGCGCATTCGCCGACGCGATCCTCAACCTGAGCTGGCCCTACGAGAACCCGGGCGAACCAACCCCGACCGAGCTGGCGCGCGAGATCAACGGCCAGGTGCTGACTGACGTGCCGGACCCATCGGATGCGACGAAGAAGTTGCTGTCAGCGGGCAAGCAACTTCTGAACTTCACACAGTTGCGCGACGACGGCACCACGGCTTGTGGCTGCTGGATCTACTCGGGCTGCTTCAACGAGGCTGGCAACAACATGGCTCGGCGGGACAACCACGATCCCGATGATGCCGGCGTGTTCCCGAACTGGGCGTTCTCCTGGCCGGTCAACCGGCGAATCCTGTACAATCGTGCCTCCTGCGATCTTACCGGGAAGCCGTGGGATCTAAGCCGGAGGCTGATCGCATGGACCGGCGACCACTGGGCCGGCTACGACGTGCCTGACATCCTGCCGACGGCGAAGCCCGATCAGGTCGGCCCCTTCATTATGAACCAGGAGGGTGTCGGTCGGTTGTGGGTGCGCCGGCTGATGCGCGATGGACCATTCCCGACGCATTACGAACCGTTCGAAAGCCCAGTAATCAACGTGGTGGCGCCGAAGATCCAGGGTAACCCGGTATCACGTGTGTTCGCCGATGACATGGCGCGATTCGGCGACGTCAAGACGTATCCGTATGCAGCAGTCACCTATCGGCTGACCGAGCATTTCCACTACTGGACCAAGCATGTCTGGGTGAATGCCGTCCTGCAGCCGGAGTTCTTCGTGGAAATAAGTCCGGCGTTAGCCAAAGAGAAGGGCATCGAGAACGGCGGCTGGGTAAGGGTGGAAAGCAAGCGAGGCTTCGTGCGCGCCAAGGCGGTGGTGACGAAACGCATCACGCCGCTGGTGTGCGACGGGAAGACGGTTCATGTCGTGGGCGTGCCAATCCACTGGGGCTTCATGGGCGCTGCCCGCGCCGGGTTCGGCGCCAACGTGCTGACCCCATTCGTCGGCGACGCGAATGTCGAGACTCCCGAGTTCAAGGCGTTTCTCGTGGACATCCGTCCCGACAACCCGCCGGTCGCGTAGGGGGACAGGACCATGGCAACCAATCCTGGTCTGACCGTGTTGCGCAAATCGGCCTCGGATGAACCGCCGCCCGCGGTGCTGCCTGGCGATGACGGTGTGGCCAAGCTGATCGACGTGTCGAAGTGCATCGGCTGCAAGGCCTGTCAGGCGGCGTGCCTGGAGTGGAACGAGCGACACGAGGAGGTCGGCTTCAACGTTGGCTCCTACCAGAACCCGCATGACCTGACCGCGGAAAGCTGGACGCTGATGCGCTTTGCCGAATGGGACAATCCGAAAACCGGCAACCTCGAGTGGCTGATCCGAAAGGACGGCTGCATGCACTGCGCGGATCCGGGCTGTCTGGAGGCGTGCCCATCGCCCGGCGCGATCGTGCAATACGCTAACGGCATCGTCGACTTTGTGTCCGAGCACTGCATCGGCTGCGGCTACTGCATTAAGGGCTGCCCGTTCAACATTCCGCGCATGAGCCTGGTCGAGCAGGTAGTGCATAAATGCACGCTGTGCTCCGACCGCGTCGCGGTGGGGGGCGGTCCGGCCTGCGCCAAGGCGTGCCCGACGCACGCGATCAGTTTCGGCACCAAGGCGGAGATGAAGACCTTGGCCGGTCAGCGCATCACTGATCTGAAGTCGCGCGGGTTCGACCAGGCGGGACTGTATGATCCCGCGGGCGTTGGCGGCACCCATGTCATGTATGTGCTGCACCACGCGGATCGGCCGGAACTCTATGCTGGGCTACCTGCCAATCCGCATATCTCGCGCCTGGTGAGCGTGTGGAAGGGCGCAGCGAAGGTCGCCGGCATGGCGGCGATCGGCGCCGCAGTGATCGGGGCATTCGTGCATCATCTGCTGGCGGGCGCGAACCGCGTGTCGAAAAAGGATGAGGAGCAGGCGGCGGATTTGGCGGAGGGGGCAGACTGATGGCCTCGTCAGTACATCACGGCATGTCGCGTGACGAGGTAGTGGTTGACCGCTACAACGCGCCAGCGCGCGCCAACCACTGGGTGACCGCGATCTCGCTGATCCTGCTGGCGCTATCCGGCATGTCCATGTTCCACCCCAGCCTGTTCTTCCTCACCGATCTGTTTGGCGGCGGGCAATGGACGCGCATCATCCATCCCTGGATCGGCGTGGTGCTGTTCTTCTCCTTTGTCGGGCTGTTTCTACGGTTCTGGCGGGCCAATCTTTGGGAGCACACCGACAGTGTCTGGTTGGGCAGCGCCGGCGCGGTGCTGAGCGGGCACGAAGAGCGGCTGCCCGAGATCGGTCGCTACAACGCCGGTCAGAAGCTGGTGTTCTGGGGTATGTCGTTGCTGATCATCGTGCTGTTCACCAGTGGGCTAACCATCTGGGACCGATACTTCTTTGCCTATAGCTCGATTGAAACGAAACGTGTGGCGGTCGTGATGCACGCCGCGGCGGCTGTGTGTGCGATCCTGATCTGGATCGTGCATGTCTATGCCGCGATATGGGTACGCGGCACGGTGCGTGCGATGACGAGCGGGTCAGTGACCGGCGGCTGGGCGTGGCGGCACCATCGGCGCTGGTTGCGCGAAGAGGTGGCGAAGGCGAAAACTGAGTAGTCTGCTGCAGGTCGGAAGGGCGCAACGTCTGCCTCCCGACCTCGGCCTATACCGTAACGGTGGGACCGCGAGAACAGCCGCCGGGAGACGCATGACTGAGCGTACGTCACATTTACGGCCCATACCGCGCAGCGATCTGCAGACGCCGTTCGTGGCGTTGCCCGACCTTGCAACGCTGTTTACCCGTCGCGCCGACCAATTCGCCGCGCAGGCCGAGGGGCACGAGCTTGCACCCTACCTCCGCTTTGTGGCGGGGCTCACTCAGGCGCAGGCGGCGCTGCTGCCTCATCTGCCGAATCTGACGCCTATCGCGGACGACGTCGCCGAGCGGGCAGCTGCGCATGGCATGCCGCTGATCGACCGCGCGCGCCTGATAGACGACAATGTACTGGCGGAGACCATCGCGCGGTTTCTGGCCGCGATCGGACCGATCGCCATGCCCGCGGTGGCGGCGGCCGCGGTTGCCCGGCTGCGTTCCGAGACAGCCGCACGGCGCCAGCACCTTAGCAATGCACTGGAAGACGCGGTCGCGGGCGACGCCATTGCGGAACACATCTTCATCGCCGCCGCGCTGCAGCTACATGCGGCGCGGCTGGCCGCCCTGCTACCACCCAAGATACTGAGGCCGGTCGGCACTGGCATCTGCCCGGCCTGTGGTGGCGCGCCCGTCGCTTCCGTACTGGTCGATCGTCCAGCGGCGCACAACGCGCGCTATTGCGTCTGCGCGACCTGTGCCACGCAGTGGAATACAGTGCGCGTTTCCTGTGTGCTGTGCGGCAGCACTGACGGCATCGCCTATTATCATATCGAAGGCCGCGATGACGGTATCTCAGCCGAGACCTGCGAGTCCTGCCGTGGCTACGTCAAGTTGCTCTCGCAGGTGGAATATCCCAACCTCGATCCGGTAGTGGACGACGTCGCCAGCCTCGCCCTCGACTTGGAGCTGCAGGATGCCGGCTGGAGGCGCGGCGGAGTGAACCCGTTCCTGACGGGCTATTGATGCAGTGGCTGCGGTTCGTCGATGCGGTGCTACGGATGCCTGTCGGAGCGATGGCGCTCGCACGCTTGCAAGGAGGCGGTGCTGGGTCCAACGCGCGACGGGCGTGGCGCGGCTCCGTAGGAGGAGTGACGAGGAGGCTTCCATAATGGCTTATCTGGATATGTCGCCCGTGCTTACCGCACTACGCGAGCGCCCTCATGAATTCACTGTGTCAGATGGCTGGGTGCAACAGCGCTCGAGCCGATATAGGTTCAAGGCGCAGGTCGATGGTCACGTCCTTGTTGAGACCGCGGATGGCAGCGCAAGTCCTCTAATATCATGCGCACAGGGGTTCCACCTGTTCCGTGCGATCGAGAACTGGAGGGTGAACTACTGGATCCCACGGGAAGTCAATCGCATCTTTGCGCGTCAAATTCGTCCGCGAGGCTTATGGCAGCGTATACTGGATCGACTGGAAGCATGGTTGCCGGAGCGTACCGGAGAAAGTGCCCTCGCCACCTATGCCTGGGCTTTCGCGGGCAATGGTCCGTTTGGTGCGTCCAGGGGTAATCCCCCACAGCCCAGGCAGCCGAAGCGGCCGCCATCGCCAGTACCAAACGACAAGATCGCCGGCTCACTCGGCAGATCACGGAACAGCGACCGCACCCGTCCCTCGAACCCACCAGCCATGAAGGTCTGGGTGAGTTTGTTGTAGTAGTTGGCGGAGAGAGGTTGGTGCCCCATCGTGCGCACAACTTCCTCTAGCGCCGCGTAGGCATCAGTGAAGACGTCATAGGGGCCGAGGGAGAGGAAGGGTTTCGAGGTTCGGGGCTGAGCACGCGTTTTGGACTTGGGGTTGGGTGCGACCGGCCTATCCTCCATAAACTCCGGAGGCGCCTCCACCAAGGCGGCCTGCAACGCCGCCGCCGAGATACCGGGGCGCGTCAGATAGAACTGGCCCTGTTGCTGCTCGGTGATGACCCATCCCGCCTCGACCGCCAGTTGCTCGGCAAGTGGTCGGGCTGTGTCGATCGCGGTATCGATGGCCACCGGCACTCCACCCCCTGGCATCGCCTTAATCAGATCGACGACAGAGGGGATACCAAGGTTCATCACGGTCGAACCATCCGCGAACCGTGCCGTAATTCGCCGTTTGAAGGACAGTCCTGCGAGCACACCCGGCCCCATAGGCATCAGAGTAACCGACATTGCCACACCCCCGCAGGCGCCGTGCGCCGAAAAGGAATGATATAGCGGCGTTACAAAGGACGACCCTGACTGTCCACAACCGTTTGCTCGGGGGCTGAGGAAGGTGTGGGCGCGGGCGTGGTAATGCCAAAGAAGTTGGTAACACCGGTCAATGCATTGTTAATTGAGCCGATTGTCTTGAGTCCTTGTTGAACAAACTTGGGGAGAGGGTTTTGACCAAACCCTGAGGCGGCCTTGTCGAGGGAGTTGGGGGCGGTGTCTTTACCGGCGAAGCCATGCTCCAGACGCTTTTCCGCATCTACCTCGGCCGTTGTAGTCGTTTTCAGATTTTGCTTCGGCTGTCCTTTGGTCAGATTGGCGATAATATCACCACCGGCTTGCATACCCTCAGCACCAGGTTTGGAGACATCCAACAATTCTTGGCGTTTTCCATTCCCTCCTTGGTCTGATCGGCCACTTCGTTGGCCGTACGCACTCCGTCGGGAATTGCCTCGCCCCTTATTTCCTGGGGGACTTTTGTTAAAGCCAACCCAGCGACATTGTCATTCACGTCTTTCAGATTTGTCCCACAGTCCCCAGGTCGGGCAGGTTTGGGAGAGAGATTTTGTAGCCAGGAGGCGCGGATGGTTGGGTATCGCCGCCGCTCGGCTCGGGCGTGGCAGATGTGCCGGCATAGTTGGTTGATGGCTCAGACGAGGCTGGAGGTGAGGTATTCGCGTAGTTACCCTCATTCGCCGGACCAAACGGCGGCGGCACATCTGGACTTGAATTTGCCGTGGCGGCAGGAGGTGGGTTTGAAGAGTATCCAGATGGTTGATTGGACGAATAGTAGGGAGGGGCGGCAGTGGTATCGGGAGGAGATGGCAGGCCGTCCTGGTGGCGCCAGCTTTGGAGCCGACTGAGGCTGATGGCTGATGCGTGATGCGTGCACTGGACACGCGCCGATTCGCATTGGGAAGCTGCGCGCCGATGAAACGGAAACCTGCAACCCACGCTTGGCGACACGCCGACCCGGGCGCAGCGCAGCGCCATTTATGTCCGTTGCCGGCTGATCGCACGCCGCCGTGGTTGTTCATCGCCCAGCCAGCCAGGAACGGCGAGTACGTCCGTGGCCTGCTGGTATCGTCCGTCCCGCGGCGCGATCTGCTGACAAATGCCGTGGAGGCGACGGTCAATCGGGTGGTCGGGTGGATCGAAGCGGATAGTCAGCGGCGTGAGAATATCTGGATCGATACCCAGACAGGCACGATCAGGCCGGCCGATGTTCCGAGCGATGCGTCGTGGATCAACGGCAGGCTACGCGACTTCAAGGCATTCGACATCACGTGCAAGGTCGGGCTGCAGCGCGCGACGCCGCATGCGTTGCCGCCTCCACCGACCCTGATCGGGGCCTTCCACGGCAAGCCGCTGACCGAGCGTCAACGTGCGCGGCACAGGGAGACGGCCGCGCTGCGCAAGGCTGCTCGGCAGGCGGCACGGCTCGCAGATGCGGCCAACTGAAGCCGGATCATCCGTAGGCAGAACGAATATAACAGGCGTTATATTTGTTGCATAAGCGACGACCGCGGAACCGGCCCTCAGTAAGGTCCGCAGGCAGAACGAATTCAACAGGCGTTGAATTTGTTGCATAAGCGCGGCGAATGCCTGATCGCGTTTGGCTCGACCCCCCGGGGGAATATAATTCGCGATGGGAGGGCGAGGGTTAAATGCCGGCCTGGGGACCCAGACCGGGGCGCGATCTCTACAGAAAACCCGGAGAAAAGTAGGACCCATGGGGTATGCCCATCAAAAGTCTAGGCATGGGGACCCAGACCGGGGCGGGCCTTGCTTGACCCGCGCGGGAAATGAAAATAGGGGTGGCCCTCGCCAGCATGGGAGTCATTGCTAGCAATGGTGGGACGAAAGCCGAAGCCGACCGTGCTACATGATCTCCATGGCGACCCGTCGCATTTGCGCCGGAAGATGGCCGCTCGGCGCGTGGTCGAGCCTCCCGTCGCCGATGCATCCGGTTTTGCCGCTCCGCCTGATATGACCGAGTCGCAGCGTGCGATATGGGATGATGCAATTGCTTCCGCTCCGCCCGGCATCCTGAAGCGGATCGACACCTCAGTCTTGCGGGCTTGGGTCGTGGCCTATGACCTGCACCGACAGGCATCCGCGCAACAGGCACTAACGACGATTTTGGTGCCGGCGTCGCGCGATCCCGAGAAGGCTGAGACGTCCGCACTGGTCCAGTCGCCGTTGCTCGCCGTCATCAACCGACAGGGCGTGATGCTGATGCGGGCGGCCGAGCAGCTTGGGTTCTCGCCGACGTCGCGACCCCGGCTCGCTCAGGCTGGCGTGAACCCGCCGATCGCGCCATCCGCTCCTGCCCCCGCGGCTCGACGACGCGGCCGCGCCGAACGCATGTCGTTGCTAGAATACATCGCATCCGCGCCGCGGATTTCGCGAATGAATTAACTATGTTGGCGCGCCCGGCACGACGAGGGCGGCGCGTCGAGCCAGAATCCAGACCAGCTGCTTTCCGGCGCAAAATTCGCTTTTTGGAAAGGCTGGTGCAGCGTCAGCGATAGCCACCGCGGGGCGGAAGGTGTGCCGCGATGAGCGGTCGGCAGCGGATCATGTGGCGGGCATCTCGATTGCATTGGTCTGGAGATCGTCTCAGTCCTCACCCACACCTTCCTCGTCGCCCCTGTCTGATCAGTTCGTGACGCCAGGGTCTGGCTCGTTTGCCGACGCCTCGGGCAACAGTTACTCCATCGTCCATTGGCTAGAGTTCTCGTCCTGGGCGAAGACCTGGTTGTTGGACAGCTCCATGGCCCCAGGACCCGGTGCTGCCGCCATTGGGAGTGACCGTGCTGGCCGTTGAAGTCGGCCTCGTCGTGAAGGGGATTGATAGAGAAGACACCAGTGGTGCCGTCTGGCGTGGGGCCAGTAAATGACCCGTTGCCAGGCGTAATATGGTCAACCATGCTACTCTTCTCCTAACGTGGTTCATTCTGCAGTCCAAGGGCTCCCCAGGTCAGTGGGAGTGGCAGTTCGCCAGTCCCTCCGCCTTCCCCGTCGTTTCAGTCCTCACCCACACCTCCCTTGTCTCAGTCCTCACCCACACCTCCCTCGTCGAGTACGGGGTGAAGCGCCAGGTCGGCCTCGGCGTGATCGCCCACAAACCTCATCAATATCGGAGATGCAATCGAATGGGGGCCACATTCCAGGTGGTTATGGCACCGCAGAAATGGGACTGGTAGGGGGAACGGTCTACGGTCAGGTATGAATTCACACAACTCACGGCTCCCGCTTGCCCTGCCGCACAGAACGCTAAGAACACCACGATCCACTGCCGAAGGCCGGCTGTGCCCCAGATCGTCGCCGCGTATCCTGCGATCAGCGCCAGTGCGTCGCGATTGCGAAGAACCGGCCGAACGCCCAGCCACACATGCACGATCTCGGTGGGCGCCGGGGCAGTTCGCGGCAGCGCCGTCCAAGCATCAGCGTGCCAATCCCGCCCAGCAAGCCGGCCAGCACGATCGCACTGGGCGCGCGGGCGCGCCTCGCGCCTGCCATCCCATCAGTCAGCGCCCGCAGGCCCGGCATGTAGATACCCGCGATTCGCCGCTACATTGTCTGCCGCAACCTGGTCGAGGCGGCACAGGCCGCGCGGACCCGCGAAGCCGTGCTGGCCACGTTGCGCGCCAAACTGCGACAGGGCGACAAGTCACTGGTCGGCAACAGTGCCTATCGGCGCGACCTGAAGACGCCCGACCAGCAGCACTTCACGATCGACGAAGCGCGCGTGGCCGAGGACGCTCGCTACGATGGGCTCTACGTTCTGCGCACCAATCTGCGGCTGCATCCGCTGAACGTGATGCTTCGCTACCGTGATCTGCTTGTCGTCGAGCACCTGTTCCGTTCGGAGAAAGCCCTTTTGGCGACACGGCCGATCTATCACCAGACCGATGCGGCGATCCGCGGGCATGTGTTCTGCAGCTTTCTGGCTCTGGTGTTACGCAAGGAACTGGAAGAACGCCTGACCGCCGCACGGCTGAAGCCGGAATGGCGCGAGTTGCTCGCCGATCTCGATCGGCTACAGGAGATCGAGGTCGAGCAGGACGGCAGACATTTTATCCTGCGCACGCCAGCGACCGGCGTGGCCGGAAAGGCCTTCCAGGCGGTCGGGGCTGCACTGCCACCCAACATCCGCGAAGCCGTTCCCTCCGTCGCCACCTGATCAGTCCACCATCGCGGCACAGATGTGGTGCTAAGACCTTGTCGTGCGCCCATAACACACTGACGTAGAACAATATTTCGAAATACACTGTTAAACCCGGGCCTAGACAATTACCGCCGAGAGTCAAGCATAGACTGCCGCACAACTGCCCGCGTGGTTCGGTTCCACCATTGCTAACTTCGTGGGTGGGTCCGTTTCATTGAGCATAGACGGGTCAATTCTCATGAGCGCTGAGTGTCCGTCCGAGAACAAATTGAGTCTTTAGAGTCGGTTAGCGGAGGGGCTTGCCCGGCTCGAATTGACTGTGACTTTATACATGGCACCGAATCGCGAGGTGCCTGATGTGGACCGAAGAGACCCGCCGTCGCCATGACCGCAGCGGCCTGCGCTACAGCCATGACCTGACCGATGAAGAATGGGCCGAGGTCGCGCCGCTGATACCGCCCGCCAAACCGGGTGGCAACAAGCGCACGGTCGATATTCGCGAGGTGCTCAATGGGGTGATGTATATCACCGGTTCGGGCTGCCAGTGGCGTGACATCCCGAAGGACCTGCCGCCGCGCAGCACGATCCATGACTATCTCGATCGCTGGGAGCATGATGGGACACTGGAACGGATCCATCATGCACTGTACGTGAAATGCCGGGAGCAGGCCGAGCGAGAGGCCAGTCCGACGGCGGCGGTGATCGATAGCCAGAGCGTGAAAAGCGCTGAAAAAGCGGGGCCTGCATTGATCCGCACGGCTATGATGCGGGGAAAAAGATCAAGGGCAAGAAGCGACACATCCTGGTCGATACGACCGGCCTGATGTTGCAGGCCATCGTGCATGCCGCAGATATTCAGGACCGTGACGGCGGTGCGATGGTGATGGCGACCTTGTTCGGCTTGTATCCATTCCTGCTCAAGCTCTACGCCGATGCCGGCTATCAGGGGCCGGTGTTCCAGACGGCGGTGAAGAAAATCATGGCCCAGGTGGACGTGGAGATTGTCAAACGGTCGGACCAGGCCAAAGGGTTCGTCGTTCTTGCCAAGCGCTGGGTCGTTGAACGAACGCTTGCATGGCTCAATCGCTGCCGCCGACTCGCCAAGGACTGGGAATGTCTCAACCGCAAGGCGCGAGCGTATCTGTTGCTCGCATCAATCCGCCTCATGGTGCGTAGGCTAGGCAGGGTAACGGAATGATTTCCGGACGAACTCTGAGGGCTGTCCGAGGAGGACGTCTGCACGCACCTGGAGGTGCCCCTGGCGGTCCTGATCAAGGACAACCCAAGGCTCGTTCCGGTGATCCGCGGCGCCCTGTGCCGGGACAAGCCGCTCTTCAAGGCTTCAAGGAGACCACATGAAGGACTTCACCACGCGTCGCCTACAGGACCGCACGGTGCAGGCCATCATCGCTGAGGCAAAGAAGCGGGGAGCCCACGCTGCCCCCGTCTTCAACCGCAAGGGGCAGGTCGAGGAGGTGCACCTGTTCCGTGAAGGGGCCCTTCAAGCCAGCATCTCGCGCCCCGATGCTGGCCGCATCTGGGTGTGGCGTCCCGGCCGCAATCCGGCCTACGCCGGAGACATCCCGGAGGCTGTGGAGAGGGGGTTGGACCCCCTGCGAAAACAACAGCACAAGGAGACAAAATCCCAGGAAATGGAGCTTGTCAGATTGATGGTGGCGGCGCCCAGCGAGGTGCCCGCTACCCCTATGGCGGCCTCCTGAGAGACACCAAAAACAACAGCACAAAAAAACAGGTGGCCCCGTGAGGAGCTGCCTGTTTTTTTAATGCACGAATGATGGTCTGCGGTGGCCGCCGCCGTCAACTGACGTCGAAACTTGCGGGGTGTTACCGCCGATCAGCCGTTGCGGTTGATCAGCGGAACCAGTCCCGAGTGCGGCTGTTGTTTTTAGTGGCGGATGCGGACGCGGTTGCTGGCCGCGGCCACGTTGACCTGCGTGACCAGCGCAACATTGCTCGCTGAGGCCCCCACGGCGGCGGCTGTGTTCCCACTGCCGATCCCATTGGATGCTGACACCGCGCCGCTGTTGGTGGCGGTCGCGGTCTGGGTCACGGTGCTACTGTTGGTCTGGTGGGCGTTGACGGAAGCGGTCTGTGTGATAGCACCACCGGCAACAGCCGCGATCTCAACGTCGGTCAACTGAATCAAATCAGTCATCTTATTGATTCCCTTGTTAGGTTGGTAACGGGGAGAACAGAACTCAAGAGGAAACTTGCAGGGCTTACCGCCGATCAGCGATTGCGGCTGACCGACGGTAACCAGTGCCCAGATGCGGCTGTTGTTTTAGTGGCGAATGCGGAGGCTGTTGCTGGCCCGAGCCACGTTGACCTGCGTGACTATCGCTGTGTTGCTCGCTTCGGCCCCCGCGGCGGCGGCCGTGTTGCCGTTGCCGGCCCCGTTGGTTGCCGACACCGCGCCGCTGTTGGTGGCGGTCGCGCTCTGGCTCACGGAGCTGCTGTTGCTCTGGGTAGCGGAGACGGTAGCGCTCTGCGAGATAGTGCCACCGGCAACGGCCGCGATCTCAACGTCGTTGAGCTAAATCAAATCAGTCATCTAGTCGACTCCCTTGTCAGGTTGAGAACGGGGAGAGGCTTCCCCGCAGGAGACGTGAGCGTCAGTCTAAATCGGCGACGTTAGCTTCGCGCCCGGCACGGGGTGTAACCTGGCTAGACGTTAATGTCCAAGCAAATTTGCCGCAAATTAGCCACGGCAACGGGAAATCTGAAGGTTTATTAGCAGGTCAAACCATCCACAGCAATATTGTGCCATATCCCGTGAATACGTGGTGCCTCCTGGCTTGGCGTCGGTTCGGATATTTGCCTAAGGAAATGGCGGCCAGAGCGCCACTAGGGTTCATTTGCACAAGAAAATGGCGGCACCAGAGCACCGCCAGAGTTTAAAAGGGAGTCAACCGCCCAAGAGAAGCAGCCTGAGCGAACAATCTCATTGGCCGCAACGCAAACGTTGAGGCTCAATTCGTGAGAGTTGACGGTAAACAGAAAATTGACCGAAGGCAAGCGGCCTTTTGGAGACACCACTCTGCCACTTCCGCGCCAATTGCCGGCGCCGCGAATGTGGCCAGAGCGCCCGCCAAAGTTCATTGCCCAAGAAAATGGCTACCCGAGGGCCGCCAAGGTTTAAAAGGGAGTCAATTAACGATAAACTAACATAAAATTAACGGAAGGGCAATCGGTCACCCTCCGACACGCATTCGTCCGAGCACTTCCCCAAGAAATAGTGCCAAAAAACAGGTAGCCCCGAAGGGCTGCCTGATTTCTTCCAGCTCACAGCCACCTAATCACGGTGGCCCACGCAGCGGCCACATGAGGCGCGGCCACGATGGCGCTGCCCGCACCCATCACGCCACCGTAGGCCACCTTGGCGACGGTGTTGGCGGGCACCTTGGCGGCCACCCTGGCGGTGGCGTTCTTGATCGCGGCGCCGACCTTGCGCGGCACTGTGCCGGTGATGGTGGCCTTGAGGTCCGCCACAGCGGCGTGGAGGGCTGCCACTTCCGCGGCAGCGGCGTCGGAGACCTGAACGGGCTCCACAACAGTTCCAGTCATTGGATATCCTTCTTGAAAAGATCGATCTCGTCCTTGCCGACGTTTGACGAGGCTTCGCATGGTGTGCCCGTGGGCACGGACCCAGCTGGAGAAGTCTGCCGCAGCGCCGGCATAGTCGGCGGCATTCAGCTTGCGCAGTAGCCGCGAGGAGCGGAACGCGCCGGTGCCCAGGTTGTAGATGAAGTCGAGCAACGCCGGGTCCTGGCGATCGGTCAGGGGCACCTGAACGTCTCGCTCGATCTCGTCCTCCGCTCGTAGATAGTCCCGCTTCACCAGCTCACACGCCTGGGTCTTGGTGATCGAAGGCGTGCGCGCGGTTACGCGGTGGTTCGTGGTGTCCAGCGTTGAGCCGTAGCCGATAGTCCAAACGCCCTCGGTGCCTCGGTAGGGGGCCGATCGGAAACCCTCATAGGGCTCCACGAGATCGGCCACCTCAGGGCACGTCAACCGTTCACGACCCCCTTGAGGGCGTTCAGCCTTGATCGGCAATCGGCACCCGCGTCCAGTGCGTCCAGGACCCAGTCCGTTAGGTCGGCATCAGTTCTCACAGTGGTGGGCGGATCAGGTTGATCCCGGCAGCTTAGGAGAGACGGGTCCACCTGGAGCCTTGGTGCCAGCACCGTTTGGCTTCCGCAGGCCGTTAAGCAGAGCGCGGACAGCAGGAGAGGCAGCGCAAGTCGTAGACGGCGCAGCGGCATGAGTGGCTTCCTTGATGGTGGTGAACACGACGGACCTTGCCGGCATCAGCGCCGTTGTCGAGCACACGATTGATGCTGCTGACCATCCGTTCGAGGGCGGCCCGATCGAGCTGATCGGCCCGGCCGAAACTGTGCCCACGCGGGCCTCTCGCCGCTTGGCATCCGGGTTCCAGATGCTCTCGGCGAGGCCGTAGTAGGCGACCGTCGAGCCGTCGCGATTTTGCCGCTGGGTGATGCGCAAATACATGCCGCACCGATAGCGGGTTCTACCGTGCCCTTCAATGGCAGAGTCGCCAAGTCGTGTGCCTAACTTTTTGAGCTTTTTCCCGCCAAGCTCCAGGTTGAAATCAAGTCATATCAATGAGTTAACCTAGCCGTGGCCGGCCGTGAATGCCCACTGACCGCGAACCCAGGTCTGTCAGCGCTGCCATATGATGCACGACCGGCCGCAATCTGGCGCAGCGTTGGGTGAAGTAACCGCCAGCGGCTGGCCATCGGTGATCTGTTCCTCGGGCCCTACCGGGCATGGGTCGCCGCGCGGCATCTTCGCTTCGAAACACCTGGGCCCTGGACTGAGCGGCTTTGGAATAGGGCAATCGATAAACGAAGAATCCAATTCCTTCAGCGGATTAGGCTGTTTCAGAACGTTCTTTATGTTACACTACAGTAAATATCCACCTTCACAACTCACCCAGTGCGAGTTGGAAAGGCGGTATCATCGAAGAATCCGAACTGCCTTACCGGGAAGAAGCCGTAGCGGCCGCTATGGGGGTTCTTGCTGAACATGAGAGTTTGAGGGCGTGCCACGATCGGAGACGGAGGGTCCGAGTTCTCCACAATAATCACCTGACGATCGTCGGGAGCCGCTGCAAGATAGTTATAAAACTGCTCCTGGAGATCGGTGCCCGTCAGATCGTCATCTGATCCTTCCGGTTCTCTATACGCGAGCAGTGGTGAATCCAAGATTACGAAACCGGGATGTGCGGTTCCGTTGTCGCGGCAATACTCCAAGAGGCCGACGGTAAAGGCAGCATGCGTTATGGCACGCAATCCTTTACCGCGCGCAGTCCGCAACTTGTTAGCAATCACCAGGTCGCGGTTTTTTGCATCGAAAAACACACGGTCAGCCTCCGGAAAATGCCACGCCTGTAGAATTACCTCCACCCTCTGGGCAAATTCTTGCGCAACTGCGATCGGCAAATCCCCGTCTGATACCGTGGACCCAGCCTGATCGCCTCCCTGCTTTTCAAGACCTTCACGCCGTTGTTCCATGTCCTGCAAAGTCTGGAATATCGAAAGAGCTTCGCGGACCTCGCCGCGTTTGTCGGCGAGCTCTGCATAAGTTGCACGAAGTTTGGATAGCTTCGGCGAAATCAACCGGTCCATATTCGCCGACATGGATTGAAGTTCATCGGCGAGCTTCGGCAGGCGGCGATCGAATGTCTTCGCCTCTTGATGCAGGGCTTCCTGAGTGTCTGCTAGTTCCTTCTGTAGCAAGTCAATCTTGGCTATCTCACTTCGAGCTGCAGCCGCGACGGCCTCAACGTCTCCATCACATGCCAGCTCCCTTCGGTGATGCGCCGGTTCGGCCCCACAGAGTGGGCAGGCAGACTGTCCGAGGATGACGAAGAGAGTGCCTGCCTCTTCAATTCCACGGAGACGAGCTAGGTCAGACTCTATAGTGTCGCGCAAGAAGCTCGAAGCGGTCGAGCAGCCCTGCAATCTCACCGCGTCGATCTTGTCCCGCTTCCAGCCGCTCTCGTAGCTCACGCCGGCGAGTTGCCAGGGACCGATACTCTGCCTCGGTTGTGCCAAGCTGCTCTGCCTGCTGAGCAATTGTGGCGTCAAGACGGTCACGTTGAGCTTCCAGCTCTTCGGAATTTCCAGCCAATTCCTTAACGCGCTTTCGGTATTCATCGATCAGTTGATCCAGCAGATCTATCTGCGCCTCACGCGACTGATCCTCAGGCGTTCCGGCGCGTCGTGGGACGATTGCGGAGTCATCCACGCCAGTAAGCAGCAACTTGAACGTCGCGAAATTAGCAGTGTCCGTAGTGGGGTTTCCCTCGGAGAGCGGTGACCGTTGTGCTGTGATCTCCGTCTCAGTAACGATCATGAGGCGCGCAAGATACCGAAAGCTGAGACTATTTGTGTCACCACGCTTATTTCGGCGTACCCTTTTCCACCGAGACCGCTCAACTCAAGCAAGAAGGCTGATAGGTTATCAGAACTGCGTTCGTTGTGCTGATCGCCAAGCTCCCGTTCCTCAGTCCCCGCGGGGGGAAGACCGGTATGCAAACCTGCATACACCTTGAAGCGTCCGCCTTCAGCGCTGCGCGATACCGTATGTTTATCTCCGGCAATCGTCTCGATCCCCATCAATATGCGATCGTAACCGACCCGCTCGGGAATATCTTTGAGAGCTGTCTTCCCGCCAAGCATGAAATCGATAGCTTCAACCACAAAAGACTTGCCGGTGTCCGAGGCGCCATAAATAACGTTCAGACCCGGTCCGAACGTGACCAAAGCTGGAGACCGATCGGGCCCGTGGAAAGCAATATGCCGAATGCGTAACCCTGGGGTAGTCATTCATCCACCCCTAGGCTGGTCTCCGCCGCTTGAAATTCCTCAATCCACTCTTTGGAAAAGCGACGCATCAGGTTCCGGAATTCCAGATCGGTGTATTTACCGAGGACACTCACTAGCCATTGTGCGCGCTCCCGCAGCGCGACGAGGTAATCACTTCGCAGCGAGGCAAGGAAAGGCGCTGCATTCTCGCCCGCGAAAAATTGTATGCCCTCAGCGAGAGGTTCGCGACGGATCAGATCCCTTGTCATCATCAAGAGGAGAGCTTGCTCAACTATTCGCCGGCGCACAAGCAACCCCGCCGAGTGAAAAGGAACGTCCGGATGTAGGCTCTCCGGACCGCCGATATCGCCGGTGTGTACAAGCAGATAATCGAAGGCGACCAGTCGCTGGAGGTCGAACGATTTTGGGTGAGCAGCGGCAAGAATCGCGACCATCCGCACGCCAGCTTCAAGCGGACCATTGAATGTGGCCGGACCACGGCGCCTTGCTACGACTTCATCCATCGCAACCGCTCATCATTGGCCAGTTGTTGACATATGCCGTCACGGTCTGTGGGCTTTGCTCGTGTGATAAGCGGGTTCGTAGTGAGTTGGAGTTCGCGCGCTGCTTTGGTCACGGCACACACCTTGACATAGCCGTCAACATGCTCAGTGTCATGGGTGTCAATGACACCCGTATATATCTCTTCCTGCAAATCCCCAAACGTCCCTTCGGGCACCGTATCCCGCGCGAAGACCCGCAGGGACTCCGCGTGGTAAAGTGCGGTCCGCTGGCGTCCGAAGTGCTCGCGCAGGTGCTTCGGCAAGGCTTTCAGCGCGCCAATGTCGGGGATAGACTTCTTCGTATGTTCGGCGTAAGCGCCGAGCAATTGAGTTACATACCGGATTTCTGTGGGGGCGATCTCTGGTGGCGGAGCATCGGGCTTCGGTCGGTCAGGCAATCCGCCGCCGAAGCGGATCGCATAATGCGGGCAACCCCGATGGTCGTCGATCAGCTGCAAGCCTGTCTTGGCATCGAAAATTGAGAAATCGAACTTGTCGACATAAGTCGCGAGCGCGCCGTCAAGAGCAATCTCGGCAGTATCGGTAATCTCTTTTCGACATTGCTTGTCCCAATTCGCAACCAGTTCCTTCTTCAACCGTGCGGCGTCCGCCAGGTATCCGGCAAGCGTGGTGCCTGCGCCGCGCGGTGCGACAAAGAAATATCGCCGAGGCGGCTTGTATTCGCCTCTGAAAGAATGCCAGAGGATCTTCCCAATCTCGGACCACGCATCCGTTGGACGAAGCGCATGGGGATAATGTTTGCACTGGTAGTTATCCCATATGCCTTGCAGCTTTTGGTCATCGACGAACCCCGCGATGTCTATCCCTCGATCGTTGGCGCCGCTGAAGCGCTGCACCTGCTGATAGACCTTCTTCAGACAAAAATGCGCCCACTCTTGGACAAACACCTCCCACTGGTCCGATGAATAGAGGACAATCTGCTGTTGTGGCGGGAACCTTTGGCCAAGCAACACCTGGTCCGCGCCGAGCACGTTCGCTGGCACGTTGGGAGCCGGGATATCCTGGAAACCGGCCATCAGCCAACGACCCTTGCTGCCTCAGCTGCTACGTGTCCGGCAAATGTGATCAACGTCTTGAGGCTAGTGAGTTCGGATAGGTCACGATGGGCTTCGCTGTCTCAGCGAGAGGATGAGGCGGCTACCGACCATGGCGCGACAGGATGCGATCCTGAGTTAACTCGGGCGTCAGCAATGCGCGTCGCACTGGCAGCCGCTGTGTTGATCTCATGCCGAAGCCGCCCTTCGTAGTACCGCATATCGTCGGGCACGGAAGCGGCCTCCTGGCGTTTTGAGGCGTCCGATGGACCAGTGCCAGAAGCTCATAGTTTGCCTCCCTCGCCATGCCAGTAGCGTCACTCTATCACACTTCAAGGCTCGTGAAGCGCGTAACTGGCACCCCGTCCGTGTCGTGGTGCGCCGCACAAACTCGCTCGCCCCATAAAGGAGCGCTGGCTGGAGGCGGAACTCTACCGGCACAAAGGGTTGCTGCTGAGGTTCCGTCACGCCTCGCGCCAACCCAGCGTGGGTGGTCGCAGGGGATCAGCTTTCCTACGATACCGCGGGACGGGGGGCTGATTGTGATGGATTGCGTGGCCCGGCCGTACCGAGAGCCTGCATCACCAGCGCTCGCCCAAACGATGGCATCGGGTGGTCTGTTGAAGTGTGGAAGTTTTCGCCCTTTTGTGTGAGCTTTATCCGTGGCGCCAGGGGTTCTGGTCCATCCTGGCGAGGTGCGCCGCCAAAGCGGCGCGTTCCTCAGGTGTCACCTCATAAGGCTTCGACAGCTCGGTGCCCGCACTTGCTGCCACCACCTTCGTCGTCGCACCCATCCCCAGGCTCACCACACGCCGTAGCAGATGGCCTAGCCGGCGGGCTTCCGCAACCGGGGGACCCCTGTGCATCGTCGTGGATTCGGCCGCCGCTACCGGGGGTACAACGGCCCCGCGCGCCGAATCCGATGTGGAGCGACCCGTAACGGTCACGGCGTCGGCGCAGGCGGATCGTCTCCGGACGCACCAAAACCACGAACTCCACGCACTGCTGCCGTGGAACTGGTGTTCGCCTTCCACCATCGCCGCCGCGTAATCACCGCTACGACAGGTTACCTGGCGCGAACGATGGCCCCGTGATGATCATCACCGGGGTCGCGCGCGCGACGGATCACAGCGGGCCCTGAGCCACCAGGCGAGGCAGAGCCGACAGTCAAGACCGACAACCGGCAGATCGACATGTTCGGGAAGGACAATGCCGCAGTCAGGCGCAGGCCGCGCGCGATCAGGCAGGGCGTGGCGCGCTCGAACCGATGGCCACCCTGGCCCGTGCCGTGTCAGGGTGATCTGGGCGCACAGGCTTCTCGGATCAGCGCGATATCTGCGTTGACAGAGGAGCCGGGGCCTGACGATCGTGGTGAAAGTTGCGGCCGAACGCGCGAAGCTGTCGCGGCGAGCGTGCTGGAGAGCGGCGTCAAGGGCAGCAGGCGCGGCGTCGCGGAACGCGCGAAGTCGACGCCGGCAGCCATCCACCCCTGTTCGCCCCTATTCAGACAGCGCTTAATCGGTAAGGTTCTCGGTAAATCCGGCGAAGCCGCCGTAACTCAGCAACTGAAACCCTGAAACCAGCATAACCTACTGAAATTGCTTGGCGTCCCGTGCGGGATTGAACCCGCGTTGCCGCCGTGAGAGGGAGGCATGCTCGGCCGCGGCGGTCGGTGTTACTCATATCGGCAATAACGGATCGGATCCCCCAGCGTCGGATGGGCTTACGCTCGACGGTTGAGCTGATGATGTCGGGGGCAGGATTTGCACCTGCGGCCTTCAGGGTATGGGGGGTATGAGTTCGAAGCGCCTCGGGATGCCAACGTGGACCGGCCGGTGGGACAGATGCCCGATTTTAATCTTGGATAGCACCGGAATTGGCACGGGTTACCGAGAGACCGGTATGCGGTGCCCGGTGACGCATAGCTGTGTAGGCCAAACGAGGTTGACATCTCGTTGCACCGATTGGTTCCGCCCTGGTTCCTGGGAATACCAACTGCCGCCAAGCGTATGCCACCATTTCGGCTAATCTGTTGAGATCTTTTGAGGAATTTGGAGCGGGCGAAGGGATTCGAACCCTCGACCCCAACCTTGGCAAGGTTACGGCTCACTCCCGTCATCAACAAATCAAGTTCGCAGAGATCCAACCGGCGCTTGCCCCTTGCGCAGTCCCAGAACTCTCAGCGCGATCCCCATGCCTGGACGGACTGCCGGGGCCGCCTCGGCGGTCGCGGGGCAGGACCCGCTGCATCGCCGGAGCGCGCAGCGCTTTGATACCGGTCACAAGCCACATCCAACATGGGCAAGCGGTGCTTGGCTGTGGTGACGACGCCCGCAGGGCATTTGCTCTCATCCGGGAGGGGCCTGTGCGGTGCCTGTCCCAGGCCTGTCCTCATTTACAGGCTCGCCGACACGCGAACCTTAAACCGTTGATAACACTGGCGTCCCGTACGGGATTCGAACCCGTGTTACCAACGTGAAAGGCTGGTGTCCTGGGCCTCTAGACGAACGGGACGGCGGGGGGCGCGGCGGTGGGTAGCGGAGGGGCACACCAGGGTCAAGCCGGCGCCACGTCGGCAATAATGAAGCCCGGATTCACCGCACCGTTCCATTCCTCGGCACGCAGATGGCCGGCGAGATGCAGCGGCACCCCGCCGCCGCCAGCAATGCCTCCGCCAGTGCACCGTCACGCGCGCGGAACAGCATCGCTTTCAGTCGTGGCCCGCCGCCCTCGCCTTCGACGAACGCACGGATCGCATTGCCCTCGCGGCCGACCCGATCGGCCCGCAGCACGCGGGCACGCTGCAACACCAGAACCGGCTCCTCGTTGCCCGCTCCGAACGGCGCCAGCCGGGCGAGATGACGGGCGAGGTCCGTCGTGGCGCCGAGCACCGCCAGCGCGCCCTCCACCGCAAGGTCGGCGGCGGTCGGTAACAATGCGGCGGCAGCAAGGCGTTCGTCCAGAAACGCGTGGAAGTCGGGCAACCGGGCCGGCAACAGCGAGAATCCCGCCGCCATCGGGTGACCGCCGCCGGTCTTCAGGATGCCCATCTGTCGCGCGGCAATCACCGCCGCGCCCAGATCCAATCCCGCGACCGAACGGCCCGACCCCTTGGCCAGACCGTCCGCAACACCCGCCACGCAGGTCGGTCGGTTGAAGCGCTCCTTGATCCGCCCGGCGACGATGCCGACGACGCCTGGATGCCAGGCCGGGCCGCTGATCACCAGTGTCGCGTGGCCCTCACCCGCCTGCGCTTCGGCGGCTCGCATGGCATCGTCCAGGATGGCCGCCTCCACCTCCTGGCGCTGCCGATTCACCGCATCGAGCATGGCCGCCAGCGACGCCGCCTCCACCGGGTCCTCGCACAGCAGCAGGCGCAGCCCGAGATCAGCCTCGGCAATGCGACCCGCAGCATTGATGCGCGGGCCCAGGGCGAAGCCGCACGTCGCGGTGGAGAGCCGCTCGCGCACCTGCGCCACATCCAGCAATGCCGCCACGCCAGGCCGCGCGCGCCGCGCCATCACCTTCAGCCCCTGGCAGACCAGCGCGCGGTTCACCCCGGTGAGCGGCATCACGTCGCACACCGTCGCCAGCGCCACCAGATCGAGCAGGCCGATCAGGTCCGGCTCCTTGCGCGCGTTGAAGAAACCCTGCCGGCGCAACGCGCGCACCGTCGCGACCGCGGCGAGGAAGGCAACAGCGGCGGCACAGAGCAGCGTCAGACCGGAGGTGCAGTCCAGCCGGTTCGGATTGACCGTGGCGACGATCGGCGGCGGCGGACCTTCCGCCTTGTGGTGGTCCAGCACCACGATGTCGGCGTCGCCGGCGATGAAGCCCAGTGCATCGGCTGCGGCCGTGCCGCAGTCCACGCAGACGATCAAGCTGGCGCCGCGCAGCACCAGCGAATGCAGCGCCGGCCCGTTCGGCCCGTAGCCTTCCATCATGCGGTCCGGCACGTGGTGCAGCACCTCGCAGCCGAGCCCGCGCAGCAGCGTCACCATCAGCGCGGCGCTGCACGCGCCATCGACGTCGTAGTCGCCGAACACGCCGACCGTCTCGCCGTGCAGCACCGCGTAGGCCAGGCGATCGGCCGCGATGTCCATGTCGATCAGCACGGACGGATCGGGCAGCAGCGCACGCAACGTGGGATCGAGGAAGTTGCACGCGGCCTCGACGCCCACACCGCGCGCGGCGAGCAACCGACCGACGATTTCCGGCAGGTCCATGCGCTGGGCAATGCCGAGCCCGATCCGGTCCTCGGCGCTGCGCCATACCCAGCGCCGGCCGCTCAGGCTGCGGCCCACGCCGAGCACGCATTCGGACATCACGCCGCGCTCAGGTGCGGAGCCAGTGTCTTGGTCTGCAGGTTGTGGTGCGCCTCGACGTAGCGCACGGTGCCGGACTTGCTGCGCATCACCATGGAGTGCGTGATCGCGCCGTGGCCGAACCGCTTCACGCCGCGCAGCATGGTGCCGGAGGTGACGCCGGTGCAGGCGAACATCACGTCGCCCTTCGCCATCTCCTCGAGCGAGAACTTGCGCTGCGGATCGGGATGCCCCATCGAGCGGACGCGTTCGATCTGCTCGTCGTTCTCGAACATCAGCCGGCCCTGCATCTGGCCGCCGATGCAGCGCAATGCGGCGGCGGCCAGCACACCCTCCGGCGCGCCGCCGGAGCCTAGGTAGATGTCGATTTCCGAATCCGGCGTCGCCGTGGCGACCACGCCCGCCACATCGCCGTCGCTGATCAGCATGATGCGCGCGCCGGCCTCGCGAACCTTGGCGATCAGCTCCTTGTGGCGGTCGCGATCGAGGATGCAGGCGACCAGGTCGGCCACCTCGCAGTCCTTCGCGCGGGCGAGTTCGCGCAGGTTCTTCGCCACCGGCGCATCGAGGTCCACCACGCCGTCCGGCAAACCGCCGCCGACGGCGATCTTGTCCATGTAGATGTCGGGCGCGTGCAGGAAGTTGCCATGCTCCGCCAGCGCCACGACCGCGAGCGCGCTGGGGCCGCCCTTGGAGGTGAGCGTGGTGCCTTCCAGCGGATCGACCGCGATGTCCATGCGCGGTCCGCCGGCGCCGACCTTTTCGCCGATATACAGCATCGGCGCCTCGTCCATTTCGCCTTCGCCGATCACCACGGTGCCCTCGATGGCGACCTGGTCGAACGCCTTGCGCATCGCCTCCACCGCCGCACCGTCGGCCTCGTTCTTCTTGCCGAGCCCGATCCAGCGCGAGGCGGCGAGCGCGGCGGCCTCGGTGACGCGCACCAGTTCAAGTGCGAGGTTGCGATCGGTGACTTCGCCGGGTTGCGGCGTGCGTGCGTCCATGGCGCGTTCCTCCGAGCTGATGATTATTCGGAGGAGCCTAGCAGCTTGTAGGCCAGCGACCCAACGCCCAATGGGCGGCGATCCTCAGAGGTACTCACGACGGGCGGGACGACGTTCGGAACACGGGTTGGACTTTCGCTCCCTGGAGACACAACATCGCGTTGGGACTTGCGCTCCGTTCAGCAGGCAGGCCCGTATGTGCCGCGGCGGAAGGGCAACATGAAAGTTGGAATTCTGCAGTTCTTCGGCTGGCGCGACCGCTCCGTGCCGCTCGGTTCGGTTTACGAAACGGCGCTCGAACGCTTTTCCATCATGGACCAGACGGGCTATGACGCCGTCTGGCTCGCCGAACATCACTTCTCAAGCTTCTCCGTCTGCCCGTCGGTGCACATGATGGGTGCCATGGCCGCGGCACGCACCAGGCGGCTGCGGATCGGCACGGCTGTTTCACTGGCCCCGTTCTACAATCCGCTGAGGCTCGCCGAGGAGGTGGCGCTCCTGGACGTCCTGTCGGGCGGGCGGGTCAACTGGGGAGCGGGACGTGGCTTTGAGCGAAGCGAGTTTGCGGAATTCGGCATCCCGGGCGAGGAGAGTGCGCCCCGCTTCCACGAGACGGTCGACATTGTCCTGCAGGCCTGGACCAACCAGCGCGTCACCTACCAAGGCAGGTTCTTCCAGTACGACGGCGTTGAGGTGCTGCCCAAACCGCTCCAGGCGCCACATCCGCCGGTATGGATGGCGGCATCATCCCTGCCTGCCATCGACTGGGCGGCGAGCCAGGGCCACTCGATCCTGATGGACCCGCATTCATCGCGCGCCGATCTCATCAGGAAGCGCAGACACTACGCGGCGAAACTCGCCGAGGCCGGACACAGCGACGCCGGCCGCAGCATCCCCATGGCACGGCTTGTCGCTGTCGATGAGACGGCAGACAAGGCGCGCGCGGTGGCAAAGCGTGTGGCCGAATGGACGATCGCCTCCTATGTTGGCCCGCAGCACACCGGCAATGTGCGTCAGGAGATGCGGTCGTTCGGCGGCAGGAATCCTATCGACTTCTATTTGGATGACGTGATGATCCACGGCACCGCGGAGAGCGTGGCCGACCAGATCCAGTCGTTCGCCGCAGAGATCGGCATGACCTACCTGATGGCGGCTCCGCTCAGCGGTCGCTCATTCCGGCTGTTGACCGACAAGGTCTTGCCGCGCATCGCACGGTGACGCATCCGGGCGCCGCGAGGGAGACACATTGCCACGCGGATATCTGACCGCCTGTGCCGAAGGTTTGGTCTATCGACTACGGATCGGAACCGGAGCCACTGAGGTCTCTGCGTCGAGGGAGGCCGCATCGTCGGGCTCCTCGACCAGCTTGAGAGTGGGTTGAAACCACCGCTGGGCGATCAAGGTCGGCACCACCGCGCTGAGGATCACCGCGGTCACCAGAACGGTGTACTGTTGCTGGTCGATAATGTTGTTGGTTAGCCCGTACAGCGCCGAGATGCTGCCGAATGTCAGCCCGGTCGACATCAGCAGGGTGGTGTACATGCCCTCGCGCGGCACGAAGCGGAAGAAGCGTGTCACCGGCAGGATACCCACGAACTTGGTTGCCATCTTGGCAGCGAGGAAGATCAGGATGAGCCCGCCGCCGGCCACCACGGCGCGCGCCTCCACCAGCGAACCCGCCTTGAGGAAGTAGAAGGGCGTCAGGATCGAGAACGCCACGATACGTAGCCGGTGCGGCAACTCGCGGTCCTTCAGGAAGGTCGGCGCCAGCGCTATGCCGACAAGGTAGGCGGGCAACACGGCCTCGCTGCCCGCGACGCTGGCCAATCCGCCGAGGAACAGCAGGACGAGCGCCACGAACTTGGTCTGTGGCTCGCTGACCCGTTCACCCAAAGCTGCGAACAGCCATGGTGCGAACTTCGGTATCACGATCAGCACCACTGCGGTGACGCCGGCAAAGAGCGCGAGCCACACATTGTAGTTGGCGAACACCAGCCCGAGGGCCAGGACCGTGCCCAGGTCGGTGACGAAGCAGGCCGCAAGGATGATCTTGCCGAGATCCGTCCGATTGAAGCCGGTCTCCACCATCACCGCGTAGACCACGGCGACCGAGGTTGTGGACAGCGATATCCCGGCAATCTGCGCCTGCGGCCAGGGCCAGCCGATCGCGTAGTGGGCCAGGAACAGCACCCCAAGATAGGGCGCGAAGAAGCTGACGACTCCGATGGTCATGCTGGACCAGAAATGCTTACGGACCACTTGCGGATCGATCTCGGCGCCGGCCAGGAAGGTCAGCAGGATGGCGCCGAAGCCCGCGAGGAAATTGACCCACGGTGCGAGCGGCAGGCCGATGAGGTTGCCTGCGACTGCGCCGACCACGATCTCGACCAGCGCGACCGATATCGCGACCCAGATCGACAGGTACCGACGCTACGAGAGCAAGCCCGATCCATAGGGCCGATGCAAGCCAGACGGAGCCCATTGCATTCTCCTGGCCGTTCCGTGGCGGGCGGGCCGCCACCTGGTTCGATCGGATGCGGAGGACACAATCCACCCCACCGCATCGTTCAAGCGGTAGGGGTCATCAGCCCCGTAGGGCGGTTCTGGGGAACCCCATCCCCATGGGGCATGCAACCTAGAGTGACCGCCCGACCCGTTCAAGACTTCGAGCCAGACGGTCCGGTCGATCGCTTCAATACCGCATCAGCACCGGCACATCGGCATGCTCGATCATGTATCGCGTCACACCACCGAAGATCATCTCCCGCAGGGGACTGTGGGCATAGGCTCCCATCACCAGCATTTCGGCGCCAAGTTCGTGCAGCTTCCCCAGCAGCGCCTGACCGAACGGCTCTTTACCGATCGGCAGAACGTGCAGACGGGCGGCAATCCCGTGGTCCTGGAAAACCGCGGGAACGGACGGCGATGCCGCTCCCGCGCGCACCCCCGCCAGCAGGTGGATCTGTTCGGCGCGTGCCAGGAAGCGCAGAGCCGGAATCACCGCCTTCACCGTGCGGCCATCGTCCCGCCAGGCAATGGCGAAACAGCGACCGAACGGAGCCGACGGGCCGGCCGGCACGACCAGGATCGGTCGCTCGGTGCGAAACAATGCCGCCTGAAAACCGTGCCGGGTTGGCTCATCGTCGTCTTCCATGGGCCGTGCGACGACGACGAGGTCGGCGCGGCGCCCTCTTTGTTCAACCACAACGTCCGCGGCGCCGTGAACCTCGTTCCATTGTGCCGTGATGCCTACCTGCTGCGCGTCGCTCGCCCAGGCATTGTAGGTGGCTTTCAGCGATGCGATCCGCTTGCGGTCTCGTTCGCGCGATGCCGCGACGTCCCCTACTTCCGCCATCAGGGACTCGGCGGCAAGCGGATTGGCCGGCGGTGGGGCATCGACTGCGAGGGCAACGACGCTCGCCTGGCCGACGAGTGCGGCCAGGCATTGAGCAGCGCCCAGCACACAACGTGCCGACTCCTGGCGCCCGAGCACTGCGAGGATCACGTCCGGCATGATTGCTATCCCGATTGCCTGATTTCGGGCGGCTTCGGCTGGACTGCGGCGACTCTGCGCCTGATCGAATGTTCAGTGCCGCATCAGCAACGGCAGGTCAGAGTTTGCCAGCATGTACTTGGTGAGTTCCACCAAGCACCAGGCGGCGGAGAGGATCGCGTGCGTACGCACCTATTGCGATCATGTCGGCGCCGAACTCGTGCGCCTTGCCAAGGAGCGAGGCGCCAAACTCGTGTCGGCCGATGGGGAGGACGAACAGTTCAGCCGGGACGCGATGCTCCACCAATATCTCAGGCATCTGTGGGCGAGCCGCTCCATCGCGTTGGCCGGCCAGTACGAGCAGGCGCTCGACGTGGCCCAGACAGCGCATGGCCGCAAGTACAGCCCTGATCGTGCGTTCGTCGTCTCGCCAGGCAATCGCCATGCGGCGGCCAAAGTCAATTGTGCACCTGGGCGGCACGACCAGGACGGGGCGATCGGTCCTGAACAAAGCCGACGAGATCGCCTGCGTGCTCGTTGCATAGTGCCGACGCAGGGGCTGCTCGATGACCACGAAGTCAGAATTCGGGCCGCGTTCCGCGACTGCATCCGCCGCGACAGCTTCGATGTCGCTCAGGCGCGCAGTGCTGATCGAGCCGCGCGACCAATCCTCGAAAGCCACGGTGATGGCAGCCGCGCGCTCCTGTTCCAGTGCCCGGATTTGGTTTTCTCGCTGCTTCGTCAGGACCTCTTCGCTGGTGACGCTTGCCTGTGGCGGCGTCCGGACAATCAGCGCACGGATGACCGCGCCACCGGTCAGGTCAGCCAGACATGAGGCGGCGGTCAGCAATCCGGATGTCGCTTCGGGATGATCGAGCACCACGAGGATCACGCCAGGCATGGCCGCCTCCTGAGTCCCCTCCGGGCATTTTCACACGCAGCATCGTAGCGCTTTTGCGACAAAGCCCACCAGCCCCGGCGGCACAGACTCACTGTGGCGCGGATGTTTGATCGGTACGGGCGCAACGGACCTTGTTACGATTTGGGACCGCATGTTACCGCCACACGCGAGAACATTCCTCGGCATGCCGTTGCAGGAGATATGGCTCGATGAAGCGACTGGTAGCTGTGTGGGCCGCGGTGGCCCTGCTCGGACTCGGCATCGCCGCTGCAATGGCGCAGCCGCCGCCGCCACCTCCGCCGAATCCGTACGGGCCGGTGCCGCCCCTACGCACCGAGGTGGTTCCGCCGCCGCGCCACGGCTACTACTGGGAGCCTGCCCACTGGCACTGGAACGGCCGCACCTATGTCTGGAGAGAAGGCCGCTGGGTGTACGGCGGACCGCGCCACGCTCAGTACGTTCCAGGTGACTGGCGCTGGAACGGCCACCACTACGTCTGGATCCCGGCGCATTGGCGGTAAGATTCAGCGCAGCTCGATAACGACGGGAACGTGGTCAGAGGGTTGCGGTTCGGCCCGTTCCTGCCGGTCGGGTGCGGCGGCAACCAGGCGTTCGGCGAGCGTGGGCGACAGCAGGGCGTGGTCGATCCGCAGGCCGCAATCGCGCTGCCACGCGCCGGCCTGGTAGTCCCAGAAGGTATACACGGCACCGTGCGGGTGCATCGCCCGGATCGCGTCGGTCAGGCCATGCCAGAGCAGGCGGCGGTAGCGGGCGCGGGTCTCCGGTCGCACCAGGGCGTCGGTCGGCGAGATGGCGCCCGGGGCAGCGTCCTCCTCGGCTGGGCAGACGTTGAAGTCGCCGGTGATGACCAGCGGCGTGTCGCCGTCCAGCAGCGCCTCGGCATGTTCGGCAAGCAGGTCCAGCCAGGCCAGCTTGTAGGCAAAGCCCGCCTCGCCGCCGGAATTGCCGTTGGGCAGGTAGATGCCGGCGATGGTGATGCCGCCGGTCTCGATCTCCAGGTAGCGCGCCTGGGCGTCATCGGCCGGCAGGCCGGGCAGCGCGCGATGCGTTACGGTGAACGGAAGGCGGGACAGCACGGCGACGCCGTTGTACGATTTCTGGCCAACAGCCTCCGTCTGGTAGCCCAGGCCGTGGAAGGCCAGCGCCGGGAAGGCCGCGGCCTCACACTTGATCTCCTGCAGCATCAGGACGTCGGGCTGGCAGCGCTCGAGCCAGCTTGCGACGTGCTTTTCCCGCTGGCGGATGGAGTTGACGTTCCAGGTGGCGATTTTCATGGGCGCACGAAAGGAAGTTTCACCACAAAGACACGAAGACACGAAGCAGGGTGATTTGTGCAATTCGCGCGAAGCGTCGCATCGGAGCTTCTTCGTGCCTTCGTGTCTTTGTGGTAAGTCTTTTTCTATCCCGCTGGCTCAGTCGAGCGAAAAGCTCGTCCCGCAGCCACAGGCCGACTTGGCATTCGGGTTGCGCACCGCGAAGTGGCTGCCCATCAGTTCGTCGGTGTAGTCCAGCTCCGAGCCCGCCAGCAGGTCCAGGCTCGCCGGATCGACCAGCACCTTCGCCGCGCCGCGCTCGATCAGCAGATCGTCGGCCTGCGGGGTGTCGTCGAGCTCGAACCGGTACTGAAAGCCGCTGCACCCGCCGGCCAGCACGGCGACCCGCAGGGCGGCCTGGCGGCCTTCGGCGGCGACGATCTCGGCGATGCGGGCGGCGGCCCGGTCGGTCAGGGCAAACTGTTCCATGATTGGCAACATAGGGCGTCCGGCTGCGGAATTGAAGCGGTGCCCTGGGGGGTGTAAGCCCGCCCGTCATGACGCGTGGCACCTCTCTGGCGGATTATGCCGTGCATGCCGGTTCGTCGCGAGGCCGGCTGCACCACGAGCCGGAGGCGCCGACGCGCTCGCCGTTCCAGCGCGACCGCGACCGCATCATCCACAGTTCGGCGTTTCGGAAGCTGCAGTACAAGACGCAGGTCTTCGTCAACCACGAGGGCGATTTCTTCCGCACGCGGCTGACTCATTCCATCGAGGTGGCGCAGATCGCCCGCTCGGTCGCCCGCGAGCTTGGCCTGGACGAGGACCTGACCGAGGCGCTGGCGCTGGCGCACGACCTCGGCCATCCGCCGTTCGGCCATGCCGGCGAGGACGCGCTCAATCTGGCGATGAAGCCGTTCGGCGGCTTCGACCACAATGCCCAGAGCCTGCGTGTGGTGACCCTGCTGGAGATCCGCTATGCCGGATGGGACGGGCTGAACCTGACCTGGGAGACGCTGGAGGGCCTGGCCAAGCACAACGGTCCACTGCGCAACCCGCCCGCCTACATCGCCGAGTATAACGAACGGCACCGGCTGGAGCTTGCGACCCACGCCAGCGCCGAGGCACAGGTCGCCGCGCTGGCCGATGACGTGGCCTATCACAGCCACGATCTGGACGATGGGCTGCGGGCGCAGCTCTTCGGTCCCGAGGAGATTTCGCACCTTCCGGTGGTTGGCGAGGCGCTGTCGGCGGCACGCCTGTCCAGTCTGGACGTGCCGCCGCCCAGGTTGCGTCACGAGACGATCCGGCGGGTCATCGACGTGATGGTCACCGACCTGATTGCCGAGACGGGGCGGCGGATTGCGAAGCTGGAGCCGCGCGACGCTGATGCGGTGCGACGGGCGAAGCAGAAGATGGTTGCATTCAGCCCACCGATCGCGGAGGCAAATCAGGTGATCAAGGATTTTCTCCGGGCGCGGATGTATCGCCATTGGCGGGTCAATCGCATGACGACAAAGGCGCGGGTGCTGACAACGGAGCTGTTTCGCCTGCTGCATGCGGACACCTCGCTGCTGCCGGACGACTGGCGCGCGCGCGCCGGGGAGTCTGGACTGCAGCGTGCCGCGATCATCGTCGGTGACTATATTGCCGGCATGACCGACCGCTATGCGATGGACGAGCATCGCAGGCTGACCGATCTGTCGGTGAGCGGATGACCCCCCTCGCGTCATGGTGGGCGAAGGCCCGCCATCCACGTCTTTCCCTGCCGCGGCCGAGCCGTGGATGGCGGGCCTTCGCCCACCACGACGATGGGGGCGTGCCATGAGCAGCGATATCTACGCGCGCATGCGCGATGCGGTTCTGGCCGCGCTGCGAAGCGTCGTTGCGGGCCTGCCCGACGACATTGCCGCCCGCGTCGAGGTGACGCCGACACGCGATCCCGCGCATGGCGACATGGCGACCAATGCGGCACTCGTGGCGGCGAAGATAGCTCGGCAGCCACCAGCCAAACTTGCAGCTGCCATCGTCGAAAATCTGCGGCGAATGCCAGGGATTCTGCAGGCGACTGCCGCCGGGCCCGGGTTCGTCAACCTCAGCCTCGACCCCGGCGTGTTCTGCTCGCTGATCCCGGACATCTTGCGTGCCGGCATCTCTTACGGCGACAACACCATCGGCGCTGGCACGCGTGTGAACGTCGAATACGTCTCCGCCAATCCAACCGGGCCGATGCATATCGGGCATTGCCGTGGCGCCGTCGTTGGAGACGCACTGGCCAACCTCCTGATCAAGGCCGGCTACGACGTCACCAAGGAATACTACATCAACGACGCCGGTGCGCAGGTCACCGCGCTCGCGTGGGCTGCCTATTGGCGCTATCTGCAGGCAATCGGCACGACGCTCAACGAAGCGGACTTTGCCGATGAAGTTCCCGGTGGTCTGCAGTATCGCGGCGACTATCTTGTCCCGATCGGTGACCGTCTGGCGGAACAATACGGCACGTCGCTCGCGCAGCCTGATCTGGCCATCGCCGCGCCCGAAGTTTGGCTCGACATCGTGCGCGACTTCACCGTCCAGGCGATGATGCAGGAAATACGTGAGGACCTGCATCAGCTTGGCGTCAAACAGGACGTGTTCAGCTCCGAGCGCTCCATGATCGAAAGCGGCGCGGTGGACGCCGCCATCGATTGGCTGCATTCGCAAGTATTGATCTACGAGGGCGTACTCGAACCGCCCAAGGGCAAGACGCCGGACGATTGGGAACCTCGGCCGCAGACGCTGTTCCGCGCCACGCAATTCGGTGACGACGTGGATCGGCCGCTGCGCAAATCCGATGGTTCCAACACGTACTTTGCCAATGACATCGCCTATCATGCCGACAAGGTGGAGCGCGGCTACAATGTGCTGATCGACGTGCTCGGCGCCGATCATGGCGGCTACGTGAAGCGCATGCAGGCCGCGGTGAAGGCGCTGTCGGAGGGCAGCACATCGTTCGAGGCGATTCTCTGCCAGACCGTGCACATCATGCGCGGCGGCCAGCCGGTGCGCATGTCGAAGCGCGCCGGTACCTACGTGACATTGCGCGATCTGCTCGACGAGGTCGGCAAGGACGCGGTGCGGTTCACCATGCTGACGCGCAAGTCCGATGCGCAGATGGAGTTCGACCTCGACCAGGCGCTGGCGCAGACCCGCGACAATCCAGTGTTCTATGTGCAGTACGCGCACGCCCGCTGCCGCTCAGTGCTGCGTGCCGCGGCAGAAATGTTCGGCGCCGCCGCTGTGACGGAGGGCGCACTGGCCGAGGTTGCGCTGGACGACCTGCAGGCGGACGCCGAAATGGCGCTGGTCCGCCGGCTGGCCCAGTGGCCGCGCCTCGTCGTGGCGGCGGCACAGGCGCGTGAACCTCACCGAATCGCGTTTTTTCTCTATGACTTGGCAGCCGACTTTCATATGCTATGGAACCGAGGCAAGGACGATTCCACGCTTCGATTCCTACAGGCGGACCGGCCGGCGGAGACGCTGGCCAGGTTGGCATTGGTGGCGGCGACGGCGGTGACGATTCGCTCCGGCCTTGCGGTGATGGGTGTCGAGCCCGTCGAGGAAATGCGCTGATCAGCGGTTCAGGCCCGCGGACGGCGCCCAGGAACGAGAGGCGCCAGTGTCAGACGATCTTAGCATACCCAGCCCGACCTATCGCATTCCCAGACATTCGCGCGGCATGGATCCGGCGACGCGGCGCCTGGCGCTGATCGCCGGCGGCCTCGGCGGCGCATTGCTGGCGATCATCGGCGGCTGGTCGGTGATGGGCCATCGGAGCACTGCTGTCCCGGTCATCCAGGCGGACAGCCGCCCGATCCGGGTCAAGCCCGAGAACCCGGGTGGCATGCAGATTGCCGGTTCGAACGAGGACATGGCGGGCGGCGCCGACGCCAATGGCGGCAAGCTGGCCCCGCCGCCGGAGGCCCCGGCGCCGCAGGCCTTGCTCTCCCCGCCGCCTGCGCCACCGCCGCCTGCCATGGTCGCGGCACCCGCGCCCGCGCCGGTTGCCGCCGCGTCGACAACAGCCACAGCGAAACCGGCCGTAGAAAAACCGGCAGCACCGGCGGACAAGCGGGTCGTCGCGCCGGCGCAGGATCGCGCCGCGCCCCCCGCAAAGGCGGCTTTTGTGCAGCTCGCCGCGGTGACGTCCGAGGACGCCGCACGCGCCGAGTGGCAGCGGCTGGAGAAGCGGATGCCCGACCTGTTCGGCCGCCGCCAGCCCGCGTTCAGCAAAACCGAGCGCAGCGGACACACGCTCTGGCGCGTGCGTACCGGCGGGTTCAGCGACGTCGCGCAGGCCACCACGTTCTGCGATCGCGTGCGCGCCAAGGGAGCAAGCTGCTCGATCGCCGATTTCTAAACGGCCGGTTGGTCGAATTCGAGGTGACTACAGGGGTGAACCGGGCAACGTGCGCTCTGACGTTGCGCACCTGGGCGGGCGGCTCGCCGCGCGGATCTCGACAGTTTGGATCAATGCCGCCGCGACCATCGCCATCATGTGCATGCTGCTTCGGCATTAGCCACGCGGCATTGCGAAGCAAACCGCAGCGGGGGCTTGGCGACGCGCAGGACCGCGTCGAGACTGGGACAGGTTGACACCGGCGAGCGTCTCTGCACAACGGTCGCGGTGCGCGCGAAGTGGCCTTACCAAACAAAAAGCGAGAACTGGCTGCCGCAACGGCGCCTCGCGTGCGCCAGGAAAGGAGGACCTGATCCATGATCCGGCGTCGCACATTCACAGCCGGAGCTGCCACCTTGCTTGCGGCGCCGTCGATCTCACGAGGCGCGGCCAACGCGCCCCTGAAGTTCATACCGCAGTCCGATTTGACGATCCTCGATCCGATCATCACCACGGTCTACACCGCCCGGAATCACGGCTACATGGTGTTCGATACGCTGTTCGGCATGGACAGTGCATATCAGATGCAGCCGCAGATGCTGGCAGGCTTTTCCGTCGAGGATGACGGTCTGCGCTGGAAGCTCACGCTCCGCGACGGGCTGCTCTGGCACGACGGCGAAAAGGTTCTGGCGCGCGACTGTGTGGCCTCGATCCGGCGCTGGGCGCCGCGCGACGGCGTCGGTGCGCTGCTGATAGCGCGGACCGACGAATTGTCCGCGGTCGACGACCGGACCATCCAGTTCCGCCTGACGAAGCCGTTCCGGATACTGCCGTACGCTTTGGGAAAAATCTCCACGCCGATGTGCGCGATGATGCCGGAACGGCTGGCGATGACCGACCCGTTCAAGGCAGTCAGCGAGATGGTCGGCAGCGGGCCGTTCCGCTTCAAGGCCGACGAGTGGGTGTCGGGCTCGCTCGCCGTCTACACGAAATTCGACCACTACAACCCGCGGCAGGAGATCAGCGCCGGTTGGACCGCCGGTGGGAAGGTCGTGCACGTCGAGCGGGTGGAGTGGCACGTCAGCCCCGATGACGGCACCTCGGCCAGCGCGATGCAGACCGGTGAGATGGACTGGTGGGAACTGCCGACGGCGGATTTGCTCCCCGTGCTGAAGCAAACCGGCCGGATCCGGGTGGAGATCAAGGATCGCAACGGCACGCTCGGCTTCATGAAGATGAACAATCTCCAGCCGCCGTTCAACAACGCGGCCATCCGTCGCGCGTTGCTCGGCGCTGTGGTGCAGTCGGACTACATGATTGCGATCGCCGGCGAGGATCCATCCATGTGGCGCGCCGGCGTCGGAATCTTCACGCCCGGCACCGACATGGCAACCGAGGCGGGCATGGAGGTACTGAACGGCCCGCGCGACATGGCCAAGGTCCGCGCGGCGATCAAGGATGCCGGCTACAACAACGAGAAGACCGTGCTGCTCGCGCCGAGCGATCCGCACTACCGCAAGGCAATGGCCGATGTCGGCGCCGAGATGCTGAAATCCGCCGGGCTGAACCTCGAAGTCCAGTCGCTCGACTGGGGCACCGCGATCGTGCGGCGGGAGAACAAGCAGCCGGTGGACAAGGGCGGCTGGAGCGCGCTGTTCACCACCGCCAACGGCCTGGATATGCAGACGCCGCTGTTGCATTTCCTGCGCACGACCGGGGAGAAAGCCTGGTTCGGCTGGACCGACAGTCCGCGGATCGAGCAACTCCGCGCCGCCTGGGTCGATGCGTCGGATCTCGTGGCACAGAAACAGATCGCCGCGGACATTCAGCGCCAGTGCTGGATCGACGTGCCGCACCTGCCGATTGGGATCTGGTACCAGCCGATGGCCTGGCAGAAGACTCTTGATGGGATTCCCGACGGGTTCCCGCTGTTCTGGGGTGTGCGGCGGGCTTAAGGAAGTGGCGGCGGGCTTAATTTGACAGAGTCACCCTATCACTACCGAAACGTTCGGTTGGTGGCGTTCTGCTTGTGTTGCGTTCGGAACCGCGATTTGATCGCACCGCGTCTGCGTGCATGACGCTGGTTGATCCGCGCGATCAGGGCTTCTTTCCCCTCGGGCTTGCGGGGCAATGTCTCTTTCAGCATCTCGACGATGTCGCGTGGCGTCAGCAATTCCAGGCCCGGCTGATGCGCCACCCGCTGCTCGGCGATGAACAGCATCGCCAGCATGACCATGGTGACGTGATGGTGCCACGCTCGCCAACCCAGGGCCTGGTAGTCGGCTAGACCGCACTGACCCTTGGCATCCTCGAAAGCGCGTTCGACCCAGTAGCGCTGCCCCTGCATCTGAGCCAGACGCAACTGCGGCGTATCGGCCGGAGCGTTGCAAAGGGTGTATTTGATCGTCTTCGGTGATCCCACCTCACGCCGGACGATCAGGTGCCAGCACCGCGCCGAGGGTTCTTCGCCGTCCCATACCCAGACTTGTCTCCGGGCGATATCGACCTGCAACGGGCCACGCGTGCTGTCGCGCAGCACGCAACGTGTCCAGTCCCCGGATGCGAACCCTTCGACGAGGCGTTGCACCGCGACCGGTTCCGCCGATACGTGCGGTTTCTTTGCGGGCCGCCCGCGGCCGGTCTTCGGCTCGGGGACGTGAAGTCCGGGCGGTGCCGTCCAGACCCGCTGGGTGCGATGGATGTCGGCGGCGAACACTTCCTTCATATCGTCCAATGCCCTCAGGAAGGCTGGCTCCTTGCCGTAGCCCGCATCGACGCTCACCCATCCAAACCGCATGCCCCGGGCGCGGGCTTGGCGCACGATGTCCAGCGCATGCTCGCTTTTGGTGACCAGTTCGCGCGCCGCCGTCGGAACCCCGGCCTGCTCGCAGCGCGCTGGGTCCTCGATCCAGCGCTTCGGCAGGTAGAGCCGCACGTCCACCGGCGTGTGCCGTTGCCCGTCCGTCAGGACACCAAACACCGCGACCTGACAATTATCGACCTTCCCCAGACGACCCGCCCATTGCCGGGCCACGCCGACCGAGCGCTCCCCTTGCTTGGGAAAACTGCTTTCGTCGATGATCAGGCAACTCGACGGCTCACCGCCCAATAAACGGTCCGCGTCCTGGCTGATTTGCGCCACCACCGGTTCATGGTCCCATGGCGAGTTGCTGATGAAGTGCTGGAACTGCTGCGCGCAGCCCTGCTCAACCACGGTGGCCATCGAGGCGAACTGTACAATCTGCGGCTTGTGCCAACCCATGTAGATAGCGCTCCGCCACCGCCGCGTTGTCGCGCGATCTGGTGCGGAAGAACCGCCGGTAGCGATCGCTCAGAGCCGCGAACGCCTCCGCAACCCCTTCGACCAATGATTTGGTCAGCGATCATCCGTACATACGCTCACCTCACGAACGGCCGGTGCCATTTCGTTCCCCCACTCGCCCGGATTTGGTGGAGGCCCATCGATTCGATGGATGATGCCTATGTCAAGTCCCGGCTCGCGACCCGGATTTCCCAAAATCCCCGGCTGCCTGCATCTGATCCCGTATCAACCGGGCAGCGAGAGTGATTTTGTCAAATTAAGGAAGTAAGGAAAATTCACCGCAGAGGACGCTGAGGAAAATACGTGTGCCGCGTGCAAGGCGCGATCATCTTGCTCAGCGTTTTCTGCGCCTCTGCGGTAAATCTGCCTTTGTGCCGCAGGTTCACTGCCGGGGGTTCGATGCACCGTCGCCGCGCACTACCGCTACCAGGCGGCGCCGGAGTGGCGGAGAGACCGGCCGAATGGCCGCCATGATATCACCGTGCTGACGCAATCCGGCCACCGTCGGCTCCCAGGTGTCGCATGCATCCGAAGATGAGGATCGAGCCATGCGTACCTGGACATCACTGCTGATCGCCGCACCCGTCGCGCTGGGGCTGCTTGCCGCGCCGGCCGCCCATGCGGACTGGCGCCATCATGGCGGCGGCTGGGACAACGGCTGGCACGGCCATGATCACCACGGCAACGGCGACGCGGTTGCCGGCGCATTGATCGGGCTCGGTGTCGGCGCGGTGATCGGCGGCATCATCGCCTCGTCGCAGCCGCAATACTACGCGCCGCCGCCGGTCGCCTATGCGCCGCCACCGCCGCCTCCGTACTACGCGGCGCCCGGTTACGGCTACCCGACGAGGTATTGACGACGACGGGAATGCACCTCTCCCATGGCAGCCTCCCTGGAGCAGCGCGGACATGCCGCACGAGAGGTTGCTGCCGTTCGATGCCGCGCCGTTCATGCCGAACGGCCGGCTGCGTTCGCCGATCGCCGGAGCGATCCGCTGCGGCAGCCGTCTCGTCCTCAGCGGACGCAGTGCGCTGCTGCCCGATGGCTCGGTTGCCGGGCTGGGCGATCCATCCGCGCAGGCACACGCCGCGCTCGACAGCATCGAGGCCGCACTCCACGCCGCCGGCGGGTCGCTGGGTGACATAACGAAGCTCACCACTTCGCTGGTCGACCGCTCGCACCGCAAGCCCGTCTACGAGGCCATCGGCCGCCGTCTGAAGGACGTGTTCCCGGTCAGCACCGGCCTTGTCGTTGCCGGCCTTCCGCTGCCGGAACTGATGGTGCAGATCGACGCCGAAGCCGTCATCGGTGAGCCCGTGCGGCGTCTGCGGACATTCGAGATGAAGGACTGGTTCGGCCAGGACATCGCCTGGCAGGGCGCGATGCTGGCCGCCGGCGCGACGGAAATTTTCGTACGTGGCCAAACCGGCTCGGCGCTCGACGGCAGCTTCATGGCGGGGCCGGGTCGGCGTCCCGAGGATGCCGCAGCGCAGGCCGATCTTGCTCTGACGAACCTGGCCGCCCTGCTGAATGAAGCTGGCTCCGGCATCGACGAGGTGTGCAAGATCACGGTCTACATCAGCGACCGGGCCTATCGCGGCGCGGTCTATCCGGTGATCGGCCGGCACTTTCGCGGCATCCATCCGGTCTCGACCGGTATCATCGTGCCGGGTTTCGCCCGCCCGGAGATACTGTTCGAGATCGATGCCTACGTGCTCCGCAGGCAGGGCGGCCAGCACGAGCGCTTGCGGCGCTATCATTCGAACGCCGTCCGCTACGGCTTCGGCCGGCAGGCGCTCGACTGCGACTTCTGCATGGCGGTCCGCGCGGGGAAGCAGGTGGTCCTGCGTGGCCAGACCGGCAACGACCTGAACGAGGTGATGCAAGGCGCCGGCGATTCGGTGGCGCAGGCCGAGCAGGCCATGGAGAACGTGGCGGTGCTGCTGGGCGAGGCCGGCGCCGCGCTCGCCGACGTCACCAAGGCCACAATCTACGTCACCGACCGCGCTTTCCTGGCCGGCGTAATGGATGTCGTGCTGCGCCGGCTGGATGGCGTGAAGCCGTGTGTCAGCGCGCTGATCGTGAAGGGCCTTGCCAGTCCGGAGCTGATGATGGAGGTCGACATCGCGGCGACGCCGGGGTCATGACACGATCGCTCAATCGGCGAATCGCGGGATCACCTTTTCCCCGACGATCTCGATCGAGCGCATGATCTGCGCGTGCGTGGTGCGGCCGATCTGGAACATGAAGACCATCTGATCGATCCCGGTCTCGGCCCAGCGCTCTACCTGCCGGCATACGCTGTCGGCATTGCCGCCGATCGCCATGCCGGTCTCGAGAAGGTCGTCGTCGCTGTAGCCGGCCATGCGCGCCTTGATCCGCGCGACGCCCTCCGATGAGCCGAACCGCACGTGGTTCAGCTCGGCATCGTTGTCGCCGTAATAAAATCGCGCCGCGGCACATCCGACCTCGCGGCCAACGCGGTCGTCGTCGTGCAGGCAGCCGATGGCGAAGACGCCGGCGTGGTCGTTGACGAAGCGGCCGATCGGCACGGCATTCCGGATCGCGGCGCGATAGGCGGCCACGTGCAGCCTGATTTCGGCATGCGTGTAGCGGGTTACGCCGAGCACGCCGACGCCCGCCGCGCCGGCACGTTCGAACGTTTCCAGGTTCGACGCGGCGAACCACAGCGGCGGATGGGGGCGCTGGATCGGGCGCGGCACCACCTGGCGCGGCGGCAGGTCGAAGTGCTGCCCCTTGTAGCCGGGGAACTTCTCGAATTCGAGCATCCGCACCACCGCCTCCAGCGCCTCGCGCCCGACTTCGCGGCCGTGTTCGGCATCCGCGTTGAAGCCCAGCCCTTCCACCACGTAGGCGGCGGTGCCGCGGCCGGCGCCGAATTCGCAGCGGCCGTTGCTCAGTACGTCGAGCGTGGCGACGCGCTCGGCGATCATGAACGGGTTGTGGCACGGCAGCAGGATCACGGCGAAGCCCAGCCGTATCGTCGTCGTGCGCTGCGACAGCGCGGCGAGCACCATCTCCGGGCAGGCGCAATGGCCGATCTCGGCGAAGAAGTGCTGCTCGGTGAGCCAGAAATGGCTGAACCCCGCATGCTCCGCGGCAACCGCGTGGTCGAGGGTCTGCCGGTACGCGTTTCGCTCCGTGTCGTCGCTCCAGGGTTTCGGCACCTGGATCTGGCTGAGCAGGCCGAATTTCATCGCTCAGTCGCCCGCCGCCGCCACCGCGTGCCGCGGCCGTGCAATGCGTAGCACCAGTATCGAGGCCATCAGGCAGGCAAATCCGCTCGCCATAAAGGCAAGCAGGTAGCTGCCGGTCCAGCCGCGAACCACCCCGGCGCCCATCGCCGCCAGTGCGCCACCGACCTGGTGGGTGGCGAATATCCACGACAGGAGCACCGGCGCATCCTTCCTGCCGAACACCTCGTTGATCAGCGCGAAGATCGGCGGGAGGACCGCGATCCAGTCCAGCCCGTAGAACACCGCGAACACCGTCAGGCTGAGCGTGTCGAAGCTGGTGTACGGCAGGATCATCAGGGACAGGCCGCGCAGCGCGAACATCCAGAACAGCAGGATGCGCGGATTATAGCGGTCGGTCAGCCAGCCTGACACCGCCGAGCCGAGCAGGCTGAAAATGCCGAGCGAGGCAAGAATTCCCGCTCCGGCGAACTGTGTGTAGCCATGATCCACGCAGAAGGGGATCAGGTGCGTGCTGATCAGCCCGTTGGTGGAAAAGCCGCAGATCCCGAAGCTGGCCGCAAGCAGCCAGAAGTCCAGCGAACGCACGCCGCGGACCAGGCCATCGATCGCCAGCGCGAACGGATTGCCGCTGCGCGGTGGAGCAGGCGGCTCGATACCGCCGCCAAGCGGTCCCAGCCCGATGGCGCCGGGCGACTCCGGCAGCAGCAGCGCAGTGACCGGAATCATGACCGCGATCACCAGGCTCACCGTGACGGACACGCTCTGCCAGCCGTAGTCCTGCGACAGCCGGCCGAGCAGCGGCAGGAAAATCAACTGCCCGGCCGCATTCGCGGAGCTGAGCAGGCCCATCGCCAGGCCGCGATGCGCAACGAACCAGCGATTTGCCACCGCGGCTGCCATGCCGACGGCGCCCGCGCTCGCGCCGACGCCGACCAGGAACCCCCATGTCAGGAACAACTGCCACGGCGCCGTCATGAAGGTGGAAAGACCGGTGCCGACAAGCAGCACGACCAGGCAGAGCAGGACCGTGCGCCTCAGGCCGAGTGTATCCATCAGCCCGGTGATGAATGGGCCGGTGAGCCCGAGGAGGAGAATATTCAGCGAAATCGCCGCCGAGATCGTGCCGACACTCCAGCCGAATGCCTGCTGCAGCGGCACGATGATCACCCCGGGTGCGGCGCGCACACCCACCGCGCCGAGCGTCACCGTGAACGCGACGCCCAGTGCGATCCAGGCATAGTGGACGCGTCCAAAGCAAAGTCTTGCCAAGACGGCGGTCATTCGCAGGTACCTTTGTGCTACCGGCCCGGCATCGGCCGCGATCCGCCACTATGGCGGCGCACGACGCGCTCGACCAGCGCCCGGATCCCGGCCTTCAGCGCCCTGGCAGACGCTCCGGCGCGCGCGCATGCGAGCCGCCATGCTCGGGCCACTCCCAGGGGCCGTCCACGTCGACGCCCATGCCGCGCAGCATCTCCACGTGGTCCTCGGCGTTGTCCTGTGGCCGGTAGCCAAGAAATTCCCAGTTCGGATCGAACGTCTTGATGCGCGTGTTGTTGGAATAGCCGTTCACCACCAGGCAGCCGGGGTCGGGATGGCGCAGCGCACAGTCCACCAGCCGCGCCACGTCGCCGGGCGACAGCCAGGTGGCGAGCGAGCGCTGGTCGATCGGCAGTGTCCGATAGGTGCCGATGCGCAGCGAGACGGAGCGTATGCCGTGCCGGTCGAAGTAGCAGCGCAGCATGACCTCGCCCCATGCCTTGAACGTGCCGTACAGGCTGTCGGGGCGCGGCGGCAGGGCAGGGGAGACGCACTCGGTGATCGGATAGCAGCCGAACGCATGGTTGGACGAGGCGTAGACGATGCGCTGCACGCCGGCCAGGCGCGCCGCCTCGAACACGTCGAACACCCCGCGGGCGTTGACGCGGAACAAGTCCTCCAGCGTGTAGCTGCCGCCGACGCCGGTGAGATGCACGACGGCCGCGACACCCTCCACCAGGCGCTCGATCGCAGCGCGGTCGCTGACATCGGCGACGACACATTCCTCGTTGGGAGCGGGATCGGCGATCGGCCGCACGTCGGTCAGGCGCAGGTTCCGCCACGCGCCGCGCAGGCCGGTGCGCAGCGCGGTGCCGATGGCGCCGGCGGCGCCGGTGATCAGCACGCGGTCGATGGCAGGGTCGATCATCGCCTACAGCCCCTCGGCGCAGCGTGCCACGCGTTCCACCGCGCCGAGGTATTCCTCGATGCCGCGCTCCTCCGGCGCCACCAGCACGTGCTGGACGCCGGCTGCCTTGTAGGCATCGAGCCGGCCGCGCAGCGCACCCGCATCCTTGCCGTCGCAGGCAGTGCGCAGCGAGACCGTGAAACCGCCATCCGGGCGCACGGCGCGCAGACGCTGGACCATCGCCGGCGCCTGCTCCGGCGTCACCCGGCTGCCGTGCCAACCATCCAGCCGCAGCGCCCGCGCGATCGCCGCATCGGACGACCCGCCGATCCAGATCGGGATCGGCGCACAGGCCAGCGGCTGCATGCGCATCTCCTTGATCTCCGCGGGGATCCAGCGCGTGGGGAAGGTTACAGGGTCCTCGCTCCACACCGCCTTCATCATGGCGATGCCCTCGTCCATCCGCCGCCCGCGCTCGCGAAACGGCACGCCCAGCGCGTTGAACTCGGCTTCCATCCAGCCGACGCCGGCGCCCAGGATCAGCCGCCCGCGCGACAGGTTCTGCAGCGTCGCCAGCTCCTTGGCGAGCGGCAGCGGATGGCGCATCGGCAGCACGAGCACGCTGGTGCCGAGCTTCACCCGTTGTGTGCAGGCCGCCGCCCAGGTCAGCGTCAGCACCGGGTCCCAGAAATTGGCCGACGGCGGGTAGTTGGCGTCCTTCGGGATGATGATGTGCTCGCTGACCCAGACATCGGCGAAGCCCAGCTCCTCGGCCTGCACTGCGGCGCGCCGGATCGCGTCCGGACCGGCCTTGCGGCCGATATGGGGCAGATGAATGCCGATCTGCATGGCCAAACCTCCTTCCGCTGTGCCACGACCCTCGCGCGTCGCACGGGCCGCGTCCAGAGCAGATGCAGTCGGTGCTGCGACGGCCAGCCGCACCGCGCCGAAATGAGAATTGCTGGCGGAGAAGCTGCGAGCTTGCATGGATGCGTCCGGCTGAGCCACCTTCGCCCCCCTTCGACGTCCCCTGACCAGGCGAGTCCCTGCGATAGACGAAACATGACAGATGTGCGTGCGGCAAAGACCAGGAAACCAAGACGGGCCGGCTCGACCTCCAGGTCAGCCAAGTGCGTGACGGCGACCCAAGCCTCGGTCCTCGACCCGCTTACCCCTCCCGACACGTTCGAGCCGCTCGCCACGGAACGGCTTGTTCTGCGCCCCTTGATCCCCGAGGACGCAGAGGCGATGCACCGGCTGGTCAATGACTGGGAGGTCACGCGGAATCTGGCGACAGTCCCGTTTCCCTATCCGCGCAAGCTGGCGGACGACTGGATCCTGTCGACGCGCCACGAACTGGCCCGGGGCAGTGCCTATACCCTGGCGATCACCGGACGGGAGGGCGAGCACGAGGTCCTGGTTGGTACCGTTCGCCTGCAAGTGGATGTCAAGGAGCGTTGCGGGCATCTCGGGTACTGGGTTGGCCGGCGGTTCTGGGGTCACGGCGTCGCCACCGAGGCGGCGGGGCGCGTTGCAAGTTGGGCGCTTGCCAATCTCAACGTGGACCGCCTGGAAGCGGGCGTCGTCACCGACAATCCCGCGTCCGGTGCTGTGCTGCGTCGCATCGGGTTCCGCCAGACCGGCGAGGGTACGGATCACTTCGTCGCGCGCGGCAGGGACCACCCGGTCTGGCGGTTCGTGGCCACGCGCGACGACATCTTTGGCCACGCAGAGGTGGCGCAGGAGGCAGCCGCGCCCGGCGCCAAGCCGCTGCTGCTGGTCGCGGCCTGTGCGCTGGTCGACGCCGATGGCCGTGTGCTGCTGGCACGCAGGCCGGAGGGCAAGACGATGGCGGGGCTGTGGGAATTCCCCGGCGGCAAGCTCGCCCCTGGCGAAACGCCGGAAGCGGCATTGATCCGCGAGTTGAAGGAGGAATTGGGGATCGATGTCTCCGCCGCCTGCCTCGCGCCGTTCGCCTTCGCCTCGCACGAATACGAGCGCGTCCACCTGCTCATGCCGTTATATCTCTGCCGCCGCTGGAAGGGCATGCCGACGCCGCGCGAGAACCAGGCGCTCGCCTGGGTACGCCCGCAGAGGCTGGCCGACTATCCGATGCCGCCGGCCGACAAGCCGCTGATCCCGCTGTTGCGCGACTTCCTGTAAGGGACGCTGCCGCTGCTGTAAAGCCCGATCGGTCCAGCTCTGCAATATGATGAAGGAGGCACGGGAGGATGAATGTCGAACAAGCGCGTGCCTGCCTACAGGGTGCGATAGGGGAGGAGGAGCCTATCAGTTTGCCCATGAGGTTGTTGTCGGAGCTCACACGGAACGATGTACCGGAGGGTGTATCCATCGAGGTCGGTACCATGAAGGACCGATGCCTGCATCTGGATTGGAACGGCCGGCTCTGCAGGGAAGGAAACTTTATCTTCGGAGAGGCCGACCACACGTGGACCAGGAAGTGACCGGTACGCACCGCTGGAACTCGAGCAATACCTCGATTTGGTTCGGCGCGCGGTTGAGGCGAGGCACCGCACCCGAGGGGATGTCGAGGTCACTTACCATGACGATGACGGTGCATACATCCACCTCAGGTTTTCGATACGTACATCTGATCACAATCTCCGGCGAGCCTTCGACACGATACGGAGGATTGCCGATGAAGTTGAAGAGGCGGCGCAGCAGGCAGCAGATGAGGTCGGCAAGCGGATTGCTGAAATTGGCGCGCGCCTGTCCGGTTGGGGCTCGGACAGTCTCCAGGCGCTGGTAGATCGGGTTGAGATGGCCACTTCAACGGATGAGAAGGGCCGGAGCCTGGAGGAGTTATGTAGCCGACTATTCGAAACAGTACCCGGTTTCACGGTCACGCAGCGAATTATCACGGCGACGGAGGAAATCGACATTGCCGTTCGCAACGGCAGCACGGAGGCCCCATTCAGCCGTGAGGAGGCTCTGATCTTGGCCGAGTGTAAGAACTGGTCGGGCAAGTGCGGCAAGGACGACTTAGTGGTGTTTCGACAGAAGATCGAAAACCGGAATCAGCGATGCTCCCTCGGCGTTTTGATCTCCTGGAATGGGTTCGCCGGCACAGTCACGAAGGAGATGCTACGAAGCAGCCGTGAGAGGGCGCTTGTGGTCCAGGTAACTGGAAAGGAGATCCGGGAAGCCGTGCGGACCGGCAACTTCGCCCGCGTTCTCGTCTCTTGCTGGGGCGATGTTATCAATACCTGAGACTTGGCGCCTGCAGGGGGCACGGCCACTCCAGTGTTGGCAAACGCATGACGCTGATTTGTCCGGCTTGGCACTTGTTGTTGCCCTGCCTTCGCCCGTCGAGCTGAAGTCGCTAGAGTAGCGCGGCCTCTGCTATCGGCCACTGCAATACAGTTGGGACAAGCATCCGATGCCTGACAAAAACCCCACTGCCTGCCTGCTGGTGATCGGCAACGAAGTGCTGTCGGGCCGCACCCAGGACGCCAACATACGGTTCATCGCCAAGGGGCTGGGCGAGATCGGCATTCCGCTGCGTGAGGTGCGGGTGATCCCGGATGTGCCCGAGATCATCGTTGGCACGGTGAACGAGGTGCGGGCAAAGTTCGACTATGTGTTCACCACCGGCGGCATAGGGCCGACGCATGACGACATCACCAGCGAATGCATCGCCGCCGCGTTCGGCGTGCCGTGGGAGCCGCATCCCGAGGCCTGGGCACGGATGGAGCGCAGCTACAAGCCGGGCCAATTCAACGCGGCGCGCCAGCGCATGGCGACGATGCCGCGCGGCGCCACGCTGATCGACAATGCGATGTCGGTGGCGCCTGGTTTCCAGATCGGCAACGTCTATGTGATGGCGGGCGTGCCGCGCGTCATGCAGTCGATGTTCGAGTGGCTGGCGCCGCGATTGAAAGGCGGGGCGCCTGTGGTATCACGCGCGGTGCATGTGGTCGGGCTGCCCGAAGGCATCATCGCCGGGCCGCTGGGCGCGGTACAGGCGAAGTTCCCCGGCCTCGATATCGGCAGCTACCCGTTCTACCGGCCGAGCGGCAACGGTGTGGCGATCGTTGCCAAGGGGACCGATGCGGCTGCCGCGCAGGCCGCAATCGACGAGGTGACCGCGATCATCACGGGATTTGGCAAGATGCCGATGCCTGGCGAGGCGGAGGGGTGATCCTGGCAAACGTCGCGGATCATACCAGACCGACCACACGTCATGGCCGGACTTGTCCCCACAGACATCAGGATAAGGGCTGGACGGATAATGCGTTGGTTGGAGGCGCCGTTCCCTCAACGTCACGCCCGGCCGTGATGGGGACAGGCGTTCGTCTCCGTCCAAGAGCTTGTCCTGATGCCAATCTGGCTTGTTCCTGCCATGACGGTCGAAGAGCGGTAGGAAGCGGCAGAAGCTACGGCGATCGGTACTGGTTCCCAGCGTTCGGAAATCGCAACGCCACGCGTTGACGTATGCCGAGGAGGATGCTGTAGGTCGGCGGGCTGGCCGACGGAGTTGGCGCCATTTGCCTGGCTGTTATCCGCGGGATCTGGTTCGTGCCAGCGATCTTTGCAAAGCGGCACGCAACATTTCTCGGATCTGCCTCATATGCGTCCTCGCATTGTCGAAGCCGACCCAGGCCACGTCCGCACGTCGCGTTCCTTGCTCGATTACATTTTGTCGCATTCGCCCATCGTGTTGAAAGCGAACGAAGCGATCCTGGACCAGCTTCAGCTCGCTTCGCGCCTTCAATGCCTCGAGCATGGAAACGGCGCGCTCCAGGTCTGAATAGTCGATCTCTTCCCGCACAGCAGCGAGATCGTAATCCCACCAGCGAAGTTGCCGAAGCCGGCTGATCATATCCTCCGGGAAACGATAGCGGATGACCCGCGCCGGAACGCCGCCAACGACAGCGAACGGTGCAACGTCGTGGCTGACGACCGCTCCTGCCGCGATGACCGCGCCATCGCCTATGCTCACGCCTGACAGGACAACGGCGTTGGCCCCCAGCCACACGTCATGGCCGATCGTGACCCGCCTTGTGGCCCGGGGTGCACCGAGCGTCGCGCCGGCGATTGCGGCATAGGCCGGCACGCTGGCCATACCACATGATATCCCGGAGGGGTCGCCAACGAATGGATGCGTTGAAAGCCAGTCCGTCGGATGCTCGCCGGGGTTGACGATGGACCTCTGCCCGACCGAGCAGTAGCGCCCGAAGTCAGTGTCCGAGATCTCGCAGCCGTAATTGAAGTAGGTGAAGCGGCCAATCCGACACCTGCCGTTCAGCCTCAGGTCGCTGGTGGCGACAGGCCCCTCATATTCGAGCTCACCGAGAATACCATGCGTGGGGCCGAGTAGTCCGGACTGGTCAGCCGAAGCCATGGGACTCATCTCATATCGTTGGCGGAGGCGTGATCCGGCGGCCGCATCACGTCGAAACGAAACGCGCCAGTCGTACCGCAGTGTGGCCCCGGCTCGGCCGGAGGCTTGGCATGACGAGCAGGCAGTCGTCGTGCGGAGTGCGGATCTCCGTCTCGCCGTCCAGCGCGATCAGCGTGTTGCGCCGCGGGATGATGTCGCCGCCGCGATAGGCCTGCACGAAGGCGAAGCTGTTCGTTGCGGCCGTCACGACCGTCGTGACCTCGGCGAAGCGGTGCTCGACGCGCACGGGCGGCGGCGGCAGCGCGGGATGTTCCGCAACCGTGTCCAGATGGCGCAGCAGGCCGGCGACGCTGGCAAGCATGGTATCGACCGTCCTGCCTTCCCAATGCTGTCCGGCTTCGACAAGGCTGGCGGCGCACGGCGTTGCGGGGTCGGCGAACCGGGAATAGTCGATCAGGCGCCGGCCGCTGGCATGGCCATGATCCGCAACGACGAGGCCAGGCACGCCGGCGCCGATCGCGAGATGCCGCCCCTTTGGCGACGTGCCGCACAGGATCAGCGGGTCCGACGGCCACAGCATGGAATGCAGATCGAACAGCGCATCGACGGTGTCGATCAACGGGCGGATTTCGCGCGCACGATCGAGTTCGAGCGAACGACGCTGGCCGTCCAGCACGGCCGGATCCCAGACCCGGTTGATGTCCTCATCGACGAAGCGCGATGCGGTCGGCTGCCGCGGATCGAAGCGCTCATAGGCCGCAAGATTGATGAAGCCGAAGGTCAGCCTGCCCCGGGTGGGCGCAAGGCCGGCCGCCAGCAGCCGATCGAGCACAATGGCGCCGGCGATCTCATTGCCGTGGGAAATCGCGAGCAGCGCGACATGGGGTCCAGGCTTGTCCGACGCGTGCGTTGTGAAGCCTGCGACTCCGGTGTTGCCCTCCACCCAGCGGCTGATGTCGGGCGCGACGAGGTGCACCTGGAATGCCGGCAGCGGCAGTTGGGCGATCGGGGACATGCGGGGCGTCCGTCCGGGTCAGGCCAGCAGGCGATCCGCCAGGCGGCGGATGAACACGTCGCACGCATCGAGCTGATCCTGCGCGATCCACTCGTCTGGCTGATGGGCCTGGGCGATGTGGCCGGGACCGCAGATGATCGTCGGGATGCTGGCATTCTGATAGTAGCCGCCCTCGGTGCCGTAGCTCACCTTGCCGGTGCTGTTGGAACCGGTGAGTTGCTTCACCAGTGCGGTCAGTGGGTGATCGGGATCGAGCGACATGCCAGGCATGGCGGCCATAACCTCGAAGTCGAAGCCGGTGTCCGGGTGCACGGCGTGCATCGCGGGTTCGATCGTTCCCGCGACGAATACCTGCATGCGCCCGAGGTGACGCATGGCGTCGTCACTGGGGATGGTGCGCCATTCCAAGGTGAACTCGCAGCGCTCCGGGATGATGTTGAGGATGGTACCGCCCTGGATGGTGCCGACATGGATTGTGGTGTGCGGTGGGTCGAAGCCGTCCTCGAATGGGCCTTCTCGAGCCAGCCGGCGCACTTCGGCGGCGACATAGCCGATCGCCTCGCCGGCGGCGTGGATGGCGTTCACCCCCTTGGCTGGCTCGCTCGAATGGCCCGTCCGGCCGCGCACGCTCACGCGAAGGTTCAGCTTTCCCTTGTGGGCCAGGATCGGCTGCATCCCCGACGGCTCGCCCACGACGCAGAGCGCCGGCTTCAGCCCGGACGCATTCAGGTCCTCGATGAGCCGCCGCGCGCCGTGGCAGCCGACCTCCTCGTCGTAGCTGATGAACAGGTGCAGCGGTCGGGCGAGTTTCCTCGCCTTGAAATCGGGAACCGCGGCGAGGCAGGCGGAGACGAACCCCTTCATGTCGGCGGCGCCGCGCGCATAGAGGCGGCCGTCGGCTCGACGCAACGTGAACGGATCGGCGGTCCAGGCCTGGCCGTCCACCGGCACGGTATCGACATGCCCGGAGAGAGCGATGCCGCCCGGTTGCTGTGGTCCGATGATGGCTTGGATGTTGGCCTTTTCACCGGTGGCATCGGTGCTGACGCGGTAGGGAATGCCATGCGCGTCCAGATATTCGCGCACGAAACCGATCAGTCTCAGGTTGGAGTTTCGGCTCGTCGTATCGTACGACACGAGCCGGGACAGCATTTCCGCGGTACTGAGGCGTGGCGTGCCGGTGTTCGGTGCATCCATCCGGGGGAGTTTATACAGGTCGGTGGAACCGTCCAACCGGCGGCGCGATGGCAGGAGGCGGCGCGGCTATCATGGCAGGGAGATCGGCTGCCGAGTCGCACTTGGCGTGGCTACGACTATCCGCATGCAATAGTCTGATTTTCCAAGGAAAATGAGCGCGGCTACTTGCCGAACCGACGGCTTGAGGGTAACAAGTTGGTGCGGCAGCCAAGGGCTTTAAGTCAGCGATGGATGGATCGGCTTATGCTTCGACAGATCTGCTCCGGGCCCAGTTGATCGCCGATCTGCCGTCAAATGATGCGACATCCGATACGTTGGCCCAGCTTCGTCGTGCCAACGAGGCATATCGCACTCTCCCATGGCCGGAGCCGTTCGATTCGACGGAACATCGCCTCCACCTTGGAGACGCCCGCGATCTCGCCTGGCTTTCCGATGAGTCCGTTCATCTGGTTGTCACATCGCCGCCCTATTTGACACTCAAACGTTATGCGGAAAACGAAAGGCAGATGGGGGCTATCGATGACTACGAGGCCTTTCTCAACGAACTCGACAGGGTTTGGGCTGAATGCATCAGGGTCCTGGTTCCCGGTGGGCGCATCTGTTGCGTAGTGGGTGATGTGTGTGTGCCGCGCAAGAAGGCCGGACGCCATTTCGTCATGCCACTGCACGCGGACATCTTGGTGCGGGGCCGTAGACTGGGTCTGGATTGTGTCACGCCGATCCTGTGGCACAAGATCGCTAACGGGGCGATGGAAGCGGAAGGCAACGGCGCCGGCTTTTACGGAAAGCCGTATCAGCCGGGTGCTGTGATCAAAAACGACATCGAGCATATTCTGTTTCTGCGGAAGGGCGGCCAATACAGGACGGCGACCCCATTGCAGAAGGCACTGTCGATGCTGAGCAAGCGGGAGATGCAGGCATGGTGGCGGTCCATCTGGACCGATAACAAGGGCGCCTCCACCCAACTCGGTCATCCTGCGCCATTTCCGGTTGAACTGGCAGACCGCCTGATCCGCATGTTTTCCTTCGCTGGCGACATCGTACTTGACCCCTTTGCGGGAACCGGCAGCGTCAGCCTGGCAGCTCTCGGCACGGGGCGTAACTCGATCGCCAATGAGATCGAGCCGTCCTATCTGGAGATCGCCAGCCGCAGATTGACAGAGGCAGCGAGGCAGGATCGTCTTGTCGGTGCAGTGCGGACGACGGTGCGGATCGATGCCGTGGGAACGTTGCCGGCCCAGAAAGTCAAGACGCGTGGCGTATCGATTGCTGGACCGCTTTCGGAGCCTGTTTAAAGGGGCGCGGTATCGGCATCACAATTCCAGCCTTGGCGATTCCGTTGCCAGGTGTCTGCCCGATGACCTCTATGCACTTGGCCTGTCTGCGACTCTAAACGCCAGAACTGATGCCGGTCTGCGTGTGCTCAACGTTCAGAACCGTGCTCATGGCATCAAGGCCCGTCGCGGCGATGGAACATTTGGCGAGCTGATCCCTCACGAGACTGCCGAACGGGTGCCTGGCTTTATCTGCGGACGGGGTCCAATTGCCACTGTTGAGATCGGCACGGAGGTGAAGATACTCGCAAAGGCGATGATCAAGCAGATTGACCGGGTCGTTGGCGACCTCATTAAGCAGACAGGCCAGTTCCGTGCTGCCGGAGGGAATCCGGTCTGCGTCGGGATTGTCGGCGTGAATCATGCGGATCACTACGTCTCCTATGAGGGAGAGCGTCCGTGGCCCACTGACGGGGGTCGATACAAGCATCCTGTGCAGGAGGCCGCCGTAGCTGAAGACCGGCTGCTTGCGAAGGCTCCGATTCAGAGCCTGGAACGAGCCGCCGCACCACTTTGAGTGGGTTGCTCAGCGTAAGACGATGTTCGATTACGGTGCGGTGCTCGCGCGCGTCGCACGCAAGTACGAAGCGCGCTTCTGATGCGGTGCAAGGTGGCGGCATGCCAAGCCAGGGTCACAGTCCTCTGGATTGATGCGTGCGTACCCCATTATAACGGTCGGCAACCGGCGCGGGAGCGTGAATGACAACCTGGCTGATCCGGCGGCTGATCCAGGCGCTGTTCGTCGTGCTCGCCATGTCGGTGATCGTGTTCATCGGCGTGCACGTAATCGGCAATCCTGTCGACATCCTGATCTCGCCCGAGGCGGACCAGGCGGAGCGGGCGCGCATCATCGCGGCACTTGGGCTCGACCAGCCGTTGTGGGAGCAATACCTGCTGTTTGTCAAAGATGCGCTGCACGGTAATCTGGGCCGCAGCTTCGTGTTCAACGAACCGGCGCTGCGGCTGATCGCGCAACGCATGCCGGCGACCATGGAGCTGGCGGTCACCGCGGTTCTGCTGTCAGTCGTCCTCGGTATCCCGCTTGGGCTGTATGCCGGGCTGTACCCCCAGGGCGTGGCGGCGCGCACGATCATGGCCGGCAGCATCCTGGGCTTCTCGCTCCCCACGTTCTGGGTCGGACTGATGCTGATCATGGTGTTTGCCGTGCAGCTCGGCTGGCTCCCGAGTACCGGGCGCGGCGCAACAGCCGAGCTGTTCGGTGTGCAGTGGTCGTTCCTCACGCTGGACGGGTTGCGTCACCTGCTGTTGCCGGCGCTCAATCTGTCGCTGTTCAACATCTCGCTGGTATTGCGCCTGACGCGTGCCGGGGTTCGCGAAACGCTGCCGATGGATTTTGTTAAATTCGCCCGAGCCAAGGGGCTGACACAGGCGCGGGTGATCCTCGTTCATGTGCTAAAGAACATCATGATCCCGGTGGTCACGGTGGTCGGCTTGGAGCTGGGGTCGACGATCGCGTTTGCGGTGGTGACCGAGAGCGTGTTCGCCTGGCCGGGCATGGGGAAGCTGATCATCGATTCGATCAATGTGCTGGATCGCCCGGTGATCGTCGCGTACCTGATGATGATCGTTCTGCTGTTTGTCACGATCAATCTGGTCGTCGACCTGCTCTACACGATTCTCGATCCGCGTGTGCGGCTGGAGGCGAAGGGATGAGCGATACCGGCGCCACTGCGGAACGCCGGGACAGGCCCGCCATGACGGTGGAGCGAGCGTTGCCGAAGCCCGTTTTATCGCCATGGCGTGGCCGGTCCCAGCCATCCGGAGCGGTACACCTTTACCCGTGCTACGCGAACGGACTCTCGTAAGGGTCCCGCCATTCCCGATTCTGCTGGCCGATCAGGTTTTATTTCCATCTCCGCGGCCAATGCTTGATGTTCTTCTCGCGTCGGATCGCGCCGAGGATCTCATCGCCACGCCAGCGCCGTTCCGCCAATACGAGGAGGTGCTGAAGCGGCCGGTGCAGTTGCGGGCCGCCGGCCTGACCGAGGTGCAGGTGGATCGCCGTCTGGCCGCGCTGGCCAGCGCGGCGGAGCCGGTGGACGTGCACTACCGTTGGCGGCCACAGCTTTCGGACCCCGGCGACGAGCGCGTTTTCGAGGCGGTGGTCAACGGCCGGGCCGAGGCCTTGGTGACCTACAACAGCCGCCACTTCGCCACGGCGGCGATCCGGTTCGGCCTGCGGATCGCGCGACCCGTCGAGGTGCTGGGGGAGATGACGCGATGAGCAGGGCGGCCTATCCGCTGAAGCTGCCGGCCTCCATCAAGGCGGCGGCGGCGCGCTTGGCGGGGGAGGACGCCTGTCGCTCAACCAGTGGATCGCGACGGCGGTGGCGCAGAAGATCGGCGTGGTGGAGGCTGCGGCGGAGTTCCTCCGGCGCCGCGCCCGCGAAGCACGGCCGGAGGACCTGAAGGCGCAGCTTGCCGGCGCACCGGACGTGCCGCCGGAGCCCGGCGACGAGATCCCAGAGCGGTTTCGGGGGAGGCTGGGGCGGGGGAGGCTGGCGCGGGGGTGAGGCGCACGATTGCGGGCGTGGGACGCGGCACGTGCCGTCGGCTACGGTCACCGCGACTTCAGCCGTAAGCGTCCGGCCTGCCACGTATGGCGAAGGGAAGCCTGGATCGCCGATACTGCGTTCCTGTGAGGAGCTACCTTCGATGGGTGCAGACCGAAGCCTGTCTGGTGCGTGCTGATTGCCGGCTATGGCGGTTGTGCTGTGGCAGCGGGGAGCATCCGCCACGGCGTCAGCTCGTTGATCCGATTGATGGGATGCCCAGCGGCAATTTTTGTCAGGATACCCTTGAGGTATGCCTCGGGATTTACGCCGTTGAGCTTTGCCGTCTGCACGAGAGTATAGATGGAAGCGGCACGATCACCGCCGGTATCGGAGCCGCAGAAGAGGTAGTTCTTCCGCCCCAGCGCGATGGCGCGCATGGCGTTCTCGGCGATGTTGTTATCGGCCTCGAGACGTCCGTCGGTGACAAAGCGCGCGAGCGCCTTGCGCCGCTTGATGGTATAGCGGAACGCCTCGGCCAGCGCGGACTTCGCCGACAGCTTGACCACGGTCGCGTCGGCCCATGTGAAGAATGCATCGAGCAGCGGCCCGGTCTCCTTGCGGTGTTCCACCCGCTCGGCGGCAGGGGCGAACTGGGCCTTGGCCTCGATGACATAGATCGCTGCGATCCGATCGAGCGCCTCCTTGGCGACCGGCGATTTCGTGGCTTGCCAGACATCGAAGAATTTCCTGCGACAATGCGCCCAGCATGCAACTTCCGTGATGGAGGCGTTCGCGGGGACGCCGGGATTGGTGCGGCCACTATCGTACAACGCCTCGAACCCAGCGTAGCCATCGGCCTGGAGAAAGCCGCTGAACCCGGCCATGTGATCGGCCGGATGTTGGCCGCCACGGTCCGGGCTGTAGAAGTAGGCGGCAGCTAGCGGTGCCGAACCGAGGAACGGCCGATCGTCGCGTACATAGACCCACAACCGGCCGGTCTTGGTCCGACCAAGCCCTGGAGCCAGCACCGGGACAGTGGTGTCGTCGCCGTGGATCTTCTCGGCGGCGAAGACGTGCTGGCGGATCGCCGCCACGACCGGATCGAGCAGCCAGGCCGCCTGGCCGACCCAATCGCACAGGGTCGAGCGGTCGAGTTCGAGCCCCTCGCGGGCGTAGATCTCGCTCTGTCGATAGAGCGGAAGGTGGTCGCAGTACTTCGCTGTGTTTCGGCGTGCAATTTTGACCCACCTAGAGGGTGGATCGGCGTCCAAAATTGACCCTCTGAATATGTTCCTACTGGACTGCCCGCTTTTCGTGGAAGCGGGCGGTGGGGATGCTGATTGTGGAGACGATTGTCCGGATACGGCGGGATCATTTGGTCAAGGGAAAGTCGATCCGGGAGATGGCGCGCGACCTGAAGCTGTCTCGCAACACGGTTCGGCGGGTGCTGCGATCGGGGGAGACGTCGTCATCTTATGAACGAGAGCACCAACCCCGGCCACGGCTCGGCCGGTGGAAGGCGGATCTGGACCGGCTGCTGACCGCGAATACTGGTAAGCCGGCGCGCGAACGTCTGACGCTAATCCGGTTGTTCGAAGAGTTGCGGACGCTGGGTTACGAGG